>NZ_JAYEZO010000002.1:0-636968 GCF_037031285.1 Halobellus sp. LT62
TTTGTCACTCTCGGTGTTCAAACAGGAGAGTTCTATCACGAATTAGCCTCAGTTTCCCGAGGTTATTCGCGTCTGTAGGGTAGATTGGCCACGTGTTACTGAGCTTTCCGCCACGAGTGTGAACTCGTGCGACTAGCATGGCTAAATCGGACTCCGATAGCAATGGCCTCCGGCAGGATCAACCGGAATGGGTCCCTCCCCGAAGGGAGGGGGGTGTGGCGGGATTTCCTCTCCGTGAAGAGAGGAGATCACCAAATATCATTGCGTGGTCCGTTCAGTGGTTCAGTGAACACCAGACAGGTGTCACCGAACCACCAAGGCTAACATCAGATCCCATCTGTACGGCGGACCGCAGGGGTGGAATCCTCATCTCTTGCGGACATAAGCATACGTCGGATAGAGCCATAAAGGCTCCGATCCGCGATGCTTGTCGACCGAAGTCGACGTGTCCGATCGGGCACGGGGTTGAACCGCACCCAGTCGCGGTGTGTCGTTCGCATTCATCCGAAACCGACTCGAACACTTAAGCCCGTCGTATCACCCTCGGCCCGAGACCGGGACGAGGGTTGACGGGGGTTCGAGACGTTCCGTCGTAGATCCCGCCCGGGGCGACCCGAGTGGGTTTCCGCGTATTTCTACGAATGCCGGGGTAACATAAAAGACCGTCGAACCGTCCCCGCTACGTTATGCGATTTCACACCGAGCGGTAACAAAAGCACCTCGACGATCGACAGGCGCTGACAACAGTTGTGACTACGGTAGCGTACATAGGGAGTATCGGAAATCCTCAGAGAATCCTCGCCGGACCGTCCGACGAGAATCTATGGACAGTTACGATACTCCCGATAACGAATAGGTATCGCGCGGCCGGAGGCCGACACGTCATCCCTCGCGTGTCGCGTCGGGTCTGGTCGGGTAGTAACCGCGCGAACGTACGTCGTCCGGGTACGGGGAAAGTGATGTCGGATCGGTCCGACGGGACGGATCAGAGAGCGAACGGTGATACAGATGAGAAGCGAACCTCTATTCGAACGGCGGGCGGACGCCTCGCGCGCGGTGAGAGTTATTTATCGATGTGTTCGATGCCCTGCTTCGCGACGTTTCCTCTCGTGACTTCGGACACCTCGTTCTGTTGCATCCAGCCGGGCTTGTCGTTCGGAGCGGTGTCGCGCCACGCCCACGCCTCGTACACGTGCACGCGATCGGTTCCCCGTTCGAGCAGGCGTATCTCGGTCGGCTCCGCCTTCGCCTCGTCCTCTGACTCGTAGGACTCGTATCCTTCGAGCCGGCGGGCCGCTTTGAGTGCGGCCTGCCGCGGCATCCGGCCGGTGAACTGTTTGGTCTTCTCTCCGTCCTCGAGCATCACGAAGTTCCGTTTGCCGTCCTCTCGTACCATCGATATGTACCTCTATGGCAACGATGCACATAGTCTGGCATAAATATATCGGCAAAAATCGATTGCAGCGGCGGGGTCGCGAGCCGAGTCGCCGGGTCGGACACGCTTCGCGCCGGGCGCGTGAGACGAGCGTCACGCCGCTGAGGGAGCATTTTCACCGCCTGTCTGGGGGCTTCGAGTGCGAATTTTGCCGTCGAACCGAGCCAACATCACCGTTTCGGGGCGAATCGAAGCAAAGCGTAAACAACACTTATGTATGTGCTGTGGCGAAGCATCGCCTAGACAGCTCCGATGGTTCGGAAAAAGAAGCTCAGCCCGAGTGGCGCGAAAGACGAAGATGGCGAGTACCACAACGTACACGTCAACCTCCACGAAGACGAACTCGCCGTGGCCGGAATGGAAATCGGCGACGAGGTGTTCGTCCGGGTCCGAGACGGCAAGATCATCATCCAGAAGGCGGACCCAGACGCGGTCGAACACGACTTCTGAGCACCCGATGATCCGAGGAACCGACCGATCGGCACCGATCCGCCGGACGAGCCACGCCCCATCCGAGAGCGAACCGTGATGCGTACGGCCTACCGCACGATACGACCGCTCTTGTTCTCTCTGCCCGCCGAGACCGCACACGGCGCGGTCCACCGCGGGCTGAACGCGATCCAACACACGGCGATCGAGGATCGCCTTCGCGACCGACTCGTCGTCGACGACGACAGACTCGCCGTCGAGGCCTTCGGTCAGTCCTTCTCGAACCCCGTCGGCGTCGCCGCCGGATTCGACAAGAACGCCGAACTTCCCGCGATCCTCGGTGCGCTCGGCTTCGGCCACGTCGAGGTCGGCGGCGTCACCGCACGCGCCCAGCCCGGGAACCCCCGCCCGCGGATGTTCCGGCTGGTCGAGGACCGCGCCATCGTCAACCGGATGGGACTCAACAACGAGGGCGCAGAGGCGGTCGGCGAACGCCTCAGGACGAGCCCCGATCCGGGAATCCCCGTCGGCGTCAACGTCGCGCTCTCGGAGGCGACCGACGCCGACGACGCGCCCGAAGACTACCGCTACACCTACGAGCGCGTCGCAGACGTTGCCGAGCAAGGCTCGGCGGCCTGCCGGACGTCGTCCGGCACCGTCGCCGACTACCTCGCGGTCAACGTCTCCTGTCCCAACAGCGAGGGGATGCGCGAGCTCCAGAACCGCGACGCCTTGGAGGCGATCCTCGGCGAACTCGTCGACGCTGGCGCGTCGCCCCTGCTCGTGAAGCTCTCACCCGACCTCCCGGGACCCGCGATCGAGGACGCCCTCGCCGTCGTCGACGACTTCGACCTCGACGGCGTCATCGCGACGAACACGACGACCGATCGACCCTCTGGTCTCAAAAGCCCGAATCGCGCGGAAACGGGCGGTCTCTCCGGGAAACCGATCGAAGCGCGCGCGACCGAGATGGTCCGATTCGTCGCCGAGCGGACCGACGTCCCCGTCGTCGGCGTCGGCGGCGTCTCAGACGCTGCGGGCGCGTACGCGAAGATCCGTGCGGGCGCGAGCCTCGTGCAACTGTACACCGGCCTCGTCTACGAGGGGCCGACGCTCGCGCGCGACATCAACGAAGGCCTCCTCGAGTTGCTCGAAGAAGACGGCTTCGAGAGCGTCGAGGACGCGGTCGGCGCAGATCTGTAGCACGGCCGCAGAAAAACAGTGGACGAGTAGACGAGCGTCGAACTCAGTCGTCGCGGTGGACGATCACGACCGCATCGCTCGCTTCGAGCATCTCGCCCGCGCCGACGTACTGTCGCTCCTCTTCGATCTCGAACATCTCCGGCTCCAGTTCGACGCCCGCGACGTGGAGTTTCCCATCCGCCGTCTCGTAGTCGCCCTCCGCGAGCGCGGCCTCGATTTCTGAGACCCGACTGCCGAACTCGGGGCCGACCAGCGAGTAATCGAGGTCGACGCCGGTGACGACCGATTCGATCGCGGGGCGTTCATCGAGGGTGTCGAGCTCGCGGACGTGCATCACGCCCGAGATGTCGGCCTCGAATCCTGAGATATCGCCCCAGACCTCGACGTGGTCGAGTTCGGCGTTCATCGACAGCTGCTCGTCGCTCTTGTACTTCCGAAGCGCGCCGACGACCGCCATCGCCGTCTCGCCGGCCTCGACGTCGGCGTCGACGCCGAGCGGCTCGGGCCAGCCGCTGCGGTGAATGCTCTCGCTTGCCTCGTGCATATCGTCCCAGAGCTCTTCGGTCGCGTGCGCGAGAATCGGCGAGAACAGTTTGAGAAAGCGCCGGTGCGCGACGTCGAGCGTGTACGCCGCCGATTCGTCGCCGTCGTTCTCGCGGACGCGCTGCTTGGCGATTTCGAGGTAGTCGTCGCAGAACGTGTGCCAGAAGAACCCTCGAAGCCCGTCGCGGGCCTTCGAGAACTCGCGGCTCTCGAATAAGTCGGTGACGCGCTCGATCTCCTGATCCAACTCCGCGAGCAGCCAGCGGTCCAGTTGGGTGAGGTCATCGTGGTCGAACTGCGCGGGCGCGTCCTCGGTCAGGCCCTCGACGAGTTTCGAGGCGTTCCAGAGCTTCCGCAGGAGTTTCTCGCCCGCGCGAAGGCCCTTCTCGGAGTAGGGAAGGTCGTCGCCGACGGCCGATCCCGCCGCCCAGTAGCGCGCGGCGTCGACGGGGAACTTCGAGACGACCTCGTCCGGCGAGACGACGTTGCCCTTCGACTTCGACATCTTCTCTCGGTTCTCATCGAGCACCATCCCGTTGATCATCACGCTGTCGAACGGCACCTCGCCGGTGTGCTCGTAGCACTTGACGACGGTGTGGAACAGCCAGAAGGAGATGATGTCGTGGCCCTGCGGGCGGAGGTCGAACTGGTAGAGTTCGGGGTTCTCGAAGGTGAATCCCGAATCTTCGTCCCAGTCCCAGCCCGCGTTGATCAGCGGCGTGAGCGAAGAGGTCGCCCACGTGTCGAAGACGTCGTTCTCGGGCTCGAACTCGTCGTGGCCGCACTCGGGACAGGCATCGATCGGCGGCTCGTCGCTGAGGGGATCGACCGGGAGGTCGGCCTTCTCCGCGAGGACGACGTGCTCGCAGTCGGCGCAGTACCACACCGGGAACGGGATGCCCGAGGAGCGCTGCCGGGAGATGGCCCAGTCCCACTGAAGCCCCTCGATCCAGTTCTTGTAGCGGGTGAACATCTTCTCGGGGAACCAGTCCATATCGCGGCCGGCCTGCAGGTACTCCTCGCGCTTGTCGAGCAGTTCGATGTACCACTGGTCCTTCACGAGGAACTCGACGCTCGTCCCGCAGCGCTCGTGGACGTTGACCGTGTGGGTGATCGACCGCCGGTCCAAGAGCGCGCCCGCGTCGTCGAGGTCGTCGACAATGGCCTCGCGGGCCGCCTCGGAGGACAGCCCCTCGTACTCGCCGGCGACGTCGGTCAGCGTGCCCGACTCGTCGATGGCGATCCGGAGGTCGAGATCGTGCGCTTGGTACCACTCGATGTCGGTCTGGTCGCCGAACGTACAGCACATCACGACGCCGGAGCCGGTCTCCATATCGACCCGCTCGTCCGCGATGATCGGGACCTCCTGATCGAACAGCGGGATCTTCGCTTCCTCGCCGACGAGATACTGGTTCTCGTCGTCGTCGGGGTGGACGAAGACGGCGACGCAGGCGGGGAGCAGTTCCGGTCGCGTCGTCGAAATCGTGAACGTCTCTGTCTCGTCGTCATCCGCGCTGCCGACGACCTCGAAGGCGATATCGTGGAAGTGACTCGGCTGCTCGTCGTCCTCGGTTTCGACCTGCGAGATCGCCGTCTCGCACTCGGGACACCAGATCGCCGGCGCGCGCTGGCGGTACTCGCGGCCCCGCTCGTAGAGGTCGATGAAGGAGAGCTGTGAGGTCCGCTTGACTTCGGGGGAGATCGTCTGATACGTCTGGTTCCAGTCGATCGAGATGCCGAGGCTCTGCATCTTCTCGGTGAACTCCGCCTCGTAGCGCTGGCAGACCTCCCGCGTCATCCGCTGGAACTCGCGGCGCTCGTAGTCCTGGTGGCGGACGTCGAGTTCGTCCTCCGCGAGGCGCTCGGAGGCGATGCCGTTGTCGTCGTAGCCGAACGGGAAGTAGACGTCCTTCCCTCTCATTCGGTTGAACCGAGCGACGAAGTCCTGCAGCGTGAAGCCGTAGACGTGGCCCCAGTGCAGGCTCCCGGATACCGTCGGCGGCGGGGAGTCGATCGAGAAGGCGGTGTCGGGGTCGGCCGCGCTTCCCTCGTACGCGTAGGTCTCGTCGTCGACCCACCGCTCTTGCCACTTCTGCTCGACGGTTTCGGGGTCGTATTCTCCGCTCGGCATTCTCGGGCGAAAATACCGGCGGGCGGCGTGTTAAGTCACTCGATTACCCGGACTCCAAGAGAAAGCGAGGGGTTCGGTTACTCGTCGCCCAGCGCGTCCAAATCGAACTCGAAAGCGGCGACGGGCAGTTCGAGATCGTGCTCGACGAGGACCGAGGGATGGAGTTCGCCGACGACACCGACGGTCTCGCCGTCGATCGCGACTTCCGCGACGCGCCCGTCGATGAACGAGGGGTGCTCGGTCGGCGGCGTTTCGAGGTCGACGTCGAAGTCCCGGCAGATCGCCTGTAGGCGCGCTTTCGCGTCCTCGTAGGTGGCGTCGTGACGCGCGAGCACGCCGGCGACGTGGCGACGCTCGCGAACGCGGGTGTTCACGTCGTCGTCGCGCTCGCCCACGAGGCCGACCTCCGCGAGGTCCTGCGGATACGCGCGGTGCGTGTTGTTCTCTAGGACCATCACGAGCGACGGCAACGCCCACGGCCGGAGGATCTCGTAGTCCTCGCTGTAGGGCTCGGTGATCTGAACCGGGTCGCCGCCGCCGAGGTAGTCGCCGCCGGCCTCGACGTTCATTCGGTCGTAGACCTCGGCCTCGCTCGTCATATGGAAGTTCAGCAGGTCCTCGAAGCCGAGACCGGTCAGGACGTTCCGGGTCGCCGCTTCGAGTCGCGAGCGCTCGTGGCGGCCGCCGACCGTCCCGACGTCGGGATACCGCGGTTCGAGTTCGTCGAAACCGTACGCGCGCCCGACGTCATCGATGAGGTCGAGCGGATGGAGTACGTCGACGCGGTACGGCGGGACCGACACCTCGTAGACGGTGGTCGCGCCGTCGGCGGCGTCCGTACCGGTATCCCCCTCGGCGTCGACGCTCGTCGCCGCGGCGGCACCGGTTTCCCCGTCGACGACTGCGTCGAGGCCGGAGCGCTCGAGGAGGTCGATCACCTCGTCGCTCGTGAACTCGACGCCGAGCATCGTCTCGATGCGGTCGTGGGTGACGGATTTCGTCTCGACGTCGAAGTCGGGGCGGACGAGCGTCCGTTCGCCCTCCGGCGACGACTCGCCGTACTCGATCTCGACCTCCTCGATCGTCGCGCCGCGCGCGGAGAGCGCGTAGCAGATGATGTTGCACATCCGGTCGATCGTCCACTGGTCGGTTCCCGTCAGCTCGACCAGCAGTTCGCGGGAGTCGGTCGACACCTCGGTCCGGCGACCGTTGATGACCGGCGGGAACGAGAACAGGCCGAGTTCGTCGTAGATCGCCGGGTAGCGGTCGTATTCGGCGACGAGATCGGCGTACGTCCGGCCGGTGTCGTGCGCCTCCAGCACCTCCGTGGGCGTCATCTCGCGGTCGCTGTCGAGCGGGACGAACGTGTCGCCGTCGGGAGCGATACCGGTGTACGTGATCGAATTCCCGTCGCCGTCTTCTGTCAGGTCGTCGCCCTTGATCGCGACGAGGTCGTGGATGCCGATCGCTCCCTTCGCACGCTTGCGGCCCATCGTCGCGTGCAGTTTCTCCTGCAACTGGATCAGCGAGTCCAGCGCGGCCTCATCGAGGTCGACGCCGCGGACGATCGCGCCCGTCACGTACGGCCGCTCGTCGGGGACGTCCTCGTCGACGACGTACGTGAAGTCGGGGTCGTTGGTAGCGGGCACGGCCACGCCGCGCGCGTCGCCGTAGTGATAGCGCAGCGAGCGCGCGACGCCCTCGACCGACAGCCGATCGAGGCGGTCGGGTCCGAACTCGAACTGCAGGAGGCCCTCCTCGGTCTCGCCCTCGTACTCCAGTCCGAGTCCGAACAGGTCGGATTTCAGTTCCTCGTCGCCCTTCTCCTCGTGACCGGTCAGTTCCCGGAGCTCGTCGGGGTCGATGTCGACGACTGGCATCAGTAGGTCACCTCCGCGCCGCGGAGGAACTCAAGGTCCGCGAGCGTGCCGTGCAGGTCGCGGATGTCCTCCGCGCCCGTCGTGAGCATCGCGAGACGCTCCAAGGCGAGCCCCCACGCCATCACGTCGTGCTCGACGCCCAGCGGTTCGAGCACCTCGTCGCGGAACATTCCCGAATTCCCGATCTCGATCAGTTCGCCCGTCGTGGGATGTCGCCCGAACAGCTCGAATGACGGCTCCGTGTAGGGGTTGTAGTGCGGTTTGAACTGAATGTCCGTAATGCCGAACTGCTCGTAGAACTCGACGAATGTCCCCATCAGATCCCGGACGGAGAGGTCCTCGGCCATCACCCAGCCCTCGATCTGGAAGAATTCGAGGAGATGCGTCGCGTCCAGCGTGTCGTTTCGGTAGACCTTCTCGACGGAGAAGAACCGCTGCGGCGGTTCGAGTTCGCCGACTTGGGTACCGGAGAGGTAGCGCATCGACAGCGACGTGGTGTGCCCGCGCAGCGCGATGGCCCGAGCGAAGTCCTCCGACCACGGCGAGTGGTAGCCGTCGCCGTCCTCGCCGACGCCCTCGCGGTGGGCGCTCTCGACGCGGTCGACGAGATCTTCGGGCAGGTCCTCGATCGGCGGCACGTCGAGCGCGAAGCGGTCCCAGTGGGTCCGCGCCGGGTGGTCCTGCGGCATAAACAGGCAGTCGTTGATCCAGAAGTCCGCGTCGGCGTGCGGGCCGTCCATCTCTTGGAAGCCCATCCCGACGAGGACGTCCTTCACGCGCTCGGCGGTCTGGCGGAGCACGTGCGTCTTGCCGCCGCGGACATCGGGCGCGTCGGCCTCGACGTTGTACTCGGTGAACTCGACGTCCGCCCACTCGCCGGAGGTGAGCATCTCCGGAGTTAACCGATCGACGGTCTCGGCGGCCTCGACGCCCTCCATCAGCGCCGTGACGCCCGCGTCGGTGAGCGTGACGGTCCGGACCGTCCGCTCGTGGCGCTCGATGAGGTTCCGGGAGACGAGCTGGTCGAGGACGTCGCCGTCGACATCCGCGAGCGGGCCGTCGGTAGGACCGTCGCTTTCCGCGTCATCGCCGGAACCGACTCCCCCCGCGTCGGACGCGGCGTTCGCGAGCGCGACGAGCGCGACCGCCTCGGGATCGGATTCGGGGTCCGAATCGCCGTCGGCCGCGAGTTCGCCGCTGTCGATGCTCCCGTATCCCTTGCGTCCGAAGTTCGCCAAAGCGATGTCGACCTCCGGCCCGTCGAGGTCGGCCGCGCCGATGACGCGACCCATCTGCACCGGTTCCGCGGCCGCGCCCGCCTCGATCGCGGCGCGGTACAGGCGCACCTCGGGAAGTCCGGCGTCGACGTACGCGCGGCCCTCCTCGGTCAGTTCGTACTCGACGGACTCGGACTCGGCGACGTCGACGAGACCGTCGTCGCGAAGCTCGAAGACCGCCTGCGTCACCGTCTCCGGCTTCAGGCCCGTCTCCTCGGCGAGTCGGTCGATCGGCTGTTCCTCCGTCGCGCTCGCGGCGTTCAACACCGCGACCTGTGGTTCGGGTAATTTCATGTATATCGTCAAGTCTCGCTGCGGCGTCGGTCGTTGTCACGTCTACCGACCGGCCGCCAGTTAGCAGTTCCGAAGACCGCAGAGCGCCTCGTGTCTCCGCGGAGCCGCCCTCGCTCCAACCGGACCGAATCGAGCGGTTTCGCCGCCGGCTTCGACGCGCTCTCGAGGAGACGACGCGTCGCACTCGGCGGGTCCGCCGCTCTCAGTCGATCCGGAAAAAGAAGACGGACCCGTCGATGTCGGTCGATTGCGTGTCGACGCCGCGCGCTGGGAAGTCGGGTCCGTGGCGCATACGCGAGTCGACTTCTCCGTTCGACAAAACGGTTGCGAAAGTGTGCGATCGAGTACCACGAAGAGGTGTCGTCGGACGTGCGTTTAAGAGTCGGGGCGTCGTATTAGCCCCTATGCCCGAAGAGGTCCTGTTCAAATCTGAGAGCCGACAGAGCCGAGCGGAAATCGCCACGTATCTGCGCTCGGTCGCCGACAAACTGGAATCGGGCGAGCCGGTCACGCTCAGTGCCGGCGACCAGTCGGTAACGATGGAGCCGCCCGCGCAGCCGACGTTCGAGGTGAAAGCCGAGCGCGAGGGGCCGACCGGCGCGCCCGGCGAACTGAGCATCGAACTCGAACTGGAGTGGGACGAGGGTGAGGGAGACGGCGACGGCGCTGGCGGCGATCTGACGATCGAATAGCGCGACGAGGTCGAATCGCGCCGGCGGCGACGAACCGACGGAAACGAAGCGACTCAGTCGTCGCCGGGAGCGACGCCCCGCCGTGACGACTCCAGCGTGATATCGAGGTCGTCGAGGACCTCCTCGGCCTCCGCGCGCTTCTCTTGGTGGTCTTCGAGGAACGCAGACATTAGTTCGGCCGCCTGCTCCTTGCAGCCGCCGCAGAGGCGCTCGCCGCCGACGCACTCGTCGTAGACCTCCTTCGCGAACTCGTCGTCGTCGCCCGCGAGCAGGTACGCGTAGAGTTCGTAGACCGGACACTCGTCCGCCTTCCCGCCCAGCCTGCGCTGCTCTTCGGCGGTGTCGCGGCCGCCGGTCGTCGCGGACTTCACTTTCTGATATCCGTCTTCGGGGTCGTCCAACAGGGAGATGTGCGACGCCGGGATCGACGAGGACATCTTTCCCCCGGTCAGGCCGGTCATAAATCGGTGGTAGATCGACGACGGCGGAACGAAGCCGTAGCCGCCGTGGTCGAGTTCGATCTCGCGGGCGAGCGCTTCTGCGTCCCCGGCATCGAGGTCGAACGCGTCGACGTGCTCGTCGTAGCGGCGCTTCTCGCCGTCGATGGCCTCGATCAGCGCCTCGAAAGCCGCCGCTGTCGCGTTGCGGTTCAGGAAGCGGACGCGGGGGCGCAGCGGCTCCATTCCGCCGTTTTCGAGTTTCTCGATCGCCGACTCGCGGACGTCGTCGCCGACGATCACGCCGAGTTCGTCGAGCGAGTCGAGGCCAGCGAGCCACGCGCCCGCCTCCTCACACCGGGGCGTGTCGGGGTCGTCGGCGTAGGCGTCGCGGGCCTCGTAGACGGTACCCACGAGCGCGCGCTCGGCGTCGTTGAGCTCGAAGCTCGCGTACGCCTCGGTCATCTTGAAGAATCGCATCCGCGCTGCGAGGTCGCGCGCGAAGCGGACGTGCGGATCCTGATCGGGGCCGACGGGGATGACCGTCGGCTTCGGCTCCTCCAGTTGTGGGTAGAGGATGTCGGCCATCTGCGTGACGACCGACTGCATATGCGAGACGTTGGTCTCGCCGTCGAAGCCGTAGATACCTTGGAACTCCGAGAAGTTCGCCTTCGAGCCGAGTTCGAAGGCGAGGTCCTGCAGCTCACGGTTGTCCGATTGGCGATACAGTTCGCCCTCCTCGGGGTCGAAGCCGAGCGCGAGCAGGCTCAAGAGGTAATCGCGGGCGTGCTCGTCGATCTCGGTCCAGCTCATCCCCCGGGCGGAGTGGGCTTCGAGGTCGGCGATGAGCCCGTAGGCGTCTGCGCCCTGCTCTTGGTGCCAGATGATCTCGTCGAAGACGAGCTTGTGGCCGATGTGCGGGTCCCCGGTCGGCATAAACCCCGAGAGGACCGCGGCGTCGTCGCCCTCGCGGAGCGCCTCGGCGACGGGGTCGTAATCGCGGTGCCCGAAGATGACGCCGCGGCGCATCAGGTAATGGGGGTTCGGGACCTCGGGGAGCACGTCGTCGAACTCCTCGATGCCGAACTCCTCGAAGAGCTTTCGGTAGTCCGAGACCGTCGAAGAGCCCCACGGGTCGAGCGCGACGTCGTCGGCACCCGCGGCGGAGTCGCTCTCTGCGCCGCCGTCGGTGGCCACCGGGCGCGACTGCTTGTCGGGCTCATCCTCGCGCTCGCGGGCGTCGTGGTCTCGTGTCATGGGGTCAGTCGGGCTACCGAGAGCCAGTCTATCTGGCCGTTCGCCCCGGTGAGCGCAAAAACCATTCGCTTCCGGACCCCGCCGGCCAGCCGGACGTCCAAGGAGAGGTCGCGCGGGTAGAACGCGTGTTCCGGCGCGAGCACGCGCACGAGATCCGTCGAGTGGCTCAGCGAGTCGACGTCGGTGAACTCCTCGTAGACGCGGAAGTCAGCGCCGAATTTGAACCCGCTCTTGGGGACGACGCCGCGGTCCCGGAGCGCGGCGTAGGCGCGGAGACGCCGATCGAAGCGCTCGCCCTCGACGTCGCGAGCGAGCGCGACGACGGCCTCGCTCTCGAGGTCGATGGCCCCGCGCTCGGCGAGGTACGTGCCCTCGACGAGCGAGAGCTGTATCGGCCCCTCGTCGGCGTTGCGGCCGAACAACCGCTGGCCGTAGAAGCGGTTCTCATAGAGGTCGTCGGCGTCGTAGCAGACCACCCGGTCGTCGAGCAGGTCGGCCTCGACGTCGGTGGGTACGGTTTCGTCGGGTGCTCCGTCGTCACCGCTCCCGTCGCCTCCGCCGAGTTCGGGATCGTCGTCCGTCTCGAAGTACGTGAGGTCGCCGTCCTCGTCGACGACCGCGAGGACGACCCCGCCGAGCGACGAGGCGGGGACGGACTCGCGCTCACCGACGACGCGGACCCGATAGGCGACCTCGCCGTCCCACGGGCCCTTCCCGCGCGGGTAGACGACGAAGTCGACCTCGGCGTTCGAGGCGGCCGCCTCGGAGCTGTCGCGTTCGTCGGCAGCGCTGGTGAGGGCGTCGTCGACCCCGGGCCACCCTTCCCGCGCTGGCGAGAGGTAGAACCCGCGGTCGCGGAGGTCCTTGTAGACCGCGAACCGGAGCGCCGCACCCGTTCGGACGAGGAACGCACGGAAGTTCAAGCGGGGCGCGTCGCTGTCGACATCCGCCCCGCCGGCGTCCACTCCGTCAGCGTCCACCCCGTCGGCGTCGCCGTCGACTCCGCGCTCGTCGACGACGGCCGCTAAGTCCCCGCGCGAGAGGAGGTGTGCCGCCTCCACGGGTGCCAGTTCGATGCGGTTGCGATCGAGCGGGCGGCCGTAGCCGCGGGCGTCGTAGAACCGCTGTCTGGCGTCGCCGCCGACGCGGACCACGCCGTCGGCCAGTGTCCCGTCCATACGTCATCTGGGAGTCGGCGAGGACATAGGGGCTGCGATTATGCGAGTGATATGGGGGCAGTGGCGCTGTGAGGGCTGGGGAGATAGTGTTGCCACTGCAAGCCCCCGCCCGCTCGACTCGGGGGCCCCATCTGCGCTCCTCGTCGCTCGCTTCGCTCGCTCCTGCGGTGCTTGACGGGTCCGCCTTCGCCGACCGGGCGGCCCCTTGCGAACCCACCCACAGCACCGCACCGGCCTCACCCTTCCCAGCCGACTCCTCGCGCGGCGTGGCCGCGCGACGGAGCGCGCGTCAGCACGCGCCGGGAGCATCGTCGTCGAGTGACTCAGCGCGCGACCTCGAATCGATCGCACGTCGCGTCCAGACACCGCCGGCCGCGCGCGGTCTCGAAGACCGGCAGGCCGCAGTCGCAGTCGTCGACGACGACGCCTGCCGGAATGGCGAACGCGCTCTCGCAGTCGGGGTAGGCGTCGCAGCCGGCGAGCAGGCGGCCGCCGCGGCGGATGATCCGAAGCGGCGACCCGCAGTCGGGGCAAGTCCACTTGCCGTCGAAGCGATCGCGGACGGCGTCATCGAGCGACTCACACGAGCGATCGAGACAGAGCTCGAAGGCCGCGCCCGCCTCCGCGCGGATCTTCGAGAGGCCGCAGACGTCGCAAGGCTCGTCGAGGACCGTCGCGCCCGCCGGGAG
Source organism: Halobellus sp. LT62 (assembly GCF_037031285.1). Taxonomy (NCBI): domain Archaea; kingdom Methanobacteriati; phylum Methanobacteriota; class Halobacteria; order Halobacteriales; family Haloferacaceae; genus Halobellus; species Halobellus salinisoli. The sequence continues at coordinate 13,446 of NZ_JAYEZO010000002.1, forward strand.
CGGGTAACGGACGTCGGTATCGAGCCCGCGGACGTCGCCGCCCGCGCGCACCAGCGGTTCGTCGGTGTCGGGGTGTCTTCCGACCGGGACGCCGGCCTCGGTGACCGGGTACTCGGCCCAACCCGACGTCTCGTGAGAGACGACGCGGAGGACTTGCTCGCCCGCGCGGGCGACGAGGCCGAACCCTCCGTCGTCGGTCTCGACCGTGAGCGAATCGGGGCGCGTCAGCCACGCGACCGGCTGGTAGCCGTCGGCGTCGTGGACGAGGACGGTGCGGTCGGGCTTGACCACGATCGCGACTCGACCCCGCTGTGTGCGGGCGCGATCCCCTTCGAAAGTCGTCGTGCAGTCGCCGGCGAAGACGCGAATCGTCTCGGACATACGGCGGGCGTGGTCCCGCCATCAGTGATAAGGGCTCTCACGAAGGTCTTTGCACGAGGGCGATTTTCCCCCTATATGGACGTTCCCGACGACGCGGTGTTGTTCGATATGGACGGCGTATTGGTCGATTCGGAGACGTACTGGCACCGCTTCGAGGACGAGTGGGTGTTCGCCGAGGCCATCGAATCCGGGGATCCCGCTCACGAGGAAGTAACCGGGATGCCGTACTACGAGATCTACGACTATCTCGATGAGACGTACGGGACCGCCGTGAGCAAAGACACGTTCACCGCGAAGTACGAGGAGCGCGCCGAGTCGCTGTACGGCGAGCAGGTCGTGTTGACAGACGGCGTCCCGGCGCTGTTCGATGCGATCCGTGACGACGGGCGGAAACTCGCGATCGTCTCCTCCGCGCGGCGCGCGTGGATCGAAATCGTGCGCGAGCGCTTCGCTCTCGACCCGCTCGATCTCGTCTTGAGTGCCGAGGAGATCGACGAGCCCGGCAAGCCCGAACCGTACGTCTACGAGCACGCCGCCGCCGAGTTAGGGCTCGACCCCGCAGACTGCGTCGTCGTCGAGGACTCGATCAACGGCATCAACTCGGCCGTGCGCTCGGGGGCGTTCACGATCGGCTTCCGCTCGACGCACAACGCCGAGTTGGACCTCTCCCGGGCCGACGTCGTCGTTGAGAGCTGTGCGGAGTTGCGAAGAGTTCTCGAAATCGACTGAGCGGTGCGAAAAGTGAGCGAGCGACCCAGACAGTGAGCGACTGAGCGACCCAGACAGTGAGCGACTGAGCGACCCAGAAAACCTAATTCCGTGTCCGCCCGACTGATCGTATGACCGAACACACCGGGACGACCGCGCTCGTCGAGGCGCTCCGCGACCGGCGTCGCAACGGGGCCGCGCTCCTCGTCGTCGTCGGTGTACTGGTCGGTGCGGCGCTGGTCGGATCGAGAGAAGCGTACTTCACCGCGGCACTGGTGATCTTCTCAGTCTGGATGGCTTGGTTCGTCCTCGCCTGCATCGAGTGGATCAAGCGCGCCGATTTCTAGCGAACCGTCCGGGTTACCTGTCCACGGCGACCGTCCGCGTCGCCTGAACGGGGTGTAGCGGCTCGTCGGGGAACGTCACCTCGATGGTGAACTCCAGTTCGTCGGCGTTCGCGCCGAAGACGCCCACAGGAACGGTAATCGACTCCGAGAGGTACGCCTCCGTCGCCGACATCTCGACGCCGTTGACCGTGACCCGGATCCCGGCCGCCGTGCCGCCGCCCGCGTTCTGGACGGTGACGTCGCACATCTCGTTTTCGCCGGGCGCGATGCGATCGGGGAAGTCACCCCACGAGATCTCGATCGCGGGGAACTTCCGGGCGTTTTTCATGATGCGCTCTGCGACGCCCGCGGAGAGCCCAGCCCGTTCGAGTTCGTCGGCCCCGGCGGCGACGACGTCGGCGGGGCTGTGGAGGCCGCCCGTCGCGAGCGTCCGCGCCCGGTTGGGACCGATCCCGTCGACCGCGGTGAGGCCGACCGCGTCGCGCGGGACGCCGTGTTCGACGCGCGCTTCGACCCGACGCGCGAGGTTGGCCGCCCGCGGGCCCGAGAACTCCGAGAGGAACTCTCTGAGCGCGGAGAGGAGGCGTAAGGCGTTCTGCCGGATGATCCACGCGTCCGAGCGCAGGTCGGCGGGCGTGCTGTTTTCCATCCCGGCGTGGAGGATCGCGAGCACCTTCCGCGGGCCGTCCTCGAAGTCGGTCGCGACGTCGGAAAGCACCGCGTCGACCGCGTCGGATTCGGACTGTCGCGCGGAGACGGAGTCGAACTCTTTCGCACCCGCGACGGCTTCGAGGATCGCGTCCGCGGAGATCGTCTCGCGCTCGCAGAGGTCGTGAAAACGTTCTGCGGTCTCCAACCGGAGGTAGTATTTCGAGGCGAGTCGGCCGAGCGCGGTGCCGCCGACAGAGAGGTCCTCGCCCATCTCGACGAAGCCGCGGGCGACGAGCGATTCGAGCGTCTCACGCACGCGCTCTCGGAGGTTCTCGAAGCCGTACTGCGCGGGTTTCGACTTCGCGCGCTGGTAGTAGAACGTCGTCTCCAACCACGACATCACGTCGTCGAGATCGCGTATCGTTCCCATCGCGATCTCGGCGTTGAGATGGGAGTCCAGATCCTCCGCCAGCCGCGATTCGATCTCCTTGCCCTCGCGCAGCAGTTTCCGGTACTTGTCGGCGTCGGCGCGGTCGCAGACGACCCACCCGTAACCGACGTCGTCGTAGCCGGGGCGGCCCGCGCGCCCGAGCATCTGGAGGATGTCGAGCGGCGAGATGTCGACCTCTCCCTCCAGCGGGTCGTGATACTTCGTGTCGCGGATGACGACGCAGCGCGCCGGGAGGTTCACGCCCCACGCGAGCGTCGACGTCGAGAAGAGTAACTGGATCTTCCCGTCTTTGAACCACTCTTCGACGCGGTCGCGGTCTTCTTTTCCGAGCCCCGCGTGATGGAAGCCGACACCGTCTGGCGCGCCCTTCGCGAGTTCGTCGTCGGCGAGCTCTTTCGCCTCGTTGTGGAAGTCGTAGTCGCCGCGCGCGCCCATCGGGATGTCGCGCTCGGCGATCACGTCGCGGGACTTCCCGGCGGCGCGCACGGCGTCCTGCCGCGAGGAGACGAACACGAGCGCCTGCCCGCCGTCGCGGATGTGCTCTTCGGCGAGATCGAGCGCGGTGTAGAGCCGCCGGTACTTGTCGGCGAAGGCGTTGTCGCCGTGGGTGTACGTCTGCACGCCCGCGTGGAGGTCGACCGGCCGGTAGTCGTCGCCGAACTCGAACGTCGTCTCCGGCGGGGCGTCGAGCCACGCCGCGACGTCCTCGATGTTGGGCATCGTCGCCGAGAGCGCGACGACGCGCGGATCGCAGATCCGGCGGAGTCGGGAGACGGTCACTTCGAGGACCCCGCCGCGCGTGTCCGAATCCAGCAGGTGGACCTCGTCGATGACGCAGCAGTCGACGTCGGCGATGAAGGAGTAGCGCGCGGAGTCGTGCTTCCGCGTCGCCGAGTCGGTCTTCTCCGGCGTCATCACCAAGATGTCCGCGCGCTCGGCGCGTCGGGGGTTCAGGTCGCGCTCGCCGGTGACGACGTAGACGGAGTAGCCCAGTTCCTCGAAGCGCTCCCACTCGGATTCCTTCTCGTTGGTGAGCGCGCGCAGCGGGGCGATAAAGAGCGCGGTGCCGCCGCGATCGAGTGCCCGACAGATCGCCAGTTCCGCCAAGGCGGTCTTGCCGCTTGCGGTCGGCGCGGCGGCGACGACGTTCTCGTCGCGTTCGAGGATCGCGGGCGCGGCCTCCCGCTGCATTCGATTGAACTCGTCGAAGCTGAACGCGTCGGCGAACTCGGGGACGATCTCGGCGACCTTCACGCGGCGCACCTCCGAGCGGGTGGGGAAGTCACGACACCCGTCGGAACGAGATGAGTCCGGGGAGAGATCGGAGCGAAACGGGTCATACAGGAGAGGGAGACCTCCGGCGGCAAAGTCGTTTCTCCATCGGCATCGCACTCGAAGCTCATCGCGAGTTCGGGTCCGAGCGAAGACACGATCCCCGAATCTCATTAGCACCCACGCCGAAGCCGGAGTATGCAAGTCGAATGCGGCTTTTTCGGCCCGTTCCGCGACCGCGTCGGAACGAAGACCGTCGTCGTCGACACCGACGCCGACGCGGTCGGCGACCTCTTGGCCGAACTGGAGGAGGCGTATCCGGAACTGGACGGGCAGCTGCGAGACGGCGACGAACTGGCCGGCGATGTCGTGGTGACGCTGAACGGCCGCCACGTCCAACACCAGTCGGGGTTCGAGACGCCGCTGTCCGAGGGCGACGTGCTTCGGGTGACGAACGCCGTCTACGGCGGGTAGAATCGAGTGGCCCACGGAGGCCGATCGAAGGGATGAGGCCGGTCGCGAACGCGACGACGCTCAGTCGTCCGCCGGCGTCGCGGCCGCGCCGGCGTCGAAGCGCGCGTCCGGGACGGTGCCGTCGTTGTCCCACTCGCGGGCCGCGTAGTACGCGTCGATCGCGGCGTCGACCTCGGGCAGGTCGTACGGGAGCTCGTCGTCGCTCCGGTCGAACCCGCGGCGGTTGTTGAAGTGCCGCTCGCGCTCGATGACGCCCTCGCCCACCGCGAGCAACTCGTCGTAGTCGGCGTCGAACAGGGCCTCGAAGGCCTCCTCGTCGATGTACTGCCCGGAGAACGCGCAGACGACGCCGGAGTCGCGGAACGCGCAGTAGTTCTCCTGTTCGATCAGTGTCTCGATCTTGTCGGTGGTGCCCTCCGCGTCGATGACGCCGCCGTAGGTGAGTCCCATCATCTCGGCGTAGAGGTGGTCGCCGCCGCGGTTGGCGACGGCGTACTGGAGGCCGAGTCCGTGCAGGACGCGCCCGTCGTGGGCGGCGAACTCCATTCCCTTCATCGTCATGTCGTCGACGCCGAGTTCGCCGTGCGCGCGGTGGACGCCCTCCGCGAGCAGGTCGCCGACGCCCTCGCGCCGCGCGATCTGCTCTGTGACCTCCTGTGCGAGTTCGGCGTTCCCGAACTCCCCTTCGCTGGCGAGGTAGGCGGCGACGGTGACGCCCGCGGAAACGGTGTCCATCCCGTACTGGTCGCACAGTTCGTTCGCCTTCATAATGTCGACGAGGTCGCCGACGCCCTGATTCGATCCGAACGAGTAGATGGTCTCGAACTCCGGGCCCTCCGTCTCGACTCCCTGTTCCTCGTCGCGCGTGGGGAGCTTGCAGGCGAACGCACACTGCGAGCACGCCGCCTTCTTGTACTTCTTCTCCTCGACGGCGTCGCCGCCGATGTCGGCGGCGTGCTCGAACTCGTACTCCTCGAAGTACCGCGTCGGCAGCGAGAAGTTGTCGTTGATGAACTCGGTGCCGCCGGCGGTTCCCTGCCGCTTCATCGAGTCGTCGGCGGTGGCCGCCGCGCGGTGGACCTCCGCGGCCGCGTCGGCGGGCACCTCGACCGACTGCTCGGCGTCACCGTCGAACGTGATCAGTTTGACGTTCTTCGCGCCGAGCACCGCGCCGAGGCCGCCGCGGCCGAACGCCCGCGAGTCGAACGTCATCGCGCTGGCGAACCGAACCTGATTCTCGCCGGCCGGGCCGATCGCGACGCAGTTGTCGGGGCCGAGGTCGTAGTGCTCCTCGGCGTAGTCGCTCACCTCGGGAACGAGCGCCCCGTCGAGTTCCGGCACCGCCTCGAACGTCACGCCGTCGTCGCGGACGTGGACGGCGAGCAGTTCGTCGCTCGATCCGACGAACTCCACGACGCTGTTGCCCGTCCCGGTGAAGTTCCGCGAGAGGTAGCCGCCCGCGTTCGAGGAGAGCAGGCCGTCGGTCAGCGGCGAGAGCGCGGTCATATTCATCCGCCCCGTGAAACTCATCCGCGAGTGCTGGAGCGGCCCTGTCGAGAGATAGAGCCGGTTTTCGGGACCGAACGGGTCGGCGTCGAACGGAATCCGGTCGTGCGCGAGGTGCGTCGCCGTCGCGCGGCCGCCGATCGTGTCCGCGAGGAGGTCGTCGATGTCGGTTCGCGTCGTCGTTCGCTCCGTGAGATCGATTGTGAGGAGCGGGCCCTTCGCGTGAAGCATTTTCGGGTGCTACGGAACCACAATATAAGCATTTTTGGGGAAGGAGACGGCGCACGGAAGAGCCACCCGCAGGCTTTTGCTCGCCCGCCCAAAGAGGGGAGTATGAGCGGCAGGCGGAAACCCGACTGGTTGAAGATGCGCCCGCCGTCGGGGCGTCAGTTCACCGACATCAAGTCGACGCTCCGCGATCGGGACCTCCACACGGTCTGTGAGGAGGCGAACTGCCCGAACATGGGCGAGTGCTGGAGCGGCCGCAACGGCCCCGGGACGGCGACGTTTATGCTGATGGGCGATCGGTGCTCGCGCGGCTGTAACTTCTGCGACGTCGAGACCGGCGGGATGGAGGCGCTCGATCCCGACGAGCCCGCGAACGTCGCCGACGCGGTCGCCGAGATCGGACTCGACTACGTCGTGCTCACCTCGGTCGACCGCGACGACCTCCCGGATCAAGGTGCCGGGCACTTCGCGCGGACGATCCGCGAGATCAAGGATCGCGATCCGGGGATCTTGGTCGAGGTGCTCATTCCGGATTTCCAAGGGGAACCCGATCTCGTGCGGAAGATCATCGAGGCCGGCCCTGACGTGATCGCGCACAACATCGAGACGGTCGAGCGGCTCCAGTGGCCCGTGCGGGACCGTCGCGCGGACTACGAGCAGTCGCTGTCGGTCTTAGAGCAGGTGTCCGAGGAGTCCGACGTCTACACCAAAACGTCGATTATGCTCGGTCTCGGCGAGTACGACCACGAGATCTATCAGACGCTCTCGGACCTGCGGGAGGCCGACGTCGACGTCGTCACGCTGGGGCAGTACCTCCAGCCCTCTCGCTCGCATCTGGACGTCTTCGAGTACGTCCACCCGGACGCCTTCGAGACGTGGCGCGCGGTCGCGGAGGACGAACTCGACTTCCTCTACTGCGCGTCGGGCCCGATGGTCCGCTCGTCGTACAAGGCAGGAGAGCTGTTCGTCGACGCCGTGCTGCGAGAGGGCAAGAGTGTCGAGGCCGCCCGGCAGGAAGCCCGCGCGGCCGGGACCTAGCCCGCACTCTCGGACCGAGCTCGCGACGGGGATTTTTTCAATCGAGGTCGGAAACGGGCGGTATGGTCTCGACGGGAATCGCACTGGCGTTCGGATCGCTGCTGTTGTTCGGCGGGTGGGCGGTGGCGGCCGGCCTCGCGACGCGGTCGATCTCGACCGCCAACGCGGTGTTTCTGTCCTACGTCGCGAGCATCGGGGTCGCCGGGGCGTACGTCCTCGCCGCGAAGCAACCGATCACCGGCACGAGAGCGGACGCGGGGTTCGCGCTCGCCTCCGGCACGTTCCTCGCGGCCGGGAGCATCAGTTTCTACGCCGCCCTGACCCGCGGGAGCATGGCCGTCGTGTCGGCCATCGCCGCGCTGTATTTCGTCGTTCCCGCGATCGTCGGCATCGCGTACCTCGACGTCGCCGTGACGACGACGAACGTCGTCGGACTCGTTCTCGCGGCCGTCGCCGTGGTCCTGATCGCGTTGTGAGCGGCTGTGTGCGGCTAGTCGAAGGAGGAACTAGCAGGTTCCCAGAGCGGGAACCGCTTCCCGTACCGATTTGAACCTCGGGCGTGAGAACCGAGCGTATGCCCGGAATGGACGAGGAGACGGCCGATATGATTCTCTCGGTTCGGGAGGATTCTCGGCGGAAAGCGGTGCTGTCAAATCTTGCTGACGGCGCGAAGACCGTTCGAGGAGGGTCGAACAGCGCCGCCAACGCCGACGTGAAGGCGATCCTCTCGTCGTTCGTCGACGACGAGATCGCCGATCGCGACGGCGACACGTACGCCCTGACGGACTTCGGCGAGCGCGTCCACGAGTACGCGACGCGGGATTGGAACCCATCGAACGAGGGGACGAAGCGGGCGGCGACCTTCGAGACGCTCGCTGACTGCGAGTGGCACTGCTCGGCGTGTGAACTCCCCAGTTCCCAGCCCGCGAAGGACATCCAGATGCTCCGCAAGGAGGGCTTCGAGTTCGTCCAGAACACCGGGCAGGGACAGGGGGATTACCGCCACTGCGAGCGCTGCGAAGACACCACGTTCCACCGGAAACTCAAGTACCCGTTCCCGACGCAGAAGTCGATCACGCGGCAGGATATGCCCGACTCGTTCAAGCGCCGCGTCCGCGACCTCTACGACCACCGCGACGCGTTCGACGGCTCCTCGCCGAGCACGACGCTGGAGGTCGACCATCGGGTTCCGGAGGTCCGGTGGGAGGAATCGGAGAGTTTCGACTACGACTCGATGAGCGACGCGGAGGTCCGAGAGCACTTCCAGATCCTCACGCGGACGCACAATCTCCTGAAGAGTCGCAAGTGCGAGGCCTGCGTCGAGAGCGGCGAGCGCCCCCAGTTTATGGAAATCGAATACTACTACGAGGGAAGCGAGGAGTACGACGAGGACCTCGGGTGTGTGGGCTGTGGGTGGTACAACCCGCAGCAGTGGCGTGAGTCGCTGCACGAGGAACTGGAAAGATGAGCGCGGACGCGGCGGTGAGCCGTGACAAAAGAGACGCTTCAGCGCGTCAGCCGTTCAGAGGTGCTCGGCGTCGTCGAGGACGTCGTGACCGTCGACCACGCCGTTGGTTTCGAGCAGGTAATACAGGGCGAGGTGTGCGACGAAGGCGGCGACGAGACCGTTCAGCGCCGCCCCCACGGGACCCGGGATGACCTGTGGGGCCGCGAGCCCGGGGACGACCTGTCCGGCGGTGAACACTGCCACGACCGCGCCGACGACGTAGGCGAGGACGCCCGTCCAGCGGACGTCCGCGAAGCGAACGTCCTCCATCTTCGGGACGCGCATCCGCCAGCACAGGAGGAAGTCCGCGATGAGAACGCCGCCGAGCGGCGGGACGTACTGGCCGAGCGTCGAGAGCCACGGAAGCAGCAGGCTGTCGGCACCGACGAGCGCGAGGATGATCCCGATCGAGCCGCCAACGAGGATGAAGGGCCGCTTCCGGTCGAACTCGAAGGCCTCGCTTCCCGCGACGCCGAAGGCGTACGCCGCGTTGTCGTTCGTCGTCCAGATGTTGAGAATCAGCGCGATCAGGCCGACCGCGGCGAGGCCCTGCGCCGCGAGCACCTCGTAGAGGTCGCCCGCGGGCGTGACGCTGTAGACGGAACCACCGACCGCACCGGAGAGAAAGAGAAAGCCGTTGCCGACGAGGAAGGCGATGAGTCCCGCCCAGAAGCCGACGCGCGTGCTACTGGCGAAGCGCGCCCAGTTCGGGGCCTGCGTCCCGCCGCTGATGAACGTGCCGACGACGATCGTGACCGCGGCGGCGAAGCCCATCTCTCCCGCGCCCGACGCGACGAACAGACCGGAGAGGCCGCCGACGTCCTGCACGGCGATGAAGATCGACAGCAGGCCGACGCCGACCAGAATCGGGACGGCGATCAGCGAGAGCGTCTCCATCCCCTCGTAGCCGAAGTACGCCGTCGCGAGGTGGAAGATCCCCCAGATGAGAATGAGTGCGGCCGTGAACGTCGGCGTGTCGAGTCCGAAGAACGTCGCCGTCGGGATCGCGACCATCGGGATCGTGACGCCGAACCAGCCGACCTGCGTGCCGCCGAGAATGAGATCTGCGAACTTCGCCCCCCACCGTCCGAAACTGTAGCGTGCGAGAAGTACTGTCGTCAATCCGGCTTTCGCCGCGATCCCGCACAGGGTCGCGACGTAGACGCCCAAGATCACGTAGCCGGCGGCCATCGCGGTCAGCATCGGGCCGAAGCCCATCGCCGCGCCGACTTCCGCGCCCGCCCAGAGCGTGCCCGCGAAGAACACGAACCCCAAGAGGACCGCCGAGATGCTCACCAGTCCCTTCCGTTCGGTTGCCGGAACGTGATCGAGCGGATAGTCGGGGTCCGGAAGTTCCTCGTCGCCGAACACGAACCGTCGCCACGCGGACGTGTCGTCTTCTGTTGCCATCAGTGACCGCTTTCGTTGTGTTTTTATAAAATTGGGGATGTCGACCACATTTGTTGTCACGGATCCGGATCGAGTCCGCCAGAGAGCAGAAATAATTAACCGTCGGACGGCCGCCTCTCCGACAGAGATGTCCGACTACATCGTCACGAACGGCCGAACGATCGCCGGCGACGTTCCCGGACTCCGTCCGGCAGACCGCCGAGAGTCGCTCGGCAACGCCGTCGACGTCGAGATCCGCGACGGCGTCATCGATCGAATCGTACCCGCGGGCGAGGGTGACCCGGACGCGTTCGCCGCCGATTGCCGGTACGACGCCGACGGGCGACTGCTCACGCCGCCGCTCATCGAACCGCACGTCCACCTCGACGCGACGGGAACCGCGGGCGACCCCTCGTGGAACGACAGCGGGACGCTCGCGGAGGGCATCGAGGTGTGGGCCGAATACAAGAAGGACATCACCGTCGACGACATCCTCGACCGGGCGACGAAGACGGTGGAGTGGTACGCCTCTCACGGCGTGACGCGGATCCGGACGCACGCCGACACGACCGAGCCGTCGCTGACGACGGTGGAGGCACTGGTCGAGTTGAAATCCCGCGTATCCGACCTCGTCGACCTTCAGGTGGTCGCGTTCCCACAGGACGGCATCCTCACCGGCGAGTCGAACGAGGACCTGCTCTCCGAGGCCGTCGAGATGGGCGTCGACCTCGTCGGCGCGATCCCGCACAACGAGTACACCCGCGAGGACGGGGTGAAAAGCGTCGAGATCGCCTGCGACCTCGCCGAGAAACACGACCTCCCGCTCGATCTCCACATCGACGAGACGGACGATCCGGGCTCGCGGTTTACGGAGGTGCTCGCCAGCGAGTCGATCAAGCGAGGAATCGGTGACCGCGTGACTGCGAGTCACACGACGGCAACGCACTCGTACAACAACGCGTACGCGGACAAGCTGATCTCGATGCTCGCAGAAAGCGGCGTGAGTGTCGTGACGAACCCGCCGGACAACTCCGTCCTGCAGGGCGCGTACGACGACTACCCGCGGCGGCGCGGCCACACGCGAATCGACGAGCTCCGAGCGGCGGGCGTCACGGTCGGCCTCGGCCACGACTCCGTGCTCGATCCGTGGTACCACTACGGCGTCGCCGACCCGCTGGACGCCGCGTTTATCCTCGCGCACTACGCCCACATGGCGGGTCGCGGCGACGTCGAGGTGCTCTGGGAGATGCTCACGGCGGCGAACGCCGAGATCTTCGGCGCGGACGACTACGGACTCGCCGAGGGCAACGAGGGCTCGCTGGTCGTCTACGACAGCCCCGACGGGTTCAACGCGTTGCGGCGGCAAGCGCCGCGGACGCTCGTGCTCAGAGACGGAAAGCCCATCGCGGAGACCGAGCCGAGCACGACGACCGTTCACCGATCGGGCGGACCAGTCCCTGTCGACTACAAGCGGTAAGCCGCCTCGTCGCTGACGACCTCGTCGGACGCGTCGAGAGGGCGTGCGATACGCCCCGGGGCGTTTAAATACGATCGCGAACGAGACACGAGCAGATTCCGAATGCCGGACCTCGAATCCGATCGCTCGTCCATCAAGGTACTCGATCTGTTCTGCGGCGGCGGCGGGCTCTCGGAGGGCTTCCTGCAGGCCGGCTACGACGTCGTCGCGGGCGTCGACGCCAATGCGGACTTCCTCGCGACGTTCGAACACAACCACGAGGACGCGCTGGCGATCCACGCGGACCTCTCGGAAGTCGGCCCCGAGGAGTTCTTCGCGGAGTACCCGATCGAGCGCGACGAGATCGACGTCGTGATCGGCGGCCCTCCCTGTAAGGGGTTCAGCATCGCGGGCCACCGCGACCCCGACGACGAGCGCAACTACCTCGTCGGCAACTTCATCGACTTCGTGGAATTCATCCAGCCCGCGGCGTTCGTGATGGAAAACGTCCCGGGGATCAAGTCGATGGAGGGCGGCGGCACGCTCCGAGCGATTCTGGAGGGCTTCGAGCGCGCGGGTTACGAGAAGCCCGCCTACGAGACCCTCGACGCGGCCGACTACGGCGTCCCGCAGAACCGTCGACGGGTGATCTTCCAAGGCCGGCGCGACGGTTCGCGGCCGACCTATCCCGAGCGGACCCACGGCCCCTCGAAGCAGGCGACGCTGACCGGAAAGCGGTTGCAACCGCACGTGACCGTCGAGGACGCGCTGTTGAAACGAGGGGCAGACGAGGAGGAACTGCGGCCGATCGAGGAGTTGCCGAACCACGACGAGACCGACCACTCAGCGGAGATGGTCGAGCGGATCTCCGAGGTCGAACCCGGCGAGAGCCTCTATGAGAGCTACGGCGACAGCTGGCGGCGACTCCCCCGCGACGAGCCCTCGATCACCGTCAAGGAGAACCACAACGCGCCGTTCATCCATCCCGTCGAGGACCGCGTCGGCACCGTCCGCGAGTGCGCGATCCTCCAGTCGTTCCCCGACGACTACGTCTTCCAAGGCCCCAAGAGCACGCAGTTGAAGGTCGTCGGCAACGCGGTCCCGCCGGGGCTCTCGAAGGCCATCGCGGAGGCGTTGGCGGAGGATCTGGCGGCGATGCGGCAGGCGAGCGTCGCGGACGCGGAGTGAGAAAACAGCTACGCTTCGTCGCTGCGCCGCAACACGTTGTAGCCCTCCAGCACCTTTCCAAGCCGGTACATCGACGCGACGACGACGTCACAGGACGGGCGGACGGCGTCTTTCGGGATGTAGCCCACTGACAGCCCCGCGACCTCTAACATCGGCAGGTCGTTCGCGCCGTCACCGACGGCGATAGTGCGAGAGAGCGGGACGTCGAGGTCGGCCGCGAGCGATTCGAGCGCGTCGTCTTTCGTCCCGGTGATGAGCGGCCCCTCGACGTCGCCCGTCAGACGGCCGCCTTTCATCGGTAAGCGATTGGCGACGATGGTGTCGACCTCGACGCCCTCGCGTTCGAGTGCGGCCTCGACGCCGCGCTCGAAGCCGCCGGTCAGGATGGCGACGTGATGACCGGCATCGCGGAGTCGCGCGATGAGGTCGGCCGCACCGGGTCGGAGTCGGACCCGCCCGAACGCGTCCTCGGCTTCCTCCGCTTCGAGTCCGTCGAGTAGCGAGGCGCGCTCGCGGAGGCTCTCGGCGTAGGATATCTCGTCGTTCATCGCGCGCTCGGTGATGTCGGCCATCCGATCGGCCACGTCCTTTTTCTCGCCGAGGAGGACCGTCATCTCCGAATCGGAGAGCGTTCCGTCGAAGTCGAAGGCAACGAGTCGCATACGCGAGAGTCTGTCGGAGAGGCTTTCAACCCACCTATCCGCCAGCACCCCGTGAATCGGTAGCAACTGTCAGGGGTGGGAGGAAATAACACGCAGTAGAGCGTCGCTCGCACCGATGAAGAAACGTTTAACCGGGAACCAGAGATGGGTTAGGATATGAAGGTCCTTATTACGGACCCGATCGACGACGCCGGTCTGGAACGCCTCCGAGAGGCGGGCCACGACGTCGAGACGGCCTACGACCTGGACGGTGAGGCGCTCTTAGAAGCAGTCGCGGACGCGAACGCCCTCGTCGTCCGGTCCGGAACGGAGGTGACCGAGGCGGTTTTCGAGGCCGCCTCGGACCTCGTCATCGTCGGTCGCGCCGGGATCGGCGTCGACAACATCGACATCGACGCCGCGACCGAGCACGGCGTCATCGTCGCGAACGCGCCGGAGGGGAACGTCCGCGCGGCCGCAGAGCACACGGTCGCGATGTCGTTCGCCGCGGCGCGCTCGATCCCGCAAGCTCACGCCCGTCTGAAAGCCGGCGAGTGGGCGAAAAGCGACTACCTCGGGACCGAGCTCAACGGCAAGACGCTCGGTATCGTCGGCCTCGGCCGCGTGGGCCAAGAGGTCGCAAAGCGTCTCGACGGGCTCGGGATGGACCTCGTCGCCTACGATCCCTACATCAGCGAGGAGCGCGCCGACCGACTCGGTGCCGAACTCGTCGAGTTCGAGGCGTGCCTCGAGCAGGCCGACTTCCTCACGGTACACACGCCGCTGACGCCCGAGACAGAGGGAATGATCTCGACCGATGAACTGGCGCTGATGGGCAGCGGCTACCTGATCAACTGCGCCCGCGGCGGCGTCGTCGACGAGGACGCACTCGCGGCCGCGGTCGACGAGGGAACGCTCGACGGCGCGGCGATCGACGTGTTCGCCGAGGAGCCAGTCTCCCCTGATAGCCCGCTTCTCGACGTCGACGACATCGTCGTCACGCCCCACCTCGGCGCGTCGACGGAGGCGGCACAAGAGAACGTCGCGACGTCGATCGCCGATCAGATCGACGCCGCGTTCGCGGGCGAGCCAGTGATGAATGCGCTGAACGCGCCCTCGGTCGATGAGAGCGTCTTCCCGCGCATCCGGCCGTACATCGGCCTCGCCGAGACCGCCGGAAAGGTCGCCGCTCAACTCCTCGACGGTCGGATATCGAAGGTCGAGGTGTCCTACGAGGGCGACATCGCCGAGGAAGATATCGAACTCGTGACGGCCTCGGCACTGAAGGGCGTCTTCGAGCCGCTGGAGTGGCAGGTCAACGCCGTCAACGCGCCGCAGATCGCCGAGGAGCGCGGCATCGACGTCACAGAGTCGAAGCGTCTGCAGTCGGATGACTTCCAGAGTCTCGTGACCGTCACCGTCGGCGACGAGGAGGACTCTCTCAGCGTGTGCGGAACGCTCTTCGCCGGTGACGACCCGCGGATCGTCCGCATCGACGGCTACCGCGTCGACGCCATCCCCCACGGGAAGATGCTCGTCGCGCGGAACGCCGACAAGCCCGGTGTCATCGGTTTCATCGGCTCGGTGCTCGGCGATTACGACATCAACATCGCGGGGATGTTCAACGCCCGCCGAGACGAGGAAGGCGGCGAGGCGCTCACCGTGTACAACCTCGACGATCCGGTCCCGAAGGACGTCCTCGAAACGCTGCTCGCCGACGATCGGATGATCGACGTTCGATACCTGACGCTGAACGGCGAAGACGACGAATAAACCCGCCAACCGGCCTTTTGATCCGATTGAACGGCGGTTTGTGTCCATCCGACTCGAGAGGTTCGTTGTAACGACCGTAGCGATCGAAAGCGGGATTCTCAGGAATCGCACCGATTTGAGAGTGCAATATCTGCCGGCCCTACCGGAGGGTTCGCCGGTCGTACTTGAAACAAATCGGGCGTACCGAAGACAAAGACGAGCGTACTCGTAGACAAAGACGAGCGTACCCGAGACAGTCGACCGTTCTCAGAGCGAGCACGGAGGTCGTCGTCGCTGCGGTGAATAGGGCGAAAGGCGAAGTAAACTCCGGCGACCCGCCCCGTATTTTCTGACGGGGGTGTCCGTACCGACTCCGGGCCGGCGCATAACAATCCGCGGTCGAACCGATGGTGACATCGTCGGGGACGCACCCGGCAGAACTTATGACCGGACCAAACGACATAGACGAGCGCGCGGCGCGGATCGCCACATCAGTGAAGGAACGCCTCGAAGACGGACGCAGTTCACGACGGAGTTTTCTGGGTCGCACGGCGTTGCTCGGCGGGGCGTTGGTCGCGCTCGGCGGCGGGACGGGAAACACCATCGCACAGCAGGATGAAGAGCCCGACGAGGAGCCCGAGACCGAGGAGGGGGACGCCGGTGCCGCGTTCGACGACGTGGAGGGTACCGACGTCGACGTGTTGAACTACGCGCTGTCGCTCGAACACCTCGAGAACGCGTTCTATCGCGAGGCGCTCGAGGAGTTCGACGAGGACGACTTCGCCGACGCGGAGTTGTTGGCCGAGTACGACGAGGAGTTACGAACGACCATCTTCGGCTACGTCGAGACGATCGCCGAGCACGAGGCCGCACACGTGGAAGTCCTCGGGCAGGCAGTCGAGTTGCTCGGCGGGACGCCAGCCGAAGAGGCCTCCTACGACTTCGGCTACGAGAGCGTCGACGAGTTCTTCGGAGTCGCTCAAGTGCTCGAAAACACCGGCGTTGCGGCATATCAGGGTGCGGCCCCGTTCGTCGAGAGTCCGGATCTCCTCTCGGCGGCACTATCGATCCACAGCGTCGAGGCGCGCCATGCCGCACTGTTGAACGAGGTGACCGGCGAATCGCCGTTCCCCGACGCCTTCGACCCCGCACAGACCCAATCTGAGGTACTCGGAGCGGTCGAAGGGTTCATCGAGTCGCCTGACAGCGAAGACGACGGAGATGCAGAAGACGGCGAGGAGGACGAAGAGCCGGAGACCGAAACCGAGACGGAAGCGGGACCAGCGAACGAGACGGAAACCGAAGCGACGCCGACCGAGGAGCCGCCGGTAGACGAACCCACCGACGAATAGACCGGAGACCTCACTGACTAAACAGTACCGCGCGCGTGCAGCCCGAGAACTGACGAGTGAGCCGGTCAAATGGCACCGCTCGCGCGATCAGTTCGCGCCGATGTGTTCTAAGACCGCAGCGGTGTCGTTCGGCACCGGCTCGGGCTTGCCGCCCGCCTCGAACGCCGCATCGGGGTCTTTGAGCAGGTGCCCAGTCGTGAGGCAGACGACGTCCTCGTCGGCGTCGACGACGCCTCGGTCGCGGAGTTTTTTGAGACCGGCGACCGAGGCCGCCGAGGCGGGTTCGACGCCGATGCCCTCGCGCGCGAGGTCGCGCTGGGCCTCGGTGATCGCCTCGTCGGAGACGGCGACCGCCGTGCCGCCGGTTTCGCGAATTCCGGGCAGGGCCTTCGGCGCGTTGACCGGGTTGCCGATGCGAATCGCCGTTGCGCGCGTTTCGACTTGCTCCCAGCGCTCGGTGTCGTCCCAGCCGTTTTCGACGGCCTCGACCATCGGGGCCGCGCCCTCGGCTTGGACGCCGGTGAGCTTCGGGACTTCGGCTGGGTCGAGAGAGCCGGACTGAACAAGTTCGCGGAACGCCTTATACAGTGCAGCGGTGTTGCCCGCGTTGCCGACCGGCAGGACGATCCGGTCGGGGAAGCGGCCGTAGTCGTCGCGGAACTCTTCGAGGATTTCGAGGCCGATGGTCTTCTGCCCCTCCAGCCGGAAGGGGTTCAGCGAGTTGAGGAGATACACCTCGCCGCGCTGCGCGAGGTCTTGGACGATGTCGAGACAGGCGTCGAAGTTGCCGTCGACTTCGAGGATGCGCGCGTCGTGGAGCGCGGCCTGTGCGATCTTCCCGGCGGCGACCTTCCCGGACGGCAGGAGCACGAGCGTCTCCATCCCGCCGCGAGCGCCGTAGGCGGCGAGGGCGGCGGAGGTATTTCCGGTGGACGCGCAGGCGAGGCGGTCGACGCCGAGTTCCTTCGCGACGCGGACGCCGACGGTCATTCCGCGGTCCTTGAACGACCCCGTCGGGTTCATCCCCTCGTGTTTGATCCGGAGCGTCTCGACGCCGACGTCCTCGCGGAGTCGCGGGGCCTCGTGCAGCGGCGTGTCACCCTCAGGAAGGCTGATCCCCTCCTCGAAGGGAAGCGCCGAGCGATATCGCCA
The DNA here is from genome assembly GCF_037031285.1 of Halobellus sp. LT62. Classification (NCBI taxonomy): domain Archaea; kingdom Methanobacteriati; phylum Methanobacteriota; class Halobacteria; order Halobacteriales; family Haloferacaceae; genus Halobellus; species Halobellus salinisoli. The sequence goes on from NZ_JAYEZO010000002.1 coordinate 30,939, forward strand.
GACGCCGCGACCCTGATCTCGGAAGTCTTCGAACGTCGGCGGTTCGGCGTAGCGCACTTCGAGCAGATTACCGTCCTCGCCGGTGTATCGGATCTCGTCGAACGGGGCGTACGTCTCGCCCGTCTCGATGTCCGCGAGCCAGACGCCGTCGTCGGCGACGTCCGGGACGTCCGGCGCGGGAGCGGTGAGTTCGAGGCTCATTGTCCGACGTCTCGCGTTCGGCGGTGAAAAGGGGGGCGGTTCGTGTTCAGTTGTTCGCGTGCAATAGATCCTGCAGTGGTTCGCGCTCGTGGGTCGTCGGTGGCGTCATCCCTTCGTTCGTCCTGCCGTGCTACTCTTCGATCCCGCCGTACTCCTCGATACTCCGATGCACGCGCTCGGTCCACTCGTCGAGAGCGCCGTGCAGCATCTCCTTCGCCTCCGGCAGCTCCGTCCCGGTGTACTGGTAGATGTACCCACCGGAGTCGAGGAGCCGCCGCTCGCGGCTGGCGAGCCCCTTGTCCATCAGCGTCGTCAGCGAGCGGTTGACGTTACTCCGGTCCCGATCGAGGATGTCCGCGAGCTCGGCGACCGTACTTCCCGGATGCTCCAAGAGCGTGATGTACGTCCGGCTCTCGTGGCGCTGAATGCCGAACACGCACGCTAGCACCTGCTGAAATCCCGGGTCTTCGGTATCCAAGAGATCGCTCATCTCTGGCACGTCACTCATACGGGTATCTCCTCGCCGCCGCGACTAAAGTGCCGCGTCGTCGGCAGCGCGTCCGACCGTACGAGAAGACGGTATCCCCCCGATAGTAGCGAAGGAAGTTCCCGCTCCGGCGTTTTTAAACGGTTAAGTATTATCAGCGAACTACTGGCCCGTACCGAACGTCGGCACTATGTGTGATTCTGACGCCCCCTCAATACAGAAAGAGCCGCCAGAAGACGGCTACCAAACGCTGGTCGACAACTTCCCGAACGGGGTGATAGTGCTCTTCGACGCCGACCTCCGGTATCGGATCGTCGGCCCCGCGGTCCTTCCGTTCTCGAAGCGGGACGCGGCGGCGATGGTCGGAAAAGACATCTTCGAGTTGTTTCCGGCGGACACCGCAGCGCAGCTCGAACCCGCATTGCGATCCACACTCGACCGCGAAGAAGCGTCGCTCGACGTCGAGTTCGGAACCCGCGTTCACCACATCGAGACCGAGCCCGTCGACATCGACGGCGACCCCTACGGCGTGTTGGTCACGCAGGACGTCTCGGAGGCGCGCGAGACCGAACACACGCTCAAACGCCAGAACGAACGGCTCGATCAGTTCGCCAGTATGAGTTCACACGACCTCCGCAGCCCGCTCAACGTGGCCGCCGGTCGGTTGGAGCTCTTCAGAGAGACGAACGACGCGGATCACCTCGCCGCAATCGAGGAATCCCTCGAGCAGATCGACGAGCTCACGACGGATCTCACCGGACTCGCGCGAAGCGAGCGGTCCATCGAGGAGTACGAACCGGTCTCGCTGGACGCCGTCGCGCGGTCCGCGTGGGAGATAATCGACACGCGGGAGGCGACGCTGGAGACGGAACCGTGTTCGATCGACGGCGACGAGAGTCAGCTACAGGCGCTCTTCGAGAACCTCTTTCGCAACGCCGTCGGCCACGGGGGCGCGTCAATCACCGTCAGCGTCGGCCCGTTGAACGACGGGTTCTACGTCGAAGACTCCGGGATGGGTATTCCGGCCGAGAAACGAGAGACGGTCTTCGAACACGGCTTCACGACCGGCTACAGCGGGACGGGGACAGGACTGACGATCGTGCAGCGCATCGCGGCAGCGCACAGATTCGACGTGAGTCTACGCGACAGTTCGACGGGCGGCGCGCGCTTCGAGTTCCACGAACAAAGCGCTGAGACGGTGAGAACGTCGAAGACCTCACCCGCTGACAGCGCGTAGACGAGTCACTCCACGCGACCGTATCCCATCTTCTCGATGCACGCGAGCATTCCCTCCTCGTCGGCGTGTTTGTGGAGCGTCGTGGGCGTGTCGCAGTAGTACGTCTCGCCGTCGTGGCGGAGCGACAGTTGGTGAGTGCCGCCGAGGAGCTCCGCCTCGACGACGACACGACGTCCCTCCCGGAGGGCGTCGAGGATCTCTTCGCCGGTCAGTTCCCCGGATTCGATGCGGAGTGGCTCAGACATATCCGCTGATTCGTCTGAAAGACCATTACTGTAGCCGTTGGAGCGCACAACAGCGTCCAATCAGTTCGTCGTCGACCGAGAACGGTCGTCCGAGGGCGGCGGTTCCACGCCTTCGGCCGCTTCGACGGTTTCGGTCTCCTTCTCGGTGTCGACGTGCCAGCGCGTCACCTCGTCGTCGAACGCCCCGAGGCGGTCGCTGACCTCGGATTTCAGGTCGTCGTCGTTGACGTTCACCTCGAAGATGAACGACACCTCGTCGTCGCCGCGCGCGGACTTCTGGATGTTCGCGCTGACGAGTTCGTTGTCGAAGTAGTACGGCGCAAGCTGAGTCATCACCCGTTGGTAAACGGTGTTTTCGACGCGTCGCAGCATCCGTCGACCGGCCGAATCGGCCGCGCGCGCGACGTAGCCGAGCGACTCGGACCAACGCTCGACGGCCTCGTCGTTGTCGCCCTCCTCGACCTTCTCGTACGATTCGGAGAGTCGCTCTCCAGCGGTCTGGAGGTCCTCATCGGGTTCTTTACCGGCCTTTTCTCCCTCCCCCTCACCGACGCTCGCTTGGGCGGCGGTCTTCTCGCTCACGTCCTCGCCGAGTCGCTCGTGGGACTTCGGCCGCCACTCGTCCCACTCCTCGAAGGCGTCGCTATCGACACCTGCGTCGCGAAGCGCGCGCGTGATCCGTTCGCCGTGCTCGACGACGTCACCCCAAGTCCCCCGAACTTTGAATCCGGAGACGCTCTCTTCCATCGTCTCGGACGAGGTAGGCACGTCGAGGTATAAAACTCTACTCCGTGCTGTGCGAGCGTCACGCACGGATCCTCGAGAAATCGTCATCCATCGCTCGCCTCCCCGGAGACCCGGGAGGCTTTTGTGCCGAACCGAAATGTATCGGGTATGGGATACACCGTAGTAAGCCAAGAGGCGGTGAGTCCGGCAGCGGAGCGGCCGTGCGAACTGCGTCGGCTCTCCGATCCTGCGGGACTGTCGAACGTCGCGATCAACCGGTTCCGCGCGGAACCCGGCGAGCAGATTCCGCTGGCGTACCACTATCACGACGAACAGGAGGAAGCGTTCTACGTCCTCTCGGGGACGTTACTCGTCGAGACGCCGGAGGAGACGTACCGCGTCGAACCGGGGTCGCTGTTCGCCGCGACCCCCGGCTCTCCCCACAGGGCGTACAATCCGGAAGACGCGGCGGAGGCCGTCGAGATTCTGGCGATCGGCGCACCCGCCGTGAGCGGCGATGCGAACGTCTACGAACCGGACGAGTCGACTGCGGAGCCCGACGCGACCGGTTCGGACGCAAGCGACGCCGAAGGAGGGAACTGAGATGGCCATCGAGGACCGCGACAACGCCTACCTGATCACCCACGCGCTCGCGAAAGACACGCTCTCGCGGCTCCGCGACGTCGAGACCGAACAGGTCGCATTCCGGAAGGGGCTCGTCAAGCTCGGTCGGATCTGCGGGTACGAGATCATCGACGGCGCGATGGAGACCGAGTACGTCTCCGTCCAAACGCCGCTGACCGAGACGACCGGCGAGCGCGTGAAGGGCCTCGACGACGTCGTGATCGTCAACGTCCTCCGCGCGGCCACGCCGTTCGTCGAGGGGCTGTTGAAGGCGTTCCCGCGGGCGAAGCAGGGCGTTATCAGCGCCGGCCGCGACGAGAGCACCGGGATGGACGAGGAGGGGAGTTTCCCGATCAGCATCGACTACGTGAAGCTCCCCGAAATCACCGAGGACGACACCGTCATCGTGGCCGACCCGATGCTCGCGACCGGATCGACGATGTGCACCGTCCTCGAACACGTCCTCGAATCGGCCGACGTCGAACCCGCCGACCTGTTCGTGCTCTCGGCGGTCTCCGCGCCCGACGGGCTGTTGCGCGTCGGCGAGGCGTTCCCCGAGGCGGACCTCCTGACGGTCGCCATCGACGACCACCTCGACGACGACGGCTACATCATTCCCGGACTGGGCGACGCCGGGGACCGCGCGTTCCGAACGACGTGAATCCGATTTCGGTCGAACGACGTGAGTTCGACCCCGATCGCTTCCGAATCGACGTGAACAACTTTACCGACGCGCCGCACAGGGGGACGTATGACCGGAAGCGAACCCTGCGATGCCTGCGGCGATCCGATCGAAGAGGCGCTCGCGCGCACCGTCCAGTTGAACGTCGACCGCTCGGAAGTCGATAGCCAACGACTGTGTCCGGCCTGTTTCGCCGACTGGATCGAGCGCTATCGGATGAAAATGCAACCACAGGCACCGGACAGCGAGATAAACGCCGACACCGACATCATCGTCGACTGAAAACCGTTCGCGTTCGTCGATTAAAGCCTGTTCGCGTTCGTCGACTGAATCAGGAGCGCGTCATCGCCTCATCGACAGAGCACCTCACACTGCGTACAGTCGCGGGTTGTCGTTCTCACACCGCGTACAGTCGCGGGTTGTCGTTCGGATCCTCGTAGATCGCGATATACGGCGATCCGCTCTCGTCGTCGGGACACGCTTCGGTCCGTTCGACCGGGAACGACTCGCCGGTCGTGTTCGCGGCGTCGAGATACAGCGTCACCGGATACGTCTTCGAGTCGAACCCCATCACGTGTTCGTTGTAACCGTCCTGCACGTTCAGGTGGGCACGGACGGGCGGTCGTTCCTCGCGCTCCGGCTCACCCGGATGCCTGTATTCGCTCCAGTCACCGGCGGCGCACACGGCGTAGTGCGGCGTTTCGACGCGCTCGGGGAACGGCGTGGGGTTATCGACGACGATCGACGCGACCCGGAGATCCTCACGCGGGGAATCGGTGATCTCGACCTGATTTTCGACTTGAAGTTCGTAAGCGAGACCGCCGGAAACGACGTCGACGACGAGGACGACCGCGACAATGGCGGAAAGAGCTCCGAAGAGGTAGGTCGCCTGTGTGCCGGTGAGGAGTCGGTTGCCGCCGTCGAAGCGCGTTCGGAGGACGAACAGCGCGGCCGCGAGCAGTAGCAGTCCCAACACCGTCACGCTGCTGCCAAGGTCGAACGTGTTGACGAGGTTGAAGAAGACCCCGACGACCGAGACGACGACGACGCCGTAACTGAGGAGCGTCAACTGCCGGTCATCGGTTCGCTGCGAGATGGCGAATATCCCGGCGAGAAAGCCTACCGCGAGGAGTATCTTCGTTACCGGCGAGGTGCCGAGATCGACGTTGAAGACGAAAAACAGCACGGCAATCGTCGTGAGTACCGCCGCCGCGCCGTTGAACAGCGTTTCCGAATCGAGAGCGACCATACGAGCCGTTTCGCGAACCCACACCAAGAATGTCGGTGTAGGACAAAGGTCCGTTTCAGCCATCGGCCGCTGTCGTCGGCTGATCGACGACGGCGGGTTGACCCCCTCTTTTCATCTCGAACCACGCCGCTGTCTGTCGAATGCAATTCGAATCGAAGGTGCGGAACCGAACCCCCGTCGGTTCCGGAAAGAGAGTATGAAATCAATTGGCGTACGGAGTCGTGGCCGTGCAGAGTCGTGCCGTACAGAGTTGTGGCCGGACCGAAGTGTGCGGATCGAGGTATATCGAATCAACGCCTGTCGGATCAACGCTGCCGAATCGACGTGTTTCAGGTCGAAGTACGGCTCAGGCGCGACTACCCTTCGATGTCGGCGCGGCCGCTCGTCGCGCTTCGAATCCGGTCTCGGAGTCCACCGGCCTCGTCGACGGGAACGCGGACGTCGAACGCGACGTCGGCCTCGTACGTTCCCTCGAACTCGACGTTCACGCTTTCGAGGATTCCTCGGACCGTCCCGGAGTCGTCGTATTCGACGGTCACGACGAAGCTCTCGTGCGGGACCGTCTCGACGACGCCCGCGTCGTCGACGGCGTCCTTGACGGCGCGCGAATACGCGCGAGCGAGACCGCCGACGCCGAGGTTCGTCCCGCCGTAGTAGCGCGTGACGACGGCGACGACGTTTCTGACGTCGCGCTGAACGAGGACGTTCAGCGCGGGCTTGCCGGACGATCCGGTGGGCTCGCCGTCGTCAGATTGGTACTCGCGAAGCATCGGTTTGGAGGGTTGGCCGGAAGAGTGGCCGGACGATGTCGTCGACGAGTCATCGACGGGTGTCGACCGCGACGGGTTGTCGGCAGGTGTCGACCGCAACGAGTCATCGGACGTCGAACACGACGAGTTGTCAGCGGACGTCGACCGCGACGAGTCCTCGGCGGGAACGCGATACGCGGGGACGTTGTGCGTCGCGTCCGGGTGTCGGTCTCGAATCCGATCGATAAACGACTCGGCCTCCGCGACCGTGTTCGCGGGGGAAACGTAGCCGATGAACTCCGAACCCCTGATCTCGAAGTGGGCCTCGCCGGAGTCAGCCACGGTCTCGAACGCGCCGGGGGTTGTTTCGGGTTGGTCGGACGAGTCGGTCACGGTCGATTGTAGCGCCGCTTTCGATGAAAAGGGTTCGCGTCCGTGGTCTCCGACGGGTGATCAGATGGTGCTGATCCGTCGCACGAGGGCGATCAGGTGATGCTAATCCGTCGCACGAATTCGAGCGCGGAGAGTTCGTTGAGCAAGTCGCCCGGGAGCGGATCGTCGGTCACGACGTACAGTTTCGGCTCGTCGGTGAACTCGGGATCCTCGCTGATCGTCTGTCGGATGGAGATGCCGCGCTCGGCGAGCCGAGACGTGACCTCGGCGACGATTCCGGGACGTTCGGCGTCGTTGGGTTCGATCGTTAGGACCGAGAGGTCCAGAACGGGCGCGAGATCCATCAGGCTCGGGATCGACGAGATGTTCTGGAAGATCCGTCTGAGCTCTTCGTCTTCGAGGATCGCCGTGGTCGTCGAGTCGACGACGCGACGGTCGACGTCGATCTCGCGGGCGATTCCGGTGTTCGGAATCTCGATGCCGCCGGAGACGACTCGGCCGTCGTCGTTGACGGAGAATCCGCGTTCGAGGAGCAGGCGGATGACCGCCTGTTGGCTCGGGCTCCCCTCGAACTTCTGCATAATCTCGTCGAACATCCGTCAGCAACGTCCACGGCCAATGCTATTATTGTAGCGTTTGCAGCGGCGTCGTGTTCGAATCCGTTAGATCGTGAACCGGACTCGGATTCAGTTGTCGAATCGGGCCTGCACGAACGGCTGGGCGTTCTCGATATCGCCGAGCCGGGAGTCCGAAAGGAGGACCGCCTCGGTTTCGTCGAGGGGTACCGAAAGCGAGATCTCTTTCGTGCGGCCGTAGCGGCCCTTCGAGACGACGACGGCGTTGACGATCCCGAGCATATCTAGTTCGGAGATGAGGTCGGTGACGCGCCGCTGCGTGAGGACGTCGGCGTCGATCTCCTCGCAGAGGCGCTTGTAGATGTTGAACACTTCTCCGGTGTTGACGTTGTGGACGCCGTTCTTTTCGAGGAGAATCGTCGAGAACAGGACGATCTTCGATTGGGTCGGGAGCGTCCGAACGACCTCGACGACCCGGTCCAGTTCGATCTTGTCTTGGGCCTGTCGGACGTGCGCCTCTTCGACGGTATCGGCCTGTCCGCGCTCGGCGAGCTCGCCCGCCGTTCGGAGGAGATCGAGTGCGCGCCGGGCGTCGCCGTGTTCCTGCGCGGCGAAGGCCGCACACAGCGGGATCACGTCGTCGGTGAGCGCCTCGTGTTTGAACGCCACGTTCGCGCGGTGCTGGAGGATATCTCGGAGTTGGTTGGCGTCATACGGCGGGAAGACTATCTCCTCCTCGCCGAGGCTGGATTTGACCCGCGGATCGAGGAAATCGGTGAACTTCAGATCGTTCGAGATGCCCATAATCGAGATCCGCGAGTTTTCCAGTTCGGAGTTCATCCGCGAGAGGTTATACAGCGTGTCGTCCCCGGATTTCTCGACGAGTTTGTCGATCTCGTCGAGCATAATGACGACGACGCGCTCCTCGTAGTCGACGGCGTCGAAGAACGTCGAATACACGCGGTCTGTCGGCCATCCCGTCATCGGAACGGGCTCCATCTCGTCGCGGTCGGATTCGAGCTCTTCGATCCGCGCTGTGATCGCTTCTCTCGTCTCGTAGGCCGACTCTTCGAGGACAGCTGAGTCGGAGTCCACGCGCGAGCGGAGGTCGGTCAGCTCGTCGAGTGTAGACTCGATCAGCGCTTGGTTCTTCTCGATGAACTTGTTCGCCAACTGCGCGAGCACGCGGTACTGCGTGTCGGTGACTTCGCAGTTGATGTACTCGACCTCGCAGGGGACGTCGTACTTTTTCGAGGTGGATTCGAGCTCTTGGCTGACGAACTTCGCGCTCGCCGTCTTTCCGGTCCCGGTCTTGCCGTAAATAAGGATATTCGAGGGCGTTTCACCTCGGAGTGCGGAGACCAGAATCGTCGCCATCTGGTTGATCTGTTCGGTCCGATGCGGGAGTTCGTGCGGGGTGTACGACGGCCGGAGGACTTCCTTGTTCTCGAAGATCGGCTCGCCCGAGAGCAGGTCGTCGAACAGTCCCTGACTGTCGTCGTCGTCGAGAACGACTTCGTCGAGACTGACGTCGGTGTCGTCAGAAGCCGAACCAGTGCGCGTCGAATCGTCGGGGCCGATGCTCTCTTTGATATCGATGTCCTCGGGAGTGACCGGACGGTCTATCGATTCGGTGTCCTCTTGCTTCTGTGTCTCGTTTATGTCTTCGTGACTCTGTTCCCCGTCCGCGTCTGGCGTAGTCGCGGTCGTGGCAGGAGACTCGTTTCCGGAAGGCGAGGTGTCATCCCAAGACGGGGAATCAGATCCACTCACGGCCACGTTTCCACTCGAAACAGAGGGGTCTTCGCTCGGGTCCGTATCGGACCGCTCGACGGAAGCGACGTCGCGCTGGGAACGGTTCGATGACGACTCGGCTTCCACATTCGAGGCTGGCCCGTTTTCACTGTTCGATGCCGAGTCAGATTCGGCCCTCGATTCCGAATGAGCAACGGTGGATTGACCGTCGTCGAGAGAGACGTCATCTACCGGGACACTACCATCACGATCATCGCTTCGGAGCACGTCTTCACTGCGGTCGTCTCGCTCCGAGGACGGCGTTTCAGCCCCGGTTAATCCCTCATTACCCGCGTGCTCGGCTGTGTCAGTCGGCCCCTCGTCGTCGCCGGACTGTTGGTTTTTTTCCATTCGTGTACCCCCTTATTTCGACTGGAAATCACGCCCCGCAAAGCCGGTAGATCGGAGAAGGCGCGGGAGAAAAACGAATTCAGCCGTTTCTCTTTCCTCGACGTGTCCAGTTGATGCAGACGAAGCAAAGGACCACCCACTACAAAAAACTTGTCTCTTTCTTGTTGACTTTAACCAATGAACTCAGACCGTCGACCACCTACCGTAGGTGCGTCCTACCGAACCCGATCTCGGGACCGTCTCGGTCCGACCGCCGCCGGACTTCTGCCGAGCTTTCTCGGTGGATATGGATTTGTCGGGAACCGTCAATGCTCGCGATCGCGAAGGTTGGATTCATCCCGCTTCTCTCGTACCCGCGTCTCTGTTGGCCTGTTCTGATCGTCTTTGCCCTTGCCCCCCACCCCTTCATTTCAGGTGGAACCAACCGAGAGGCCGTCCGCCCTCGGATACACCAATAATAACATCACTAAAATTAAATAACTATATGGTCTAAATTAATTCTTTGTCTGCAGTACGGGTCCGTTTCAAATCAGTAGATAATAAATCTACCGCTTTGGGGAGGCCCTCCACGCTGGCCCCCCACCACTGTATTCGCGTTCCACCCGAAACGAAGGGGTGGGGGGGGGCGGCCGACCTTTGTCGATGACGAGATCCCGCTGCCGACGGGACTGAATCTTGCCCGATAAGTCGGTACCTCATCCACCGAGTGGGCGACATCGACTAGCCCACCGTCAAATTCACAGTCGACTGTGAACGAGCTCCCGTCCGCGACAACGACCCGTTCTATTCGCCCGTCTACGGGTCTCCAGCCCGTTAGCCCCTCCCTACCCACCTGTACACGGTCATTCCGTCTGACGCAGTGTTTAAGTGAACACGGGAATGTGGTACCTCCATACGCCCCTCCACGACCCGGTATCGGGAGGCGCGGGAGGCCAGGATGGGACTGTTCACAGACCTCAGAGACAGCATCTCACGGGCCGTCGACCGGATGTTCTCGGACGCCGAGCCGAAGCGGATCGGCATCTACGGACCGCCGAACGCCGGGAAGACGACCCTCGCAAATCGAATCGCACGTGATTGGACGGGTGACGCCGTCGGCCCCGAGAGCCACATCCCGCACGAAACGCGACGCGCACGCAGAAAGGAGAACGTCGAGATCGAGCGGAACGGAAAGAGCGTCAGCATCGACATCGTCGACACCCCCGGTGTCACGACGAAGGTCGATTACAAGGAGTTCCTCGAACACGATATGGAGAAAGACGACGCGGTCCGCCGCTCTCGCGAAGCGACGGAGGGCGTCGCCGAGGCGATGCACTGGCTCCGCGAGGACGTCGACGGCGTGATTTACGTGCTCGACAGCACCGAGGACCCGTTCACGCAGGTCAACACGATGCTGATCGGAATCATCGAGAGCCAAGACCTCCCCGTGCTCATCTTCGCGAACAAGACTGACTTGGACGACTCGAACGTCCAGCGCATCTCGAACGCGTTCCCACAGCACGAGACGGTTCCGCTCTCGGCGCTCGAAGGGAACAATATGGAGGAAGTGTACGGGAAGATCGCGGAGTACTTCGGGTGACCACGATGCCGGAAGCGACACCCGGAGATTCCAGAAACGGCGTTCAGATCGACCTGATCAGCGGAGCGCGGATGGAGGGGCTCACGAGTATGGAGAAGATCCGACTCATCCTCGACGGCGTCCGCGATGGGAACATCGTCGTCCTCGAAGAGGGGCTCGCGCCCGACGAGGAGTCGAAGCTCATCGAGGTCACGATGACCGAGATCAGTCCCGACGAGTTCAACGGCATCGAGATCGAGACGTACCCCCAGACCGGCGGCGGGAGCCGAGGGATCCTCGGCCGGATTATGGGCAAAGAGTCGACGAAGAAACTCACCGTCATCGGTCCCGCGAACCAGATCGAGACACTGCACAAAGACGAGAACCTCATCAGCGCGCTCGTTTCCAGAAAGTAATGACTCCGAACGCACCCCGTCGTCGGCGACGCGAACCCTCTCGATAACCCAACACGATGCCTCACGAATGCACAAACTGCGGGCGAGTGTTCGACGACGGGTCCAAAGAGATGCTGTCGGGCTGTCCGAACTGCGGCGGAAACAAGTTCCAGTTCCGACCGTCGACGTCGACTGACCCGGACGAGAGCGCCTCGGCGGACCCGGATCCTCGGTCGAATCAGAAGCCCCAGTCGGATCGAAAACCTCGATCGGATCAGAACCCTCAGTCGGATCGAAAGCCCCGATCGGAACCGGACTTGGACGGTCCCGCGGGTTCCGACCAGTCACCGTCGACTCCCGATTCCGCGCCACGCACGGACGCGAATACGCCGCCCACGACGCCGCGAGACGGCGACAAATCGGACCGTCCGCGCCTGTCTCGCTCGTCGAAATCGTGGCCGGGCCAAGACGAGGACTCCCAGCCTGCGGACCGATCGCCGGAACCCACGCCTGAATCGCGGCCCGATCCGGACGCGGAGCGAACCGACGCCGAGACCGATACTGACGGGACGGCGCTGTCGGCCGACGACTCCGCAGAGGACACGGCACAGGCGAGCGCCCGGAGCGACGTCGTGTCGCCCGACGAACTCGCGGCGGCGAGTCGGACGAGCTCGACGACGGACGAACCCGCTGATGCGTCTCCCTCTCCGAACGAGAGCGACGGACGCGTCATCGAACCATCGAGCGACGAACGCCCCGACCTCGACGACCTCCGCGCGGAACTCAACCAGCAGTTCGAGAGCATTCGAATCGTCGCACCCGGCGAGTACGAACTCAATCTGATGGAGCTGTACGACCGCACGGAGTACATCATCTCGCTGCAGGAAGACGGCCGCTACGTCATCGAAGTCCCGGACACGTGGGATACAACTCCCGACAGCTCGTCGGACTCGTAGCGATCTCGGCGCGACGGACGTACGTGACGCGTTTTCGACGCCGTTCGCGGGAACCGCTCGGCCGTATTGAAGCTTTTATGCGCTCTGCCCGAGACGGCCACAGTATGAGTCAAGCGACCAAGATCGTCCTCGGTACCGTGGGTGTGTCGGCCGTTCTCGCCATCGCGATCCTCTTCGCGCTCGCGTTCGGCTGACGCCTATAGTAGGATTTGTAAGTCTTCACTCACGCGATCGCACGCATCGTGCGATCGGCCGAGTAATCAGTTGCAAATCCTACTATATGCTACGCTCGACCGTGAGACGCACGTCGATCTCTCGATCGCTCCGCTGAAACCGTCTCGCCTCCAACGATGAGTATGTTCGAGAGACGCGACCTTTCTGCGGACGTCGACGCAGTGCGCGAAACCCACGCGCCCGAGGCGATCGTATTGAACGTCGCGACCGACTTCGAGACGGTTCCGTCGGCGGCGGCGGAGGATCTCGGTCTGCTCGTCGACGAACTCGATCCGGCGACGTACCCCCGCGAGTGGCTTCCGGACGACGCCCCCAGTGAACTCTACGCGTACGCGGGTCCGGATTTCACCGTAGGGATGCCCGGCGACGGGACCGTCGCGTGGACGCGGCAGACGATCCCGCCGACGGTTCTCGTCAAAAAGCGCGCGGAGGGGACGCCGGCCGATTTCCTCGAATTTCTCCTCGCGGAAGCGTTCGTCCAACTCGGCACCGACGCGCCCGAGCATTTCCTGCCGTTCTTCCGGGAGACGTATCGCGACCTCGATGCCGCCGTCCCGCTCGGCCCGGCCGACGTCTACCAGATCGCTGCTGCCCTCTACGACGCGTGGCTCGGCCTCCAGACGAGAGCGACGTTCGTCGCTTGGGAAGACACCCATCCGGACCTCTACGACGCGTGGGACGATGCCGGAGACAGATTGGAGGGCCGACTCGCGACGCTCCCACGGTCGGTCGCCCGCGGTCAGACGTCGTTCGCGGAGGCGACCGAGTACGCCTGCTCGGCGGTCAAACACGGGCTGGATCTCCCCGCGCCGTTCGCCGCGCTCGACACGCAGGCGTTCGTGGAGTACGGCGCGGAGTACGGGGTCAAGTGGGCGTCGAAGACGTTCGAGAAACTGGAAGGCGGCGAGGAGTGAGGTCCGCGCCGGTGTGAGCCGTGCGGTCGACCGGATAACGCCCGTCGCTCAGAATTCGGTTTCGACGTGGCCGTCGACGTCGAGTTCGACGACGGCGTCGAAGAGGTCGCGGAACCGCTCTATCGTCTCCTCGTCGTGGACCTCGTTCGAGAGGTGGAACAGCCCGACGGCGTCGTGTTCGTCGAGGAGGTCGAGCAGTCGTTTGCTCGCCTCGTACGCGCCGTCGACGTCGGCGTAGTACGCCATCTCCGTCACCGAATCGACGCTCACTCGGAGCTTTCCGTCGTGGGATTGTAAGAACTCCCGCGTCTGCGAGACGATCCCGTCGAGGTCGTCCGGGGCCGAAACGTAGTGGACGCGGTCCGTCCGGCGTCGAGTGTACCCCCGTTCGACGGAGAGCGTGTCGAGGACGACCGCCTTCGATTCGTCGACGTCGTAGTGTTCGAGTTTCTGTTCGACCTCGCGGGCGGTCGTCCGCGTCGAGATGACCAAGAAATGATCCGTGTCCGTCTTCAGAAAGTCGGTGTCGATCCGATCCGTTTCGCCGATACTCGGGTGTAAAAGGAGGATTCCTGTCCCGCCGGGGATCGAATCCGGTGCGTTGTCGATCGCGAGCGCGTAATCCATATCCGTAGGTGCGCCCCCGCGGACTTAACCGTGCGGGAGACACTCGCGGGATCTCACGCCGGGCGATTCGGACGACGCGTCCGACACGTACGCGTCAATACAGCGAGTCCGCGGTCGCCGCGCCGATGACGCTGAACACCGCGCCGATACTGATCGCCTTCAGCGTCGATCCGACCAGATATGGATCGATGCCGATTCCGGCGACCCCGACTCGCGCCGCCTCTGACGTGCCGATGAACGTCCCCGGCGCGTCGAACGCGATCGCGAGGATGATCACCGACAGGTACGAGACGGCGATGAGTGAGATGAAGCGGAGGGGAACGCCGCCGACCTCCGTCTCTCGATCCGGGTTTCTGTCGTCGGCCTTATACAGCGCCCCGTAGCCGATTGCGAGGACGATAATCACCGTGAGAAGCGCCTGAGCCGGCCCCATACTCTGTGCGAGCACCCACACCTCCTCGGTGACGACGAACGGCCCGGCCAACAGGAACCCGCCGACGATCTGTTGGACGGTGTCCGCGAGGGCGAAGCGGCGACGACGACCGACCATACGCGATCAACGGCACCGATTTGTAAATAAACCCCGTCTCGTGCCGCTCCTCCCGTTTGTCCTCTCTCGTCCCCGACCCGCACCAGACTTCTCGACCCGAAACGGATTCCCCGACCCGCACCAGACCCCTCGACCCGAAACGGCCCTCCCGGTCACCGGGCTGCGATCCCAACGGTTCTTGTCCCGTCCGGACGACGCGTCTGTATGAGCGTGAGAGCCGAGTTCGACGCGTGGGCGACGGACGGACGCGACAAGGGAATGGAAGACCGCCACTGGCACACCGCCAAGCACGCGCTCGCGCGAATGCCGGTCGAGTCCGGCGACACGGTCCTCGATCTCGGATGCGGGAGCGGCTACGCCGGACGCGCTCTCTCCGACACCAAGAATGCGGGACGCGTCTACGGCTTGGACGGGTCGCCCGCGATGGCGAAAAACGCCCGGTCCTACACCGACGCCCCGAACGTGGGCTACGTCGTCGGCGACTTCGACGACCTTCCCTTCGCCGACGACACCGTCGACCACGTCTGGAGTATGGAGGCCTTCTACTACGCGACGGACCCGGAACACACGCTCGAAGAGATCGAACGGATCCTCCGCCCCGGCGGCACGTTCTACTGTGCGGTCAACTACTACGAAGAGAACGTCCACTCCCACGAGTGGCAAGAGCGGATCGACGTCGAGATGACGCGCTGGTCAGCCGAGGAGTACCGAGCGGCGTTCCGTGAAGCCGGACTCTACGTCGCAGAACAGGATTCGATCCCGGACCACGAGATCGAGATTCCGGCGGTGGAGGCCTTCCCGACCGAGGACTGGGAGTCTCGGGAGGCGATGGTCGAGCGCTATCGGACCTACGGAACGCTTCTCACGGTCGGCGTCGCTCCCTGACCTCGACGACGTGCGCCTCGCGGGCGTCGAAACCGACCCGCACCGCTCCCGAGAGCGTGTCGTCCGCGCGCACTGTCAACTCCCGACTGTTCCACCGTAAGTGCAGCCGCGTCGAATCGCCGAGGAACTCGGATCCGGATACGGTCGTACCGAGGACGTTCGACACCGCCGTCGAGTCGCCTTCGGATCGACGGCGCTCCTCCCGGCCGTCGCCACCGTGAATCTGCATCTGTTCGGGTCGAACGCAGAACACGACGCGTTCTCCCTCAGAGACCGGCACCGACGTCTCGATGTGGAGATCGCTGCCGTCGACGTCGACCGTGAGGTGCTGTGATGGTCGAAACTCCGAATCTGGTCCACTACTGTCTTCGCCCTCGTCTCCCCGATCGAACCCTTCCGTTTCAACTGGAGATTCGCCGGATTGAGACGCCGAACGAGGGCGTTTTTCCGCGCTCCGGTCTCTGACGTCGACGACCGTTCCCTCGAAGACGTTGTTCTCGCCGACGAACTCCGCGACGAAGCGGGTCTCCGGACGGCGGTAGACCGCCTGCGGCGTCCCGATCTGTTCGATCCGACCGTCGTTCATCACGGCGACCCGATCGGAGATCGCGAGCGCCTCCTCCTGATCGTGGGTCACGTACAGAGTGGTGATTCCGAGGGTCGATTGGATCTCTTTGATCTGCACCCGAAGCCGCTCTCGGAGGCGGGCGTCGAGCGCGCTCATCGGCTCGTCGAGGAGCAGGAGGTCGGGGCCGGGGGCGAGCGCCCGTGCGAGCGCGATCCGCTGCTGTTGGCCGCCGGAGAGTTCGGTCGGGTCTCTGTCTCCCGCGCCCGGCAGGTCGACGAGGTCGAGCAGCGACGCCACGCGCTCGTCGCGAGTCGTCCCGTCGGGCGGATCCGCGAACCGGAGCCCGTAGGCGACGTTCTCCGCGACCGAGAGGTGCGGAAAGAGCGCGTAGTTCTGGAAGACGACGCCGACGTCTCTGTCCTCCGGCGGCACGCCGCGCATCTCCGTTCCGTCGAACCGAATCGTCCCCGACGTCGGCGAGTCGAACCCGGCGACCAGTCGGAGCGTCGTGGTCTTGCCGCAGCCCGACGGGCCGACGAGCGTGAAGAACTCGCCGTTGTCGACCTCGAAGCTGACGCCCTCGTCGACCTCGGGGTTGGCGCTCTCGTCGACGGTGAGCGGACCCGCTTCGTCCCGTCGTTCTCCGAGCGCGACGGTTTCACCGTACTCCTTTCGCACGTCTTCCAGTGTCAATCTCATGTTCAGAACCCTCCTCGCCCGCCGTACCGACCGCCGAACCGCTCGATGATCACGAAGCTCAGGCTGGTGACCGCGAGCAGGACACAGCCCATCGCCGTCGCCGGACCGAGTCGTCTCCCCAGATACCGTTCGACTGCAACGGGCATCGTGTAGCTCGTCGATCCCTCCGCGAGGACGACCGTCGAGTCGAACTCGCCGATCGAGATGGCGAAGGCGAACGCCGCGCCCGCGACGACGCCGGCGGCGACGAGCGGTAACTCGATGTCGACGAGCGCTCGCACCCGAGTCGCGCCGAGGCTCCGCGCGGATTCGACCAGCCGCGGATCGAGGTTCCCGAGCAGCGGCGCGACGTTGCGCGTCACGAACGGGTACGCGCCGACCGCGTGCGCGGCGACGACGGCGATCGCCCCGGTCACTTGGATTCGGGTGCCGAACGCCTCGGCGCCGAAGACGAGCCCGCGAAGCAGGCCGAGGCCGACGACGATCCCCGAGACGGCGAACGGGGCCATCGCGAGCGCGTCGATCGCGGCGCGCCCGCGGAAGTTCCGCGTCGTCAACACGGCCATCACGACCCCCATCGGGACGGCGACGAGAAGCGTCCCCACCCCGAACCGCAGCGAGTTCGCGATCGCCGGGAGCGGCCGAACCTGATACGACGCGCCGGTCTGCTGCCGTTCGAGGAGGAACAGGTAGTGATCCAGCGTCAGTCCGCCCTGCGGCCCCGTCAGGCTCGTGAGTACCATCGACGCGATCGGGCCGACGAACACCGCGAGCACGACGAGGCCGTAACCGGCGATCGCGAGCCGCGTCGCCGTCGCCTTCGCGCTCCACGAGCCGGGCCACAGCGACTTCCGCGGCTGCGGTCGCGCGCCCTGTCCAGACCCGCGCTTGCTGCCTTCATAGCGGAGGTACCAGTACGTCAGCCCGAGCGAAATCGCGGTCTCGACGACCGCGAGGGCGGCCGCCTCGGCGTACGCGAGGTTCTGGATCCGCGAGTAGATGAACACCTCGACGGTCGCGAGTTGGAAGCCGCCGAGCGCGAGCACGATCGGGAACGACGCGAACGTGAAGACGAACGTCAGCGTCGCGCCGACCGCGACGGCCGGGAGCAACTGCGGAAGGACCACGTCGCGAAACGCCCACGTCGGCGACGCGCCGAGGCTACGAGCCGTCTCGATCGCGGAGGCGTCGACGCTCTCCCACGCCGCGGTCGTCACCCGCGCGACGAGCGGCGCGTTGTAGAAGGCGTGCGCGATCACGATCGCCTCGAGGGTGAAAAGCAGTTCCACCGGCGGCAGACCGAGTGCGCCCAAGACTCCGTTGAGCGTCCCGTTCCGGCCGAACGTCGCGACGAACCCGATCGCGACCATGATCGAGGGCATCACGAACGGGAGGATCGTCAGCGAGCGTAGCGTCTCTCGCCCCCGGAACTCGAACCGCGAGAGGATCCACGCGCCGGGCAGTCCCAAGGCGACGGACGCGACCGTCGACAAGAGCGCCTGATACGCCGTGAACCCGAAGATGTCCACGAGGTAAAACCGCGAGGTGAGAACCGAAACGAGCGGTTCGACCGTCGGTCGCCCGTCGACGAACACCGCGTCGACGAACACGGTCGCGACCGGGTAATAGAACACGACGACGAGGACGAGCGCGGTCGCTGCGGCTCCGAGCATAAGCGCTCGGGCTTCGAGCCACCGACGCAGGATCGACACCGCGGAACGGACTGCGGGGAGAGTGCCGTGTCGGGTCGACCCGCCGTCTGATAGTGGTGGCTTCACAGTCCCGGAGTCGCCGTCGCGTCCATCACTCGGTGACAACTCGTCGTGGCGGTCGCTTGCCGGCGAGTCATCGCTTTCTCCTTCGCTCGCTGATGAATTACCGCTCCCGCCGTCACTTGCTGGCGAACTGCCGTTCCCACGCCTGCGTCCACTCACTCACGTTGTCTCGAAGTTCGTCGTACGTGAAAGTGACTGCTTCAGGCGGTGCTTGGGCGTACTCGGCGAACTCCTCGGGCAACTCCGCCGTCGTCGTCGCCGGGAAGGCGACGTTCCGCTGGGCGATCTCACCCTGCACGTCGGGCCGCAGCATAAACTCGAAGAAGTCGCGCGCCAGTTCCGGCTCGTCGGTCCCCTCGAAGATCGACATCCCCTCGGGGTAGGCGTAGCCCTGATCGTTCAGGAACCGGATCTGGTGCTTCGCGAGGTCTTCGCCCGACTGGCTGGCGTACACTTGGTCCGTCGAGTAGGAGACGACCATCGGGGCCTCCTCGTTCTCGTAGGCCGTGTACGACGTCGACCAATCGGAGAGCACGCGAACGTCGTTCGCCTGCAGTTCTTCCCAGTAATCGAGATACCCGTCCGGCCCCTTCGCGTCGATCGTGTGCAGCAGGAACGACTTCCCGGTCGAGCTCCCTGCCGGGTTCTGCGCGAGGAGGTCGCCCGCGTAGTCGGATTCGAGGAGGCCGTCGAACGTCTCGGGGGCGACGAAGTCGCCGCCGTCGAACGTTTCGTTGTACACGAGACTGATGTAGCTGGTGTCGTACGGGACAATTCGGCCCTCGGGGTCGAAGTTCAGGCCGTCCTTCACGTCGCCCCGCCCGGACACGTCGTCGACGGCGGTAAACAGGCCGTCGTCCAACCGCTCGTCGATCCGGATGAGCATATCCACGTTGAGGCCGACGTACACGTCCGCGTCGATGTCGGCCCCCTGGAGAGCCCGCTCGATGTAGTAGTTGATCTCGCTGTCCGGGGTCGCGAACGTGATCGTCGCGTCGAACTCCGATTCGAACGTCTCCTTGAGCCACGGACCGGGACTTGTCGAGGGCGCGTCCACGAACGCGCCGTACGTCGAGACGACGAGTTCCGGGGTGCCCGGCCCGGCGGTCCCAGTCGCCGTTCCATCGGTGCTGTCGCCGTCGCCGCCCGTGGTCGGTTCTGCCGTCGATCCGTCGTCACCGCCACCGCCGCCGACGCAGCCCGCCACTCCGGCGACACCGCCGGCACCGACCGTTCGCAGGAACGTTCTCCGTTTCATTACTGAGTAATTTCACCCAGTGGTATTTAACCGTGGTGCATCGGTGTCGGGAGCGCGGACGGATCACTGCCGATGGTTCTCACGGCGGATCGGAGCAACGCTCTTGTCGCTCCGCGCCGACTCATAGGCGTGTCGCTCAATCGACGGTATGCGCTCGGTGGCGTGTTCGTCCTCGTCGGCGTCGCGACCGCAGTGCTCTTGGCGTCCGTTCTCGGCACCGTGTTCTTCGCCGTGACGGTCGCGTACCTGCTCTGGCCGGTTCGAAAGGGCCTCGTCTCGCGCGGACTGTCTCGACGCCTCGCGAGTGGTGGAGCGACGGCTGGAGCGTTCGTGATGACGCTCCTGATTTTCGTCCCGCTCGCCGTCGTCGCCTATCTCCGGTTCGATTCCTTCGTCGCCCTGCTTGAGTTGCTCCCCGAGACGCTCGAATTCGCCGCCTTCGGATTCGAGTATTCGATCACGCTCGAATCGCTCACCGCACTGTTGGTGACGATCGTCGAGCAAGCGGCCAGACGCGCTGCGACCACCGCGCCCGTCCTCCTCGTGAAGGCGACGCTCTTCGTCTTTCTGGTCTACTCGCTGCTCTTCTACGGCGAGGACGCCCAGCGCGCCGTCATCGCGCTCGTTCCATCCGGATACCGCGACGCCGCAGTGGCCCTGAACCGCCGCGCCCGCGAGACGCTCTTCGCGATCTACGTCCTGCAGGCGGCCACCGCCCTCGGGACGTTCGTCCTCGCGCTGCCGGTGTTCTACGCGCTCGGCTACGACGCGGTGGTGACGCTGTCGACGGTCGCCGCAGTGTTGCAGTTCATCCCGATTCTCGGACCGAGCGTCCTTTTGGCGGGACTCGCGGCCTATCACGTCGCGGTCGGCGAACTCGTCCGCGCCGCGCTCGTCTTCCTCGTCGGCGGCTTCGTTATCGCGCTCCTGCCCGACATCCTCGTTCGACCGCGACTCGCCCGCGAGACGGCCGACATCCCGGGCAGCCTCTACTTCGTCGGATTCTTCGGCGGCGTGCTCACGCTCGGGCCGATCGGGATCGTCGCCGGACCACTCGTAGTCGGCCTGTTCGTCGAGTCCGCCGCGCTGCTGTCGGCGGAGCTGAACCACTCGAATCTGTCGCCCGCTGACGTCGCTGACGACGGTGATGATGATTCGGCGGCGGCTGACGACTCCGGCGCTCTCCCCGACGACTCCGAGAGCGCCGGGGGTGCTGACCGCGATGAAGCGGACACCGGAGACAGTTCCTAGTCACTCGTACTCGCTGCCGACGACCTCGCGGATCCGCTCGGCGGTCACTTTCCCGATCCCGCTGACCTCGCGGAGGTCGTCCTCGCGCGCGGTCATCACGCCCTCGACGGTTCCGAACTCCTGCAGGAGGGACTGGGCGGTGACGGGACCGATGTCCGCGATCGAGGAGACGACGTACTCCTGCTGTTCGGCGAGCGTCTTCGCGCTCTTCTCGCCGTGGACGCTCACGGCCCGATCGCGTTCGGTCTGCTCGCGCTCGGCGATCGTGAGCAGTAGTTCTGCGGTGTCGTCGGCGTCGCGCGTCTGTAGGACGCTCACGTCGAAGTCGACCGCCAGCGACGCGAGCGCCCCTCGAATCGCGCCGGGGTGGACGTTCCGCTCCTCGTAGAGCCCCTCCCCCTCGACGATCAACACCGGGCGGGCGTACGCCCGGGCGAGGTCGCCGATCTGCTCGAAGATCGACCGGTCGTCGCCAAGCAGCGTGTCGAGGAAGTCCGCGACCGACTTCCGCTCGACGGCGACGCGGTCCGAGAGGACGTAATCGCCGACGGCCAGCGTTTCGAGCCGCGTTCGGACGCCATCGCGCTTCGAGAGGTCCTTCGCGATCGAGGCGTCGAGTTCGCGCTGGTCGACGACGATTTCGGTCGCTTCGTCATCCTGCGTTCCGGCGGTGGCGACGACTCCCTTCTCGCCGTCTTCATCCGCGTCCGCCGTCGCGCCACTGGTCTCTCCGTCCTCGTCGTCGCCGTCGTTCGCTTTCTCACCGCTGTCCTCGGCGTGCGCGCGCTCGATCTCCTCGTCGGTCGGCCCGAAGTCGGTGAGCCCCGCCTGCCCGTTCGTCGCCGGTGCGTCGCTTTCGGCGCGTTCCGCGGACGTCGAGCTCGCGGCCTCGCCGACCTTGTCGGATTCGTCGCTGCCGACGCGGGCAGCGTCGCTTTCGTCGTCCGCGACCTCGTTGCCACCGTCCGCACCTTCGCCGCCACCATCTGCACCTTCGCCGCCGTCGTCCCCGCCTTCGCCATCTTCGTACGCCGCCAACCCCCGCTGTTCGGGGTCCAATTCCGCTTCGATGTCGCCGGCGACGCTCTTCAAATCCCGAAGCTCCGACTCCATCTCTTTCTCGCGTCGCCGCGAGATCCAGAAGAACGCCTCGTCGCGGGTGTCTTCGGCGAGCAGGACCACGACGCTGCCCTCCGCCTGTCGGCCGGTCCGCCCCTTCCGTTGGATCGAGCGGATCGCGGTCGGCACGGGCTCGAAGAAGAGCACGAGGTCGACCTCGGGGACGTCCAGCCCTTCCTCGGCGACTGACGTGGAAACGAGTACCTCGAACTTCCCGTTTCGGAAGGCGTCGAGCGTCTCCTGTTGCTCCTTCTGGGTCATCCCCTCGGAGCTCTCCTTGTCGCCTTGGCCGACGAATTTGCGGACCTCGAACGACGCCGAGAGGAATTCGGTCAGCGCTTCGGCGGTGTCGCGCGACTCGGTGAAGACGATGACGCGCTCGCCGCCCTCGATCCCGAGCGTCTGTGCGAGCAGGATTCGCGCGCGGGAGAACTTCGGGTGCGTGCCGTCGAAGCTCTCCGCTAACCGCATCGCCTCTCTGACCTTCGGCTCGGCGACGAGCCGCTGGCTCGCCTTCGACGCGCCCGAGGAGCGCGCGGCGTTGCGCTGGCGCTCGAAGTAGCGCCGGACGGACTCGACGGACTGCGTCTCGACGAGCTCGACCGCCCGCCGGAGCTTCATCACCTCCGCGTGCGTCGACATCCCCTTGTAGCCGTCCGATTTGTCGGCGTCCATCAGCTCTTGGAGCTTCCCGCGCATCCGGTTCAGCTGCTTCTGAGAGATGTCGGGTTGGGTCGTGTTCGTCACGCCGAGAGACTTCAATTTCTGGAGGCGGTCTTTGATCACCTCGTTGAGCGCGTCGCGGATCTGCAGGATTTCGTCGGGCAACTGGATGCGCTCCCATTCGACGGAGGTGTCGTGGGTGTACTCGTCGACGTCGGCGTCCTCTTCTGTCATCACCTCGACCTCGCCGATCCCGAGGTTCTCGCACACTTCGAGGATCGCCTCCTTATCGCCGCCGGGAGAGGCACTCATCCCAGTCACGAGCGGTTTCTCGGCGTCGGCGTGGTAGCGCTCGGCGATGTAGACGTAGGCGTAGTCGCCGCTCGCGCGGTGACACTCGTCGAAGGTGAGGTGAGTGACCTCCGACAGCGAGATCCGCGAGCCGACGAGGTCGTTCTCGACGACCTGCGGCGTCGCGACGACGATTCGGGCCTCGTCCCACGCTTCCGCTCTATCGTCCGGCCGGATCTCGCCGGTGAAGACGACGATCTCCTCCTCGGGGATCGAAAGCGCCTCCCGGTAGAAGTCGGCGTGCTGCTGGACGAGCGGTTTCGTCGGCGCGAGAAACAGCGCCTTTCCGCCCACCTCGTGCAGCCGATCGGCCGTCACGAGCAGGCTCACGGTCGTCTTTCCCAACCCGGTCGGGAGGCAGACGAGCGTGTGCGCCGCCCGGGCCGTCCCCGCGAGTCGGACCTGGTAGAGCCGCCGTTCGATGAACCCGGGGCTCAAGAGCGGATGGTCCACGTACGCGGGGTCGTCGGTAGCCGCCATCACGCACGATTGGGCGTCACCGCTGTTAAGGGTTCGCCGACGAGAGTGAAAGTGAAATCGACGGCATCGACCGTTCGATCACCCGTTCTCGTCCGGCTCCGCGGTGAATTCGTAGTCGGATCGGTCGACGATTCTCTCGCGGAATCCGCCGCCGAATCCGTCGTCGGGCAGCTCGCCGCTCACGCTCTCGCGCTCCTCGACGGAGTCCGGCAGCGACGCCCCGATCAGGTCGGCCCACTCCGTGAGGTTCCGCCCGGTCTGTCGGTGACTCATACTCCTCCCTCGGGCGACATACTCTCTACGAACGTATATAACGATTGTGCTGCTCTGGACGATTCGCGACGGAACCGGTCTCACACGACCTGTTCGCCGTCGTCGTCGTACAGTTCGATCGCGTCTACGGGGCACGCCCGCGCGGCGAACTCGGCGTCCAGCTCCGCGCCCTCGGGGACCTCGAGCTCGAATATGTCGTCTTCGACCTCGGTCGACTCCGCGAGATCGGCCTTGCCGTCGTCGAGGTTCTTCTCGAACGCGTCCCACTCGTCGACACACTGGAACATCCCGATGCAGGTCTCCCTGTCGTAGCGGATCTTCATACTCATACACGCCGTTGGCGGAGCGACCACATAGCCGTGACGACGCAATGGGGACGCGGCAGCGACGCGGCAGCGACTCGGCGGCGACGCGATGGGGACGCGGCGGCGGCGTGGTTTTCGGCTCGGTCGACCGCCCCGACTCCGACTGTTTAAACCCGAGGACGGCGTACCTCCCCTCGATGCGACCGGAGGAGGTACCCGAACTGCCCGAGGAGGTGGCCGCCCACCTGCGAGACGAGGGTATCGAGGAGCTCTATCCCCCACAGGCGGCGGCCGTCGACGCGGGCGTCAGCCGCGGCGAGAGCGTCGTCGCGTCGGTGCCGACGGCCTCCGGAAAGACGCTCGTCGCGGAGCTGGCGATGCTGTCGAGCGTGGCCCGGGGAGGTAAGGCGCTCTACATCGTCCCGCTCCGGGCGCTCGCCTCCGAGAAGAAGACCGAGTTCGAGCGCTGGGAGCAGTACGGCTTCGACGTCGGCGTCTCGACGGGCAACTACGAGTCGGACGGCGAGTGGCTGGCCTCACGCGACATCATCGTCGCCACCTCCGAGAAGGTCGACTCCCTCGTCAGAAACGGCGCGGCGTGGATCGACGACCTGAGCTGCGTCGTCGCCGACGAGGTTCACCTCGTTGACGACAGCCACCGCGGTCCCACGCTCGAAGTCACACTCGGGAAGCTGCGGACGCTCAACCCCGGTCTGCAGGTCGTCGCGCTCTCGGCGACCGTCGGGAACGCCGACGTCGTCGCCGACTGGCTCGACGCCGAGCTCGTCCAGTCCGACTGGCGGCCGATCGACCTCCGGATGGGCGTCCACTACGGTAACGCGGTCAGCTTCGACGACGGCAGCCAGCGCGAGGTCCCGGTGAAATCGGGCGGGCGACCGACCGCCGCGCTCGTCGACGACGCGCTCGCCGGCGACTCCGGCGCGCAAACCGACCTCTCCGACGCGGATTCCACCAGTGTCACCGACGACATAGATAGCGACTCCGACACAGACAACGACGCCACTGACGACACAGACGGCGTCGACACCGACATCGTCGACAGCGATATCAACGCGGACAGCGGCGACACCGACGCCGTCGCCAGCGACGACACCGACCAGGGCTCTTCGCTCGTCTTCGTGAACTCCCGGCGGAACGCCGAGGCGTCGGCCAAGCGGCTCCGCGACGTCGTCGAGCCCCACCTCACAGAGGACGAGCGCGGACGACTCGCCGAGTTGGCCGCGGAAATCAGAGGCGTCTCCGACACCGAGACCAGCGACACGCTGGCGAACTGCGTCGCGAAGGGTTCGGCGTTCCACCACGCGGGGCTCGCTTCCGAACACCGCTCGCTCGTCGAGGACGCGTTCCGCGACCGCCTCATCAAGTGTATCTCGGCGACGCCGACGCTCGCCGCGGGAGTCAACACGCCCAGCCGACGCGTCATTGTCCGCGACTGGCGGCGCTACGACGGCGAGTTCGGCGGGATGAAACCGCTCGACGTGCTCGAAGTCCACCAGATGATGGGCCGGGCGGGTCGTCCCGGCCTCGATCCCTACGGCGAGGCCGTCCTCTTGGCGAAGAACTCCGAGACGCGCGACGAACTCTTCGAGCGCTACATCTGGGCCGATCCCGAACCGGTCCGCTCGAAACTGGCGGCCGAACCGGCACTTCGGACGCACGTGCTCGCGACGGTCGCCTCCGGCTTCGCCCACACCCGCGGGGAACTGCTGGAGTTCCTCGGACAGACCCTGTATGCGACACAGACCGACGAGTCGGGGCGGCTCGAACGCGTCACCGAGGACGTGCTCGCGTACTTGGAGCGCAACGAGTTCATCGAGCGCGACGACGACTCGCTCACGGCGACGAGCGTCGGCCACACCGTCTCGCGGCTCTACCTCGACCCGATGACCGCCGCGGAGATCATCGACGGGCTGGAGTGGGGCGCGGAGCACCGCACGGAGATGGTTCGCGCACTCGCGGGCGAGGGGGATGCGGAGTCGTCCCCGACGGATGCTTCCGCGTCGGAATCCGACGACGCGGACTCGCAGGACGTCGGGTTCCAGCGCGCCAGCGAGTTGGCTTCGGCGGACGGCGAGGCGTCGACGGACGGCGAGGCGTCGACGGACTCCGAGGCGTCGACGGACTCCGAGGCGTCGACGGACTCCGAGACGTCGACGGCGGACGACGACTCTCTCCCCGACGACGCCCCGACGTACCCGACGGCGCTCGGCCTCTTCCACCTCGTCTCTCGGACGCCGGATATGTATCAATTGTACCTCAAATCCGGCGACCGCGAGACGTACACGGAAATCTGCTACGAGCGCGAGGCGGAACTGCTCGGTCGCACGCCGTCGGAGTACGAGGACGTCCGCTTCGAGGAGTGGCTCTCCGCGCTGAAGACCGCGCGGCTGCTCGAAGACTGGGCCGACGAGGTGAACGAGGACCGGATCACTGAGCGCTACGGCGTCGGCCCCGGCGACGTCCGCGGGAAGGTCGAGACCGCCGAGTGGCTACTCAACGCGGCCGAACGCCTCGCGGGCGAACTCGACCTCTCGGCGGTGCCGATCCGCGAGGCGAAAAAGCGCGTCGAGTACGGCGTCCGCGACGAACTGTTGGATCTCGCGGGGATCCGCGGCGTCGGTCGGAAGCGCGCCAGACGGCTCTTCGAGGCCGGAATCGAGACCCGTGCGGATCTCCGTGAGGCCGACAAGTCGGTCGTCCTGCGCGCGCTGCGGGGACGCCGAAAGACCGCCGAGGGGATCCTCGAAAACGTCGGGCGGCGGGACCCCTCGATGGAGGACGTCTCGAAGGCGGGCATTGGTTCGGACGGATCGGCGACGGAATCCGACGGTCGAACCGAAACGTCGCCGGCGACGCGCCCCGACGGCGACCCCGAGGAACAGGCCAGTCTGGGTGATTTCGGATGAGCGCGGACGCGTTGCCGCTGTTCGTCGAGGGAACGGTCGATGTCGATGACGTCGACGCCTTCGTCGACGCACTCGACGACGTCTCGACGGAAACGGGTGCGACCGTCCAAGCGTTCGACGCCCGCTACATCGTCAGCGAGCGCCACCTCCGCCGCGCCGTCGAACTGGCCGATCGGGCCTTCGAACGCGGCGAGAACGTCGCCCGCGATCGGGGCGTCGAGATCCTTCTCTACGCCGCCGGGCGCAGGCAGATCACCGCCGCGCTCGAACTCGGCGTCTCTCCCGGACCGAATCGCGCGGTCATCCTCGTTGACGGCGGCGACACCACCGCCGCGGCCGACGCCGTGCGGGATCGCATCCTCGACGGCGTCGAGCCGACACTCGGCGAATACGATCCCGACCGCGTGAGGGCGTACTACGATGTCGACGACGCCGAACTCGCGGTCGTCGACGGTGACCTCGAATCGCTGGTGCTCGAACGGGTCGCGCTGCTCGTCGTCGAGAAGTAGCCCGTCGTTGTGGCACTCAGAACCCTTCGAAGCACCCCGCTCCCCGACCCCTGACCCCTTTATTTCAGGTGGAAAAGTTTTCGGTATATTCGGTTTGAGTTTTCAATATTATTTATAATACGTCAGAACAGCACGGCCGAGAATGTGCGAAAACGCGGAAAAGTAGTCCCACCAGGATTCGAACCTGGGTCGAAGCCCCCAGAAGGCTTCAGGATTGGCCACTACCCCATGGGACTGTGCTGTCTCGCTGCCGACGCCGCCCGTCGACTGCGTGACCAATCGTAACTCGCGGCTCCATATGAGTGTTGCGAAGTCCGGTATCGCCGTTGGCCTCTCCCTGTTGTCGGGCCCGGTATGGTCTGGCTCCAGACTCTCGACGGAGGCTGCTACGACCCTCACTCAATCTGATTCTAATTTTCGAAATAATCTCTGTATTTCTGGGTTTTTACATCCTTATATTGTCTTAACACGTGGAATTCTCCGAAGAATTAGTGTAGAACAAGAAAATTCTGTATATTTTAAACCTAAGATTTATGCCTCGGTCTCCTGTGTACCTATCCAGCGACGTATAATGATCCGCACGGAAATTGGTGCAATCGTGGACGATTGTAACCGTATGTTCTGATATGCCACACAAAAAAGAATCTTGGAAGGAGGAATGCTACGGTGACGAGGTTCGCGAGGCACTGCTCGAATTCGCCGACGAGGGATGGGAGTCGATCCCCGAAGACGAACGCGAGGAGTGGTTCGCCCGGTTCAAGTTCTGGGGAATCTTCCACCAGCGGTCGGGACAGGAGTCGTACTTTATGATGCGGCTCACCAACTGCGGCGGCGTACTCGACCCCGAGCAGCTGCGAGCGATCGGGGAGGTCGCCGCGGAGTACGCGACGGGCCCGGCGACCAATCCGGAGTTCGGCGACGCGTGGATCGATCTCACCACCCGACAGTCGATTCAACTCCACTGGCTCAAGCTGGAGGACATCCCCGAGATCTGGGAGAAACTGGAGTCGGTCGGCGTCTCCTCGCGCTCTGCGGGCGGCGACACGATGCGGAACATCTCCGGCTGTCCGGTCGCCGGGAAGGCCGAAGAGTACATCGAGAGCCGGCCGATCCTCGACGAGATCGAGACGGAGATTCGCGGCGATGACGCGCTCTCGAATATGCCGCGGAAGTTCAACATCTCCGTCTCCGGCTGCAAACAGGGCTGCGCGCAGGACGTCATCAACGACATCGGCCTCGAACCGGCACACAAGTTCGTCGACGGGGTCGAGGGGACCTCGACGAGCGGCCGGACGCAGTCCGGCAACGGCGGAGAAGTCGAGGGGTTCAACGTCCGCGTCGGCGGCGGACTCGGCGGCCGCGAACCCCGCCCGGCCCGACCGTTGGACCTCTTCGTCCGCCCCGAGCACGCCGTCGAGACGGTCCGCGCGTTCGTCGAGTACTACCACGAGGAGGGGAACCGCCAGAACCGCTCGAAGAACCGCGCGCGCTTCTTCGTCGACGAGGTCGGCACGGAGGCCATCCGCGAGGAACTCGACGAGCGGCTCGACTTCGAGTTCGAGACGGCCGGGACCGACTTCCGCGGCGAGTACACCTACAACGCCGGGCGACCCGTCGACCGCGGCCCGCACGACCACGTCGGCGTCTACGAGCAGGCCGACGGCCGGAACTACGTCGGCCTGTCGGTACCGGTCGGACGGCTTCCCGCCGCTGACGCGCTCACCCTTGCCGACCTCGCAGACGCCTACGGTTCGGGCGAGATCCGACTGAGTCGCCGGCAGAACCCGCTCGTGATGGACGTCGCCGACGAGGACCTCGAGGATCTCCTCGCGGAGCCGCTCTTGGAGCGCTACAGACCCGAACCGAACCCGTTCGAGCAGGGCGCGATGGCCTGTACGGGCACGGAGTTCTGTTCGATCGCCCTCACCGAGACGAAAGCCCGGATGGCGCGGCTCGTCCGCTGGCTCGGCGACAACGTCGACGTCCCCGACGACGTCGAGCGGATCAAGCTCCATTACTCGGGATGTACCGCCGACTGCGGACAGGCGATGACCGCCGATATCGGCTTCCAAGGGATGCGCGCGCGGAAGGACGGCGAGATGGTCGAAGCCCTCGACGTCGGCGTCGGGGGTGGTATCGGCGCGGAGCCGTCGTTCATCGAGTGGGTCCGCCAACGGGTGCCCGCCGACGAGATTCCGGGGTTGGTTCAGAACCTCCTCGAGGCGTACGCGGCGCTCCGCGAACCCGGGCAGACGTTCCGCCAGTGGGTCGACGCGACCGGCCACGAGACGATCGTCGAACTCGCCGAGCCCGAAGAGGTCGACGGCTACGAGGACCTCTGTCTCACCGACGCCAAGCAGTCGTGGTACCCGTTCGACGAGGGGGCCGGCCCGGCACCGACCGACTCGGACGGGCGACCGCTGGAGGCGGACGATTGATCACGATGATGACGCCTCGGTGTCGTACGCCGCGAATCACCCGCCGCGCCACGGTGCCGCGGGAGTTCAACACGTCCATCCGAACCGATGAGTGACTGGGTTCCGACGACCTGTATGCGGTGTGCGGTCGGCTGTGGCCACGTGCACCGCGCGGTCGACGTCGGCTACGGCATCGACACGGTCCGCGGCGACGCCAGCCACCCGGTCAATCAGGGATTGGCCTGCGCGAGAGGCATCGGCGAGAGCCGCGATCCCGACGGCGAGTGGCTCACGAAGCCGCTCGTTCGCAAGGACGGCGAGTTGGAACGGACGACGTGGGACTTCGCACTGTCCCGCGCCGTCGAAGGGCTCCGAGCTGCCGCGGAACGCGGGCCCGACGAGGTCGCGATCCTCGGCAGCGGCCAGCAGACCAACGAGGCCGCCTACCTCCTCGGGAAGGTCGCCCGCGGCGGCTTCGGGACGCGCTCGTACGACGCCAACACGACGCTGTGTATGGCCAGCGCGGTCACGGCGTACTACGAGGCGTTCGGCAGTGACGCGCCCCCGTGCACCTACGACGACATCGACGACGCCGAGCGACACGTCGTCTGGGGGGCGAACCCCGCGGTCGCACATCCCGTGCTGTTCCGCTGGATCCGCCGCGCCGCCGACGAGGAGGACGTCGAGATCGTCGTCGTCGACCCCGTGCGCTCGGAGACCGCCGAGAACGCCGCCCACCACGTCGCGCCCGAACCGGGTCGCGACTTGGCGCTCGCCCGGGCCGTGCTCGCCCGGCTCGTGGAGACCGACCGGATCGCCCACGAGTTCGTCGACACCGCGACTGACGGCTTCGAGGCGCTGTTGGACGCGCTTCCGGACGCGAGCACCGCTGCGCGCGACGCGGGCGTCGATCCCGACGACGTCGACCTCCTCGCGGACGCGTTCGATCGCCGAACGCTCCTCTACTGGGGGATGGGGATCAACCAGCACGTGCAGGGGACCGAGACCGCGCGGGCGCTCGTCGACCTGACGCTCGCGACCGACAACGTCCGCCCCGGCGCGGGGCCGTTCTCGCTGACCGGCCAAGCGAACTCGATGGGGACGCGCGTGTGTTCCTCGAAGGGCACGTGGCCCGGTCAGCGGCCCTTTGCGGACCCCGATCACCGCCGGACGGTCGCCGAGCACTGGGGCGTCTCCGCCGATCGCCTCCCCAACGACCCCGGCCCCGGTCCCGTCGGCATTCTCGAATCCGAACCGGCGGCCGTCTGGACGGTCGCGACCAACCCGGCGGCGGGAATGCCCGATGCCGACGCGGCGCGCGAGCGACTGGCGGACACCTTCCTCATCGCACAGGACGCCTTCCACACGGAGACGACCGAACTCGCCGACGTGGTCTTCCCGGCCACGACGTGGGGCGAGTCGGAGGGCACCACCACGAATATGGAGCGGACGATCTCCCGCGTCCGGGCGGCGACCGACGCCCCGAGCGGCGTCCGCTCGGACTCACAGCTTATCGCGACGGTCGGTTCACGGCTGTTCCCGGAGCTGTTCCCGACGCGCGATCCCGATCCGGCGGCCGTTTTCGAGGAGTTCGCGGCGCTGACCGAAGGGACGATCGCGGACTGTTCGGGTATCTCTCACGACGTCCTCGACGACGTCTATGCGATCCGCTGGCCCGCGTCCGATCCCGACGACGGCGGCGGCTACCGCTACTACGAGGAGCGCCCCGACGGCGACGAGGCGTGGTCGTTCCCGACGGCGACGGGTAACGCCCAGTTTTCGACCAGTCGACAGGGAGCGTTGCCGGAACCCACCGACGAGTCGTACCCGCTGACGCTCACGACGGCGCGCGAGGCCGACGGTTACAACACCGGCGTCCGTTCTCGCGGCGGCGAATCGGGCGAGCTGTGCGCGCGGATCCACCCGGACACGGTCGCCGATCACGACGACGCGTGCGTCGACGGCCGGCTCTCGATCGTCTCGCGCCGCGCATCGGTGACGGCGACAGTCGACCGCGACGAGGCGGTCCCCGAGGGCGTGGTCTGGCTCCCGATCCACCACCCCGAAACGAACAGGCTGACGCTTCCGGACCGCGATCCCAAGTCGAAGGAACCGCACTTCAAACAGTGTGCGGTTCGGCTCGTTTCGTCCGATTCTGTGTCGACGCCGACCGCGTCGGCCGCGGGCCGCGCCGACGACTGACTGCCGTTTCCGTTTTCATTTCTCATCGCCCGGGATTGCGCGTTTCGGAGCGGTTGCGGCGAGCAAACGGCTCTTCTCCTCGGTGTGGCGTCGACAAAACGAAATATTTGTAATATACTGTATAGAAAAATACAAATTGAAATCAAAACTGTATAATTACATTAATACACTCGGTACTAGATTGTATTCCTACCTAGTCCACCTAACACACTGTATTTGATAAGGAATACGCTTATCAGGCGGATAACGATCAATTGAATCGTGAATATGTGGGCAAACACTCACCTAGACTCGATTCAATCGCCTGAATGCGATGTTTCAATAAATAAAAGTGAAGATTTGGTTAGATCCGGGGCGCTGCTATGAGTCTGATCCGGATGACGAAGTACCGGACGCTGCTGCTCGCGACCGTCGGATTCAATTTCTCGTTTCTGATCTGGTTCTCCTTCGCGCCTTTCACCGGACCGATGGCCGAGGAGTTCGGGCTCTCGCTCGCGGAGATCGGAATCCTCGCCAGCGCCGCGATCTGGCTCGCGCCGTTCGGACGGATCCTCACTGGCTGGCTCTCCGATAAGTACGGCGCACCGACGGTCTTCGCCATCGTGTTGGGGTACGTCGGGGTCTTCTCGATGGCTTCGGCGTTCGCCCAGAGTTACGCGGTCTTCTTCATCGAACGACTCATCGTCGCAACGGCAGGAATCACGTTCGTCATCGGTATCCAGCACGTCTCCGAGTGGTTCGAAGAGGGAGAACTCGGCACGGCCGAGGGAATCTACGCCGGGATCGGCAACGCCGGGGCCGCGGGCGGCGCGCTCGTCCTCCCGCGCGTGTTCGGCGAGGGGTGGAGCGGACCATTGTTCCAGACGAACTGGCGGGCCGCGTTCTTCTACACCGGCGTCGTCTCGATCGTCTTGGCAGTCGCGTACTACGCGCTCGGTGAGGCCGCCAAGAGCGACGCAAAGCGGCAAGCGACGAAGGACAACGCGAGCTTCAGAGGCTGGTTCTACACCGCGACCCGGTACGGAACGGTCGTACTCGCGCTGGCGTACGTAATGACGTTCGGCCTCGAACTGTCGATGAACGGCTGGCTCGCCACCTACTACCGCGAGGGGTTCGCGACGAACGACCTCGTGCTGGCCAGCACCTTCGCGGCGACGTTCTCGATCGCCGCGGGACTGCTCCGCCCGATCGGCGGCTACGTCAGCGACGTGCTGGCCCGTAACGAGAAGGACATCCTTCCGTTCTTCACCGGGCGCTACCGCGAGCAGTGGACGTTCCTCACGCTGTGTTTCGTCGTCTGCTCGATGCTCGGAATGACCGCCGCCGGGCTCACCGGCGAGGTGCTCATCGCGGTCGCGGCGGGCTTCCTCGTCGGCACCGGCTGTGCGCTGGCGGAGGGGTCGATCTTCGCGCAAGTCCCGGCGATGTTCCCCAACAGCTCCGGCGCGGTCGCGGGCGTCGTCGGCGGCGTCGGGACCGTCGGCGGCATCGTCTACCCGCTCGTCTACTCCGCGCAGTTCCTCCCGAACCTCCATACCGGCTACTCGATCGTCGCCGCGTCGATGATCCCGATCGTCCTGTTGACGGCGTGGGTGTTCCAGCCGAAGATCGCGAGCGTCGCCAACGAGGACGGCTTTACGAGCGATCGTCGGACGACCGCTCCGGCGGACGACTGACTGGAAAGAAGCGGGGCGACTGCCGCCCGTTCGTGCACAATCCACCACCTATTTATTCCGCTCTTGACCATCTTCGTGTATGTATATCGGCCGATTCGTGATCGTTGCGCCCGATTTCGGCGCGTACCGCGTCTCCTCTCGATCGTTTCCGAACCGGCAGATCGTCGACCGCGACGGCACGCTGACGGTCGCGCCGACGCCGGACGCGCCCGAGAACGACAACCCCTACGTCTCCTACAACTGTGTCCGCGAGGGCGGCGATTCCGTCGTCGTCGGCAACGGCTCCCACGTCGACCCGATCGCCGAGAAGTTGGATCTCGGCTACCCCGCGCGCGACGCGCTCGCCTCGGCGCTGCTCGCGCTGGATTACGAGAAGGACGACTACGACACCCCCCGCGTCGCGGGCGTCGTCGGCGAGGAGTCGTACGTCGGTATCGTGCGCCGGGACGCGCTCCTCGTCGAGGCGGTCGACGAGCCCACGCTGGTCGCGACCTACGAGGAGGACGAGCCGACACCGATCGAGTTCGGCGCTGACGCCGGCGACCCGGCCGCCCTCGCCCGCGCGGCGTACGGCCTCGACTACGAGCACGCCGTCTGTGCCGCGGCCGTCACCTACGACGAGGGTGACGTCGACGTCGGTATCTACAACGGCTGACAGCGGCGCGCCGCGGTCTCGCCCGCATTTTTTGTCTTCCGAGCCGTACCCTCGCGTATGCAGGTCGCCGTCATCTCGGACATCCACGCGAACAAGGTCGCGCTCGACGCCGTCTTCGACGATATCACGCGCTCGTCGGGAGCGGACGGCGACGCGCCCGACGCGGTCGTCTGCGCGGGCGACGTCGTCGGCTACAACCCGTGGCCCGCCGAGTGCGTCGCGGCCGTGCGCGAACGGGAGATCCCGACCGTGATGGGCAACCACGACCGCGCGACGGCCGCGGACACGTCGTTCCGATTCAATTCGATGGCCGCCGCGGGGGTGGAGTACGCCCGGCGCGAACTCGACGACGACGCGATCGCGTGGCTCTCGGCGCTTCCGGATACGAGAACTGTCCTCGACGGGTCGATCAAACTGGTCCACGGTCACCCCGACGACCCCGACCGGTACACCTACCCCGAGGAGTTCTCGCCGTCGATGCTCGGCGATGAGGACGTGCTGGTGACAGGACACACCCACGTCCAAGGGCACGAGCGGTTCGAAGAAGGGATCGTGATGAACCCCGGCAGCGTCGGCCAGCCGCGCGACGGCGACCCGCGGGCGGCTTACGCCGTGGTCGATCTCGACGATCTGTCGGTCGACGAGCGGCGCGTCGAGTACGACGTCGACGTCGTCGCGGACGCCGTCGACGACGCCGGACTTCCCGAACGAATCGGAACGCGGCTGTACGATGGTCGGTGATCGGTGGCCTCGTTGGGCCGATACCCCGTTCAGAACTCGTCTTGGACGATTTCGAGCGTCTCCTCTCTGTCGTCCCACGCGACGAAGATCGCGACGGAGGTCGCGGAGGTGATGACGTCGTGGATGTTGATCCCGGCCTCGGCGATCGGCTGGACGATGTCCTGAATCACGCCGGGGCGGTTCGGAAGCTCCCCGCCGGTGACGCGGATGACGGCGATGTTGTCGTCGACGGTGACAGACGAGAGCGTCTGGTCGTCGACGACCTTCTCGTGAAGCAGGTTCTCGGCCTCCTCGGCGCGGTCCTCGCCGACGTAGAAGGTCACCGAGTCCATCCCGGAGGCGACCGCGTCGATGTTGATCTCGGCCTCCCGAAGCGCTTGGGAGAGGTCCGCGAGGATGCCCGGGCTGTTCCGGATCGCGCGCCCCGCGACGGTGACGCAGACGAGCGGCTCGTCCTGCATATCGATGAGGTTCTGGAACTGCCCCTCGATGAGCGTCCCGCCGGTGAGTAAGTCGCCGTGTTGGTAGTGGACGACCCTGACGTCGAGGTCGTCGTCCTTGTACGACAGCGCCGACGGAGCGACCACTTCCGCGCCGCGAAACGAGAGGTTCCGCAGCTCGTCGACGGTGATTCGACCGACGTTTCGCGCGCCCTCGACGACGCGGGGATCGCCGGTCATAACGCCCTCGACGTCGGTGACGATGACGACCTCGTCGGCGTCCATGTACCGACCGAGCATCACCGCGGTCGTGTCCGATCCGCCGCGGCCGAGCGTCGTGATCTCACCGTCGAGGTTCTGCGCAAGAAAGCCCGTGATGACCGGGACGACGTGATCGAGGTCCGCCGCGAGTTCGCCCGCGCGCCGCTGGGTCTCCTCGACGTGGACCTCGCCGAGATCGTTCGCGATGACCGGCCACTCGTCCGCGCCGGGTTCGACGAAGACGGCGTTGACGCCGCGTGCGGCGAGCGCGGCCTTGAGCATCCGGACGCTCGTTCGCTCGCCCATCGAGACGATCTCCGCGCGGTCGCGGTCCTCGGCGTCGAACTCGATCTCCTCTAAGAGTTCGTCGGTCGTATTGCCCATCGCACTCGCGACCACGGCGATCTCGTGACCCGCCTTGACCGCGGCGGCGATCGAGTCGGCGGCGCGGTTGATCCGATCGCCGCTTCCGAGCGACGTCCCACCGAACTTGGCGACTACGCGCACGGTCGGGCCTCCTGTCGGCAGACGAGACTGAGCTGCGAGTGGTGCTCTGACATAGCCGACCTTTACCGGGGGGAGTGTAAAATCTTGTCTCCCGTCTCAACCGTTGCCGAGTTTCTCCGCGACGTCGGCTCCGACAGAACGAGTCCGGGACTCGATCGTTCGACACGTCTCGTACCCGCCGTCGAAACTCCCGCGTCAGTTTAAGTTGTTGCCGCCCGAAGGTAGTGGTATGGACGTCGAGGTCCGAGACGCGGTCGAGACGGACGCCGAGTCGCTCGGGGCCATCGTCGACCTCCCGGCCGACGTGCTCCGCAACGTCGTCCACGACCGGACGGTCCGCCTCGCGGTCGCACCGCACCGCGATCCGGGGCCGCACGCGGACGTCGCCGCCGAACGCACTACCGACGTGGAACGGACTGACGCGGACGCCGATGCAGAACGGACTGACACGGACCGCGCCGCCGACGAGACGGCCGATGTCGATGCAGCCGGCGAAGTTGGCGAGGCTACCGAAACTGACGAAGCCGCCCAACCCACCGCTGGCGAGACCGCCCACCCTGACGACGCTCCCGCCGACGAGTCCATCCGCGGTTTCGTCGCGTTCGACGTCGAAGACGGAACGGTCCACGTCACGCAACTGGCCGGCGACGCCGCGGTCGCCGAACGGCTGCTCGCCGAGCCGGTCCGATTCGCGGTCAACGAGGGATTTGATGTCGCGCTCGTCGTACCGGAGTCCGACAGGGAAATCACGTCTGCAGCCGAGGCCGCGGGCTTCGAGTTAGTCGGCCCGGGGCCGCGCTTCGGTGGTGAACCCACGACGAAATACCGGTTTTCCACCGAGTGAGAACTCTCGGAATCAAATGAATTTCCGCACGGTCATCTCGAGCGTGTCGAGGTCGAGGATCGGCGCGTGGCCGACGTCGGGGTCGATGTTGACCGACTTCTGGAAGTCGGTCTGGGCCTGCCAGCAGCCGGAGTTCACGGCGAGAACGTCGTGGTACTTCCCCCAGCCGAGCTTGTGCACGTGGCCGGTGTGGAACACGTCCGGAACCTCCTCCATCACCAGATAGTCCTTCTCCTCGGGCGCGAGACGCGTCTTCCCGCCGAACTGTGGCGCGACGTGACGCTTCTTCAGGAGCTGATACATCGCCTTGTGGGGGTCGTCGTAGCTCGCCTTCTCGGCGGGCAGCTCCGCGATGACCTCGTCGAGCGAAACGCCGTGGTACATCAGCACCTTCACGCCCTCGACGGTCACGAACGACGGGTTTCCCGTAATTCGGGCGTCGTGAGCGCTCATGATGTCTCTGAGGTTCTCGTCGAATCCCGGTTGGGGCTCGGCGAGCCGGACGGCGTCGTGATTCCCCGGGATCATCAGAATCTCCATATCTCCGGGGACGTCCTTGAGATGCTCCGAAAACGTTTCGTACTGCTCGTAGATGTCGACGATGTCGAGTTCCTCGTCCTGATTCGGGTAGACGCCGACGCCCTCGACCATATCGCCGGCGATGAGCAGGTACTCCACGTGTTCGGCCTCTTCGGTGTGGAGCCAGTCGGCGAAGCGCCCCCACGCGTCGGCGACGAACTCCTGACTGCCGACGTGGACGTCGGAGATGAGCGCCGCCTGAACGTGTCTGTCCGCCGTGTTCGGCGTGTACGTCCGCGGCACGTCCGGGAAGTGCATCGAGTCGACGAATATGATCCCCGCGTCGTCCGAGAGCGTGCCTTCGACAGCGATGCACTCGTCCAGTAGCAGTTCGTCGACCAGCTCGGCGAACCCCCGGTCTTTCATCA
The DNA here is from genome assembly GCF_037031285.1 of Halobellus sp. LT62. NCBI lineage: Archaea > Methanobacteriati > Methanobacteriota > Halobacteria > Halobacteriales > Haloferacaceae > Halobellus > Halobellus salinisoli. The sequence goes on from NZ_JAYEZO010000002.1 coordinate 69,239, forward strand.
CGAGGCAGGGGAACGTCCCGGTGGTGTCCTCCAACTCAACGAGCCAGTGACCGCTCTTCGTCGAGCGGACGTCGTTGACGAGGCCGATCATCGCCGCGTCGGTCCCACCGCTCATCGACTGGATGGCGTTGGCCGGCCGATGGTTCACTCGCCCGCGGAGCTGCTTCGAGAGCTTCTCGTAGCGGTCTCTGAACACCTTCACGAAATCGCCGTACTCGCCCGTCCCGGTGCTCTGGCCGGTCACGTCGCCGCTGACTTCCAGCGAGCGAAGCGAGGGATCGCGGGCGCGTGGTTCGACCGGTGTGTTCGGTTCAGGAGTTGTGCTCGATCCAGCCGTCGTGTTCGGTTCGGGGGTCGCATCCGGTTCAGGAGTCGAACTCGATTCGGTCGAACGACCGCCGCCAGACCCCTTCGTTTCCTGTGGAACTCCACTATCTTGATCCTCCGCAGTTTCCTCCGAAATCGATCCCGTTTCTCCAGTCGAAACAGAGGGGTCTGACTGCGTCGGAATCTCGCTCTCGATTCCGTCGGGATCCGCTGCAGCCGACGGTTCGGCGAGCGCGCTCCGGACGTCCGCGGCCGTGATTCGGAGGGCGGTGTCGTCAACGGACTCGACGACCCGGCTGAGCGCTCGATCCGGGTTATCGGCGCTCGCGATGAGCGTCACGGCCTCCTGTTCGGCGTTGTATCCGCGCGCGGTGAGTTCCTGCACGATCCGAACCGGCGTCTCCAGGGGCACACCGGCCGAACGCGGTAGCGGAAGAAAAACGTACTGAACGAGGGCATCACGGGTGACCTCCCGGCACCGTGGTCAGAAGGTTGAAACGCGGCGGCGCAGAACGTCCGGTAGATGACGGACGAAGACGGGAACACGCCGGATCGTCCGGACGACGCGCCGCACGACGACGTGGCCCCGTCCGGTCGAGGGGACGTCGCCGACGACGGGGCGCAGCGCGACGAGAGCGCGGTTGAGAGCCCGGATCCGACGGACGCAGACGAACCAGTCGACGCACTGGGCGCAGGCGAAGCGGACGATGGAGACGAAGCGGCCGAAACCGGCGAAGCGTCCGACGCAGACGAACCGGCCGCGACCGACGATTCGACGGCGACCGACGATTCGACAGCAACCGACGACTCGATCCGCGATGCCGACGAGGACGACCACATTCCCCCTAGCGTCGCCGCCTCCCGTCGGGAATCCCGCCGTCCTCGCCCCCAACCCGGAACCCGGGCATCCGACGGCGACGCGGGGTTCATTACGCGCTTTCGAACCGCACGCAGCGGTCCGCTCTTGTTCATCCGCGAGACGCTCTACAGCGCGCTCGCGGTCGTCGCCGTGGGGTTCCTGCTGTTCGCCATCAGCGGCGTCTGGCCGCCGATGGTCGCCGTCGAAAGCGGGAGTATGGAACCGGAGATGTACCGCGGCGATCTCATCTTCGTCACCGAGGAGCACCGCTTCACGCCGGACTACGCCTACGGCGACACCGGCGTCGTGACGGTCGAAATCGGCACTGAAGAGGGGTACCGGAGCTTCGGCGGCAACGGATCTGTCGTCATTTATGCGCCGCCCGGCCGCGCCGGATCGCCGATCATCCACCGGGCGCACTTACACGTCGAGGAGGGCGAAAACTGGTACGACCGGGCGGACCCGGCGCACATGCGCGCGGACAACTGCGGGGAGCTCCCGAACTGCCCCGCCCCGCACGCGGGGTTCATCACGAAAGGGGACGCCAACGGTCAGTACGATCAGGTCACGAGCGTCGCCGACACCGCGGGACCGGTTCGCCCCGAGTGGATCCGCGGCAGCGCGCGACTGCGTATCCCGTACTTGGGACACATCAGGCTCGAATTGGCCGGGGCGTTGGCCGGCTGAACCGAGGTTAGTCCAGCTCGTCGAGCGCCGCGGCGGCCTCCCGCGCCGCCGCGAGATGCTCCTTTGCGCGCCGCGGGTCGTCGGTCTCCTCGGCGAGTCGGGCGTGCCGCGTCAACGCGCCGAGCAGCGCCTCGCGGGCCCCCCGGTCGTCGGCGGACGCGGACGTGGCGTCGGCTGTCGGCGTCGACAGTCCGGTGTCTCGCGTCGGCGCGGGCCGCTCGGCGTCCTGTGGGGTCGATGGTTCGCCCCCGGCGTCGTCGGCGACGTCGGCCTGTGATCCCACCCCGGCTCCCCGCCCTGCCGTGGCCGCCTCCGGAGTCGCGGTCCGGGCCTCGTCGGCGACACCGACGCCGGATGCAGCACCGTCTGCGGCCGCTCCGCGTTCGTCGGAAGTCGTTTGCGCGTCCGGCCCCGGCTGCTGAGCCGCCGTCGCTTGCTCGTCCGCGGCTGCCTGTCTATCTGCCGCGGTCTGCCCGTCTCCCGCCTGCGCGTCGGCGTCGCCCTCGCCTGTGACGCGCTGGCAACTCGGACAGAACTCCTGGCCTTGGTAGCGAAAGATCGGCGACCCGCAGTCGTTGCAGTGTCGATTGGTCATCGTCGCGCCCTTCAACAGCAGCTCGCTCATCTGCTGGGTCTCCTTGCGCCGCTCCTCGTCTCGCTCGTACTTTTCGCGCAGTCGCTCTCGCTCCGCTTCCTCGTCGAAGTCGCTCACGTCTGTTCCGAACGCGACCGACCTCGAAAAATCCTCCGCCGACGTGAAACGGATCTGGACGGCCACTCAGAGCAGCGTGTCCGCGTACAGAAACAGTCCCGCGAGCGCGACCTCGAAGATCAGCGTGCCGACGGCCGACAGCGCGACGAACTGCCGATCGTCCATTTCGGCAAAGCCCGCGGGGACAGTGAGCATCCCGCGGGTGAAGAGCAGGGCGTTGCTCACGGGCACGACGATCGGGCCCCACTTCTCGAACCACCCGTCGAACCGGTCGAGTTTCGATTCGCTGATGCGAAACCACGACTTCGAGAGGAGGTATTCGCGACCGCCGCGCTGTGCCACCTTGAACAGCGCGTACTGGCCGAGCGTGGCTCCCAACACGGCGACGGCGAGCACCGGAATCAGCGCGTCGCCGCCGAGAAGCAAGAGCGATCCCGGGACGATGAGCTCGCTCGGCATGAAGTACATCAGCATCGCGCCTTCGAGCACGAAGACGCCGAAGAGCGCGAGGTACGCCCATTCGGATTCCAAGAGTGCCGTCAGCCGGGGAGGCATCGCGTCGAGTTGGAGGACCAGTGGCGGCACGTGCATCAACTGTACCTTTTCGGGAGATTCACAAACGTATTTCGTTCGCGTTCGGAGAGGACCATACCGGCCGCGACTCCGATGCGATTTTTTCCACTGGCCCCGAAACCCCGGTATGAACCTCACCGACCGGCCGCGACGGCTCCGACGCGACGGCATCAGGTCGCTCGTCAGCGAGACGGAACTGACCGCCCGAGACCTCGTCGCACCGGTCTTCGTCGACGCGACCACCGACGAGCGCGTGCCGATCGAGTCGATGCCGGGCCACGAACGCGTTCCCGTCTCTAATGCGGTCGACCGCGTCGAAGACGTGTTGGAGACGGGCGTCGAGGCGGTGATGGTGTTCGGGATTCCCGAGTCGAAAGACGAGCGCGGATCCCGCGCGTGGGCGCGAGACGGTGTCGTCCAAGCGGCCGTCCGGGACATCACGGCCGAAACCGACGCGTACGTGATCACCGACGTCTGTCTCTGCGAGTACACAAGCCACGGCCACTGCGGCGTGCTCGAAGCCGACGCCGAGTCGGACCCGACGCTCACCGTCCGGAACGACCCGACGCTCGAACTGCTCGCGAAGACCGCGGTCTCGCACGCCGACGCGGGCGCGGATATGGTCGCCCCGAGTTCGATGACCGACGGGATGGTCGGGGCGATCCGCGCCCGCCTCGACGACGCCGACCACGAGGACGTTCCGATCATGTCCTACGCGGCGAAGTACGAGAGCGCCTTCTACGGTCCCTTCCGCGACGCCGCCGACGGCGCGCCCGCGTTCGGCGACCGCCGTCACTACCAGATGGACCCCGCAAACGGGCGCGAAGCACTCCGGGAGGTCGCACTCGACGTCGAACAGGGCGCGGACGTGCTGATGATCAAGCCCGCGCTCGCGTACCTCGACGTCGTGCGCTCGGTCCGCGAGGCGTTCGACCACCCGGTCGCCGCGTACAACGTCTCCGGCGAGTACGCGATGATCCACGCCGCCGCGGAGAACGGCTGGCTCGACTTGGAGGGGGCGGCCCACGAATCGCTGCTCGCGATGAAACGCGCCGGAGCCGATCTCATCATCACGTACTTCGCCGAGGATCTCGCGGCGCGGCTCTGATCGAACCCCCCCGATAGTCTCTCCCTCGCGGCCGACGTACCCGTCGTCACGAACCCTGCCGCGCGCAACCTGAAACAGCCGATTTGGCAGGAATTGCCTGAACGAATGTCCAATATCTGTGGAGTAACTGCAGCCTTTCCAACACTCTTCAACCTTAGTCACCTTATATTCTTACCTAAATTATACGAATGTCTGGATAGACATAGGTATTTTAGACATATTCAACTCCAATCTTTATATATTTCCTCTCTTTGATCATCTCTCGTGATTCAATCCACGAAACACGTCGTATTTGGCGTATTGGTAGACAAACGTTTGGACAGTGAGGTGCTCGAATGAGCACGCTCTTACAGGTGGATCCGACCACCGTCGCGAACGGGATCAACAACGTCTGGGTCCTCGTAGTCACGTTCCTGATCTTCTTCATGCAGCCGGGCTTCGCCCTGCTCGAATCCGGGCAGGTCCGCGCGAAGAACGTCGGCAACGTGCTGATGAAGAACATGACCGACTGGATCCTCGGGACGCTGGTGTACTTCATCGTCGGTGCCGCCGTCGTAGGCATCGTCGGCGGCCTCACCTCGGGCGGTGACATCGCCGGCGCGTTCGCCCACATCGGCGACTCGAACGCGTGGATCGGGTGGCTCTTCGGCGCGGTGTTCGCGATGACGGCGGCGACGATCGTCTCCGGCGCGGTCGCAGAACGGATGAACTTCGACGCCTACGTGCTCTTCACCGTCCTGATGGTGGCAATCATCTACCCCGTCGTGGTCGGCTTCACGTGGGGCGGCGGGCTCCTCTCCAGTAGCGGCTTCATCGGCGGGGCGCTCGGCGCGGGCTACCTCGACTTCGCCGGCGCGACCGTCGTCCACATGTGCGGCGGCGTTGCCGGCTTGGTCGCAGCCAAGATGGTCGGCGCGCGCAAGGGCCGCTACGACTCGAACGGTAACAGTCAGCCGATCCCGGGCCACTCGATGTTGCTCGCGGTCCTCGGAACGTTCATCCTCGCGTTCGGCTGGTACGGCTTCAACGTCGGCACGCAGGCGACGATCCTCGCGGTCGCCGACGACGGTACGCTCACGTTCATGGGCTCGGCGCTCGGTCGCGTCGCCCTCGTGACGACGCTCGGTATGAGCGCGGGCGGTGCGATGGCGATGCTCACTTCCGCGCGCTACCAAGGGAAGCCCGATCCGCTCTGGACCGCGAACGGCATTCTCGCCGGGCTCGTTGCGGTCACGGGCGCGGTTCCCCACGTCACGTGGTGGGGCGGTGCGCTGCTCGGTGGACTGGGCGGTTTCCTCGTGCTTCCGGCGTTCCACTTCACCGTCGACAGACTGAAGATTGACGACGTCTGCGGCGTCTTCGCCGTCCACGGCGTCGCGGGCGCGGTCGGAACGGCGCTGATCCCGCTCTTCGCGGTCGGCGGCTTCGCGCTCAACCAGTTCGTGTTGCAGGTCGTCGGCGTCGTCGTGATCGCCCTGTGGACGGTCGTCGCCTCGGCGGTGGTCCTCGCGGTCATCGACGCGGTCGTCGGCCTCCGTGTGACCGAAGAAGAGGAGACCGAAGGCCTCGACGAGGGCGAACACGGCGTCTCGGTCTACCCCGAGTTCGTGCCGAACGAGAGCCGTGACGGCACCGTCGCGGCCGACGGCGGCGAACTCCGTACTGACGGCGGGAGCGTTCTCCACGGAGACGTCTCCACTCCGGGAAGCGTCACCGACGGCGACGCAGCGGCTCCGGACGCGGAGGTGAGCGGCGATGAGTGACTCGGAGACGCCGATCAAGATGGTGATGGCGTACATCCGTCCGGACAAACTCGGCGACGTCAAACAGGCGCTCGCGGGTGCCGGCGCACCGTCGCTGACGGTGACGAACGTCTCCGGACGGGGCTCTCAGCCCGCGAAGAAGGGGCAGTGGCGCGGCGAGGAGTACACGGTCGACCTCCATCAGAAGGTAAAAATCGAATGCGTCGTCGCCGACATCCCCGCCGAAGACGTCGTCGAGGCGATCCAAGACGGCGCACAAACCGGTGAACCGGGCGACGGGAAGATTTTCGTCCTCCCGGTCGAGTCGGCCTCTCAGATCCGGACGGGCGCGACGGGTCCCGACGCGGTCTGATCGGGATAATCGTACGCCCGCATCGAATTCTCTCCGGACTCGTTCGGTCCACGGATACCGCCCTTTTCTCGTCCGTCCGAGCGAATTCGGCGTGGAGTCGTCGAAGCCGCTGGACCGCCAGTTTCGAGAGCCGCTCGACCTCGCGGTATCGACGCCTTTTGATCGTTTTGTGCCTCGTCTCGAGAGCGTCCCCGCGGATTCGGACCGGATCCTCTCCCACGAAACAGCCCGCGACCCGGAGCGCGCGCGCCTATTCCGCCCCGATCTATCTGATTAGTTATACTATGTCCGTCGAGTTACTCGGCAACATTTGTCCTCCTTCTTCGGATTTCTTCCCCTTATATTCCTTTAATCCCATAGTAACTTTGACAGACGTCTGAATATCGAGGATAAATTTTACAAAATAAACGCTAAGTGTTTTAATACTCTATGTGGATAGAATCAGTCGAGATTCGCAAAACGAATCTGTCCAAAACTGACTAAATGATGTACGAACGTCCAAGCCAATTCGGTGCACCATCGACGAGAGGTAACGTATGCTGAGTGCGGCGCTTCAATCGGACCTGTCCGCGGTCGTAGAGGGCGTGAATATGATGTGGGTCTTGACGGTCACGTTCCTGATCTTCTTCATGCACGCCGGGTTCGCGATGCTCGAAGCGGGCCAAGTCCGCTCGAAGAACGTCGCGAACCAGCTGACGAAGAACCTGCTCACGTGGAGCGTCGGCGTCATAGTGTTCTTCCTCGCTGGCGCGGCGATCTCGACGATCGTCGGCGGCGCGACCGGCGGCGGCTCTTACTCCGTCGTCGGCGCGTTCACGGACCTCTACGCGCCCGAGTCGGGATCGGCTGGCGTCTGGGTCAACTGGCTCTTCGGCGCGGTGTTCGCGATGACGGCGGCGACGATCGTCTCCGGTGCGGTCGCCGGCCGCGCGAAACTCCGCGCGTACGTGAGTTACACGATTCTGCTCGCTGCGGTCATTTACCCCGTGGTCACGGGCTTCACGTGGGGCGGCGGGTTCCTCGACGCGCTGGGGTTCTACGACTTCGCGGGCGGCGTGATCGTCCACGCGATGGGCGGTATCGCCGGGCTCACCGCCGCGTGGATCATCGGCCCGCGCGTGAACCGCTTCAACGACGACGGCTCCGTGAACGTCATCCCCGGTCACTCGATGACGTTCGCCGTCCTCGGAACGCTCATCCTCGCGTTCGGCTGGTACGGTTTCAACGTCGGTACCTCGGCGTCGCCGCTGGCGCTCTCTGACTCGGGCGAAGTCGTCCTCGGTTCGTTCTCGACGGTCGGGCGCGTCGCGCTCGTGACGACGCTCGGAATGGCCGCCGGCGCGATCGGTGCCGCGGCGGTCGCGACGTACAAGACCGGCAAGGTCGACACGCTCTACGTCGCGAACGGCCTGCTCGCCGGGCTCGTCGGCGTCACTTCCGTCACCGACGTCATCGTCTGGCCCGGCGCGATCGCGATCGGCCTGCTCGCCGGCGCGCAGCTGCCGATCGTCTTCGAGTTCGTCGAGAAGCGCCTCAAGATCGACGACGTCTGCGCGGTCTTCCCCGTGCACGGCTCCGCCGGCGTCCTCGGCGCGCTCGCGTACCCGTTCGTCGCGACGGCGTTCTGGAACGGCAACGCGTCGTTCGTTTCGCTGGCGATCCCGCAGGTCGTCGGCGTCCTCGTGATCTCCGTCTGGACGTTCGCCGCCACGGCGCTCGTCTTCGGCGCGTTCCGCGCGGTCGGACAAGCACGCGTCTCCCAAGCGCACGAACTCGAAGGCCTCGATTCCTCCGAACACGGCGTCGACACCTACCCCGAGTTCGGCGGTCCCGATGACGCCGGCGCGCGCGTCGACGGCGGAGTGATCCGCTCCGACGGCGGCGTCGCCGACGTCTCCCCGAACTCGCACCGTGCCGAAACTGTTTCCGACGACGAAACCGAGAAAGACCTATGAGCGACACAGAATCCAACGATATCCCGATCAAGATGGTACTGGCGTACATCCGTCCGGACAAGCTCTCGGACGTGAAACAGGGGCTCGCGGAGATCGGCGCACCGTCGCTGACGGTGACGAACGTCTCCGGACGGGGCTCTCAGCCCGCGAAGAAGGGGCAGTGGCGCGGCGAGGAGTACACGGTCGACCTCCATCAGAAGGTGAAGATCGAGTGCGTCGTCGCCGATATCCCCGCCGAAGACGTCGTCGACGCCATCGCCGAGGCGGCCAACACCGGCGAGAAGGGCGACGGTAAGGTGTTCGTCCTCCCGGTCGAGTCGGCCCGACAGATCCGGACGGGCAAGACCGGTCCGGACGCGGTATAGCGCGCGTCGCCCTCGCGACGCCGAATCGACGCTCGCGGATGCGATTCGGAGACACTTCGGGAGCGCTTCGGAGAGAAAAAGCAAAGACGACCCCTCGTTCTTTTTCGGTGTGCAACTGACGCCAGTGACCGCCGTCGGGCTCGTCGTCGCGCTCGCGGGGTTCACGCTCCTCGATCGAGCGCGACGAGCCCGCGACGGCCGACGCGCCGCCGATGGTGATGCTGCCGGTGCCGACAGTGCCGCTGGTGGCGATACTGCTGGTGCCGCTGGTGTCGCCGATGCGGCCGCCGCCCGACCGCTCGACCTCCGCGAACACGCGTGGAAGTGGGTGGTTCCGACGGCGCTGCTCGTCGTCGTCGCCGCTGAGGGCAACTCGCTGGCGTCGATCGGCTGGCGGGTCGACGCTCCCGTTCGCCTCCTCCAGCAGGTCGGCCTCGGCGTCCTCGTCCTCTCGGGGCTGAACGTCCTCGCGGCACCGCTGTGGGCGCGCGTCGGTGACGGCGGCGAGAGCCTCACGGTGGGAATCGGCTCGTTCGCCTCCCTCTCGGTCCCCGAGCGGTTGTTTGTCGCGTTCACCGCTGGGGCGACCGAGGAGACGGCCTTCCACGGCTACGCGTTCGAACGGCTGTTGTCGCTCACCGGCAGCGTCCCGCTCGCCGGCGGCGTCGCCTTTCTGGCGTTCACGTTCGGCCACCTCGGCGACACGTGGGACCGCCACGCAGTGTTCCGGATCGCACAGCCCGCGCTGGTGACGACGCTCCTGTACCTCTGGTTCCGTTCGCTCCCGGCACTCATCGCGATTCACGCGCTGAACGACGCCCTGAGCCTCCTTCTCGCGGATCGATTTGCACCCGACGTCGACGAGCAGGCCGCGTCCGGCGTCGACGAGCAGACCGCGTCCGGCGTCGCAGCCGACGCGGAGACCGGCCCGGGCGCGGCGACCCTCGATTGGCTCCGCGGCGAGTGAGCCCGAATCGAAGCGGGCTCGTCCGCCGGTCCGCGGAAGCGACAAGGATTTTGCACACCCCGGACGAAGCGGCGCGTATGAGACACGACGAGTCGCGGGCGCTGTACGACAGAGCGCTTTCCGTGATCCCCGGCGGCGTCAACTCCTCGGTTCGGGCGACGCGGCCGTACCCGTTCTTCATCGAGCGCGGCGACGGCGCGCACGTCGTCGACGCCGACGGCAACCGCTATCTCGATTACGTGATGGGCTACGGCCCGCTCCTGTACGGCCACGAGATGCCCGACCCGGTCCGTGCGGCCGTCCAATCGCACGCGTCGGAGGGGCCGATGTACGGCGCGCCGACGGAGGTCGAAGTCGACCTCGCGGAGTTCGTCGCCCGCCACGTCCCCTCCGTCGAGATGATCCGCTTCGTGAACTCGGGGACGGAGGCGACCGTCTCGGCCGTCCGGCTCGCGCGCGGCTACACCGGCCGCGACAAGATCGTCGTGATGCAGGGCGGCTACCACGGCGCGCAGGAGTCGACGCTCGTCGAGGGGAGCTTCGAGAACGCCCAGCCGAGTTCGCCGGGCATCCCCTCGTCGTTCGCAGAGCACACCCTCCCGATCCCGTTCAACGACGCCGCGGCCGCAGAGCGCGTCTTCGAGGAATACGGCGACGAGATCGCGGCGGTGCTGACGGAGCCGATTCTGGCCAACACTGGCATCGTCCACCCCGTCGACGGCTACCACGAGCGACTCCGCGAACTGACCGACGCCCACGGCGCGCTCTTGATCTTCGACGAGGTCATCACGGGCTTCCGCGTCGGCGGCCTCCAGTGCGCGCAGGGCAAATTCGACGTCACGCCCGACGTGACGACGTTCGGCAAGATCGTCGGCGGCGGCTTCCCGGTCGGTGCGATCGGCGGGAAGGCGGAGATCCTCGAAGGGTTCACGCCCGCGGGCGACGTCTTCCAGTCGGGCACCTTCTCGGGGCATCCGGTGACGATGGCCGCGGGCTACGAGTCGCTGAAATACGCCGCCGAGAACGACGTCTACGACAACGTGAACCGCCTCGGCGAGCGCCTTCGAGAGGGAATTTCGGACATCGTCGCCGACCAAGCGCCCGCCTACACGGTCGTCGGCACCGACTCGATGTTCAAGACGGTCTTCACGCGCGAGGGGCCCGAAGCGACCGACGACACCGGGGCCGGCGACGCGACGGTCTGCGACGCCGGCTGCGTTCAGGACGAGTCGTGCGCGCGGTACGACTACTGCCCGAAGACGGGCGCGGACGTCGCCGACGCAGAGACCGAGCGCTGGGAGCGGATCTTCTGGCAGGAGATGAAAGAGCGGGGCATCTTCCTCACGGCGAATCAGTTCGAGTCGCAGTTCGTCTCCTACGCGCACACCGACGAGGATGTCGAGGAGACGCTCGAAGCGTACAAGGAAGCGCTCTAACACCGGTACTGCCCCATATCCGGGCTCGCCCCCGCCTTTTTGTACGATAGCGGCGAAAGGCCGCGTATGAGCAGCCCTCCACACGACGAGCCGACGGACGACACCGACGACCCCGTCGACGACCCCAACGAGCCGACTGCCGGCCGAGACGACCCCGGAGGGGAAACGGACGACCCGTCGTCGACGCACGACCCCGGAATCGGCCGCCGCGAGACTCGCGAGTCCGGCGCGTCGAGCCCGGTCCGCGAGGACACCCGGCCGGGCCCTCGCGGCGACGACCCGTGGACCGGCACTGGCGGGACCGAATCGACCGGCGCGACCGGCGCGGCGACCTCGCAGTCGACCGCCGAGAAGGACTTCGACGACCCGATCGGCGGCTTGCTCCCCCGCGCGAGCGTCGATTCGCGGTGGTGGTACTGGATCGCGGCGATCCCGCTGTACGTCGTTCTCGGCGGCCTGCTCGCGATCCTGTTCGTCGGCGCGTTCCTCTTCGATCTCTTCCTCACCGGCGGCATTGCCACGATCTTCGGCGCGTTCATCGTCGTCCCCGTCTTGGGACTGCTCGGCCTCGTGCTGTCGATTATGTACCCGATCGCGACGTACGTCGACGCGCGGGCCATCGCCGAGTCCGACGCCTCGTGGACGCCGGACCCGCTCGTCTGGGGGCTCGCGGCGCTCGCGACCGAGGTCCTCAGCGCGTTCACGCTCAGCGTCGTACTCGCGATCTACTACCTGTACAAGCGCCACGTCGCGGTCGGAACGCCCTGAATCAGGGACGAAGTACGCCCGAATCCGCCGCCACGTCCGCTGGTGAGCGAGCGGCGTCGACGCGACGGAAGTGGTGGCCTTTTCACCCGTGGCCGCCGAGGATGCGTCAATGACTACTCGCGGGACACTCCGACTGGCGACGCGGGGCTCGGATCTGGCGCTTCGGCAGGCGGCGATCGTCCGGGAGACGCTCGAAGACCGCCGGTTCGACGTCGAGCTCGTCGAAGTCGAGACGCGCGGCGACCAGATCAGAGACGAGCTCATCCACCGCCTCGGCAAGACCGGCGCGTTCGTCCGCGCGCTCGACGAGAAGGTGCTCGACGGCGAGGTCGACGCCGCGGTGCACTCGATGAAGGATATGCCCACCGAAGGGCCGAACGAACTCGTCGTCGCGGGCGTTCCGATGCGCGAGTCGGCCGCGGATCTGCTTCTCACGCCCGACGGAACCGAACTGAAGAACCTTCCCGCCGGTTCCGTCGTCGGCACTTCCTCGCTTCGACGGAAGGCACAGCTCCTCGCCGAGCGCCCCGACCTCGAAGTCGAACCGCTCCGCGGCAACGTCGATACGCGGATCGAGAAGCTGCTCGCGCCCGAACTGCAGGCCGAACACGAGCGGCGCGTCGACGCCGACCGCAACGAGGGCCCCGACAGCAAAGGCGACGAGGCAGTCGAGGAGTTCGATCAGTCGATCGAGGAGTGGTTCGACGGCCTCGCGGAGATCGAGCGCCGCGCGCTCGAACGAGAGATCGACACCGAGTACGACGCCATTGTCCTCGCGGAGGCGGGACTCCGACGCACGGGCCTCTTGCACCACGTCGAGTACGCCCGGTTCGACCCCGCGACGTTCGTGCCCGCGCCCGGGCAGGGTGCCATCGCGATCACCGCCCGCGCCGATAGCGAGGCGACCGAGGAGATCCGATCTGCCGTCGATCACCCGCGGACACGTGTCGAAACGACCGCCGAGCGGACGGTGCTCGCGGAACTCGGCGGCGGCTGCATCGCGCCGATCGGCGTCCACGCGAAGCTGCAGGGCGAGTACGTCCACGTGAACGCGCGCGTGCTCTCCGCCGACGGCGAGGACGAGGTGGCCGCGAGCCGCGACCTCCCGGTCGACGATCACGCTAACGCCGCCGCGGCGTTCGCCGCCGACCTCGCAGAGCGCGGTGCCGACGACCTGATAGCCGCGGCGCGCGAAGCCGCGGAGGAGTGACGATGGCTGAGGAAGATCCCGCCCCGATTGTCGACGCGGATTCGACCGACACTGCCGGGTCGACTGGACCGCCCGGCACCGTCTACCTCGTCGGGAGCGGCCCCGGCGACCCGGAACTGCTGACCGTCAAGGCGCGGCGTCTCCTCGACGAGGCTGACGTCGTGCTCCACGACAAGCTCCCCGGGCCGGAGATCCTCGATTCGATCCCCGAGGACAAGCGCGAGGACGTCGGCAAGCGCGCGGGCGGCGAGTGGACGCCGCAGGAGTACACGAATCGGCGACTCGTCGAACTCGCTCGCGAGGGCAAGGACGTCGTCCGGCTGAAGGGCGGCGACCCGTTCGTCTTCGGCCGCGGCGGCGAGGAGATGGAACATCTCGCCAGCGAGGGTATCCCCTTCGAGGTCGTGCCCGGAATCACCTCCGCGATCGCGGGACCCGGAACCACCGGCATTCCGGTCACCCACCGCGATCACACCTCTTCGGTCTCCTTCGTCACGGGCCACGAGGATCCGACGAAGGAGGAATCGGCGGTCGATTGGGAAGCGCTTGCGGCGACCGGTGGGACGCTCGTGGTCCTGATGGGCGTCGGCAAACTCCCGAAGTACACGCAGGCGCTGCGCGAGGCCGGGATGGATCCGGAGACGCCGGTCGCGCTGATCGAGCGCGCGACGTGGCCGGAGATGCGCGTCGCGAGCGGAACCCTCGACGACATCGTCGACGTACGGGACAGAGAGGGGATCGAACCCCCCGCGATCACCGTCATCGGCGAGGTGGCGGCGACCCGGGCGCGCGTCGTCGAGTTCCTGCGGAACCGCACTGGAACGGAGAAGCCGGCGGAATCGGAGGAGCCCGCGAAATGACCCGCGACGTCCACGTCGCGGTCTTCCGCCCGGATGACGAGCGGATGGCGGAGGCAGTCGAACTGCTCGAATCGCTCGGCGCGGTCCCCGTTCCCGATCCGATGCTCGAAGTCGAACCGACGGGAGCGGTTCCGAACACCGGAAACGCGGGAGACGGCGCTTCCGTCGACCTCGTCGTCCTGACGAGCAAGACCGGCGTCGAGATTCTCGACAAGGCCGGATGGACGCCGGGAACGGCCACGCTCGCCTGTATCGGGCCGCGGACCGCGGCCGCCGCGCGCGCCGCGGGCTGTACGGTCGACGCCGTCCCCGAGGAGTACACGTCGTCGGGACTCGTATCGACGCTCGAAGGCGTCGTCGACGGGATGCGCGTCGAAGTCGCACGCAGCGATCACGGCAGCGACGTGCTCCTCGACGGGCTTCGTGAGGTGGGCGCGAACGTGCACGAAACGGTCCTCTACCGGCTCGTCCGACCCGAGGGCTCCGGGCAGTCGACGGTGATGGCCGCCGGCGGCGACCTCGACGCCGTCTGCTTCACCTCGTCGCTCACCGTCGAGAACTTCCTCGCGGCCGCGGAGGAACGCGGCGTCCGCGAGGAGGCCGTCGCCGGCCTGAACCGCGCGGTCGTCGGCGTCATCGGCGCACCCACCCGAGAAACGGCCGAAAGCCACGGCATCCGCGTCGACGTCGTCCCCGACAACGCGACGTTCGACGAACTCGCTGCCGCCGCCGTCGAGGAAGCCGCGCCGACGTACCACGAGTGAAGAACCACGGACTATTGTTCGACAACTGACCCCCCCGACGATGGCGACTATACAACTATCGGGGTGGGACTGGAAGGGGCCGCGCTCTCGACTCGGAGGGCTCGCTGCGGTCCTCATCGCTCACTACGTTCGATCTTGCGGTCCTTACTTCGCCTGCCTTCGTCGAGAGCTCGGGGGCTTCCGAGGGCGTCTACACACCACTCTCGCATCACACGCTACTGTCAACACACACGTACGGGCGTGGGTTTAAATCCGAGAGCGACTCAGGGCCGGGTATGAGCGCGGACACGACGACGAGCGCCGACGGGCCGGTTCCCGAACTCCGCGAGCGGGCCGTCGCCTGCGCGGACCGGCTCAGAGACGCCGACCGCGTGCTGCTCGCGTCCCACATCGACGCCGACGGACTCACGAGCGCCGCCGTCGCCGCCGCGGCCCTCGAACGCGCGGGGATCCCGTTCGAGACCGTGTTCGCGAAACAACTCGACGAGAAAGAGGTCGCCCGGATCGCCGCGACCGACTACCGGACGGTGCTTTTCACCGACTTCGGGAGCGGCCAGTTGGACGTCATCGCGCCCTACGCGGCCGACGGCGCGTTCACGCCGGTTGTCGCCGACCACCACCAGCCAGCCGAACTGCCGGACGACCTCGACGAACCCGACCACCACCTGAATCCGCTGCTGTTCGGCCTCGACGGCGCGTCGGAACTCTCCGGGGCGGGCGCGAGCTACGTCCTCGCTCGCGCGCTCGAACCGTCAGACGGCGACAACCGCGACCTCGCGGCGCTCGCCGTCGTCGGCGCGGTCGGCGATATGCAAGCAACGGACGGCGGCCTCTCCGGTGCGAATCAGGGCATCGTCGACGAGGGCGTCGCCGCGGGCGTCGTCGAGGAGGCGACCGATCTCCTCGTCTATGGGCGACAAACGCGACCGCTGCCGAAGTTCCTCGAATACGCCAGCGACGTCCGGATTCCGGGGATCACGAACGACGCCAACGGCGCGATCGAGTTCCTCTCGGAACTCGATTTGGACCTGAAGGAAGGCGGCGAGTGGCGTCGCTGGGTCGATCTCACGATGTCGGAGCGCCAGACCGTCGTGAGCGGCCTCCTGAAACGAGCAATCGCCTCGGGTGTCCCCGCGAGCCGGATCGACGCGCTCGTCGGGACGACCTACACGCTGACCGAGGAGGCCCCCGGAACCGAACTCCGAGACGTCAGCGAGTTCTCGACGCTCCTGAACGCGACGGCTCGGTACGAGCGCGCGGACGTCGGCCTCGCGGTCTGTCTCGGCGATCGAGAGGGCGCGCTCGACCGCGCTCGGACGCTGCTGAGAAACCACCGTCGCAACCTCTCTGAAGGCCTCCAGTGGGTGCAAAACGAGGGAACAACCGTCGAGGACAACGTCCAGTGGTTCGACGCCGAAACGAGGATCAGAGAGACCATCGTCGGCATCGTCGCCGGGATGGCGGTCGGCTCCTCGGGGATCCGCGGCGACGTTCCGATTCTCGCCTTCGCCGAGAAGTCCGACGAGGAGGTGAAGGTCAGCGCCCGCGGGACGCACGCGCTCGTCCGTCAAGGGTTGGATCTCTCCACGGTGATGCGCGAGGCCTCGCGCGCCGTCGACGGCGACGGCGGCGGCCACAACGTCGCCGCGGGCGCGACGATCCCGACCGGCTCACGCGAGGCGTTCGTCGCGGAAGCGGACCGGCTCGTCGGCGAACAGTTGTCGTAGGTGAGGATGTGGCGTCTATTGGATGTTGATATCGCTGAATTTGGTTTATGAAGTGGTAGGCGGTAGCGCTGTGTGCGCGTTCGATAGGTGGAAGTAGCTCTGTATCTACCGATTTTAGCCTCACGCGTCTTCGTGAGCGTCTCGTCAGTCTCGCGAAGCCTTGGCTGTTGAGACACGCGAAACTACTCCCGTGGTGTTCCGGAGAATTCGGTGAACCGCTTCAGAGTGTAGTCGATACACCGCTCCATTGTGTACGACGAATGAGTCTCGTTGTGAGCATCGTAACGCGGATCTGTCGAGTGCGAATCCCGACTGCGGTCTGATGCAGCATTCGCCAGCAACTGCCCCGGGTGTTGCCGACGAGTGCTGCTGTCACGGCTGACACTCACTGCGGTATCGCATCGTCGAAATATCTCTCTCGTCGGCGGACCACTCCTCATCCGTCTCGTCAGCGTTCAAATACGTGGGTAACACCTGTGAGCACTCCACCAACCCTTCCTCTCCACTCGGCTGGCCAACCGGCAGGTGAGATCAGAAGGAGACTCTCGAAGTAGATCTCGCTTTTCGATCAACCACAGCACGCTCTAAATGCCGCTAGTGTTGATAACGGCGTCAACGACGACGTAGCGCCCGACACGCGTTTATTCGATGATCGACGATTTCGCTGTCTCCTCTCTCGATATATCCTATGATGCTACATACAACACCAACGAATCGTTGACGGCGATCGTCCTACTCGGCGATCTTTCGATAGAACGCCACCGAAAACACGGAGAAAAACCCCCCGAACAGGGTTCCGAGCACGAGTACGCCCACTCCAACGCCGGCGAGTACCGGGAGCGACGGCGCGGGCGCTGCGTTCCCCATCACAGACGTCGTCGTCCCCTGCGAGAGCAACGCCGACGCTCCGGCGAATCCGAGACCGGCGAGTGACCCCACAACGCCGGCGAGGAGCACGTAGCCGATCGTGCTCAGGAGATTTTCGCGAACGACGGCGATGCTCCGTTTGAGTCCCTCGACCGCGTCGCGACCTTCGAGGACGATCGCCTGCCCGTAGAACTGCAGGAAGAACACGACGAGCAGGTACGCGAGGATTCCGATCGCGGCGACGACGCCGAGCGCGACGAGGACCGCGAGGTTCGGTCCGCCGAACTGCCCGCTGCCGATGAGCAGGACGCTCCCCGCGATACCGGCGACGAAAGCGACCATTCCGAACGTGAAGTTCACGGCGAGGAGCACGAGATACGCGACGAGGATCGCCACGTAGTGGCGCTTCCCGCTTTCGAGGAACGTCGCGAACGAGGTCCGCCCGTCGAGCGCCTCGTCGGCCATCGCGAGCAGTCCGCCTTGGAAGAAGGGGATCGCCGCGATCGAAAGCAGTGAGACGAGCGCCGAGGCGACGCCGGCGAGGATCGGATTCACCGACTGCAGGAGCAGCACGGGTAGTTGGACGAGCATTACGACGAGTACCGGAACGAACAGTATCGGATTTCGAACGAGAGCGCCGGGGCTCTCTCGGAGGGCAGTCAGGACGGCCATACGCTGACTGATCCGGGGAACGACATAAACCTACGCCGCACTCCTGATTCGCTGTCCGGACGCCCCGGGACGAAAACCGGTTTGTACCGTCGGCGGCGAACGCAGGAGTATGACCGACTTCGATCCCGAGAAGTTCGAGGATAAATACGCCAACTACTTCCCCGAACTCCAGCGCGCGTACAAGAACGCCTTCGAGACGATGAACGACGCGTACGACTCCGAACTCGTCCACGCTATCGACCAGCAGATCCTCAACGAGTCCGAGCCGTTCTACGAGGACGGCGACTTCCGGATCGAACTCCCCGAGAATCCGACGGAACGACTGACCGCGGTCGTCGTCGACGACGAGAAGCTCTCCGGCGTGTTGGACGCGTACGTCGAGGAACTCCGCCGACAGCACCGTCGCGTGTTCGGGATGGACGCCGACGAGTGAGGCTCGAATTTGTGAATCGACCGGCCCGCTCGTGGCGTGAACCAAAGGCCTAAGCCGATTGACGCCCAAGCCGAGAGTATGAGCACGGACGCTGCAGGCGGCGACGACGACCTGAAAGAGCGCGTCACGAACTTCCTGCGCCGGAACTTCCCGCAGATTCAGATGCACGGCGGATCAGCGGCGATTCAGAACCTCGACCGCGAGAGCGGCGAGGTCACGATTATGCTCGGCGGCGCGTGTTCGGGCTGCGGTATCTCACCGATGACGATTCAGGCGATCAAGAGCCGGATGGTCAAAGAGATCCCCGAGATCGAGATGGTCCACGCCGAAACCGGGATGGGCGGCGGTGGCCACGACGACGGAATGGCTCCGTCGTTCCCCGGCGAGGAGAGCAGCGAGGACGCCGACAGCGACGAAGGTCCGCAGGCCCCGTTCTAACCGAAATTCGGTCCTTCGCCGGTTTTCGCGTTTCGCTGACGTCGCAGGACCGGTGGCTCTTTGACGTCGTCGATGAGATGTGAGAGTATGACCACCGAATCACCCGAGAACGTTCTCTTCGTGGTGATGGACACGGTTCGGAAGGACCGGCTCACTCCCTACGGCTACGACCGTCCGACGACGCCGAATCTAGCAACCTTCGCCGAGGAGGCGACCGTCTTCGAGGAGGCAGTCGCGCCCGCGCCGTGGACACTCCCCGTGCACGCGTCGCTTTTCACCGGGATGTACCCCTCGCGGCACGGTGCGGATCAGGAGAACCCCTACTTGGAGGGCGTGACGACGCTCGCGGAAACGCTCTCGGCGGCGGGATACGACACCGCCTGTTACTCCTCGAACGCGTGGATCACGCCGTATACGCACCTCACCGACGGCTTCGACGATCAGGACAACTTCTTCGAGGTGATGCCCGGCGAGTTCCTCTCGGGGCCGCTGGCCCGCGCGTGGAAGGCGATGAACGACAACGAGGCGCTTCGGGCCGTCGCGGACAAACTCGTCAGCCTCGGCAACACCGCCCACGAGTACTTCGCGGGCGGCGGCAGCGCCGACTCGAAGACGCCCGCCGTGATCGACCGAACGAAGGCGTTCATCGAAGAGTCCGAAAAGTCGTTCGCGTTCATCAACCTGATGGACGCGCACCTGCCGTATCACCCGCCCGAGGAGTTCGCAGCGGAGTTCGCACCCGGCGTCGACTCGACCGACGTGTGTCAGAACTCCAAGGAGTACAACTCCGGTGCGCGCGAGATCGACGCCGACGAGTGGGCGGACATCCGCGGCCTGTACGACGCCGAAATCGCGCACATCGACGACCAGCTCGGGCGGCTGTTCGACTGGCTGAAGGCGGAGGGTCGCTGGGACGACACGATGGTCGTCGTCTGCGCGGACCACGGGGAGCTACACGGCGAACACGACCTCTACGGGCACGAGTTCTGCCTGTACGACCCGCTCGTGAACGTCCCGCTGATGGTGAAACACCCCGAACTCGACGCCGATCGCCGCGAGGACCAGGTCGAACTGCTCGATCTGTACCACACCGTCCTCGACGCGCTCGACGTCGACGGCGGGACACCCGCCTCGTCCGGTGGCGACGTGGTCGCGCTCGATCGGACGCGCTCGCTCGTCTCCGATTCCTACCGCGAGTTCGCCGGCGTCGACGACGACACCGACGCGGCCGGGCGTGACCCCGGAAAGCGCGGCGGCGGCGAGTACGCCTTCATCGAGTACTCCCGACCGGTCGTCGAACTGAACCAACTCGAGGAGAAGGCCGCCGACGCCGGGCTCACGATCCCGAGCGACTCGCGGTTTTACTCCCGAATGCGCGCCGCGCGCCGCACCGACGCCAAGTACGTCCGGATCGATCGGATCGCCGACGAGGCCTACCGCCTCGACGACGACCCCGGCGAGACCGAGAACGTCGCGGGCGAGGGTGACCCGAGTATCGAGGACGTCGACGAGACGCTCGCGGACTTCGAGTCGGCGATCGGCGGCGCGTGGACCGACGCGCTCGACGACGACGTCGACGACGACACCGTCGACGAGATGGACGACGAGGCCCAAGAGCGGCTTCGAGACTTGGGGTATCTCGAATAGACCCACCTTTTTCCACGGAGGGGTCCTGCGGACCCCTCCGCGCAAAAACCTGTCTTGCTGAGCGGAGCGAAGCAAGGCTCGTGAGACGCGGAGCGTCTCACGGCGGAGGGAAAAATGCCGAGCGTTCGGCCTTCGGCCTCACGCTCGGTGAATCGTGCGAACGGGGTTCGAAAGGACCCTCGTTCGCGCGAATGCCTCTGTGCGGCAGTAGGTACTTTGCACCGCGCGTTGACTGTGATCTATGACCAGTCGAGACGACGACGAGGACAGCGAAATCAACGAGACCCTCGACCGGCTCGTGGACTTCCTCGCGACGTATCTACCGTGAGATCGGTCTCCGCAAAGGAATCTCCCGAACCAACGAGTGACGCGCGGAAGGGGTCGAAAAACACGAAATATCCTGAACCCGGTATAAGTGGGTTATACGTTTAAGCTACAGAACGATACGGTTACGAGTCCTCTACTCACCTGTATGCCACGCAGTACCCCAACCGACAATCGAAACAGGGCGACTGAACCGGAATTTTACCTCCCCGCCGGTGCCGGCGTGTCGTTCATCGCCAGTCGATTCGAGCGTGTCTGGGCGACGCTATTCAACCATCGCGTTGAACCATCGGGATAGATCTCTAATGTCTAGAGAACAACACCAGCCGAACCATCCCAGCGTCGACCAATCGGATCGTACCATCCCCAGAAATCTCCGTCAAACAGGCGACGCAGACGTCGACCTCGTGATCTCGAACCGAGTCCGTAAGTCTCCGTTCTGGCACCTCTCCGTCGAGGAAGGCTGTCACGAGGCGACGGTGTACAACCATATGTATCACCCGCGGGCGTTCATCGACCCCGAAGACGGCGGTTCGAAAGCCGAGTACGAACTGCTGGTCAACGACGTCGCGCTGTGGGACGTCGCGGTCGAGCGCCAGATTCGCGTCAAAGGGCCCGACGCCGAGGCGTTCGTCAACTACGTCATCACGCGGGACGCGACCGACATCGAGCCGATGCGTGGCAAGTACGCCATCTGCTGCAACTATGACGGCGGTATTCTCAACGATTTCGTCCTGTTGCGACCCGACGAGGACGAGTTCTGGTTCTCTATCGCCGACGCCGACCTGCTGCAGTGGTTGCAAGGGGTCACGGTCGGGAACGACTTCGAGGTCGATATCGACGAGATCGACGTCTCGCCGATGCAGGTCCAGGGCCCGAAATCGACCGACGTGATCGAGTCGCTCATCGATGACGCGGTCGAAGACGTCCCGTACTACGGACTGTTGGAAGCGACGATCAACGACGTCCCGGTACTGGTGAGCCAAACGGGCTTCTCCGGAGAGGCGGGATTCGAGATATACGTCCGCGAAGCGACGACGAACGCCGAAGCAGTGTGGAACCCGGTACTCGAAACAGTCAAAGACCACGGCGGGGCCGCGGGACCAGTAAACGGTCGTCGGCGGATCGCTGCCGGAATCCTGTCGTTGGGGCAGGATATGGACCACGAGACGTCGCCGTTCCAAGTCAATCTCGGCTATCAGGTGCCCGACGACAAGGACGCGGACTACGTCGGCAAAGCCGAACTGGAACGCCAGAAGGAAGCGATCGAGAACGGCGAGTTCCCGTTCACGCACAAACTGATCGGGCTGAAAATGGCAGGCGAACCGATTATGGAGTGGGCCTCGGACTTCTGGCTCATCTCTGACCCGGAGACGGGGGAGGAATGCGGGTACCTGACGTCGGCGGGGTGGAACCCGGAGCTCGAGACCAATATCGGCCTCGGATTCGTGCCAGCGAAGAAACTGCAGGCCGCGACCGACGTTTCGCTCGACGACTCGATCTACGACGCGGACGTCGACATAGAGTTCGAGGTACACCTCCCGGACGAGTACGCTGCGGTGCCCGGCGAACCCGTATACGCGACGCTAGCGAAAGTTCCGTTCAAAGAGTCAGTCAATCCCAGCGCTCGCGAACAGGCCAAGATTCACGCTAGGGACGATATGGACGATTGAGAGTCGTTTCTCCGAGAACGAACTGTGACGAACGCAGCGATTTATGCCCAGATAATACGTATTGCAGGATAGATTTCACCGAGCGTCTCAAACGTGCTCACTTATACCGCTTAGTACACTAACACTCCAACCTACAGAACTATGAGTGATATCAAAGCGGTCGTCCGAGCCAAGCACCCTGATATAGTGCTCACAGGGGCAGTCACTCACGACCGAAGCTCGAAAGTCAAGTCGGTGTCAGAGGCGGGAACTGACCCGACGTCGGGGAAGTTCTTCTATCACATTGAATCGTCTGATTTCCGCCAATTCGAAGACGGATTACGGAATGACAGTACGATCGGCGAGTTCGAACGGGTCATCGAAACCAGAGACAACAAGGCGATCTATAGCTTCGAGTACACAGACGAAGCGAAGATCCTCTCACCCGTAATTTCGGCCGCGAACGGTGTCATCCTCGATATGGAGAACGACGGAAGCGCGTGGATTCTCACAATATGGATGCCCGAGCGAACGGATCTGGTTCATCTCTGGGACTACGCGAAACAGAATGACGTCGATATCGATTTACTGCGCGTGAACGAGTACGATAGTTTAGGTAACACGGACGCTGGGCTGACCGATAGTCAGCGAGAAGCACTCCTCGTCGCGTTCGAAGCAGGGTATTTCAAAGAACCACGGAGCGCAACTCTCGGCGAGGTCGCCGCTGATCTGGATATCTCTCAACCTGCTGCCAGTGGTCTTCTTCGACGTGGAATCCAGCGACTCATCATCTCGTCTCTGGTTGATGACAGTGAAAAGCCGGAGTGATCACCGGCGACTCGGTGCCGTGCCGACGATGACACCCTGAGGGCACGACTCGCGTCTCCGTCAGCGTGGCGGTGTGTAGTCGAGTGAGTAGGTACCGGAGATACCTCGGGGAGCGCCCCGCGTTGTGCCGGTCAATACGCAGTGTCATCACTCAGCAAATTCGTCGTAACTGAACGTGAAACCAACTTCGTCGACTCCTTACTGAGCGGTGGCTTCTAGGATCTCCTACCGCGAGCGAGGCCGAAGGCCGAGCGAGCGGCTTTTTCCCTCCAGGTTTTTGAACAGCGGGAACCCCCTGCTGGAAAAAGGTGGGTCTACATAAAGTCCGCAAACCCTGACTGCTTGTTTTTGTCGTTCTCGAAGACGGATTCGAGGCTCTGTTCGAGCACTTCCAGCCGCTGTTTGGTGTACTCCCGACAGCCGAACTCCTCGGCGACGTGGATGGCGGTGTCCATGTACTTGTTCACCGAGCCCTTGTGCACTGTCAGGTTCACCCGCCCGCCGCACTCGCGGCAGTCGCCGGTGAGCGGCATCCGCCGGTACTTCTCGCCGCAGTCGAGACAGCGCGTCTCCTGTCTGGAGAAGGCCCGCAGATTGCCGATCAGATCGGGCAGGAAGTGGTACTCGATGACCCGCTCTGCGACGTCGGTCTCGTCGACCGCGCGGAGTTTCCGAGCGAGTTCGAGTTGGGCGTCCATCTTGTCCATCATCGAGCCGAGCGTCTTGTAGGCGGAGAGATCGGGACCGAGCGCGATGTCGGTCGTGTCGTGGGTGTGGTCGAAGCCGCGGTACTCGTCGTCGGTGCCGAGCGTGTCCTCGCCGAGTTGGATCAGTTCCTCGACGTCCTCGGGATCGTCGAGTTCGAGCGTCGCCTCGTAGAATTCTCTGGGATACTGCCGCACGATGTCCATATTGTGCGCCTCGTCGTCGATCTCGCTGGGATCGATGCGGGAGGACATCACGAGGGGGGCGTCCATCTGCCCACCACGCTTGTCGGGGAGATACTGCTTCGAGAAGTTCAGGAGGCCATCCATCAGCAGCATCACGCAATCTTCGTCGCCGTCACACTGGCCGGTATATATTGAATTTGATAGGAGTGTGTGAGTGCCTTCGACGGTCAGGCAGTACGTGTGACTGACGTCACTTTCGATGTATTCGACGGTTTCGACCGGATCGGTCGCGACACCACCGTCTGCACGCGCGCGATCCGCCCCCGCCTTCGCTCCACGTCGCTGGAATGGGGGATGAGGTGAAACCGGGAGCGAATCGCCGGGAGCGACCTGTGATGCCTCGACTTTCTCGACGCTTCCGTTCCACCGACAGAGTTCGTGGTCGGCTGTGACCGTTATCTCCCGACCGCTTCGGGTCTCAATTCGTACGAGATGCTCAGGTGCGACGTGTTTCGAGACCGCTTCGACCGGCTTCAGAACCTCCTCGCCGCCTTCGGTAATGGACGGGACGAACACGTCGCCGTCGAGTTCCTGCACGAGCGTCCCGAAGTCGTCCTCAGTCGGGTCTTCGAGGCGCGGTTCCACGAGATTACGGATCGGCCCGTAGTGCCAGTCGCCTGCCTCGTCCTCGAACCAGACCTTCGTCTCGGGATGGAAGCAGTTCCGACGCTTCGCGGCGTGGAAGTACGGATGCGCGTAGCCGACGGCGGCGGACGTGAAGCCGACGACGCGGCCGACGACCGCGGCGGACGTGTGCGGGGCCATCCCGAAGACGAGTTCGCCGACGAGTTCCTCCCGTTCTTCGACCTCGTAGAACGCGGGCAGTCCGTAGTACTGCTCTAAGAGATCGTCGACGAAGTCGGCGGTCTTGAGCATGTGTTCGGCCGCGCCGTCCGAGAGCACGATGTCCTGGACTTTCAGCTCGACCAGCTGATCGTCGAACTCCAGCGGTTCGCCGTCGATGTCGGTCTCATAACCCAGTTCGCGGAAGTCCGCGGCGGTCACGTCGAGTTCGGCCGGCCGGACCGCCGTGACGGGGAGGTCCGTCATATCGTAGCGGACCGTCCCGTCCTTGAACGACGTGACGCCGTTTTTCGCCCGGAGGACGCCCTTCTCCATCGGTTCGGGCGTCTTATTCGCCGAGGTGAGACCCTTCACGCCCTTCAGGATGTCGTAGGCGGCCTCGCGCTCGCCCACCGTTTCGAGTGCGCGGCGGTACTCTTCGCCGACGTCGACCGAGAACCAGTCGGGGCTCGTGACGTCGCGCTCGCAGCGGTCGCAGTACACGCGCCCGGATTCGTCGGGTTCGACGGTCTGGTCGCACTCCTTGCACTCGTAGTGGGGTTCGGTGTGGATGCCGCAGTCCGAGCAGGTCGTCCGGTAGGTGTGCGTGCCGCAATCCGGACAGACGCGGTCGCCGACGCGGACGTCGACGACGCCGCGACGGCCCCGCTCGTCTCTGTGCCGGGCGGCCTCGGCGACGTTACGCTGGTTGCCGCCGGACTCGCCGATCGGAAAGAGCGTGTGGACCGCGGGAGAGAGGTCTCGCGATTCGGACTTCTCGGGGCGGCCCATCCGGTTGCCGACGCGGGTCGGCGCGCGCTCGCGGATCTCGAACGGCGCGACTTCGTTGACGGCTTTCACGGCGTTTTCGCCGTCGTCCCACTCGCGGGCTGACGGGGGGATGTCGCCCGGCTCCCACGTTCGTTCGAGTTCGCGGGGCCCCTCGCGCTCGACGAATCCGAGCGAGCGGACCAGCAAGCGCCATTCCGGAACCCGAATCGACTCCTCGCGTTGCGTGTGCTCGACGAGCAGGTGTTCGAGGATCTCGGCGATCGCCGCCGACTTCTCCAGTTCGAGGACCGTGCCGGTCCCACTCGCGGCGTCGCTGCCCTCATTTGCTGCGTCGTCGACCGTCGGACCGCCGGCCTCGTCGGAACCGGCCGCCAGCCCGCCGTCCGCCTCGGCGCTGACGACCCGTCCGGCCGCGACGGCGTCGGCGAGGTCCTCGAACTGGTCGACCGAGATGTCGTGCCACAGGTACGTGTAGTCCGGATGCAGCGGACAGTCGTAGTCGGTCGCCCACTCCGCCGCCTCCGTCGGCGTCGGCTGTTCGAGGTCGACCGCGGGGTCGTCCGCGAGCGCTTGGACCGGTCCCCCGGCGGCCTCGAAGTCCTGCACCCACCACTCGTAGACGTACGAGGCGGGCGCGAGCTGGTGGTTGTTCTCGACGAATTCCCCGAAATTGACGAGGTATTCGCCGAGATCGATGATCTTCTCGACCCCGTTTCTGATTTCGAGTGCTTCCTCGGGGTCGTCGATTCGGCGGACGTCGCCGTTGGCGAGGCGGACCGTCGGGCCCTCGATGGAGTCGACCGGGATGACGCCCGCGGCCTTGCCCGGCCGCTCGGTCTTGATCTGCGTCCCGGTCGCGAGGAAGTCGTCGACGAGGTGCATCGTCGCCGGGTGGACGCCCGCGGTCGCGAAGCCGTGATTGCGCGCGCGCCCGTACCGGAGCCTGAACCCGCCCTCCGCGCTCGGGTGACCGAAGACGGGGCGACCGGCGATGAGGTCCCTAAGGTACTTCATCGACGGATCGAGCCGGGGCGGTCGGGCCGGTTCGTCGCCGGTCTCAAGGTGCTCGCTGTCGTCGCTCTCGGTGTCAGTGCCGCCCTCTCCGTCAGCGTCGCTGTCTTCGCCGTCCGCTTCTTCTCCGCTCGACGCGTCGATTTCGGCGTCGTCAGGGTCTGTCGCTTCGGCGTCTTCTTTGCCGATGGTGCCGTCGATGAGGTCCTGCAGCCACGGCCAGTCGACCTCGTCGAGGCCGCGGGTGTAGCGCTGGATCTTCGGCGCTTTCAGCGCGATTCCCTCCGCGAGCACGAGGCACATCCCGCCGCGGGCGGAGTTGGTGTCGACGCGTTCGAGGTCCCGGAAGCCCGAGACCTCCTCGTCGCCGGTGGCCTCGCCGTCGAGCATAATCGGCATGTGCTCGGCGATGAACTTCGTCTCCTTGTCCTTCGGCGAGTACTGGAGCCCCGTTTCCTTGTCGTAGAGGGCGACCTCCTCGGCGTAGCGCTCGACCTCTTTTCTCTGTGCCTCGTACTCCTCGATACCGAGCAGCGAGCGCGCGTAGTCGGCGACGAGCACCGACAGCGCTTGGGCGGTCCCGCCGGCCGAGCGGATCGGTCCCGCGTAGTAGACGTTCACGAACTCCGTCCCGTCGTCGTTTTCGAGGATTTCGACGCGGTCGATCCCCTCGATGGGGGCGGCGACGACACCCTCGGTGAGGAGCGCGACCGCCGTCCGCACCGCGCCCTCGACCTTCCCCGCGCGGCTGTCGTAGTCGCCGACCGTGCCTTCGACGAAGTCGGTGACGAGTTCGAGGGCGGCCTCCTCGCGGGACATCTGCCCTTCGAGTTCGCGGACGCGCTCGGCGACGCCGGGGATCCCGAGGATGTTTTCCACCCTGTCGGCCATGTCCCTCGCGACCGGAATCTCGACCTCGGGTTCGGGGTCGTAGCCCATTCCCTTCGCGCGCTCGGCGCGGTCGAACGCCTCGTCGAGCCGGGATTCGATCCGCTCGAAGTACCGCTCGTCCTCTTCGTACACGGCTACAGCCAGAGGTCCAGATCGGTCACGTCGTCACGTTCCCGTTCGAGCGACTCGTCGAACGCGCGGAGGTAGACCTCGCCGGCGAAGACGGTCGCGGCGTTGAGATGCCCCGCGAGCGCCTGTCCGCTGGGACGGGAGAGTATCGCGTGCGTGTGCGCGAAGCGCTCGCCGTCGAGGTCGGCGACGTTACCGACGCAGGCGGCGACCTCCAGCGGTTCGTCGAACGTCACCGACTGGTACTCTTTGTCATCCTGATCGTAGAACCACACTTCGGCGTCCTGAACCGCGCCCATCGCCTGAAACCACGCGGCGTCGATCCCCTCGAGATCGGCGAACTCCTCGATCTCCGTGCGCCAGTCGGCCCCCGTTTCGAGCCGAAGCAGAAACTCTCGGCTCGCGTCGACCTCGCGGTAGTGCATACCCTGTTGCTCGGGAGTCGCGGACAAAAATCATGCTGTCCCGACGGTGCGGCGTGAACTGCTGTCATCCTCGTGAGCCACGCCGGCGCTGCCGCTCGCACGTCGGCGTCGAAAAAATAGCCGAACCGCGTGCTTACGCCCAGTCTCGGAGCGACGGTGCTTCCGATACCCGCATCGAGAGCCACGCATCATCGCGGGAAACGTCCGCGATAATGAACTCCGCCTGAGCGGGAGTGGAGTCCACCGAGGCCATCACCTCGGCGCGCGACGCGTCGGACACAGCCGTCGCATTCGGCGTCATGTTTGTGAGTGTGTCTCATTCATACATAAACCCGTCGGATCGGAGCCGCCGTCGATCTGACGAATGTGCATAATTCTCACACAGAAACAGACTATATCTGTGCATATTTGGGATTTTACGAGACGTATGGTCGGTAGAAACCGGCTGATCGTGCGAGTATGTACCAAGTATCACGACACATCTAGACACACGGAAACGCATCCGATACTACGCGACTTTGCGGAAATCCACCAACCGTCGGAGAAGGTATCGTAGCGTTTGCAACTGACCGCTCATCCGACCGCACGCTGTCGTGCGATCGAGTGGGTGAATACTTGCAAACGCTACTATAATTGCCGTATGACAACACACGGTAAGTATGGCCGACGACCCACCGACACAGCCGGGAACGCGGCGGATGGCACGTGTGTTCACCGAGGGACGGGGCGGGGAGACGCCCGGGATTCCGATGAGCTACGAGGACCTCGAAGCCGCCGCACTGGACGCGCTCTCGCCCGAGGCGTACGACTACGTCGCCGGCGGCGCGGGCGGCGAGGACACGGTCGACCGGAACCGGGAGGCGTTCCGACGGTACCGCCTGCTTCCGCGAATGCTCCGCGACGTCGCCGAGCGCGACCTCTCGACGACCGTCTGCGGTACGGAGCTTCCACATCCCGTGATGCTCGCTCCGGTCGGCGTCCAATCGATCATCCACGAGGAGGGCGAGCGCGCGACGGCTCGGGCGGCCGCGGAGTTGGGGATGGGGCTGATCGCCAGTTCCGCGGCGTCGACGACGATGGAGGACGTCCGCGCGGAACTCGACGACGCGCCGGGGTGGTTTCAGCTCTACTGGAGTTCGGATCACGACCTCGCGAGGAGTTTCGTCGATCGGGCGACGGACGCGGGATACGAAGCCGTCGTCGTCACGCTCGATACGCCGATGCTCGCGTGGCGCGAGCGGGATATGCAGCGGGCCTACCTGCCCTTTCTCGACGGCGACGGCGTCGCGAACTACTTCTCGGATCCGACGTTTCGATCCCGCGTCGACGGCGACGTCGACGAGGACCCCGAGGCCGCCGTCGACGAGTTTCTGGACGTCTTCAGCGATCCGACGCTGACGTGGGACGACTTCGCGTGGCTCTGTGAGTACAGCGATCTCCCGGTCGTCGCGAAAGGGATCCTCCACCCGGACGACGCCGAACGCGCGGTCGACGCCGGGGCGGCGGGCGTCGTCGTCTCCAACCACGGCGGCCGCCAAGTCGACGGTGCGGTGGCCGCCCTAGAGCAGCTTCCGGATGTCGTCGACGCCGTCGACGAGGAGGTCGACGTGGTCTTCGACAGCGGGATCCGCCGCGGCGCGGACGTGTTGAAAGCGCTCGCACTCGGTGCCGACGCCGTCCTCCTCGGCCGTCCGTACGTGTACGGGCTGGCTCTCGACGGCGCGTCCGGGGTCCGGGAGGTCTGTGCGAACCTCCTCGCTGACTTCGATCTGGCGCTCGGTTTGATCGGTCACGACGACGTGGCCGACGTCGACGAATCGGTGCTCGCCGACTGACGGGGGCTCGTCGTCCGGCGAGATCCGCCGCCGTCGAAACCGGATCTACGGGCTCCGGGGGCTTCAAAGAGTACAAGAGGTGTGACGCAGTACAACGCCGTATGAACGTAGCCGACGCGATGACGCCCCGAGAGGACGTGGTCACTGTCGAACTCCCGGGGACCCGCGACGACGTGTTGGAGTACCTCCAAGAACGCGGCTTTTCGTCCGTCCCCGTCGTCAAGCGGACCGACGGCCGCGAGGAGTACCGCGGCCTCGTCTCCCGCGAGGAGCTGATCGAGAGCCCCGACGAGGACCAACTCGCGGTGCTGATGCGTGACGTTCCGACCGTCACCGCCGACACCAGCGTCGAGGAGGCCGCCCACCTGATGCTCGATGCGGGAACGCGTCGCGTCCCCGTTGTCGACGGCGAACTCGAGGGCATCGTCACCGTCACCGACGTCGTGCGCGCGATCGCCCGCGAGGAGGTCGACGTCGACGCCACCGCCGGCGACGTCGCGACGAAGGACGTGAACACGACGTACGACGCCACGCCGCTGCCGGTGGCTGAGCGCGAGATCTACTACGCGAACGTCCCCTATGCGGTCTGTCTCGACGACGAGGGGCGGATGAACGGCATCCTCACCGAGGTCGACATCATCGACGTCGCCCGCGTCGTCGAGGGCGAGGACGACACGGGCGATTCCTTCGCCGAACAGGACGACGAGTGGATGTGGGAGGGAATCAAGGCTATCGGGAGGCGCTACGTCCCGACGCGGAACGTCGAGCTCCCGGCCGAGCCCGTCTCGACGTTCATGTCCGATGACCTCGTGACGGTCTCGACGCGCAAGTCCGTCGTCGAGGTCGCCCAGGCCCTGATCACCGAGGACATCGAGCAGATCCCGCTCGTCAGCGGCGACGAACTGATCGGCATCGTCCGCGACGTGGACTTACTGGAGGCGCTGTAGATGAGCGAGGAGCGAACGGAGGGCGAGCGGCTCGCCGAACTCGCGAAACGCCGCGGCTACTTCTTCGGCGCGAGCGGTGCGTACGGCGGCGCGGCCGGTTTCTACACCTTCGGCCCGCAAGGGGCGGCGCTGAAGTCGAACGTCGAGGACGCGTGGCGCGACCGCTTCACCGTTCAGGAGGGCAACTTCGAGATCGAAGCGCCGACGATTATGCCCGAACCGGTGTTCGAGGCCTCCGGCCACCTCGACGGGTTCGACGATATGCTCGTCGAGTGTCCCGATTGCGGTACCTCCCACCGCGCGGACCACCTCATCGAGGACAACACCGGTCTCGAAGACGCCGAATCGCTTCCGGTCTCGGAGGTCGAAGACCTGATTGCCGAACACGACCTCCAGTGTCCGAACTGCGGCGGCCACCTCGCCGGAGAGCCGGTCGAGGACTTCAACCTGATGTTCGAGACGAATATCGGCCCGGGGTCGTCGACGCCGGGCTATCTCCGACCGGAGACGGCGCAGGGCATCTTCGTGGAGTTCCCGCGCATCAAGGAGTACGCGCGCAACAGCCTGCCGTTCGGCGCGACGCAGATCGGCCGCGCCTACCGCAACGAGATCTCGCCGCGGAAGAGCATTGTCCGGACTCGGGAGTTCACCCAAGCGGAGTTAGAGCAGTTCGTCGACCCCGAGCGCGACGAACCGGATCTCGACTCCGTGCGCGACGTCGAGGTCGTCCTGTATCCGGCGACCGAACAGGGGGCCGACGACGGCGAGTACGTCGAAACCACCGTCGGCGAGGCCGTCGACGAGGGCATCGTCGGCGACGCGTGGATCGGCTACTTCCTCGGAGTCGCCCAGGAGTGGTACGAGCGCGTCGGCGTCGATATGGACCGATTCCGCTTTCGACAACATCTCGCGGGCGAGCGTGCCCACTACGCCGCGGACTGCTGGGACGCCGAGAGCGAGGTCGACGGCGACTGGATCGAGATCGCCGGCTTCGCCTATCGGGGCGACTACGACCTCTCGAAACACGGCGAGCACAGCGACGACGACTTCACGATCTTCCGGCAGTTCGACGAGCCGAAGAACGTCGAGAAGGCCGTCGCCGACCCGGATATGAGCGTGCTCGGACCCGAGTTCGGCGGGGCCGCCGCCGACGTGCAGTCGGCGCTCGAAGAACTGGCCGAGCGCGACCCCTCGGCGTTCGATACGGAGGAGGTATCCGTCACGGTCGGCGGCGAGACGAAGACCGTCGACGCCGACGTGGCGAACTTCCGGATCGAGGAGCGGACGGTCTCGGGCGAGCACATCACGCCGCACGTGATCGAACCCTCGTTCGGGGTCGATCGGACCGTCTACACGCTGCTCGCGCACGCGTACAACGAGGACGAGGTCGCCGGCGAGACGCGCTCGTTCCTCTCGCTGTCGCCGGCGGTCGCGCCGACGGACGTCGGTGTCTTCCCGCTGGTCTCGAACGTCGACGAGCTCGTCGATCGCGCCGAGGCGCTCGTCGAGGACCTTCGAGAGTCCGGGTTCAGCGTCGTCTACGACGACTCCGGCAGCATCGGTCGCCGCTACCGCCGGCAGGACGAGGTCGGCACCCCGTTCTGCGTCACCGTCGACCGCGACGGGCTGGAGGGCGACGATCCCGACAGCGTCACGATCCGCGAGCGCGACACCGCCCGCCAAGTCCGCGTGCCCCTCGAATCGCTGATCGAAGAGCTTCGCGCCGTCACGAGCGGCGACCGGTCGTTCGACGACCTCGTCGAGACGTACGACCTCGTCGAACCGGGCGCGGACGCGTAAGACGGTGCCCTCCGCGCAATCGAGTTCCGGTGTCCTCTCGAACGTCTCCGAGAGCGAACTCAAGCGTCGCCTCGTTCACGCGAGCGGGACCGGGCTTCCGCTGTTGTAC
Organism: Halobellus sp. LT62; assembly: GCF_037031285.1. Taxonomy (NCBI): domain Archaea; kingdom Methanobacteriati; phylum Methanobacteriota; class Halobacteria; order Halobacteriales; family Haloferacaceae; genus Halobellus; species Halobellus salinisoli. The sequence goes on from NZ_JAYEZO010000002.1 coordinate 102,205, forward strand.
GTCCTCGAGTTCGTCTCGTGGGACCAGTTCGGCCTCGTGATGCTCGTCTGTGCGGCCGCAGCGGCCGTCTTGGAGTTCTTCCGGCTGGTCGTCGGTCTCGACTGGGCGATCTACGACGAACTCACGCGCTCCTACGAGCAGACGAACGTCGCGGGCTACGCGCTGTATATGTTCAGCATCACCGCCGTCGTCCTCGTGTTCGCGCCGTACATCGCCGTTCCCGCCGCGCTGATGCTGACGATCGGCGATCCGGTCTCGGGGCTGCTCGGGACGACGCGCGCAGCCGACGAATCGAAGCGCCTCCGGACGCTTGGCGCGATGTTTGCGGTGTGTTTCGCCGTCTCTGCGCCGTTCCTCGTTCCCGCGGTGGGTACGGTCGTCGGCCTCGCGGCCGCCGTCGCGGCCGCCCTCGCCGCGACCGTCGCGGACGGCTTCAAGCCGGTCATCGCGGGCTACGTCGTCGACGATAACCTCTCGATCCCTCCCGCGGGCGCACTCGCTGCCAGCGCCGTGCTCGCGGTTGCCGGCGCTGCGCCCGTCTTGGGCTGAACACCGGGATTCGCTGACGCCGATCCGACGCGATACTTTTTGTACGATCACGACCAAGCGCGGTCCGTGACGGTCTACGAGAGCGACCTCCCGGGCGTCGGAAAGAAACACGAGATCGATTTACCGGACGGCACACAGCTCGTGGTCGTCACCCATAACGACGGGCGGCGAGAGGTGTTTCTGCGCGAGACGTCCGACAGCGACTCGGAGAAGCTGTTCGAGCTCCCCGACGACTTGGCGAGACAGATCGGGACGATCTTGGAAGGGGCGTACTTTCAGCCGGTCCAATCGCAGAACATCGAGACGCTGCTCGGCGGTGACACGCTCTTAGAGTGGGTCGAGGTCGACGCGGACTCACCGATCGTCGGCCAGACGCTCGGCGAGTCTGACCTCCGCGCGGAGACCGGCGCGTCGGTCGTCGCGATCGAACGGGGACAGGACGTGATCCCGTCGCCCGGTGGCGACACGACGATAGAGGCGGGCGACACGCTCGTCGTCGTCGGTACCCGTGCGAACTGTGCGGACTTCGAATCGCGCGTGACCAGTGCATAATGGCGGCAGGGCTCTTCGAACTCGGACAGGTGTTCGCAGTTCTGGCAATCTCCGGAGCGCTCGCGCTCCGGATCGGCCTGTCGGTCATCCCGCTGTACGTGGTCGGTGGGATGCTCGCCGGTCCCTTCGTCGCCGGTCGGTTCGGTCTCCCGCACGTGCCCGAAAGCGAGATGCTCACGATCCTCGCGGAGGTCGGAATCGTCCTCTTGCTGTTCTTTCTGGGACTGGAGTTCAGCCTCGATCGACTGTTGGCCGCACGATCGCGAATCACCCGCGCGGGCGTCGTCGACGCCGCGATCAACCTCCCGCTCGGGATCGCGCTCGGTCTCGCACTCGGTTGGTCGATCGTCGAGGCGCTGCTGCTCGGCGGGATCGTCTACATCTCCTCGTCGGCGATCATCACCAAGACGCTGATCGACCTCGGCTGGATCGCCAACGACGAGGCCGACCCGATCCTCGGGACGCTGGTCTTCGAGGACCTCTTTATTGCAATCTATCTCGCGATCGTCGCCTCGCTCGTCCTCGGGGGAACCAGTGCGGGACTCAACGGCCTCGGGCGGTCGCTGGCGATCGCGTTCGGCTTCCTCGGTGCGCTACTTTTGGCCGTCCAGTACGGCACGGCGTTCTTCTCTCGCGTCCTCGATGTCGCCGACACCGAGTCGTTCGTTCTCCGGGTACTGGGCGTGGTCGTTCCCATCGCCGGATTCGCGCTGTCGATCGGCGTGAGCGAAGCGGTCGCGGCGTTTTTCGTCGGGATGGGCTTTTCGACCAGCGGGCACCGCGAGCGGATCGAACGACAGCTCACGTCCGTCCGCGACGTCTTCGCCGCGGTCTTTTTCTTCTGGATCGGCGTCGGCACCGACCCGCGACTCCTCGTCGGCGTCGCCGTCCCGCTCGCGGCGGCCGTCCTGTTGACGACCCCGGCGAAACTGCTCTCGGGCTACGTCGGGGGTCGCGTCTACGACCTCTCGGAGCACCGTGCGCTCCGGGTCGGCATCGGGCTGGTGCCGCGCGGGGAATTCTCGCTCGTCATCGCCGCGCTCGCAGCCGGCGGATCGACGACGGTAATGCAGGAGACGATCCCGGCGCTCGCCGTCGGCTACGTGCTCGTGATGAGCGTGTTCGGAACGCTGTTGATGCAGCGTTCGGACGCCGTCGAGAGCGTTCTCGCTCGATTTCTCCCCCTCGGTACCGACGCCTGACCACGGCGGGAAGCCCCGACAGAAATTCCGAGTTGTCCCAGATAGAGCGCGTTGACCGACCTCCGCACCGACTACAATTTCAGCACGCTGTGGATGTCGTTGCCGCCGAGGAGGTTCGTACGCCTCGTTGACCTTTTCCAGTGTATACTCCTGCGTGATTAGCTCGTCGAGCAGGTAGTCGTCGTCGATCGGCCGTCCAGCGGCGCTCTGTCTCGAAAACGTTTAGTACGACGCGTCTGTTTCACACTCCTAATGACGCGTCTCTCTCGGATGCGCACTCGCGCCCCGTCGAGAGTCGCGACTCCGTTCGCCTCGGCGCTTACTATTCCGATTTCCGCCGAGACGACCGACGCCGCGCGACGACCGCGACGACGGGCCCGTTAGGCCCACTATTACCTCTCCCACTGTCGTATCGAATCAACTCACAAGCGAGTAGCGTCTCTATAGGCATTGCTGCGATTTAATTTCTAAACTTTAAACCGTGTATTTTATACGGATGAGCGTTCGAATCGGAGATATAATGACAAGCGTGGCACTCGCGTTCTCGGGCGGCCTCGACACGACAGTCTGCGTCTCGCTCCTGCAGGAGGAGTACGGCTACGACGAAGTCGTCGGCGTCACCGTCGACGTGGGGCAACCCGAATCCGAGTTCGAGGAGGCACAGGAGACCGCCGACGCACACGGTCTCGACCTGCACGTCGTCGACGCGAAAGACGAGTTCGCGGATCTCTGTTTCGACTCCGTGCGCGCGAACGCGACGTATCAGGGCTACCCGCTCGGCACGGCGCTCGCGCGCCCGGTCATCGCGAACGCGATCCTCGACGTCGCCGAGGCGGAGGGCTGCGACGCCCTCGCGCACGGTTGCACCGGCAAAGGAAACGATCAGCTCCGCTTCGAGGTCGTCTGGCGCGCCTCCGACCTCGACGTGATCGCGCCCGTCCGCGAACTGGAACTCACCCGCGAGTGGGAGCAGCAGTACGCCGAGGACAACGACCTCCCCGTCCAGTCGGGCAACTCCGGCGTCTGGTCGATCGACACCAACCTCTGGAGCCGCTCGGTCGAGGGCGGACAGCTCGAAGACCCCGGATACGTGCCCCCCGAGGACATCTACGAGTGGACCGACGACCCCGCGAACGCCACCGAGACAGAGGTAGTGGAAATCGCGTTCGAGGACGGTTACCCCGTCGCGCTCGACGGCGAGGAGCTCTCGCCGCCGGAGCTCATCGCGGCGCTGAACGAGCAGGCCGGCAAACACGGCGTCGGCCGCACGGATATGATGGAAGACCGTATGCTCGGGCTGAAGGTCCGCGAGAACTACGAGCACCCGGCGGCGACGACGCTTCTCACCGCCCACGAGGCGCTCGAACAGCTCGTCCTCACGAAAGACGAGCGCGACTTCAAGCGCTCGATCGACGCCGAGTGGGCCCAGAAGAGCTACGAGGGCCTCGTCGATCACCCGCTCGTCGGTGCTCTGGAGGGTTTCATCGACGAGACGCAGACGCGCGTCACCGGCACGGTGACGATCAAGTTCCAGGGCGGGCAGGCCCGCCCGGTCGCCCGCGATTCGGAGTACGCCGCCTACTCCGAGGACGCCGCGTCGTTCAACACCTCCGGCGTCGGCGACATCACCCAACAGGACGCGACCGGCGTCGCGAAGTACCACGGGTTCCAGTCGCGCCTCGCGAACGCCGCCATCGACGCCGTCGAGGGCGACGCGGACGAAGGCGACTGGGAGTGAGCGATGACGGGCGAGGGTGCTGACAACGGGGAAGAACGTTCGAGCGTCGTCCGCCGCGACCGCTTCAGCGGCGGCCCCGCCCGCGGCTTTATGTCCAGTCTCGCGGCCGACGAGCGCATCTTCGCCGCCGACCTCGCCGTCGACCGCGCGCACGTGGTGATGCTCGCCGAGCAGGATATCGTCGCTGACGACGTCGCCGGTGAGATTCTCGCCGCGCTCTCCGACGTCGAGTCCGCGGGCCACGGGGCGCTCCCCGACGGCGAGGACGTCCACGAGGCGATCGAGACGGCCGTCGTCGAGCGCGTCGGCCCCGACGGCGGCAAGATGCACACCGCGCGCAGCCGCAACGACGAGGTCGCCGCGTGCATCCGCTACCGCCTGCGCGAGGACCTGCTCGACGCGATCGAGGCGACGCTCGCGCTCCGCGAGGCGCTCGTCGAGGTCGCCGCCGAACACGTCGACACCGTGATGCCCGGCTACACGCACCTCCAGCCCGCCCAGCCGACGACGGTCGCGCACTTCCTGCTCTCCTACGAGTCGGCGTTCGCCCGCGACACCGCGCGCCTGTTGGACGCCTACGGCCGGGCGAATCAGTCGCCGCTCGGCGCGGCCGCGTTCGCGGGCACGCCGTTCGACATCGACCGCGAACGCACGGCCGAGTTGCTCGGCTTCGAGGGCGTCGTCGCGAACTCGATGGACGCCTCCGCCGGTCGCGACTTCCTCGCGGAGTCGACGGCGGCGCTGACGACGCACGCGGCGACGCTCTCGGGCCTCGCGGAAGACCTCGTGATCTTCGCGAACAAGGGCTTCGTCGACCTCGCCGACGAGTACTCCTCGACGTCGTCGATTATGCCGCAGAAGGTCAATCCCGACACCCTCGAGCTCGTCCGCGCGGTCGCGGGCGACGCCGTCGGCGGCCTCTCCGGACTCCTCACGACGCTGAAAGGACTCCCGCGCGCGTACAACCGCGACCTCCAGCGCGCGACGCCGCACGCGTGGGAGACCGTCGACGCGGTCTCGGAGGCCACCGCGGTCGTCGCGGGCGCGGTCGCCACCGCAGAGTGGCCCGAGGAGGCGCTCGAAGCGGCGGCCGGCGACGGCTTCTCGACGGCGACGGGTGTCGCCGACGCCCTGGCGATGGCGGGCGTGCCGTTCCGGACGGCCCACGAGGTGCTCGCGGCGGCGGCCGAGCGCGCCGACGGCGAGACGCCCGACCTCGCAACACTTGACGCGGTCGCAGCCGACGTGCTCGGCGAGTCCCTCTTCGAGTACGTGAGCCGCGAGCGCGTCGAAGCCGCGCTCGATCCCATCGAGAGCGTCGCCAGCCGCGATTCGCTCGGCGGCCCTGCTCCATCCGCAGTCGCCGCACAACTCGACGACGCCGGCACGGCGCTCGCCGCCGACCGCACGACCTACGACGATCGCACGACCGCGCTCGACGACGCCGCGGAGTCGCTGGAGGCGGAGGTGGAGGCGTATGCCTGAGCGTCCACCGGTCCCACCGTCACCACCGCGTCGGCGATCGCGGCCGCGACGGTCCCCTCCCGGGGACATTCATATATGAAATCAGACATAGATTTCACACGGGCGTATCCTTCGACTGTTCTGCGCCGTTAGTGGTTTCACTGCTCGGGTAATTTATCCGACAACTTCGATGGGTTTAAGTCGCTTCCTCGCCCATCGATCGGTATGGCAGAGACCATCACCGCAGAAGACCCGCTGACCGGAGAAGAAATCGAGATCCCCGCCGACGTCGAGGTCGGCGAAATCGTCGACAGCCCCGCGACCGGCGCGGAGCTGGAGGTCGTCTCGGTCGACCCGATCACACTCGAAGAGGCCCCCGAGCTCGAAGAGGACTGGGGCGAATAAGATGAAAGTTGGGCTGCTCTACTCCCGGATTCGGAAGGACGAAAAGCTCCTCCTCACGGAGCTCCGCGAGCGCGGCCACGAGGTGGAGAAGATCGACGTCCGGAAGGAGCAGTTCAACATCGCCGAACCGCCGGAATCGCTCGAGGGGGTCGACCTCGTCGTCGACCGCTGTCTGGCGACGAGTCGGAGCCTCTACACGACGCAGTTTTTGGACGCGTACGACATCCCGGTCGTCAACGGTGCCGAAACCGCCGACATTTGTGCCGACAAGGTGAAAAACAGCCTCGCGCTCGAACGCGCGGGCGTGCCGACGCCGAACACGGAGGTCGCCTACACCGTCGACTCCGCGATGGAGACCATCGAGGAGTTCGGCTACCCCTGCGTGATCAAGCCCGTCGTGGGCTCGTGGGGTCGCCTGATGGCGAAAGTCGAATCGCCGTCGGCCGCCGAGGCCATCCTCGAACACAAGGCGACGCTCGGCCACTACCAGCACAAGGTGTTCTACGTGCAGGAGTTCGTCGAGAAGCCCGGCCGCGACATCCGCGTGCTGGCCGTCGACGGCGATCCGGTCGCCGCGATGACGCGCTCGTCGGACCACTGGCTCACCAACGCCGCGAAGGGCGGCAAAGTGGCCGAGTTCGACCTCGACGACCGCGCCCGCGAGCTCGTCGAAGCCGCCTCCGACGCCGTCGGCGGCGGGCTGCTCGGCGTCGACCTGATGGAGACTGGTTCCGATTACACGGTCCACGAAGTAAACCACACCGTCGAGTTCAAGGCGCTGAACGACGCGGTCGACGTCGACGTTCCCGCGACGGTCGTCGACTGGCTCGAATCGAAAGCCGAACAAGCCACCGGGACGGAAACAGCCGTATGAGTGGTGACGATTCACACGCGGACGCCGGGGACGACGCGGCCTACACCGCCGCCGTCGTCGGCGGCTCCGGATTCACCGGCGGCGAGCTCCTGCGCCTGCTGTATCAGCATCCCGAGTTCGACGTCGTGCAGGCGACGAGCAGATCGAAGGAGCGCAAGACCGTCGGCCACGTCCACCCGAACCTCCGCGAGATGGACCTCCGTTTCACCTCGCCGGAGGAACTCGAATCCGTCGACGCGCTCTTCGCGGCGACGCCGCACGGCGTCTCGATGGAGCACATCGACGAGTTTCAAGACGCTGCCGACACCGTCGTCGACCTCTCGGCGGACTTCCGCCTCGATACGGAGGAGCAGTACGACGAGTGGTACGACGGGCACGTCTGTCCCGAATACCTCGAAAAGTCGGAGTACGCCCTGCCCGAGATCAACCGCGAAAACCTCCCGGGGGCCGAACTCATCGCCTCCGGCGGCTGCAACGCCACCGCGACGATCCTCGGGCTGAAGCCGCTGTTCGACGCCGGCATTCTGGAGGGCGACGAGCAGGCCGTCGTCGACGTGAAGGTCGGTTCCTCGGAAGGCGGTGCGGGCGGCGGCGATGCCTCCAGCCACCCCGAGCGCTCGGGTATCGTGCGCCCGTACGCGCCGACCGGCCACCGCCACGAGGCCGAGATCGAGCAGTTCCTCGGGCTCTCGGTCTCGTTCACCGTTCACGCCGTGGATATGATCCGCGGTGCGAGCGCGACCTGTCACCTCTTCCCGAGCGCGCCCGTCTCGAAGGGTGACCTCTGGAAGGCCTACCGCGACGCCTACGCCGACGAGCCGTTTATGCGGACCGTCGCCGGCGGTGGCGGCGTCTACCGCTACCCCGAGCCGAAGGCCGTCGCCGGGACCAACTTCGGCGAAGTCGGCTTCGAGATCGACCCCGGAAATAGAAGACTGGTCGTCTTCTCGGCGATCGACAATATGATGAAAGGCTCGGCCGGACAGGCCGTCCACGCCGCGAACATCGCGCTCGGCATCGAGGAGACGGCTGGCTTGGAGTTCACGGGACTCCACCCCGTCGGCGCGCCCTGACGACAATCGACTTACACGTACCACGACGTACACGTATGACCACCGAACCCACCACACACGACGATTCACGCGACGCCCGCCAGACGCAGCAGTTCGGACCCGAGGCGGCGCGACCGCTTCGCACCGACGGCGGCAGCGAGGAGTCGCTCCCGCCGGTCGTCGTGAAGGTCGGCGGCGCTCGCGCGGTCGACCCAGCGGGCGCGGTCGAGGACGTCGCCGAACTCGTCGAGCAGGGGAGGGAAGTCGTCGTCGTTCACGGCGGCTCGACCGCCGTCGACGACACGCTCGAAGAACTGGGCGAGGAGCCGACGTACGTCGAGACGCCCGGCGGCGTCGTCGGTCGCTTCACCGACGAACGTACGATGGAGGTGTTCTCGATGGTGATGCCCGGCAAGCTCAACACCGACCTCACGGTCACGCTCCGCGCTGCCGGTGTGGACGCGCTCGGCCTCTCCGGCGTCGACGGCGGCCTCCTGACCGGCCCGCGCAAGTCGGCCGTTCGGGTCGTCGAGGACGGGAAAAAGAAAATCAAGCGCGGCGACCACTCCGGGAAGATCACGGGCGTCAACGGCGCGCTGCTGGAGACGCTGCTCGGCGACGGCTACACGCCGGTCGTCACCGTGCCGATGCTGGCCGACGACGGCGTCGCGGTCAACGCCGACGCCGACCGCGCGGCGGCGGCCGTCGCCGGCGCGCTCGGCGCTGAACTGGTGGTCCTCACCGACGTTTCCGGCGTCTACGCCGACCCCGACGACGCGTCGACGCTGATCGAATCGGTCGCGACTCCCGCGGAATTTGATACACTGACGGACGCCGCGGAGGGCTTTATGACGAAGAAAGTGATGGCGGCGAAGGAGGCGCTCGACGGCGGCGCGGTGACCGTCATCGTCGCCGACGCGAACGCCGACGACCCCATCATCGCGGCGCTTGACGGCGGCGGCACGCACATCCACGCCAGCGCGGTCGCCGATCCCGACGAGGGGACTGACGCCGAGGACAGTGACGCCGAGGAGACGGAGGTGACACAATGAGCGGCGGCTTCGTCTTCTCCGAGAAACCGATTCAGATCGAGTCCGGCGACGGTGCGTACCTGTACGACACGAAGGGAACCGAGTACCTCGATTTCGGGGCCTCCTACGCCGTCACGCCGCTCGGACACTCGCATCCGGCCGTCACCGAGGCGATTCAGGAACAGGCCGAGACGCTGACCTACGTGCAGGCGTCGTACCCCGTCGAGGTCCGCACCGAACTGTACGAGAAGCTCGCGGCGCTCGCGCCCGGCGACATCGAGAACGTCTGGCTGTGTAACTCCGGGACCGAGGCCAACGAGGCGGCGATGAAGTTCGCCCGCGCGGCCACCGGCCGCTCGAAGATCGTCGCGACCAAGCGCGGCTTCCACGGTCGCACGATGGGCGCGCTCGCGATGACGTGGAAGGACAAGTACAAGAAGCCGTTCGAGCCGCTGGCCGGCGGCGTCGAGTTCGTCCCCTACGGCGACGGAGAAGCGCTCGCCGAAGCCGTCGACGACGAGACCGCGGCGTTCTTTGTAGAGCCCGTACAGGGAGAAGGCGGCATCCACCCCGCCACGACCGAGTACCTCCAGCACGCACGCGAGGTGACTGACGAAGCGGGCGCGGCGCTCGTCTTCGACGAGATCCAGACCGGCGTCGGACGCACCGGCAACCTCTGGGCCTGCGAGGGCGTCGGCGTCGAGCCCGACATCCTCACGTCGGCGAAGGGGATCGCGAACGGCCTGCCGCTCGGTGCGACCCTCGTGAAAGACTGGATCGCGGATAATCCCGGCGACCACGGGTCGACCTTTTCGGGGGGTCCCGTCGTCTGCGCCGCGGCGAACGCCACGCTCGATACGATCGTCGACGAGGACGTTCCCGCGCACGCCGCACACGTCGGCGAGTACCTGCGGAGCGAACTGGAGGCGGCTGCGGAGACCCACGACCTGCCCGTCCGCGAGGTGCGCGGTTCGGGGCTGATGATCGGTATTCAGATCAAGCGCGGCGCGAACCGCGTGCTGAAGAACCTCGCGCTCTCCGAGCAGGTGCTCGCGCTCCCGGCGGGTCGGACGGTCGTCCGCCTGCTCCCGCCGCTGACCATCGACGAGAGCCACGCCGACCAGTTCGTCGAGTCGTTCGCGGAGGTGCTGGGATGAGCGCCGAACTCGACGACGAGGAGGTCGCCGACGGCGAGTCGGTCTCGGCGACCGAGGGAAACGCCGTCGGCTTCGGGATGAACCACGGCGTCTTCGACGTACAAGAGAATCTCACCGAGGGGCTGACCGAGGCGCAGACGCTCTTGGCGGATCTCGTCTCGATTCCCTCGCCGTCCGGCGAGGAGACCGCGGCCGCAGAACGCCTGAAGGCGTTCTTCGAGGCGCACGACCGCGAAGTGTGGATCGACGACGTCGGCAACGTCCGCGCGCCCGCCGACGACTCGGTGCTTCTCACTTCCCACATCGACACCGTCCCCGGCGACGTGCCGGTGAAGATCGAGAACGGCGTGCTCTGGGGTCGCGGGAGCGTCGACGCCACGGGACCGCTCGCGTCGATGGCCGTCGCGGCCGTCGAGACGGGCGTCTCCTTCGTCGGCGTCGTCGGCGAGGAGACCAGTTCTCGCGGCTCGTGGCACCTCGTCGAAGACCGCGACGCGCCCGAGGCCGTCATCAACGGCGAGCCCTCCGGATGGGACGGAATTACGCTCGGCTACCGCGGCTTCCTCTCGGGGACGTACGTCTCGACGAGTGAGTTGGGTCACTCCTCGCGTCCCGAGGACAACGCGATCCAGTCGGCCGTCAACTGGTGGTCGAGCGTCGCGGACTTCTTCGACGAGGACGAGTCCGACGGCGTCTTCGACACCGTGACGACGAAGCCGGTCCGCTTCGACGGCGGGCCCACCGAGGACGGCCTCGCGGTCGAGGCGACCGTCGACGTGCAGTTCCGCGTCCCGCCGAAGTTCACCATCGACGACATCCGCGAGGTCGCGGAGGGTGAACTCACCCGCGGCGGCGTCCACTGGGAGAAGCCGATCCCGCCGGTGATGACGAGCCCGCGCACCGAGGTCGCCCGCGCGTTCCGCGTCGCGATCCGGCAGGCCGGCGGGGAGCCGCGCTTGCTCAGAAAGACCGGCACCAGCGATATGAACATCTTCGCCGGCGCGTGGGACTGTCCGATGGCGACCTACGGCCCCGGCGATTCGGATCTGGACCACGCGCCGAACGAACACCTCGACCTCGCGGAGTACGACAGCGCGATCGACGTGCTCGTCGACGTCTGCGAGCGCCTTCAGAAGCAGGAGTGAGACAGGATGCTCGAAACCGACCACTTCCTCGACATCGACGACCTGACGACCGACGAACTGCAGACCGTCCTCGACCGCGCGTCGGCGATCAAAGCCGGCGAGGACGACACGCGATTGCCCGATCAGACGCTCGGGATGCTCTTCGAGAAGCCGAGCACCCGAACGCGGATCTCCTTCGAGACCGGGATGACTCAGCTCGGCGGGCACGCCATCTTCCTCGGTCCCGAGGACATCCAGCTCGGCCACGGCGAGCCGCTGTCTGACACCTCTCGCGTGCTCTCCCGGTACGTCGACGCCGTGATGGCGCGGCTGTTCGACCACGAGGACCTGATCGAAATCGCCGAGTACGCCGACGTTCCAATCGTCAACGGCCTCACCGACGACGCGCACCCGTGTCAGACGCTCGCCGACCTGCTCACGATCAAGGAGGCCTTCGGCGGCTTCGACGACGTGCGGGTCGCGTGGGTCGGCGACGGCAACAACGTCGGCCAGTCGCTCGTGATCGGCGCGGCGATGGTCGGGCTGGATCTGACGATCTCGACGCCGGAGACGTACGGAATGGCCGACGCGGTGCTCGAACAGGCCGCCGAATTGGGCCACGAGCCGACCGTCGTCGAGGACCCGAAAGACGCCGTCGACGACGCCGACGTCGTCTACACCGACGTCTGGATCTCGATGGGGCAGGAGGACCAGCGCCACGAGAAGCTCGCGGCCTTCGACGGGTATCAGGTGAATAAGCGGCTGCTCGCCGACTCCGACGCGCAGGTGATGCACTGTCTGCCCGCCCACCGCGGCGAGGAGATCACCGGCGACGTCTTAGAGTCCGAGCGCTCGCTCGTGTGGGACCAAGCGGAGAACCGCCTGCACGCCCAGAAGGGGCTGCTCGTCGAACTGCTCGACGCCTGAGCTCCGACGCGACTCGAAGCGTCCGCGCTCCGCTTTTTGAGCTAGTCGTCCCTGCGGAGTCTGACCGCCGTCGCGAGCGCGACAGCGACGACGGCCGCGACCGTCACTCCCGGGCCGAAACCGGGCGTTTCCGTGTCGGTCTGGTCGCCGTCGCCGCCCGCATTCTCGGTCACCGTCACGTCGATCGTTTCCGCGGTTTCGTTTCCGAGGCCGAACGCGTAGGTGCCGGGCTCGTCAAGTCTGATCGCCGTTTCGATCGTCGACGACTCGTTCGCGTCGAGTCTGACAGTCCGGGTCTCGATGGGATCGCCCGCACGGGTGAACGTGAGGTTCGTCTCGCCGGGGTAGTCGGCGTCGTTTCGAACGACTGCGGAGAGTCGGACCCACTCGCCGGCCGGCAGGTCGGTCCGGTTCGCGGTGAGGTTCGACGCACGCGCGGTCGCCGGCTCGCGGACTTCGACGCGGAGCGTCACGTCGCCGACGGAGACCGTGCGGACGCCGGTCCGCTCGAAGGTGTGTGCGAACGTCAGCGTGTCTGATTCCTCGGGGGCGAGCCGTCCCGACTGCGTCGACACCGACTCGTCGTCGACGTGGAGCGTCGCCTCGTAGTCCCCGCCACCCCCGACGTTGGTCGCGACCACGTCGACGCTGAGGCGCTCGCCGGGGACGAGGGTGAGTCCGTCGACGTCGACCGAGCGGTTTCGGTACGCGCCGGAGACGCGGGCCGAGTCCGGACCCGACGCGATCGCGTACGTGACCTGCGTCGGGATCGATCCCTCGCCGAACGCCTCGCGGTGTTGCGTGGCGTTCCACATCGCGGGCCGGTCCGTCGTGGTCGTGTACCGCTCTCCGAGTCGGGCGACGTCGTCGCCGCCGGCCGCCCGGAGAGACGCGCGGACGTCCGCCGCGTCGACCTCCCCATCTCTGGCGTTCATCCGTCGGTAGACGTCTTGCAGCGACGCGTCGCCGTCGCTCGCCAGTCTGACCCGTCGGTCGAGTTCGCCAGCGACGAGCGCGCCGACGTAGTAGTTCGCGTTCTGTCGCCAGGTGTCCGGCCGCGTCATCACCGAGCCGTCGTACTCGCCCTCCCCGTGCGCGATCCGCGAGCGGAACGTCTCGTAGTCGATCCGCTCCGCTTCGAGCGACAAGAGCGCGGCGTAGTAGACGGCGCTTGCCTCGGTGAACCATCGGGCGTCGTCGGCCGCGACGTACCCCTGTCGGGTGTGGACGTACTCGTGGAGCCAGACGTTGTTCGCCTCATCGAGGCGCTCGAAGTCGCGGACCCACACGTCGGCTCCGCCGGTGTGGAGGCCGCGGACGCCCCACTGCAGGCCGTCCGGCGTCGGCGCGGCGACGACGAAGACGGTCTCGTCGCGGTCGCCGACCCGAAGCCGGTCTGAAGCGTCCGAGAACGCCGCGAACAACTCTTCCGGCGACTCTTCGAGGTCGGCCGCTTCGGGGACGATCAACCGGAACGTCTGCCCGTGTGCGGTGTGGGTGTACTCCTCGTGCGGTCCCAGAAAGCCGATCGTCGATCCGATCGCGCCCTCGTCGGTCACTGCCGATCGATCGAGGCCGACGTCGCCGCCGCCCGTCCACGACCAACTGTGGGACGATCCCGGCCGCGTGATGAGCGCCCACTCGCCGACGTCGACGAACGTCAGCCGACCGGGACCGCCGATCGGCCCGGTCTGCTCGACGGTGCGGTTGGCCGCCATCCGATAGTCGATCGTCGGGCGCTCCGTGGAGCCGTCCCACTCGTAGGTCCGCCCTTCCTGTCGATCGAAACCAGACGCGGCGACGACGGTCGATTCCGGCGGGAGCGTCACCTCGAGGCCCCGGAGCTGATCCGGGAGCCGATAGCGGTGTGTGACGTCGTACACGCCGGGCTCGTCGGGGACGAGTCGAAGACGCTGCGTGAGTTCGACGTTCGAGTCCGACACCGACGTCCGATCGACGTCCGTCGAGGACACGGAATCCGCCGCCGTCGCACTCTGGCTGACGTCCGGCGTGCCGTCGGGCCCGAGCGTCGCCGCTCCCGCCGGAGCGAAACCGACGCTGCCGACGAGGACGAGCACTCCGACGAACAGGCACGCCTCCCGCAGCCCCCGGCCCATAGGATGCCGTTGTACGTGAGCGTTATGAGCGTGCCGCCTCCGGTCAACGTGCCGCTTTTACCGCTCGATTTTTCGACTACGTCCGCAGCGCCGCGTAGACGACGCCGAGCACCGCGCCGTAGACGACGTGCCCGACGAGGCTCATCACGTTCACGTTCGGCAGCGGCGGGTTCGCCGGCGATCCGACGGCCGAGAGCCAGACGGGCATCACGAGTACGGCGAGTACGACTCAGAGGACGACGCCGTAGCCGATGCCGAGGGCGACGGTGCTTCCCGTCGTCAGCCCAGACCGCGTCGCCGCGACCGCGGCGAAGACAACACCCAGCACCGCGCCGTGAGCGACGTGGATCGCGAACCCCGCAGCGTCTCCAGAGAGGAAGTACATCGAGGTAATCGCGACCTCGATGACGGGGCGCGTCTGCATCACCATCAGCGCTCCCATCACGATTCCGGCGACGATTCCGGCGACGACGCCGTACTGCCACGCCCGGTCTTCCGTCTGTACTGCGCTCGTTGTGCTTGTTTCGGTTTCCATAAGCGAGACAACCGCTGCCTCCCGAATAATAGCATCTCGGGGGCGCGTTTGCGACGCACAAGACCGGAAGTGATATGTTGAATGATAGCGTATCTCAATGGAGGCCGGCCCGGACGCCTCGCGCGTCCGAGCCTTTTAATCGCAGGGGGGCCCAGAACTCACCGTGTCGACGACCGACGAGTACGAGCGGTTCTTCCCCTACGAGGAGCCGTACCCGAACCAGCGCTCGGCGATGGCCGAGATCGCCGAGGCGCTCGACGACGAGCGCGACGTCCTCTTAGAGGGCGCGCCGGGAACCGGCAAGACGCTCTCGGCGCTCGTGCCGGCGCTTTCGTACGCCCGCCGGACGGACAAGACGGTCGTCATCACGACCAACGTCCACCAGCAGATGCGGCAGTTCGTCGCGGACGCCCGCGCGATCACGCGCGAGGAGCCGCTGCGGGCGGTCGTCTTCAAGGGTAAGTCGTCGATGTGCCACATCGACGTCGAGTACCAGGAGTGCCAGACGCTGCGAGACACGACGCGGACGCTCGTCGAGAAGGAGGGCGAGCGCGCCGAACTGAACGATCAGGCCGAGGCGCTGCTCGATCGGATCCGCGAGGGCGCAGACGGCGCGGGCGAGGCGCGAAGCTCCGTGACCGACGAACTGGACGCGGTCGAATCCGAGCTCGAGGAGCTCCGCGACGGCAACGTCTGCGAGCACTACTACAACAACCTCACCGCGAGCAACGACGAGTTCTTCGAGTGGCTCTTCGACGACGTTCGAACGCCCGAGGAGATCTACGAGTACGCCGACGAGAAACAGCTCTGCGGGTACGAACTCCTGAAGGAGGGGATGGAAGCGGTCGATCTGGTCGTCTGCAACTATCATCACCTCCTCGATCCGAACATCCGCGAGCAGTTCTTCCGGTGGCTGGGCCGCGAGCCCGAGGAGGTCGTCACCGTCTTCGACGAGGCCCACAACATCGAGTCGGCCGCGCGGGATCACGCCAGCCGCGCGCTCACGGAGAACACGCTCGAAGAGGCGCTCACGGAGCTCGACGACACCGACGACTCCCGCGCGGAGTCGGCCGAAAACGTTCTCTCGGCGTTTCTGGGCGCGTTGCGCGCGACGTACGACGACGCGCTCGGCTTCGGCGAGCGCGAGCAGGTCGCCGACGACTGGCACGACCTCTCGATCGCGAACTCGGATCGAAGAGACGACCTGACGCTCGCCTTTCTCGACCGCTACGAGGGCCGCGGGATCGACACCGAGGTCGACCTCGCGCTGCAACTCGGGCGGACGCTCGATCGGGAGTACGAGGAGGCGTACAAGGAGGGACGCACGACGACGCGCTCGGAGTGTCAGACCCTGCAGGCCGCGGAGTTCATCGCGGCGTGGATGGCCGACGGCGCGAAGCTCGGTCAGCATCCGATGTGCTCGGTGCGACGAGACGGCGGCACCGACGAGGTGTACGGCCGCGCGGAGCTGTACACGTGCATCCCGCGGGAAGTGACCGAGACGCTGTTCGCGGAGGTCCACGCCAGCGTCCTGATGTCGGCGACGCTGCGCCCGTTCGACGTCGCCGCCGACGTGCTGGGGCTCGACGATCCCGTGACGATGGCTTACGGGCTCGAATACCCGGAGGATCGCCGCCGGACGCTGGCGGTGGAGGCCCCCGCGCTGTTCAGCTCCGAGCGGTCGGACCCGCAGACGCAGGCGGCTATCGCGGACGTACTCACGGACGCGGCGCGCTTCACGCCGGGGAACACGCTCCTGTTTTTCCCCTCCTACGCCGAGGCCGAGCGCTACCACGACCGCCTGCGCGGCCGCGCGGAGGTGACGAGCGACCTGCTCCTCGACGGCTCGGACGTCGACACCGAATCGCTGCGGCAGTCGTTCGTCGCGAGCGACGACGCGACGCTCTTTACGTCTCTCTGGGGCACGCTCGCGGAGGGGGTGAGCTTCGACGGCGACGACGCGCGGACTGTCGCGGTCGTCGGCGTGCCGTACCCGCATCTCTCCGAGCGGATGGAGGCGATCCAAGACGCCTACGACCGCGCGTACGACGACCGCGAAGAGGCCGGCTGGCGCTACGCTGTCGAGATTCCGACGATCCGAAAGACCCGGCAGGCGCTCGGACGGGTGATCCGCGCCCCCGACGACTACGGCGTCAGGCTGCTCGTCGACAAGCGCTACACCCAACAGAGCGTCGAGATGGGCAAATACGGCGTCAGAGAGAGCTTCCCGCGGGAGGAGCGGCTCGAACTCGTCGACGTCGCCCCCGGGAAACTGAAGTTCTCTATGTTGAACTTCTACGCCGACCTCGACGCCTATTCGGGCGAACCGCCGCGACCGTAGGCGGGGATTGGTGCGTCCGGCGGACGGTTCCTCACCGCAGCGGAATCCGCGCGGCGGCCTCGCGGTACCGCGAGTCCCAGACGTGCAGTTCCGTCGCCGTCCATTCGATCGGATCGATCGAGGTTCGCCCGACGAGGTTGTCGGCGTCGTCGACGCGCCCGCCGCGGGCGAGCGTGACGTGCGGGACGTAGTCGTCGCCCTCGATTCCGGAAACAGTCCCGAACGACTCGCAGAGCCGGCGGTGCAGCGCCTGCAAGTCGTCGCTCTCGACCGCGAGGAAAACGACGGGTCCGGCTCCCCGTGTGGGCGTCTCGAAGTAGTCGAGGCCGGTCACGCGGAGGTCGATCCCGCCCGAGCCGCGCCGCTGTGTTGCGCCGTGCTGTCGGAGTAGCGGGCGAAGCCGCTCCCGCAGCCGGGGCAGCGAGTCGGCGTCGTCGTCGAGCGCGGTGTCGAAGCGCTTCGCGACGAGCGTGTGGCGCTCGCGGATCCGCTCGAAGCGCGAGAGCTCCGGGTGCAACTCGGCGGCGACGCGCTTGAGCCCCCCCGGCACGGGGACGTTCAGACTGAACACGGATTGGGGTGCGCGCCCGGCGGACAAGAACGCTCGGACTTCAGATCCGATCGAGCAGCCAGAGTACGATGAGGACGATTATGACGAGTCCGAGGAGGGGACCCAAGACGCCGATCAGAAATCCGAAAGCCGTGTCGAGTATCTCGATCACGAGCCAAACGACAAGGAGTGCGAGGACGATCTTCAGGAGGTCCTCGACCTCCAGTGCGCCGCGGTCGGTGCCGGGTATCGGGAGACGCATAGGCGATCCCTCGTTTGCGACCCTGAAGTGCCTTCGGGTGAGTTCCCCCGCTCGATTGCGATCGCGCGCCCAAGGTCGATCTCTCATCCGCGGGACATCCTTAATGCCACAGCGTCACAAGAACCGCTATGGCCAACGTCTTCCGCGAACTCGGACGGCTCTCCACGCGCGGGTCGCCGGGATGGCTCCTCCCCGCCGCGGCCGTCGTCGCCGCCCTCCTCGCCGCCGGCGTCCTCTTCGGCGGCAACCCGATGGCCGTCGTCGGTCTCGTCGTCCTCGCGCTGGCGATCGCGGCCGTCTACAGCGCCGTCGAGATCGTCGACGCCTACGACAAAGAGGCGCTGACGGTGTTCGGCGAGTACCGCAAACTGCTCGAACCAGGTATCAACTTCATCCCGCCGTTCGTCTCGCGAACGTACCCCTTCGATATGCGGACGCAGACGCTCGACGTTCCCAAGCAGGAGGCGATCACGCGCGACAACTCCCCGGTCACCGCCGACGCCGTCGTCTACATTCGCGTGATGGACGCCAAGCGGGCGTTCCTCGAAGTCGACGACTACACGCGGGCGGTCTCGAACCTCGCACAGACGACGCTGCGTGCGGTCCTCGGCGATATGGAACTCGACGAGACGCTCTCCGAACGCGAGAAGATCAACCGCCGGATCAACGAGGAACTGGACGAACCGACCGACGAGTGGGGGATCCGCGTCGAGAGCGTCGAGGTCAGAAGCGTCAAACCCAGCGCGGTGGTCGAGAACGCGATGGAACAGCAGTCCTCCGCCGAACGTCGCCGGCGCGCGATGATCCTCGAAGCGCAGGGCGAGCGCCGCTCCGCCGTCGAGCGGGCCGAAGGCGAGAAGCAGTCGAACGTCATCCGCGCGCAGGGCGAAAAGCAGAGCCAGATACTCGAAGCGCAGGGTGACGCCATTTCGACGGTGTTGCGCGCGAAGTCCGCCGAGTCGATGGGCGAGCGCGCGATGATCGACCGCGGGTTCGACGCGCTCACCCGGATCGGCACGTCGCCGTCGACGACGTACGTCCTCCCGCAGGAGTTGACGAGCCTCCTCGGGCGCTACGGCCGCGGACTCACCGGCGGTGCCGTCCAAGAGTCGGCCGGGCTGGAGAGCCTCGATTTCGACGCCGAGACGCGGGAACTCCTCGCTCTCGACGACGTCGACGAGATACTCGCGACGACCGACGGGATCGAGGGGATCGACGCTGTCGGCGACCTCTCCGGGCGCGACGACGGCGAAGCGACCGCCGAGACCGACGTCGATCTGAACCTCGACGCGTCGTACGACTCGTCGAGATAGAAGCTGTTAGGTGGATGGATTCCGTCGGTCGCGACGATGACAGCGCTGCTTCACCTCGGAGTCGAGCACCCGTCCGCACTGTGGCTCGTCGGCGTCGGGCTGCTCACGTTCGTCGCGGGACTACTCGTCAATCTCTACCGCTCCCGTCGATCGGACGGACCGCTCGACGCCGCGGATCGATAGCGTCCGACTCGAACGCGTCGGCGTCGTGGGTCACTCTCCGGCGTCGTTGTTTACGTCGGCGGCTTCGCCGACCGGAACGCCGTCGAGCGGATCCGAACCCGGATCGACGCCCTCGTCGCTCTCGTCGAGGGCCTCGCCCTCGGCGATTCCGAATTCCCCCCTGAGCGAGCGGATCCGATCGCGGATGTCGGCCGCGAGCTCGAATTCGAGGTTGTCGGCGGCTTCTTGCATCCTGTCCTCCAGATACGCGATCTGCTCGCGCGCCTCCTCGGGGTCGTCGGGGTCGTCCGTCGCGGACGCGCTCTCTCGCTTCCCGCTGCCGGGCAGGTTCGTCTCGCCGACTTCCTTCTCGATCGTCTTCGGCTCGAAGCCGTGTTCCTCGTTGTACTCCTGTTGAATCCGGCGGCGGCGACGCGTCTCCTCGATCGCGGCGGCCATCGAGTCGGTGGTCTCGTCGGCGTAGAGAACGACCTCGCCCTCGACGTTTCGGGCCGCCCGGCCCATCGTCTGCACGAGCGTCGTCTCCGAGCGGAGGAAGCCCTCCTGATCGGCGTCGAGGATCGCGACGAGCGAGACTTCGGGAATGTCGAGGCCCTCCCGCAGGAGGTTGATCCCGACGAGCACGTCGATGTTCCCCAACCGGAGGTCACGGATCAGTTCGTGGCGCTCCAGCGTGTCGGTCTCGTCGTGCATGTACGCGACGGCAACGCCGGCCTCGTCGAGGTATTCCGTGAGGTCCTCGGCCATCCGCTTGGTCAGCGTCGTGACGAGCACGCGCTCCTCGCGCTCAATGCGCTCGTCGATGCGGTGCATCAGGTCGTCGACCTGCCCGGTCGCCGCGGCGATCTCGACTGCGGGGTCGACCAAGTGGGTCGGACGAACGATCTGTTCGACGATCTGCTCCGATTCCTCGCGCTCGTAATCGCCCGGCGTCGCCGACACGTACAGCGTCCGATCGGTCTTCTCCTCGAACTCCTCGAACGTCAGCGGACGGTTGTCGTAGGCCGTCGGGAGCCGGAAGCCGTTCTCGACCAACGAGTCCTTCCGGGACTTATCGCCCGCGAACTGCCCGCGGATCTGTGGTAACGTCTGGTGGGACTCGTCGACGACGGTGAGGAAGCCGTCGGGGAAGTAATCGAGCAGCGTGTAGGGGGCCTCGCCGGACTCGCGGTCGGACATATGAACCGAATAGTTCTCGATACCCGAGCAGTAGCCGGTCTCTCTGAGCATCTCGATGTCGAACGTCGTGCGCTCCTCGATGCGCTGGGCGGCGACGAGGTCGCCCTGCCGCTCGAAGTACTTCACGCGCTCTTCTTTCAGCTCCTCGATCTCCGAGATCGCCTCCTCTAACTGGTCTTCCGGAATCGAGTAGTGTTCTGCGGGGTGGACGAGGACGGCGGGTTCCTCGGAGACCACCTCGCCGGTGAGGGGGTCCAGTTTGGTGAGGCGGTCGATCTCGTCGCCCCAGAACTCGACGCGGACCGCGTAGCGGCCGTACATCGGGTACACCTCGACGGTGTCGCCGCGGACGCGGAAGGTCCCCTGCTGGAAGTCGACGTCGTTGCGCTCGTAGTTCAGGTCCACGAGCCGCGCGAGCAGTTCGTCGCGGTCGAGGCGGTCGTCGCGCTCGATCCGAAGCGCCATATCGGTGTAGTTCTTCGGGTCGCCGAGCCCGTAGATCGCCGAGACGCTCGCGACGACGATGACGTCGTCGCGGGTGAGAAGCGACCGCGTCGCCGAGTGCCGAAGCCGATCGATCTCCTCGTTTATCGACATGTCCTTGTCGATGTACGTGTCGGTCTGTTCGACGTACGCCTCGGGCTGGTAGTAGTCGTAGTAGGAGACGAAGTACTCGACGGCATTGTCCGGGAATAGGTTGCGAAACTCCTCGTAGAGCTGCGCGGCGAGCGTCTTGTTGTGCGCGAGAACGAGTGTCGGCTGCTGGAGCTCCTCGACGACCCACGAGACGGTGTTCGTCTTCCCCGATCCCGTCACGCCGAGTAGCGTCTGCTCGTCCATTCCGGACGCGTAGCCCTCGGCGAGCTGCTCGATTGCCTCGGGCTGGTCGCCCGCGGGATCGAAGGGGGCGTCGACGCGGAACTCTCGCTCGGCGGTCGGTCTGTCCGGCGAGAGCGGGCTCGATCCGGAGGTGTCGCTCATTGGGCGCTGTTGGGGGTACAGGCACTTGAGGCGGTCGGTCGGGTCGGCTTTGGAAACGATCGATCGGCAAAAAAGAGGCTGTGTTTTCGCGACGTCCTAGACGGAGAGGTACTCCTCGACAGCGCCGGAGGATTCGATCTCCTCGGGCGTTCCCTGCTCGACGACCCGCCCCGTTTCGAGGACGTAGCAGTAGTCAGCGACCGCGAGCGCGAGGTTCAGGTTCTGCTCGACGATGAGAACCGAGATCCCGCGGTTGTCACGGATCCGCTTGAGCTGCTCGCCGATCTCGTGGACGATCGAGGGCTGGATCCCCTCTGATGGCTCATCGAGCAACAGGTGGCTCGGATCGGCGTTGAGCGCTCGGGCGATCGCCAGCTGCTGTTTCTGCCCACCGCTCAACGTGCCACCCTTCGCATCGGCCTTCTCTTCGAGTGCAGAGAAGTACTCGTAGATGTACTCTGGCACCTCCCCCTTTAGGAGCAACTGGTCGCCGCTCGCGCTCCCGAGACGGATGTTGTTCTCGACGGAGATTGCGCCGAAGATGTCCCGTGACTGTGGAACGTAGCCGACGCCCCTCGCGGCCATCTCGAACGGCCGCAGCGTCGAGACGTTCTCGCCATCGAGGAAGACGTGACCTCCCTTGAGGTCGTTCAACCCCATAATGCCCCGGAGAAGCGTTGTCTTCCCGACGCCGTTGCGACCGAGAACGGCGGCGATCTGGTCGGTTTCGACCTCGACGTCGACGTCCCAGACGACCGTGCTTTCGCCGTAGCCGATCTGGACGTCCGAGGCCCTAAGCATCGGCGGCCTCCCCGAGGTAGATCTGCTGTACTGTCTCGTCGTTCTCGATCTCATCGATCGTGCCGCTCGCGATGATCTCGCCGCGGTCGAGGACGGTGATGCTTTCGGAGACTTTTCTGATGAAATCCATATCGTGTTCGATGACGACTATCGCGACGTCCTCAGTCGATCTGATCTCCTTGATGAGGTCGACGGTGTCGTTGGTCTCGCCGACGCTGATCCCCGAAGTCGGCTCGTCGAGGAGCAGGAGTTCCGGCTCCGCGCCCACGGCCATCACGATCTCCAGCCACTGTTTCTCGCCGTGCGAGAGCGTTCCGACTATCGTGTCCTGTTTCTCGTGTAGGTTCGCGATCTCTAGCAGTTCCTCGATCCGATCGCGGATGTCGCTGTCGTCGTGCGTCCGCAGCAGCGTCCACGGTGACGACGCTCGCGATCGGAACGCCAACCGCATATTCTCGAGAACGGTCTCGTCCTCGTAGACGCTCGTGATCTGGTACTTGCGGATGATTCCCCGTTGGGCGCGCTCGTGCGGGGGGACGTCCGTGACGTCCTCGCCGTCGAACGTGATCGTGCCCGCGGTCGCCGAGAGCTTCCCGGTCAGGAGGTTCTGGAAGGTCGTCTTCCCGGCCCCGTTGGGACCGATCAGCGCCTTCGTCTCGTTCGGCTGGACCGTGAAATCAACGTCATTGACCGCAGTGAACTCACCGAAGCGCTTGGTGAGTCCTTCGGCCTGCAACAGCGGATCGGCGCTAGTCATCGAGCTCACCTCCGGCACCGAGGTCGCTCCGCTTCGTGGATTGGAGGCTCGTCTGGATCCCCTCGACGGTATCGGAGAGGAGGCCGACAATTCCCCGCGGCGCGCCGATCACGACCGCGATGAAAAGCAGCGCGAGGCCCATCTCCCAGTAGTTGATCAGCACGTCGCTCAGCGTGGAGTTGAGGTACTGGATCAACAGCGCGCCGAAGACGGCCCCGATGAGAGTGCCGCGCCCGCCCACCGCGATCCAGATGACCACCTGCGTCGAGAGCACGAAACCGAGGAGGGGCGGGGAGACGAAGCCGTCGACCGTCGCGTACATACTGCCCGCCACGCCGGCCATCGCCCCGCTCAGCGTGAACACGATGAGCCGATACTGCTGGGTGTCGTAGCCGAAGAACTCCGTGCGCTCTTGATTGCCGCGGATCCCGCGCAGGACGCGGCCGAACGCCGAATCGACCAATAACCGCAGGAGGAGGTACGACCCGACGAGGACGCCGAGCGCGAGGTAGTAGCTCATCGTCGCCGTCAGCTCGAAGCCGACGACCTGGATCGACGGGATCCCGTAAATCCCGTTGAACCCGCCGAGGAAGCCGACGAACTCCCCGGCGACGCTCTCGAAGATGATCGAGACGATGAGCGTCGTGATCGCGAAGTACGAGCCTTTCACGTCGGCGCTGAAGAGGAACCAGCCCAAGACGAGCGTGAGAAGCGCCGCCAACGCAGGGGCGATGAGAAACACGACTGCCACGTCCGGGACGGCAGGAACCTCTTTCAACAGCTTCGCAGTGACGTACGCCCCCGCGCCGAAGAACGCCGCGTGGCCGAGCGTCAACAACCCGGTGTATCCCCACACGAGGTCGATCGAGAGCGCTAGGAGGGCGAACGTGAGGTACGTCGACCACGTGGAGACTCGGTACTCCGAGACGAAAAGCGGGAGCGCGACGAGCGCGAGCAGTCCCGCGAACTTCGCGATCGACGCCGGCGTCTTGAGCTCGACTACCGGATCTGTCTCCGCCATTTCACTCACCTCGCTCGGCCGCGGGAATGAGCCCTTCCGGCCGGTAGCGGATGATAACCAACGCGACCAACAGGACGGCCGCCTGTGCGATCGACGTGTACCCCGAGATAACCGTCCGAAACAGGTTGTCGAGCCCACCAAGCAAGATTCCGCCCGCGATGGTGCCGGTGAACGTCCCGACACCGCCGACGATGACGACGAGGAAAGAGTCGGCGAGCCACGCGATCCCCATCGTCGAGTTGACGCTCAGCAGGGGTGCCATAATCGCGCCTGACAGTCCCGCCAGCGCGGATCCGAACGCGAACGTCGTCCGGTCGGATACGCGGGTGTTGATACCGACGGCCGCGGCCATTTCGCGATCTTGGATCACGGCGAGCGCCATTATCCCGATGTCGGTGTAGGCGAACAGCCCGATCGTGATCGCCATTACCACGACCGTCACCACGATGATAAACGCCCAGTGGGCTGGATAGGTCACGCCAAGCAGCGAGATCGACCCCTCCAACGGGGGCGCGACGCTTTTTTGTGACGTCCCGAAGGCGATCGTCACGGCCTCTTGCAGCACGATCGCGATTCCCCACGTCGCGAGGAGCGTGTCCAGCGGCCGATCGTAGAGCCGCCGGATGAGAGTCACCTCCATCGCGACGCCGACGAGCCCCACGACGAGGGGGGCGATCACGATACCGAGCCACGGGGACAACCCCGCGCTCTGAACGGCGTAGGCCGTGTACGCACCGACCATCATCAGTGCGCCGTGCGCGAGGTTGAGCACCCCCATTAGCCCGAAAATGATCGTCAGCCCGGAGGCGACGAGGATGAGCCCCGAGATCGACGTGAGCGATATCAGTACCCGATCGGCTAACTGAAGCGGGACGACCGTTGCGAATGTTGAGATCATAACATACCGATTGCGTTTGTGAATTAGACGTTCAGACAGCCCTCAGCGACGGTGATCCCGGACGGCTCGATCTGCCCGAACTCGTTCAGCACCTCGAAGGTCCCGCTCTCGGCGTCGAACTCGCCGACGCGCGACTGCAGCGTCGCGTGGTGCGTTCCGGGGTCCATCTCGACGGTTCCCTGCGGGGCGTCCAGCGCGATCGGATTCTCCAGCGCGGATTTGACCGCGGAGCCGGACGACGCGCCGGGCGCGTGTTCCACCAGGGCGTCGCGCAGCATCAGCGGCCCCCAGTAGGCCGCCTCCGCAACGAAGTTCGGCGTGGTGTCGGTGCCGTAGGCCTCCTCGTAGCTCGAAATGTACTCGTCGTTAGCGTCGCTTTCGAGGCTCGTGAAGTAGGGCGCAGACGTCAGTACGCCGTCGGCGGCGTCGCCAGCGGCGATCGCCTCCTGTTCGCTCATTATGTTGCCGGCCCAGACCATTTCTTCTATCAGGCCGACCGAACCGGCCTGATTCAGCATCTCGACCATACTCGTCCCGACCGTGGTGAAGTAGACCGCGTCGGCGTCCGAGGACTGGATATCGCTGAGCTTCGACCCCCAGTCGGTGAACCCGAGCGGGACGTAGTCCTCGGCGACGATCTCGCCGCCGTTCTCTTGGACGAAGTCGTCGACGACCGCGTTGGTCGTGTGCGGCCACACGTAGTCCGATCCGATGAGGTAGAAGGAATTCACGTCGTACTCCTCCATCAGCCACGGGAGGTATGGCTGAATCTGCTGCTTCGGAACGGCACCGTTGAAGAAGACCCACTCGAGGCTCTCCTGCGGGATATTGACCTCGCCGCTGAACCCTTCTGCACCCTCGATCTCACGGCAGACACCGCCCTCGTAGAGCGTCGGGTAGAACAGCGGGACCTCGTTTTCGACGTAGATGTCGGTGATGGCGTTCCGCATCGCGCTGGTGTACGCCCCGAAGACGACGCTACACCCGTCGCGGTTGATGAGTTGCCTCGATTTTTCGATTCCTGTTTGCGGCGTCGATGCCGTGTCGGCCTTTACGAGTTCGATCTCGCGGCCGTCGATCCCGCCCGCGTCGTTGATCTGCTGCACCGCCAGTTCCGTGGAGTTCATCATCGGACGACCGATGACCTCCGTGCTCCCGCTCAACGCGTACAGCGCGCCCACCGTCAGCGGTTCGTCGCTCCCGCTGGATTCGCTGCTACCCTCGGTATCCGTACTCCCACCCGAGGAACCGCCGCCAGAACACCCGGCGAGGCCGGTAATCCCCGCCAAACCGGCCATCTTCAGTGCACTGCGACGATTGATTTCACGTCCGCGGTCTTCACTGGAACTTTCGTAGTCCATACCCTCTCGGTGTGAGAGAGATAAGTAAACAAATGTGTATTAGCGCA
The DNA here is from genome assembly GCF_037031285.1 of Halobellus sp. LT62. NCBI lineage: Archaea > Methanobacteriati > Methanobacteriota > Halobacteria > Halobacteriales > Haloferacaceae > Halobellus > Halobellus salinisoli. Next base: position 128,626 of record NZ_JAYEZO010000002.1, read on the forward strand.
GTATTTGCAAACAATTGATTAAAATTAGTCAATATTACTGTACATATAGATACCTTATATGGGTTTTGAGTTGAAGTATTTTTAAATTCCTCGCTCGCCACCTCTTGGTAGCCTAGCTGCCGTTGTCGGGACTATCCCACTGAAGCTCTCGATATATGTCCTAAATCACCTCATATATGATCAATTGATGGAACAATATGGTCATAGCTTAAGAAAGAGTTAATCAGCCACTTCAGAATTAGACGCCTGTATCGATGAGACACGGTGATATTTCGTCGTCCGGAGACGCGGTCGGTGTCGCGGTCCATCAGACCTCGGCCCCAAGCCCGGAGTCGAAAGAAGAAGTGCTCGAACAGTGTGAGAACATCGCAAGCAAGATCGAGGGGATCAAGACCGGCGCTCCGGGGGTCGACCTCGTCATCTTCCCGGAGTACTCGACGCAGGGGATCACCTACGACGAGGACCTGATGAACGAGCTCGCGACGGAGGTACCCGGTCCCGAGACCGAAATCTTCTCGCGGGCCTGTGTGGAGAACGACGTCTGGGGCGTCTTCTCGATCACCGGCGAAAAACACGAAGACCACCCGGAGCGCAACCCGTACAACACGCTCCTGTTGATCGACGACGAGGGCGAGATTCGACAGAAGTATCGCAAGGTCATCCCGTGGACGCCGATCGAGGGCTGGACCGCGGGCGATCAGACGTACGTGACCGAGGGACCGAAGGGACTGAAAATCAGTCTCATCATCTGCGACGACGGGAACTACCCCGAAATCTGGCGCGACTGTGCGTACAAGGGGGCCGAGCTGATCGTCCGGTGTCAGGGATATATGTACCCGGCCAACGATCAACAGGAGGTCGTCGCGCGCCACGCCGCGTGGGCGAACAACGCCTACGTGGCCGTCGCGAACCTCGCCGGCAGCGACGAGGTGTACTCGTTCTTCGGCAACTCCAACATCGTCGGCTTCGATGGCCACGTGCTCGGACAGTGCGGTGGCGAAGAGGACGTGTGGCAGTACGCCGAACTCTCCGTTCCGGAGATCCGAGACGCGCGGGCGAATTGGCAGAGTCAGAACCACCTGTACAAGCTCCTCCACCGAGGCTACACGTCGACGGAGGCCGCCGGTCTCGGAGACGGAGAAGCGGCGAATCCCTTCCAGTTCTACGAGGACTGGGTGAGCGACCCCGAAGCGGCGAAAGAACAGATGGAGAGCATCACGCGCTCGACGACCGGGACGCCCGACGCACCGATCGAGGGGCTTTCAGTTCCCGAACCGGAGGATCTCACCGCGGACGACTGATTAGCTGTCCCGTGGCCTACTGTCCCACTAACCCTTCTTCCCGCTGTCAAACCGAGCTTCGATTACTTCGCTAACGTATCGAGCGCCTCGTCCCCGCGACACTCGATAGATCGTCTCTGGCAAATCCTGAACGGGAACTATTTTGACCCAGTCGACGTAGCGTTCGGTATGTCACACGAACTCCTCGAAGAAGCCAGTCAACGACTCCGCGACGCCTCCGAAGCCGCCGACGGCGACGTCCAGCGTCGGATCTACGACCAGTCAGACGCGCTCGCGACGCTCGCGGCGAGCGATCGGACGCCCGACCACGGTCGACTGGCGCGGCACATGAACGTCCTCGCCGAACTGGCCGACGAAACCGACGGAGAAGCCCACAACGCCGTCGTCGACGCCCGCGCGAAGGTCTCGGAGTTCCGCGAGGGCGTCGCGGGCGTCTGACGGACGGCAGCCGCGTGTCATCAGTTATCGACTATCACAGCCGCTGAACCCCCCTATTTCGGGTGGAACTGTGATTCCGCTCACCCATCTCTCGGGCTTTACTCACCCGTCTCTCAGACGGTCGGCGACGACGTCTCTGTACTGCTGGGTACGGCGATCGAACTCGCTTAACAGACGTTCTTCGGCTTGATTCCCATCGATTCCAGCGTCTCGACGTAGTCGTCGTAGGCGGCTTCGACGACCGCGTCGGCGGCGTCTTCGGCGGCGGCCCAGTTGTCGTCGCCCTCACAGGTCGCATCGAGCGCCTCGATCACGCGGTCGCGCTCGGCTTCGAGGTCCGATCGGTACCCGCGGAAGTCGTCGGCGGCCATCGGGTCCGCGTCGCCGACGAAGAAGCCGACCATCTGTCCGGCGTGTTCGAGCGCGACGAGCGAGCGACCGAGCAGGCCGCCGAGCCGGGCTGGCGTCGTCTCGAACGCCGCGAGCGCGTCGTACAGGTTCGGTTTCTCACCGATCTCGGGGTCGTCTGCAACGTCGGCGGCTCGATCGAGGGCGTCGGCCGCGAGGTCCGCGAAGAGATCCGCTTCGCCCCCGTCGCCGGATTCGGTCCACGATTCGAGCACCTCCGCGAGCGCGAGCGCGTCGGTCGCGGCCGCCGCACGGATGCGGTCGCCGTCCATTTCGCCGCCGGTGACGGCGTACATCGCCTTCGAGGAGCCCAGCCGGGAGAACGCCGTCTCGTGTTCGTCCTGCAGATCCGCCGCGAGGTCACTGCCGTTCATACTCCGTATTCGACCGCCCGCCGCTTGTAGGCATCGACAGCGCTCGAGTGTCCGTGTGAGCGCGTATCAGTTGTCCGCTTTCGACACTCCCGAAGTTCTATGTTCGTCGCCTGAGACTTCCGGGTGTGAAGCCCTCCCTCGCCCTCCGAACCGGCGGGCGGTTGCTCTTCGAGCGATCGTCGTCGGTGCTGCCGCTGTATCTACTTGTGACCGGCCTCTACGGTATCGCCCGCGTCCCGCTGCTCGTCGGCGGACTGCTCGCTCTCTGGTATCTGGGGGCGGCGGGTCGCCTCGATCCGTTGGTCGACGTCCTGCGTCAACTGAGTGAGTCCGGTGCGGCGCTCGATGCCGGCGGGACGGACGTCGATCCGGCCACCGTCGAGCAGATCGCACCCGAACTCGGCGAGGCGTTCGCCGGGCTGGTGACGCCGGAGACGATCGCGCTCGTCGCCGGCGGCGGCCTCCTGTCGCTCCTGCTCGCGCTTCTCGCCTCGGCGGTCGGCAGTGCGGTCACCGTCGGCGGACTGTACGGCCTCCTCCGCGGCGACGACGGCGTCCGCGCGGGCGTCGACGGCGCGGGCCGGTATTGGCGCTCGATCCTCGGTGTTCGACTCCTGCTTCTGGCCGCGCTCGCCGCGGTCGCGGTCCCGATCTTCGGGGTGCTGACCGCGATCGGGGGCTACCTCACCGCCGCGTTCGGCTCCGCGTCGGCGGCCGGGGTGGAGCCGGCGTGGGCGACGTTGGGCCTCGGTATCTTGGGAATCCTCTTCGGGCTGTTCGTCGGCGCGCTGCTTCTCGCCGCGGTCTTCGTCCTCTTCGCGTTCGCCGAGCAGGCCGTCGTCGTCGACGACGTCGGCGCGCTCGAAGCGATGCGGCGGAGCGTTCACTTCCCCTTCGAGCGACCCGTCGCGGTCCTCGTTTACGTCGCCGTCGCGTTCGGCGCGCTCTTGGCCTCCGGCGGAATCGGAAGCGCGGCGTCGACACTCGGCGCGACGCGGGTGACGGCTCTCCTCGGAACCGTCCTGTTCTCGCCGCTTCTCGACGGGTTCAAGACGTCGCTGTACGCGGAGACCGAACTGGAACGGGACTCCGACCTCGCCCCCGTCGACGAACGGCTTCGGTCCGCGTTCGTCGGCGGGCTTCGCGCCGCCGGCGGATTCCTCCGCACCAGCCCGCTCGCGAACCTCGCTTCGCTCGGGTTCGTCGCGGCCGGCGGCGTCGTCGGATGGTTCGCGACGGCCTCCATCGGCGTCTCGCTGCCGATCGGCGGCGACGTCGCGAACGTCTTCGGGACGTTCCCGGTGGGCACGTTCGTCAATCTCGCGGTGAACAACTGGCTCGTCGCCGTCGACCTCGCCTACAGCGGCCTCGCGGTCGGTGTCCCGGCCGCGGTCGGGCTGGCGTTCAACGGCCTGATTATCGGTGGCGTCGCGGGCGTCTTCGAGCCGATCGCCGTGCTCGCGCTGGTCGCCCCGCACGGGATCATCGAAATTCCCGCGATCGTCGTGGGCGGCGGACTCGGACTCTGGCTCGGTGGCGTCGCCCTCGGCGCGTTCCGCGGTCGCCGCGACGCCGACGATCTCGCGGCGGCGATCCGGCGGGGCTACCGAGTACTCCTCGGTCTGGTGCCGCTTTTCATACTTGCAGCGTTCATCGAGGCGTTCCTCACGCCGGCGATCGCGAGCGTCGTGCTCGCGGGGTGAACATCGTCTTCATCGGGTGAATATCGTTTTCATCGGGCGAGCGTCGTGCTGACAGAGTGAGCGTCACGCTCGCGGACTGACTCTCGCGAAAAATTCTGTTCGTGTCGTTCGGTCGTCTCGGCGACGACGATCCGACGGTTACTCCGCGTCGCCCGTCTCGATCGGCGCGCCGACGAGGTTGCCCCACTCCGTCCAGGAGCCGTCGTAGTTGACGACCTCGTCGTAGCCGAGCAGCTCGTGGAGCGCGAACCACGCGATCGAGGAGCGCTCGCCGATGCGGCAGTAGGCGACGGTCGTCTCCGAGCCGTCGATGCCCTTGTCGGCGTAGAGATCGCGCAGTTCCTCGGCGGACTTGAACGTCCCGTCGTCGTTGACGGTCGCGGCCCACGAGATGTTCTGCGCGCCGGGGATGTGGCCGCCGCGCTGGGCGGTCTCCTGCAGTCCCGGGGGCGCGAGGATCTCGCCTGAGAACTCCTCGGGCGAGCGGACGTCGACGAGCGGGAGCCCCTCGTCGACGGCGTGGTCGACGTCGTCGCGGTACGCGCGGATCGACTCGAACGGACCGCGGGCGGTGTAGTCGACCGCGGAGAAGCCGGGGACTTCCTGCGTCGTCGGGTAGTCGTTCTCGAGCCAGTAGTCGCGACCGCCGTTCAGCAGGCGGACGTCCTCGTGGCCGTAGTACTTGAACTGCCAGTAGGTGTAGGCGGCGAACCAGTTGGAGTTGTCGCCGTACAGGACCACGGTCGAATCCTCGGAGATACCGTGGCTGCCGAGCAGGTCCTCGAAGTCGTCCTTGTCGAGGATGTCGCGGTTGGTCTGATCCTGCAGTTGACTCTCCCAGTTGAAGCCGATCGCACCGGGGGCGTGACTCTCGTCGTACGCTTCGGTGTCGACGTCGACTTCGACCAGTCGATACGCGGGATCGTCGCTCTGGAATTCGTCGAGGTTCTCCTCCAGCCACTCGGGGGACACGAGCACGTCTTTGGCGTAACCGTCGTCTGTCATTGCACGCTCTCCTATGTTCCCCACCCCTATAATCCTCACAGCTACGGCGTGTACTGCCCGCCCTCCAGCGATGCGGAAAATTATGCCGCATTAAATGGACGTGACAGTACCCGGGCGCGCTACACTGCGATCACGTCGGATATCCCAGATGTAGCGCGCGAAATTACCAGCAATACTTTCTTACTTCTCTGACACCGGACGAATGCGGTTCAATCGGGCACGTTGAAGGGTCGGCCGACAGTACGGGTGCGTATGTACGAGAACGTCGTCGTCTCGGCCGACTGGCTGGCCGAGCGACTCGACGAAGTGCGGCTTATCGACGTCCGCGACGCGTGGGAGTTCGACGGCATCGGACACGTCCCGGGCGCGGTGAACATCCCGTTCGAGCGGTTCCGCAGCGACGCGGGCGACGAGGGGATGCTGCCCGGCGCGGAGACGTGGGAGTCGCTCCTCTCCGCGGCGGGCGTCGGCCCCGACGACGACGTCGTCGCCTACGACGACACCCACGGCGTCTTCGCGGCGCGCTTTCTGATCACGGCGGAGCTGTACGGCCACCCGCCGGACCGGCTTCACCTCCTCGACGGCGACTTCAGCGCGTGGAACCGAGCGCACGAGACGACGAGCGAGGCGTCCGACCCACCGACGGCCGAGTACGCGGTCCGCGACCCCGAGCACTCGCCGCTCGTCGACTACGCAACCGTCACCGACGCGCTCGCGGACGGCGAGACCGTCATCGTCGACACGCGCGACCCCGAGGAGTACGCCGAGGGCCACCTGCCCGGCGCGGTCAATCTCGACTGGCGGGAACTCGTCGACGACGAGACGCGCGGGCTGAAATCCGAATCCGAGCTGGCCGAGACGCTCGCCGACGTCGGTGTCGCGCCCGACAAGCGCGTGATCCTCTACTGCAACACCGCCCGCCGGATCAGCCACACCTACGTCGTCCTGCGCTCGCTCGGGTACGAGAACGTCGGGTTCTACGAGGGAAGCCTGACCGAGTGGACCGAGCGGGGCGGACCGGTCGAGACCGCGTAGGTCGATCTGCGCCATCGATGGGCGAATAGTTTTACCCGGTCGCTCGCGGAGGGACAGGTATGCCGATGCGCCAACTCCGGAACTGCGATTTCTGCGGCGGCGACGCCGCGGGCGTCTACGAGGCGATCCCGGCAGAACTGTCGCCGACTGAGGCCGAACAGCGTCGGGTCGTCCTCTGTGAGAACTGTCTCGGAACGCTCGAAACCGTCGTCGATCCGCTGCTCTCGCGGCTCGGCGTCGACCGCGACGCGGATTCCGCGGAGGCTGCGGAACCGACGGCGGACGCCGTTCCGTCGGCCGACACCGCGTCTTCGGATGCGGAGTCCCCGACCGAAGCGACGCCATCGCCCGAGGAAGCGGCGTCGACCGGCGACACCTCTCCGGCCGACGCCGCGGAGTCACGCGCTGCGGAGTCAGCGGGGGAGTCCGACTCCTCGGCGTCCGCTGCGTCGTCGGATAGGACCGTCCCGATGAGCGGATTCAACGCGCCGGAAGGGTACACGGACATCGCCGAGTACGACGGTTTTCAGGAACCCGACGAAGCCGGGGATCCCCCGTCGGAAGCGGGGGACGAAGCGGAGAGCCCCCGCGCTCGCGATTACACCCCGCAGTCGGGCGACTCACCCCGCGAGCAACCGCCCGGTGAGACGGCTTCGAGCCTCGGTGGGGCCAGCGAGGAGCCGGAGGACTTCCGCACCGTGATGCGGCTGCTCGGCAACCGGGAGTTCCCGATCCCGCGGAGCGACGTCGTCGAACTCGCCGGGAGCGCGTACCAACTCGATGACGCCCACGTCGACCGAATTCTCGATCACGCGATCGACCGCGGCGTGCTCGCCGACGAGGACGGAACCCTCAGAAAGGCGTAAATGCGAACCGGGGAACCGCGCTACAGCGTCCCCTTCGTGCTCGGCGTGTCGCCCCGCCGCGGATCGACGCGTGTGGCGTCGTCGAGGCTCCGAGCGAGCGCTTTGAACAGCGCCTCGACCTCGTGGTGGGCGTTGACGCCCTCGACCTCCGCGTGCAGCGTCAACCCGGCGTTCATCGCGAGCGAGTACGCGAAGTGTCTGGCCATATCGCTCGTGAAGTCGCCGACCTGCTCTTGGGAGAACGCTCCCGCAAACTCGAAGTGCGGCCGTCCGCTGACGTCGACGACGACGCCCGCGACCGCCTCGTCGAGCGGGACCTTCCGGTCGGCGTAGCGGACGATGCCGCGCTTGTCGCCCAGCGCCTCGGTGAACGCCTCGCCCAGCACGATCGCGACGTCCTCGACGGTGTGGTGGTCGTCGATCTCCAGATCCCCGTCGCACTTCACGGTCAGATCGAACAGCCCGTGCTTGGCGAACGCGTCGAGCATGTGGTCGAAGAAGCCGATCCCGGTCTCGGCGACGCTGTCGCCGTCGCCGTCGATCGAGAGCGTCACGTCGATGGTCGTCTCTGCGGTCTCGCGGGAGACGGCGGCGGTTCGGTCGTCCCCGTCCGCGGCTCGGTCGCCCCCGTCGGTCCGCGCGTCCTCGTCGCTGTGGTCGGTCATACCGGCGAATCGACGCCCGCGCCTATGATCGTTGTGCCTCTATACTCGTCTGCGGTGGTCTGTGTTGGGACCGGTGCGGTGCGATGACCTCGAAAGCCCCCGCCGTCGCGGGTCGGGGGACTCGCTGCGCTCCTCGTCGCTCCCGCTGGTCGCTCCTGCGGTGCTTGCGTCGCCCGCCTTCCCCGCGACGGCGGCCCCTTTCAACCCCGCCCGTGCCGGTTGTGCCGTCGCCATCGTCCACCCCTCCTCTGTCGTCATTTCTCACGGGGAACCCCAGTCCACGAGCGAAAGTGGTACGTCGCGGGCGCGTGATTTCAGGATATGCGCATCGCCGTCCCCAACAAGGGCCGCCTGCACGAGCCGAGCATCGACCTCCTCGAACGGGCCGGGCTCCACATCGAGAGCGCTGCGGACCGGAAACTGTACGCCGACACCGTCGACCCCGACGTGAGCGTCCTGTTCGCTCGCGCGGCCGACATCCCCGAGTACGTCTGGGACGGAGCGGCCGCGGTCGGCATCACCGGCCGCGATCAGGTCGTCGAGTCCGGCCGGGACCTCGTCGAACTCGTCGATCTGGAGTTCGGCCGCTGCCGACTCGTCCTCGCCGCACCGGAGGACGGCGACATCTCCGATCCGGCGGACGTCGCGGGCGGGAGCGTCGCGACCGAGTTCCCGCGGATCACCCGCGAGTACCTCGAACGCGAGGGAATCGATGCCGAAGTCGTCGAGGTAACGGGCGCGACCGAGTTGACGCCGCACGTCGAGATGGCCGACGCCATCGTCGACATCACCTCGACGGGGACGACGCTGCGGATGAACCGCCTCGCGATCGTCGACGAGGTGCTGGAATCGTCCGTCCGGCTGTACGCCCACCCCGACTACGCCGATGATCCGAAGGTCGAACAGCTCGTGACGGCCTTTCAGTCCGTCCTCGCGGCCGAGAACAAGCGCTACGTGATGATGAACGTCCCGCGGGAGAAACTCGGCGACGTCCGCGAGGTCATCCCCGGCCTCGGCGGCCCGACGGTGATGGACGTCGCCGGCGACGACCACGTCGCGGTGCACGTCGTCGTCGACGAGCGCGACGTCTTCGAGGTCGTCAACGACCTGAAGGCCGTCGGCGCGTCCGGTATTCTGGTCACCGAGATCGAACGGCTCGTGGAGTAGCGCCCGACTCCGGCATCGCTCCTACGCTGGAGCGCTCGTCAACAGCGCCCAGATCCCGAAGAGGACCGTCCCGAGGAGGACGCTGACGACGAAGTGAATGAGCGTGATGTACGCCGAGAGCTTCCGCGACTCGCCGTAGACGTACGCGATCGCGACACCGTCGAGGACGAGCGCGACCAGCAGACCGCCGAACAGGACCGGGTCGCGCTCGGCGAACGTGGACACGAGGATGCTCACCGCGGCGGGGACCGGGCCGACGAGGAACCCGTTTCGGACGGGGACGTCACCGAGGACGTTGCGTGCGGCGATGTGCGCGGTGACAGAGAGAAAGAGCGCGAAGACGGCGAACGTCCCGGCGATCGCGAGCGGCGTCACGGTCGCGGACTGCAGTGGGACCGACATCAGTGAATCAGAGACGACCCGTCAGCCGTCGAGCAGACCAAGATCGCTCAGTCGGGACACGATGACGTCGACCGCGTCGCGGGCGTCATCAGGCGCTTTCCCGCCGGTGATGACGAGCTTTCCGGAGCCGAAAAGCAGCGCGACGACGGAGGGTTCGTCGAGCCGGTAGACGAGGCCGGGGAACTGCTCGGGCTCGTACTCGATGTTTTCGAGACCGAGGCCGATGGCGATGGCGTTGAGGTTGAGGTTGCGCCCCAAGTCGGCGGAGGTGACGATGTTCTGGACCGTGATCTCGGGGTCGTCGTCGACCGGAATATCGAGTTCGCGGAGCTTATCGAAGACGATATGGAGGCTCTCGTGGACGTCATCGGTCGACTTCGCGCCGGTGCAGACGATCTTGCCCGAGCGGAAGATGAGCGCCGCGGACTTCGGGTTCTGGGTTCGGTAGACGAGGCCGGGGAACTGCTCGGGGTCGTAGTCCGCCCCCTCCAAGTCCATCGCCACGCTCTGGAGATCGAGCTCCTGACCGATCCCGGTGGAGGCGACGACGTTCTCGATGTTGATCGTGTCCTTGGGGTCGCTCATTATAACGACTTAAACGACGTATTTAAGGTTTAAAAAGGTTGGTGGGTGGTCTCGCGGATGTCGATCCGGAGTCGTGCCCCATCTACGTGGGGACACAGTCCGCGCGGAGTCGACACCCTGATTTGCGGCCCCGTCGAGATTCGGGCGTGTACTTCCTCGAACTCGCGGGCGAGGCCGACGACGAGGCGTTCGCCGCCTCCGAAGCCGAGCGAGCGGCCGCCTCGGCGGTCGAACGCGTCGCCCCAGGGCTCGCGACCGCCCGCGGCGTGCGCATCGACCGCGCGCCGACGCTCGCGTACACTCGGTACGTCTCCGAACTCCTCGGACGCGCCGAGGGGACGGTCGCCGATGCCGTCGCGGTCCTCACCGCGGCGTCGATCGAGCGGACGGGCAGCGTCGCGGTCCGCGCTCGCAACGTCCGAGCTACGGCGGACGTGAGCACGTCGGAAGCGGAGCGCGAACTCGGCGGCGTGCTCGTCGATCGCGGGTTCGACGTCGACCTCGACGACCCCGACCACGAACTCCGGGTCTGCTTCGCCGACGAGGTCTGCCTCCTCGGTTGGGCCGTTGCCGAGCGCGACGCGGCCTTCGGCTCCCGCGCGCCGACCGATCGGCCGTTCTTCCAACCCGGGAGTATGGCCCCGATGGACGCCCGCGCGTACGTGAATCTCGCGGCCGGGCGGTCGCTGCCGGAGGCGACCGTCCTCGATCCGATGTGCGGCACGGGCGGGCTGCTCATCGAGGCCGGACTGGTCGGCGCGCGCGCGGTCGGGTCCGACGCGCAGTCGAAGATGGCCCACGGGGCGGCCGAGAACCTCGAACACTACCTTCATCGCTCTCGCTGGGACGTCGTCCGCGGCGACGCGACCGAACTCCCCCTCACCGACGATGCCGTCGACGCGGTCGTCTTCGACGCGCCCTACGGCCGCCAGTCGAAGATCGCCGGCCACGAACTGGCCGATCTCGTCGGCGGCGCGCTCTCGGAAGCCGCGCGGGTCGCGAAGCGGTGCGTCCTCGTCGCCGACCGCTCGTGGGAGGCGGAAGCCAGAGAAACCGGATGGACGGTCGACGCACGCTTCGAGCGCCGCGTCCACCGGTCGCTGGTGCGGCACGTCCACGTGTTGGATCGGAATTGACCGAGGCGTACTACAGTGCGAGTCGGACCCGACGTGCTCTCACTCGAAGCCGCTGATCAGCGTCACGAGCCACTGCGCCGGATCGTCGCGCCGGCGGACCTCGACCCGCTGGATCCACTTGACCCACTGGAAGCCGCGGCGACCGGGCGCGACGAGGCGTATCGGCGCACCGTGACCGTGACTGAGCCGTTCGTCGCCGACGTGAGTCGCGAGGAGGGCGTCCCGGGCCTCTTCGATCGGGAGCGACCATCGGTAGCCCGTCACCGACACGAACCGGACGAACCGCGCCTCGTCGTCGACACCGGCCGCATCCAACAGATCGCCGATCCGAACCCCGCGCCACCGCTGCACCGTGTACCAGCCGCTCGTGCAGTCTAAGAGGGCCTCGTCGCTGCTGTCGAGACTGAGCTCGTCGTATCCGTAGTCGCGCGGCGTCTCCACCTCGCCCGCGACGGTCAGCGCCCATTCGGATCGGTCGACGGGATCGGGGTCGTCGGCGACCCACGAGGTGACCGGAAAGCTCGCGTTGCCCGCGCCCGCTCGCGGCTGTGACCCGGTGAACCGGCGGTCGGCTCCGGGTGTGTCGAGGGCGCGTTTGGCGAGCTCTTGGCTCCGGTAGGCCAGCGCGCCACTGAGCAGCAGCGCCGCGTATTTGATCGTCGTCCGCCGCCGGTGGAAATCGTGTCGCTGCGGGAGGCGAAACCGGCTCGTGAGATGCCACACGACCAGCGGAAGGAGCGCGATTCCGAACCCGACGTGCACGCTCAGGAGCGTCCAGTAAGCGATTCGCACGTCCAGTCCGAACACCCACGCGATCCCCGTCGCGAGCGCGCCGACCGCGGCCGTCAGCGTGAGAATCGAGACGAGCGTCGACGCCTGCCACTCCTCGCGTCGGGTGAGTCGGTATCGAACTCGGGCGAGCTTGAACCCCAAAAGCGCCACGAGCGTCAGACCGAGGATCCGGTGGAGCCAGAACACGGGCCACCCCGACGGCGACCCGAGGGTAAACGAGACGAAGCCGGTGACGATCTGGAGCGCGACGATCGAGAGGATCGACCAGTCGACGAGTCGCGGGGGCGGTCTGACGGCGTCGAGCGCGCGCCACGCGAGGGCTTCCGCCTCGGCTCTCATAGTTGTGAGAAGGGTTCGCACGGAAAGAAGCGTTGCGGCCGCGAGGGGCACCGCTCGTGCGGTGGTCGCGACGCTATCGCTCCTGCGCCGCCACGATCGACTCGCCCGCGCGGAGGCGGTCGCCCTCCTCGACCAGTAGGTCTTCCCGACCGTACGTCGGCGGCAGTAGCACGTCTGCACGCGATCCGAAGTCGATGTGGCCGATCCGCTGGGCGCGGGAGAGTTCCTCACCCCGCTCGACGTACGGATGGATCCGTCTGGCGAATGCGCCGGCAATGAGCGAGAGCTCCGCGGGCCCCTCGTCGGTCGCGACGTCGATGTCGACACGCTCGTTACGCTCGGATTCCTTCGAGAACGCCGGCAGGTGCTTGCCCGGGCGATGGGTGACGCGCTCGACGCGTCCCGCGAACGGCGCGCGGTTCACGTGGACGTCGGTGACGTTCATGAACACCCCCACGCGGAGCTGCTCGCCTTCTTTCCGTATGACGGAGACGCGGCCGTCGGCGGGCGAGACGACGCCGGGTCCGGACGGGCGGCGGTCGGGGTCGCGGAAGAACCACGCGACGAATCCGCCGACCGCGAGCGCGACGACCGAAAGCGGTGGGGCGAGAACCGAGAGCACTGCGGCGGCCGCGAACGTCGGAATCGCGAACCGTCGAACGCCGGGCGCGAAGCGCATCTCAGGCGAGGGCCTCCCCGTCGAGTTCGGACTGGCCGCCCGCCCACGCGGCGAGGAGGTGCGTGAGGTGGAGTCGACCGTCGCTGCCCTCCGCGAGGTCGAGGTCGGCGCTCCCGGCGAGTCGGTGGAGGCGGATCAGGTTCGCGTCGCCGAACTCCTCGGGGTACGTGTCGGCGACGTGCAGCAGTTCGGTGAGCAGTTCTTGGCCGCCGAACCCCTCGTCGTCGAGCAGCGTCGTCAGTCGCTTTCTGGCCTCGCGGATCTCGCCGGCTGCGGCGTCGTCGAGCACGGACTTCAGTTCGTCGTCGTGACCTGCCTCCGAGAGCGCCGTCCCCGCGGATTCGACGGTGATCTCGCCGTCGCCCTCGACAGCGGCGTGCTGGGCCGCAAGTATCGCGTATCTGAGGTCGCCGTCGGCCTTCGAGGCGACGAGGTTCAGCGCCATCGGCTCTGCGTCGACGCCCTCACTGTCGGCGATGTCGGCGAGCACCGTCTCGATCTCGTCGGTCGTCGGCGCGCGCACCGGCACCGGGAAGCACCGCGAGCGGATCGGCGGGATGAGCTTCGAGGGCTGTCGCGTCGTGATCACGAACTGCGTGTTGCGGTGGTACTGTTCCATCACCCGGCGAAGCGCCTGCTGGAAGTCCTCGCGGATCGTCTCGGCGTTGTCGAGGAGCACAGTCTTGTACGTCCCCGAGGCGGGCTGATAGGAGGACAGCTCCTGCATCACGTGCGAGATCATATCCCGCTTGGACCACTCGCGTTTGTACTTGTTCCCCTTGCCGCCGCGGCGGTACTGCTTCGAGAACTCGGTCTGTCCTTGGAGGAAGCGCGAAAAGCGCGGGTCTTCGCGGATCTCTTTCTTACTTCGGTCGAAGAAGTCCGCGACGTTGATCTCGATCAGGTCCGAGTCGGGGTCATCGTGCGCCTCCCGGGCTAGCGCGCGCACGGCGGCCGTCTTACCGACGCCCGCGGGCCCCTGCACGACGAGGTTCATCGGTTCGTCGACGGTCCGCGAGAGCCGCTCTCGGACCGCCGATTGCGGTAGCTCCGAGAGCGACGGCGCGTGCGTTTCGGTCCACAGGGGCGCGTCCATTGCCGTCGGGTAGTCGGCGGGAGGGTAAGAAACTCTCCCTCTGCGGCGGGGCTGCCGCGGGCACTCGCCGCCGGGGCTACTGCGGGCGCTCTCCTCCCGCGCTCTCGACGTCCGCGTCGCGCTCGCGGGCGACGCCGTCTGATTCTCTTTCCTCGGTGACTCGCTGACGGCTCTGTTCGACCCGCTAGCGCGCGTTCTCCGGCGTGTCGGTTTCGAGGAGCCGCTCCAGCTTCCGCTCGAACTGCTCGTCGGAGAGATCACCGCGCGCGTAGCGCTCGCGGAGGCGGTCGAGCGCGACGTCGACGCCCTCGCGACCCTCGCGTGTTTGGTCCGTCTCGTGTGTCTGGTCTGCCTCGCGCGTCTGACCCGCGTCTCGTTGCTCTCGCCGGTTCGCGTCCGACCGGTCGTCCGCGCCCGGGCGTTCCCCGCGAAGGAGCGACACCAGCGGGACGACCACCGCGTACCCGATGACGAAGATGACCCAGAACTCGACCGCATTGAGGATCGGGACGCCGAACAGCGAGCCCAAGCCCGCGCCGAGCACCAGCAACGCCGTCGCCCCGACGACCGGGTCGTCGGACTCGGAAAACCCCTCGTCCCACCGGCGTCGGTCGTCGCCGTCGCGCTCGCTTCGGACCATACGCCACCGTGCGTCTCGTTCGTACAAAAACCTCCGTGGCGTTCGGGACGCCGATCCGACACGCGTTTACCGCATCGCCTCTCAGGACGAGTATGTCGATGCGCGTGACGTTCCTCGGGACCGGCGGAGCCGTCCCGACGACCCAGCGGGGACCGAGTGCGTTCTTCGTCGAGCGCGAGGGCGACGGCCTGCTCTTCGACTGCGGCGAGGGCACCCAGCGGCAGATGATGCGGTTCGGCACCGGATTCTCGGTCTCGCACCTGTTCGTCACGCACCTCCACGGCGACCACGTCCTCGGGATCCCGGGGCTCGTCCAGACGATGGACTTCAACGACCGCGAGGAGCCGCTTTCGATCTACGGCCCGCCGGGATCGAAGCGACACCTGAAGCGGCTCGTCGAGGCCGGCGGCTACCGACCCGGGTTCCCGTTCACCGTTCGCGAGATCCGTCCGGGGAACGTCGCACTCGACGCCGACGAATACGAGATCCGGACGTTCGAGACGGTCCACCGAAACGTCAGTTCGATCGGCTACGCGCTCGTCGAAGACGACAGACGCGGTCGGTTCGACCGCGAGAAGGCGGAGTCGCTCGGCGTCCCCGTCGGGCCGGCGTTCGGCCGCCTGCACGACGGCGAGCGCGTCGAACTCGACGACGGTACGGTCGTCGAACCCGAGCAGGTCGTCGGCGACCCCCGCCCCGGGCGGCGGTTCGTCTACACCGGCGACACCCGCCCCGTCGACGCGACCGTCGAGGTCGCGGACGACGCGGACCTCCTCGTACACGACGCCACGTTCGCCGACGAGTGGGCCGATCGCGCGCGCCAGACCGGCCATTCGACCGGTCGGGAGGCGGCCGAAATCGCGAACCGGGCGGGCGCAAAGCGGCTCGCGCTGACCCACATCTCCTCGCGGTACGCCGCGGACGCGAGCCCGATCGAGCGCGAGGCGCGCGAGACGTTCGAGGGCGGGGAGGCGTTCGTCCCCGACGACGGCCGGACACTTGAGGTTCCGTACCCCGACGGAGAGTAGGACTCCCGGGTTCTTTCGAGGCCGTCGAACGCGCGCCACGTCGCCCTCGGCGTGGCATATATATCCGCAGCCGACCTACCTCGGGTGTGACCGACCGGACGAGTGCCCTCGATTCCCTCGTTTTCGGCGTGGACATCCAGAGCGGGGACGTTCGGGGCGACGCTCCCTCCTACGCCCTCGTCGCCTTCGACGGCGAGAACGTCGACCGCGACGTCGTCTCTCACCGCAAGCTCCGCCGACTCCTCGACCGCGAGGAACCGGCGATGCTCGCGACCGACAATATGTATGAGCTTGCGGCCGACAAGGACGCGCTCGTTCATTTCCTGCGGGCGCTCCCGGCCGAGACGAAACTCGTGCAGGTGACCGGCGCTGAGCGCCCCGAACCGCTCTCGCGGGTCGCCTCTCGACACGCCGTCCCCTACGGAAAGAAGCCGATGAAGGAGGCCGAGGCGGCGGCCCGGCTCGCGGCGGCGAACGTCGGCTACGAGGTCTCGGCCTTCTCCGACACCACGACGGTCAAAGTCTCTCGGGGACGCTCGACCGGCAAGGGCGGCTGGAGTCAGGACCGTTACACGCGACGCATCCACGGCTCCGTGAAGCGCCGCACTCGCGAGGTGAAACAGCGCCTCGAACAGGCCGATCTGGAATTCGAGGTCGACGTGACCGAGAAGTACGGCGGCTACGCGAACGCCGTCTTCACCGTCGAAGCGCCGCCGACGGACATCCCGGTCTCGACGGGCCGCGCCGGCGACACCCGCGTCGAGATCGAGCGCGAGCGCTACGACGGCATCGAGTTCGAGCCGCTGGTCAAACGTCGCGACCACGTCGTCGTCGGCATCGATCCCGGGACGACGACCGCGGCCGCCGTCGTCGGCCTCGACGGGCGGATCCTCGACGTATACTCGACGCGGACGGCCGACACCGCCGACGTGATCGAGTGGCTGATCGAGCGCGGTCGCCCCGTCGTCGTCGCCGCCGACGTGACGCCGATGCCCGAGACCGTCGAGAAGTTCAGACGGAGCTTCGACGCCGCGGGCTGGACGCCGAACTCTGATCTCCCGATCGACGAGAAGCTCCACCGGACCCGCGAGGCGTCCTACGAGAACGACCACCAGCGCGACGCGCTCGCGGCGGCGCTGTTCGCGCTCGACGATCACGAAGACCAGTTCGAGCGGATCTCGAAGAAGGTCCCACCGGACGTCGAACGCGGCGAGGTCATCGCCCGCGTCGTCGCCGGCGAGGAGTCCGTCGAGGCCGTCCTGCGCGACTTCGAGGAGGACGACGCCGACGACGGGAGCGACGAATCCGAGCACGAGGAGCGAGAGCTCACAGAAGAAGAAAAGGAGATCCGCCGCCTCCGGACGCGCGTCGAGCGACTGGAGTCACACGTTGACGACCTCGAAGCGACGATCGACGAGCGCGAGGAGACGATCTCGGAGTACGAGTCCGAGCTCTCAGACGCCAAGCGCGAGGAGCGCCGCGAGGCCAGAGAGCGCCGCGAGGTCAAGCGACTCGAACGCGACAAAGAGCGGCTCCAGCGTCGCGTCGACGAGTTAGAGACGGATAACGAGGAGCTCGACGACAAGCTCGAACGCCTCAAGCGCCTCTGGAAGCTCGATCACTCGAACTTCGCCGACGTCGACACCGACGGCGATCTCGTCTCCGTCAAGATCGTCGACCAGTTCACCCGCGACGCCATCGAGACCGCCGAGGAGCAGTACGGACTGGCCGCCGGCGACGTCGTCTACCTCCGCGACGCCTCCGGCGCGGGACGCTCAACCGCGGAGTTGCTGGTGGACGTCGACCCCCGCGTCGTCCTCCGTTCGGGCGGTAACCTCTCGGAGGTGGCCGATCAGATCCTCTTCGAGCACGACGTCCCCGTCGCCCCCGCCACAGACGTCACGATTCAGGAGATCGACGAGCTCGCAGTCGCCAGCGAGGCCGATGTCGAGGCGGCGATCGACGACTGGGAGCGCCGCGCCGAGGACCGCCAGAAGGAGCGGAAGGCGTCGATGGTCGATCAGATCATCTCCGAGCACCGCGCGGAGACGCGCGGCGAGAGCCGCTGAAGCGACTTTTCGATTTCCACGTCAGCGCAGCCCCGCGTCCGCACCGGCTTGATACGGTTCATCCGGCTGTCCGAGGAAGTAGTACGCGACGAAACCGACGAACGGGACGAGGAAGGCGAGCACCGTCCAGCCGACCGCGGAGTCGCTGCCGCGGCCGGTCGCGTCGATGTATACCCAGCCGGGGAGCGCGATGTGCGCCACGACGAAGTAGAGCCCGAAGGCCGCGAAGTAGGCGAACGTCCCGATGTCGGTGACGGCGAACCACATCACGACGAGCGGGAGGAATGCCACCGCGACCAACCCGGCGAGGACGACGAACGGCGAGCGGGTCGTAGCCATCAGCGGTGGTTGGAACCGCGCGCGTATGACCCTTTCCAGTGAACGTTTTCGGTGACCGGCGATCGATCGGTTCGGTCGCGGTCAGAACTGGAGTTCGCACGAAAAGCCGCCCTCGACGGAGCGAACGCTGATGCCGTGATCGAGGTGGACAGGGTCGTTTACGCCCGGCTCGACGTCCAGTTGAGAGCGATGGTCGTGCCGGGGTCGACGTGCTCCGTCGGCGTCACCTGAATCACCCGCGCCCACGTGCCGCCCTCGGGGGCGGTGTAGACGTCACCGCCGCAGTAACAGTCGACCTCCAGCGCGGTGTCCTCCTCTTCGTGTCCGTCGTGGGGGTAGCCGGTCCGGTCCCACGAACTCCACTCGAAGGTCTCCTCGTCGTCTTGGCGCGCGAGGAGCGTCACCATCAGCGGCTCGCCGATGGACGTCGTCCCGTAATGGACGTCCTCCCGGTCGGTGTCGACGGTGTCGAGCGCCACCGGCGGATCGGGGAGGAGGTCGACCTCACCGAGGTCTTGGGTGTCGTAGGTCTCCGTCGCCTGAACCTCGGCGTCCTCGGGCGCGTGATACACCTCGGTCGTGAACGGCAGCGAGGAGTCCTCGAGGCGGAAGCCGATCAGCACTTCGTCCGCGGATACCGACGTCTCCTCGACCAGCGTCGCGTGGACCTCCTCGGGGTTCCTGACGAACTGGTCGGCGTCGGATTCGTCGGCCGACGTCCGTTCCTCGGTCGCGTTCGCCGTCGACGTCGGTTCCGCGGTCGGCGTCCCAGTCGAGGCGTCGGTCGTCTCTTCCGTCGACTTCGACGAGCTACAGCCAGCGACCCCGGCGACGAGGACGCTACCGACTGTTTGGAGGGCTCTCCGCCGCGTGTGACCCATCTTCTTGCCCATAGGCGCGTGTGTCGTTGCGGTCACTTAACCACCCACAACCATTCACCCGGAATAAACGGCTTAGAGACCTCCTAAACGCCGCGAAAATGCGTTTGAAATTTTCAATACCGCGTCTCTCTCAGCGATAGTGCGGGGGTTGCGACTGCGTGCTGACCTCTCCTCCGAGCGGCGCGGCGACGTCATCCCAGAAGTCATATGCCGGAGTCGCGATTTGCTCTCAGTATGGACGCCTACGAGCTGATCACCCGGAACGTCTCCGAGGTGGTCACAGAGGACGAAGTGCGCGCGCTAGCCGAATCCCCCGACGGAAAGCGGGCGTACGTCGGCTACGAGCCCTCGGGCGTCCTCCACATCGGCCATATGCTGACAGCAAACAAGCTGATCGAACTGCAGGAGGCCGGCTTCGAGGTCGTCGTCCTCTTGGCCGACGTCCACGCCTACCTGAACGGCAAGGGGACGTTCGACGAGATCCGCGAGACGGCGACGAGAATGCAGGAACAGTTCGTCGCTTACGGCCTCGAGGAGTCGCAAACGGAGTTCGTGTTGGGGTCCGAATTCCAACTCGACGAGGAGTACATTCTGGACCTGCACGCCTTAGAGTTGGAGACGTCGCTCTCGCGGGCCGCGCGCGCGATGGCGGAGATCGCCGGCGGCGACACCGCAACGGTCGCGCAGGCGGTCTACCCGCTGATGCAGGCGCTCGACATCGTCTATCTCGACGTCGACCTCGCGATCGGTGGGATGGAACAGCGGAAGGTCCACATGCTCGCGCGGGACACCCTGCCGAGCATCGGTGCCGATTCGCCGACCTGCCTGCACACGCCGCTGATCGCGGACCTGACGAGCGGCGTCGGCAAGATGTCGAGCAGCGAGGGCCTGTCGATCTCGATGGAGGACTCCGCCGAGGACGTCGAGGAGAAAGTCAACAAGGCCTACTGCCCGCCGACGGCCGAGCCCGAGCCGACCGACGAGGGCGAGGAACGGGAGAACCCGGTGCTGCAGATCTTCGAGTACCACGTCTTCCCGCGGTTCGGCGAGGTCGTCGTCGAGCGCCCCGACCAGTACGGCGGCGACCTGCGCTACGACGCCTACGCGGATCTGGAGACCGACCTCGAATCCGGCGAACTCCACCCCGCGGACGCGAAGGGCGCGCTCGCGACGTATCTGAACCGACTCATCGAGCCCGGCCGCGAGAAGATCCGAGAGCAGCGTTCCTGACCGATCGCGTCCGACCGTCCGATCTTCACTGTCCCGTCTGACGCCCGTCTTGCTGAGATTGATGATCTCTCGCCGACGAGTGCGGGGAACGATGGGATTCAAGGGGATCGCGCTGGGGGCGTACGCGCTCTGTCTCGGCGGACTGCTGCTGTTCTCCGAGTCGGGCGTCGTGACCGGTCTCGGCGTCGCGGTGATCACGATCGCGTGCGCCGCGATCGTCTCCCGCGTCCACTTCAGACGTCCATCGCGTCCGCGAGGGTGAACGTCCCCTCGTAGAGCGCGGTGCCGACGACGACCGCGGCTGCACCGGCGTCCCGGAGCGCTCGGACGTCATCGAGCGAGGCGACGCCGCCGGAGGCGACGACCGGAATGTCGACGGCGTCGACGACGCGCTTCGTCACGTCGGTCTGGACGCCCGCCTGTTTCCCCTCGACGTCGACGTCGGTGAAGAGGATCGACCCCGCGCCGAGGTCCTCGTAGCGCGCGGCGGCCTCGGCGGGATCGAGTCCGGTCCCTTCGGTCCATCCCGCCACGAGGACCTCGCCGTCTTTCGAATCGAGGCTCACCATTACCCGGCCCGGATAGTCCGCCGAGATATCCGCGACCAACTCCGGGTTCTCGACGGCGGCCGTGCCGAGAATGACGCGGGCGACGCCCCGATCGAGGAGGTCGGCGGCATCCGCGGCGGTTCTGATCCCGCCGCCGAGTTGCACCGGCACGTCGACGGCGTCGACGACGGACTCGACCGCGTCGGCGTTCGCGCGCTCGCCCTCGAACGCGCCGTCGAGGTCGACGAGGTGCAGCGTCTCCGCGCCGGCGTCGACCCAGCGTCGGGCGGCGTCGACCGGGTCGCCGTAGCGCTTCTCCGTGCCGCGTTCGCCCTGCACGAGCTGGACGACCTCGCCGTCCTGCATATCGACGGCCGGGATGACCTCGAAGTCGGGGAAGAGATCGCTCATAGCGGTTTCTCTGCGACCCCGCGGCCTAAAGTCTCCGGAGCGCCGTGACGGTGGCATCGTCCGGGAAGACCACCACTCCGCTGAGCCGATCACTCCGTCAGCGGGAGCAGAATTCCGAACACGAACGGCGAGAGGAGCGCGATCGCCACGCCGATCCACTCGGCGTCGACGAGCAGCGCGTGTTCCCACGCGGGAACGGTCGTTCCGGTCGCCGCGAGCGCGAACTCGCCGAGCGCGCCGAACGCGAACAGACCGACTCCGAAGAGGAAGCTCCGTTTCGTCAGCGTCGGATAGTCGACATCGCCGTATCGCCCTGCCATATCTCTCCGCGCGTCGGCATTGCACTACATCGTTTCGCTTGGGGAATCGACGACAGATCGGGGGTGAAGTTGCGAAATCGACAGCCGTCGCGTCGACCGTCCCCGTCGCGATCGCCCGACCGAAAGACCCACAACAGCCGTTGGGGAACGGGGAGCTATGACAACGACCCTACTCGAAGTGGTCCCGCTTCTGATCGAACTCGCGGCGTTCGGCATCGGCGCGCTCGGACTCTCGCTCGTCGGCGCGTACGCCGAGCGCTTCGCGGTCGTGACGGCCCAGCACGGGCAGCCGATGCTCGGCCTCTGGGCGGCCGTAATGGGTGCCGTCGCGCTGTATTTCGCGTACTCGCTCACGACGGATCGGGTCGTCCCCGCGCTGTTCGCGCTCACCGGCCGCTCGTCGGCGACCGAATAGCCCCCGATCGGTCATCGAATAGCCCCCGATCGGTCGTCGACGACCGGATCCGGCCGTGTCGCAACCGCTTTCACTCCCGCCCGAGGAGTGACACCCAATGAAGCTCTTCGGTTCGAGCGGGGCGCGCGGCGTCGTCGGCGACGGCCTGACGCCCGAGTTCGTGCTCCGAATCGCGAAGGCGGCCGGAACGGTGTGGGAGACCGATCGGGCGGTCGTCGCCCGCGACACGCGAACGACGGGAGAGATGCTGACGAACGCGGCGACGAGCGGCCTCGAAAGCGTCGGAACCGACGTCGACCGACTCGGGCCGACGCCGACGCCCAGTGCCGTCCGCTACGCCGGTGAAAACGAGCGCCCGGCAATCGTCATCACGGCGTCGCACAACCCGCCGGAGTACAACGGCGTCAAACTCGTCGGCGCGGACGGGATCGAACTGTCCGTCGCAGACCTCGAAGTGATCGAATCGCACGTCCTCGATGAACGGTTCGGCACCGCTGCGTGGGACGAGGTCGGCGAGTCCCGACGGGTCGACGCGGCGAACCGCGAGTACGTCTCCGACCTCCTCGCCGCGGTCGACCGCGAGGCGATCGACGCCGCCGACCTGACCGTCGCGCTCGACCCCGGCCACGGCGCGGGCACGCTGACGAGCCCCGAGTTCTTCCGACGGCTCGGCTGCGACGTCGTCACCGTCAACGCCAACGCCGACGGCCACTTCCCCGGCCGCGACTCCGAGCCGGTCGAGGAGAACCTCCGAGACCTGACATCCCTCGTGCGGGCGGCCGACGCCGACGTCGGTATCGCACACGACGGCGATGCTGACCGCGCGGTCTTCGTCGACGAGCGCGGGGAGTTCGTCGCGGGCGAGGCGTCGCTCGCGGCGCTCGCGGCGGCCGCGCTCGAACCGGGAGACACCACCGTCGCGGCCGTGAACGTCTCACAGCGGCTCGTCGACGTCTGCGAGGACGTCGGTGCGGACCTCGAACTCACGCCTATCGGCGCGACGAACCTCATCACGCGCATCCGCGAACTCACCGCCGACGGCGAGCGCGTCCCGATCGCCGGCGAGGGCAACGGCGGGATCTTCTTCCCCGAGTACCGACTCGTCCGCGACGGCGCGTACGTCGGCGCGAAGTTCCTCGAACTCGTCGCCGAGCGCCCGGTCAGCGAGCTCATCGAGCCGTACACGGACTACGAGAACGTCCGCGTCAACCTCTCGTACGACGAGGAGCGCGAACTCGACGCGATGCTCGACGCCGCCGCCGGGTTCGCCGAATCCGCGGACGCCGAACTGAACACGATCGACGGCTACCGCCTCGACTACGGCGACGCGTGGGTGCTCGTCCGCCCCTCGGGGACCGAACCGAAGGTACGCGTCTACGCCGAGGCGAGAGACGAGGACCGCGCGGCGGAACTGGCCGAACGGGCCGCGTCCGCGCTCCGAAACGCGCTCGCCGATCTCGACTGACCGTCAGCACTATCGCAGATCTCGATTGGCGGCCCCGGCGCTGACGGCGACGCTTAGAGGGCGATCACGCCGAACAGTAGACAGAGCAGTCCCAACGCGAGCAGGCCGAAGCCGCGCTCGAGCTCGACGTCGTCGCGGTGGTCAGTGGCTCTTCTCCTGTCGGAGTCGCTCTCGTCTACCCGCCGGCCGAGGGTTTCAGTTGAATCGACGGCGTCCAGCCGTCTGATCGCCCGCCTCGTCCGCAAGGCCCGCGCTCCGTAATACAGACACAGCGCGCCCGCGACGAGGGCGACGGCGGAGACGACGACCATCGGCGGCGCTACGGACCCGCCCCGTCGGCGTCGCGCTCGCTGTCGGGGCTCCCTTCGAGCGCGCTCGACAGGCGCTCGCGGGCGTCTCGGAGACGTTCGAGTTCGGACGCGGCCGCGCCGGAGCGCACCCGCTCGCGCGCGTCGGCGTCGAGTTCCTCGTGCGCGCGAGCGACGAACCGGAGGTCGGCGTAGTCGTCTCGGCGTGTCAGGTCCCGAACGATCCTGAGCCGTGCGACGGTCTCTTCGCTCGCGAACCGACCGAGTAGCGACATCGCCTCGCGGGTCCAGATGCGGAGCGTCTCCGCGTCCGGCGGCGGCAGCGACACCGTCAGCGGTTCCGCGGAGAGCCGTTCGAGGAACGTCCGATGGACCGCGACGGTCGTCTGCAGCAGCGCGGGGTCCTTCGCGTAGTGGTCCAGTTTCGAGCCGGAGTAGTCGGCGTACTCCAACAGGGTCGGGATCGGCTCGTCGGCGTCTGGGCTCTCGCGGACGAACTCCCGCAGGTCGCGCGGCGGCGACTCGAACCCGACGAGCGGGAACGACTCCGCGCGTTCGAGCAGCCCGATCACGTCGATCGCGGGGGCGGACTCGTAGAACGTCCGGTACTCCTCGGTGACGGCCTCGTTGTACGCCTCGATGGGATCGCGAAGCTCTTCGACCGGCGCGTCGAGGTCGGCGTCGGCGAACGCGAGCATCTCCGCGCGCCGGTCGATCTCCTCGTCGAGGTCGCGCAGATAGAGTTTCGCGTCCCGTTTGGCCGCGGATATCGCCTCTTCGGCCGACTCGCGCCGGTCGAGGAGGTCGACGTACTCCGAGGCGGGTTCGAGGTCCGCGCGGGCGGCGTCGAAGTCGTCTTCGCTGAGCCGGCGGCGGTCCATCCGCTCGCCGGCGTCGTCGAAGGCGTCCTTCGCCGGAACGTCGTCAGCGAGGTCGTCGACGAGGTCGAGGAACTTCCCTTGGAACTCGACGTACGCTTGGAAGTCGCCCGTGCCGGTCGCCGACTCCTCGTAGCGGTCGAGCAGCCCGATCGCCTTTCGGTACGTGTCGGCCGCGGTGACGACGGCCTCTTCGCCGACGTCGTCGATCTCGGCCTCGATCCGATCGCGCCGCGCTCTGGCTTCTCGGAGTTTCTCGATCCGCGCCTCCGCGGTTTCGAGCGTGGCCTCGACGCCGTCGGAACCGCCGATCTCGCCGTCTATCGAGTCAGATTCGGCCATCGGTTCAGTAGACGTCGTCGGGATCGAACACGCGCTCGCCGACGTGCTCGCCGTCGACCGTGCGGTAGAAACAGGAGCGGTGGCCGGTGTGGCACGCGCCGCCGGACTGTTCGACTAGGTACAGCAGTGTGTCGGCGTCGCAGTCGACGCGGACCTCCGTGACCGACTGGGTGTGCCCGCTCGTCGCGCCCTTCTCCCAGAGCTCGTCGCGGCTGCGCGAGTAGTAGTGCGCCCGCCCCGTTTCGCGCGTCCGTTCGAGGGCCTCCGGAGAGACGTACGCCAGCATCAGCACCTCGCCGGAGTCGGTGTCCTGTGCGACGGCGGGGACGAGGCCGTCCTCGCCGAAATCGATCTCGACGTCGTCGGTCATTATCTCATCGGACGCCGTTGCGGCCGATAGGTCTTTTGCCCCCGTCAGCCGTCTGTCGGCCGCGACGGCGCGCGCGGCCCGGAGCAGAGCATCAGTGCTTTTGCCGCGCGTCGAGACGTCCGCGTATGCGCTCGAAGGCGTGGCTCCAGCGGAATCAACTCGCCGTCTACGCGGTCGGCGTTGCGCTCGCGGTGGCGTTCGGCGTCGGCGTCCCGTCCGCCGCGCCGCTGTTCGAGGCGTCGATCACGCCTGTCTTGGCGGTGCTGCTCTACGTGACGTTCTTGGAGATTCCCTTCGTCCGGTTTCGCCGGGCGTTCACCAACACCCGGTTCGTCGCCGCGGCGCTCGGGATGAACTTCCTCGTCGTTCCGGCGGTCGCCTTCGCGCTGACGCGCGTGCTCCCCGCCGACCCGGCGGTTCTGGTCGGCGCGTTTCTGGTACTCCTGACGCCGTGTATCGATTACGTCATCGCTTTCACCGACCTCGCGGAGGGGGACGCAGAGCAGGTGACCGCGGTGACCCCCGCGCTGCTCTTCGCTCAGTTCGCGCTGCTCCCCGTGTATCTGTGGCTCTTTCTGGGCGATCGGATCGGTCCCGTCATCAGCGCGGGGCCGTTCGTCGAGGCCTTTCTGTACCTTATCGCGCTCCCGCTGACGCTCGCGTGGGCCACGGAGGCGCTGACAGACCGCACGGAGGCGGCCCGGCAGTGGCAGTCGGCGATGGGCTGGCTCCCGGTGCCGATGATGGGCGCGACGCTTCTGGTCGTTATCGCCTCACAGCTTCCGCGCGTCGCGGAATCGGCGGGACAGCTCCTCGCGCTTGTCCCCGTCTACGCCGCGTTTCTGGTCGTGATGCCGATTCTCGGACGGATCGCCGCCGGGCTGTTCGAGATGAATGTTGGAGAAGCTCGGGCGCTCGTGTTCACCTCGGTCACGCGGAACTCGCTCGTGGTGCTCCCGCTGGCGCTCGCGCTGCCCGCGGGCTACGAACTGGCCCCGGCGGTCGTCGTCACGCAGACGCTCGTCGAACTGACGGGGATGGTCGTCCTCACGCGCGCCGTCCCCGCGTGGCTCGTTCCGACGGCACCGACGACGATGCTCCCCGCTCGGTTTCGCTCCGATTGAGTCGCGAAAAGCGACCGTCGAAGACGGCTCAGACGATTCCCAGCGCCCCCAGCGCGCCGAAGACCAGATCGCCGTACGTGAACGCCGCGAGCGTCCCGACGAACATCGGGACGAGAAACGGGATCCCCGGCGAGATCCAGACCTCCTCGCGCTCGGTGACGATCTCCAGCCCGCCCCGGAGCTTCTCCGGCGTCGTGCCGTAGGCGGTTCCCTCGATCTCGCTGAGGAACGTCTCGGCGGCCCACTCGTCGTCGCGGGCGTCGACCGCCCCTCCGTCGTCGCCGTCGACGACTTCCCCGCTGTCGCCGTCGCCTGTCTCGATAGTCTCCCCGCCGTCCGTTTCAACTCCCGTCGTGTCGTCGCCGCCGCTAGCGCCACCGTCGCTCTCGACGCCGACCGCGCCGTCCGTCGGATCGTACGTCTCGCCGACGCTCGCGGGGTCGCGGAACCGCTCGGGCGACGCCCGCAACTCGTCGAGCGTCAACCCACGCCAGCGCAGGTACATCCGAAGCGCGTCGATGTCCAGACCGTTCCGCGAGAAGCCGTCTGGCGTCTCGTACAGTCGCCCGTGCGCCTCTCGGAGCGCCGAAACCCCGATCCGGTGCCCGAGAAACGAAATCGGGAATCGCACGTCGCCGGCGAGGAGGTTTCGCGCGCCGAACGCGACCGGGTACGCGGCGGCGAGGAGGACGGTGTTCGTGAGAACCGTCATCGAGAAGACGCCGAGCGTCGTGACGACCTCCGGGAGCGTGAAGCCCGCGAAGTAGTACGTCGGATACGTCGGAAGCAAGATCGCGATCGTGATGAGCGCTTTCGCGTCCGCCCCCCCGAAGCCGCCGATCCACCAGAAGCCGTAGGCGATCGGCGCGACGAAGAAGAGGCTGACCGCGACGCGGACGAAAAAGAGGACGTCCGCGGACGTCGAAAGCGAGAGGTGGCCGACTGCCTCGACCGCGAGCAGGAGGAGACCGAGGCCGACCAGCGGGAGCCACGTCCGACTGGGCACCCGTCTGGTCTCGACGTCGCGCCACGCGGCCCACCCGAGGACCGGGAGCACGATCAACCGCAACAGATCCGGAGCGCTGGCGAACATATCGGGAAAGTGCCCCCGGGCGTGTTGTAGTTTGCGCCTCGGTATCACATTCGAGAGGCACCGTCTGAACCTTTTTATCCGAGAGCGGCACAGGGCGAGTGTGGACCCCGATCGGATTCCCTCGTCGTTTCCGGCCCCGAGCTACCGCGGCGCGCAGGAGCAGGCGCTCTCGGACATTCGTGACGCGTTCGCTGCCGGGAACGACGTCGTGCTCGTCCGCGCGCCGACGGGGAGCGGCAAGTCGCTGCTCGCGCGGGCCATCGCCGGCGCGGCGGCGACGACTGACGACGTCTCGCCCGCTGCGGCGACCGACGCGTACTACACGACGCCGCAGGTCTCCCAACTCGACGACGTCGCCGAGGATCCCCTCCTCGACGACCTCAACGTCATCCGGGGCAAATCGAACTACACCTGCATCCTGAACGGCGAGACCGACACGCCGGTCGACCGCGCTCCGTGCGTCCGACAGTCAGGATTCGACTGCTCCGTTCGGCACCGCTGTCCGTACTTCTCCGACCGCGCGATCGCCTCGAACCGACGCATCGCGGCGATGACGCTCGCGTACTTTATGCAGACCGCCGGCTCCGACGTCTTCCGCAAGCGCGACGTCGTCGTGATCGATGAGGCCCACGGGCTCGCCGAGTGGGCCGAGATGTACGCGACTGTCGACCTCAATCCGCGGACGGTCCCCGTCTGGGACGACGTGGGCGTTCCCGACGTCGCGAGCGAGGGCGACCCGATCGAACGGACCGTCCGCTTCGCCGAGACGCTCGCTGGCGTCGTCGAGCGGGCGAAGGACGAGCTGCTCCGAAAGCCCGATCTGACGCCCGACGAAGCGGCGCGTCGGGACCGCCTGCAGGAGCTCAGGTCGGAGCTTCAGTGGTTCGTCTCCGACTACCGCGATCCGGAGAGTCCGACCACGTGGGTCGTCGACCAACCCGACGGCGAGGGCGAGCCGATCTCGATCAAGCCGCTCGATCCGGCGCGTTATCTCCATCACACCGTCTGGGACCGCGGCAACAAGTTCGCGCTGCTGTCGGCGACGATCCTCAACAAGGACGCGTTCTGTCGGGGCGTCGGCCTCGATCCGTCGAATGTCGCCTTGGTCGACGTCGAACACACGTTTCCCGTCGAAAACCGCCCCCTGTACGACGTGACGCAGGGGAAGATGACGTACGACGAGCGGGACGAGACGCTCCCGAAGGTGGCGCGGACGCTAGTCCGGATTATGGCGAAACACGGGGACGAAAAGGGGCTCGTCCACTGTCATTCCTACGCGATCCAATCCGAGTTACGACGACGACTCGCGCAACTCGGCCTCGGCGGTCGCGTCCGCGGGCACGACCGCGAAAACCGCGACGCTGAACTCGAATCGTGGAAGGCGACCGACGATCCGGACGTCTTCCTCTCGGTCAAGATGGAGGAGGCGCTCGACCTCGCGGGCGATCTCTGCCGCTGGCAGGTCGTCTGCAAAGCGCCCTATCTCAACACGAACGACTCCCGCGTCGCCCGACGCCTCGGAGAGGGCCAGTGGTCGTGGTACCGGCGCGCGGCCCTCAGGACCGTGATTCAGGCCTGCGGCCGCGTCGTCCGCGCGCCCGACGATCACGGCGCGACGTACCTCGCGGACTCGTCGCTGCTCGAGTTGTTCGAGCGGACGCGCGGCGATATGCCCTCGTGGTTCCGCGAGCAGGTCGACCGGCTCTCGACGCCGGAGCTCCCCGAGTTCGATCAGGTCGCGGCCGGCGGTCGAGGCGGGTCCGACGCGGGCGGGGGACGCGGCCGGAACCGTCGGAACGGAAACCGCTCCGCGACGGAGACTCGCGGCGGGTCGTCGGAAGCGCCGTCACAGTCTTCGCGTGCGGCGCGGTCGGACGCGACGACTTCGTCGGATCGCCGATCGAGCGACGACGACCGGTCTTCTCATCCGCTGTCGGACGTTTGGGGCGACGGCTGAGATCGCCCGGACGTAACGCGCGTCGACGGTCACGAGCGCCCACCCGGCGTCCGCTCGCTCAGAGAATCAGCGCTGCCCCGTACGCGAACGAGGAGCCGACCATCAGCAACACGAGCACGAGCGCGAGTATCTGCTGTCGGTCCATACCCCTCGTACGGCGGCGCACACTTCAACTCTTTCGACCTCTCGGCCGAATTCGCCGGTTTCGACGACAGAAACGCCTCCGTGATACGGCCGCTCGCTGAACGATTTTTCAGCCTTCCACTCGGATTGCCGAACGAATAAATAATGAATGTTAATTTAGGTTTAAATACAAGACATATATTCGCTATCTTTTCCTTATTTGTATTGTATTATCTCCTACCAATGGGTGTTTGAGACATCATATCACAGAATACTTAACACCTTTCACTCCGTGGGTATGCTTGTCCGGCAATGTACACACACGGGCTGAACACGGCAATGACCCTGTACCGGAACGGAACACTGACGCTGTCGCAGGCGGCGTCTCGTGCGGGCCGCTCGACGGACGCGTTCGCTACGGCCCTCGTGCGGCACGGGATCCCGGTCCGTGAACGGCAGCGACGTTCACCGGCAGTCGACGGGCCGATTCAAGCCGACTGACCGCTCGAAGCTGTCGCTACCGAGGTTTCTGTGAACGCAGAGTCGCTTTATCCTCTTTCGTTAGCGTCGCTTCGGTGTCTACTCGCTTTCGCCGTTTTCGACGCGGTTCGGTAGAATATGCAGCCCTTGGCGGCTTTTCAACACGGTGACCGTCTCGGCGTCGCCGTCGACGTACGAGGGCCGCGCGATCGTCTTCGCCTCGTAGGTCTCGGGATCGAGCACCTGTATCGCGCGCTCGTCTTCGACGGTGACGACCGTCGTTTCGTCGGCGTCTTCGGCCGTGCCGATCTTTCGGGCGTCCGGCGTCTCCCCCTCCTCGAAGGAGGCCTCGTAGGGATCGCCGGTCGTGAGCCGAACGCCTTTCAGATTCCCGCGGACGCTTCTGACTAACACCGGGCCGTCGTCGTCCTCGGGCGCGACGACGTCGCCGGGTGCGAACTTCGGGAGCCGAACGGCGTAGGTCACGCGATACACTTCGTTGCCGTCGCTGTCCTCGGTGACGAGCGTCGGATACTCCCTGACGTGACCGCCTAGTTCCCGGACGATGTGCTTCGCCACGCCGCCGCCCATCTGGTTCGTCGAGATCTTGATGTCGGTGCCGTCGTCGGTCTCTTTGACCTCGGTGATGAACGCCTCGCGATCGCCGGTCTCCTCGCGCTCGGCGACGTACGCCTCGGCGATCTCGACGGCGCGCGCTTCCTCCTCTTTCGTCGGCGTTCGGCCGTCGGCGCGCACTTGGACGATACTGGCGTAGTAGCCGCCGGCGATCCGACCGCAGCGGTCGCACGTCTGTCGGGAGATCAGCACCGGCACTGTGACCTGCTCCTCGCGGTAGGTGTCGCGAACGACGCCCCCGAAGGTGCAGTGCATCCGGATGGTGTTCTCGTCGATCTGTTCGGGTTCGACGCCCCAGCGGATGTCCTCGGCGTTCACGTGGACGCCGAGCGCCTCGGTGACTTGTTCGATTGCGACGTCGGTGTAGTCTTTCGCACCGACGTCGACCCAGCGGTTTCCTTCGTGGACCGCGCCGCACTGCGAACAGACGCGGACCTCGATCCGGTCGGGGGCGTCGACGAGGTCGAAGTCCTCGAAGTAGCAGTCGTCACAGAGGACGGCGTCGCGCTCGCGGGGCTCGCCGGGAAGCGGGTCGGCACGCTCCGGAACGGGGTCGCCACAGCGCGGACAGAACTCTCCCGAACTCATCGGGCGAGATAGCGGGCCGAGGCGGTTAAGCGCGACGAAGTGACGGGGCGATCCCGCGCTCGATCTGTTCCGTCGGTGCCCGGTCTGCAACACCGTTTATTACCCCGAGGCCGTAGTCGGGATATGGACTGGAAACCCGACTGGGGACTCAGAGGCCGGATGGTCCTCACGATGTTCCTGCTTTTCGCCCTCTATCTCGTGTTTGTCGGAGCGCTGATCCAGACGGACTCGTTCTTCTTCCTCCCGGTAATGGGGCTTTTCGTCCTCGCGCAGTTCTTCTTCAGCGACAAACTCGCGCTCTACAGTATGGGCGCGAAGGAAGTGTCCGAGAACGAGTATCCGGAACTCCACGCGATGGTCTCACGGCTCAGCCAGCAGGCCGATCTACCGAAACCGACGGTTGCCGTCGCTGACTCGGGCGTCCCGAACGCCTTTGCGGCCGGTCGTTCGCAGAAGAACTCGACCGTCTGCGTGACGACCGAACTCCTCCGGACGCTCGACCGCGACGAACTGGAGGGCGTGCTCGCGCACGAACTCGCGCACGTGAAGAACCGCGACGTGATGGTGATGACCATCGCGTCGTTCCTCTCGACGGTCGCGTTTATGATCGTCCGGATGGGGTTTTGGTTCGGCGGCGGACGCAACCGGCAGGGCGGTGGCGGCTTCCTCGTCGCTATCGTCGCTTCGCTCGTCGTCTGGATCGTCTCGTACTTCCTGATCCGGGCGCTCTCACGGTATCGCGAGTTCGCCGCCGATCGGGGCGGTGCGCTCATCACCGGCCGACCGTCGGCACTCGCGTCGGCCCTTATGAAGATCGACGGCCGGATGGACAACGTTCCGAAGAAGGACCTCCGCGAGCAGTCCGAGATGAACGCGTTCTTCATCGTCCCGCTGAAGAGCGACGCCATCGGCCGACTGTTCAGCACCCACCCGGCGACCGAAAAGCGCGTCGACCGCCTGCGCGAACTCGAACGGGAGTTGGAGTCGCAGTGAACAGGCGAGGTGCGAGATAGATGGGGCTGTTCGATACGATTCGAACCGTGCTCGGCACGACCGCCGAGGCGGACGCGACCCGCGACGCCGACCCCGAGGACCTCTTCGGGATGAGCACCGCCTACGTCACGATGGAGGCCGACCTCGGCTTCCGCTCCGTGGACGCCGCGGCGCTCTGCTTTTCCGGCGTCGACAGCACCGACTTCTCGGACGTCGTCGACGACGTCGAGGCGATCCTCCGCGCCGGTGAGGAGGAGACGGGGACCGCTTTCGAGCTCCACGAGGACAGCCACGGCTGGGAGTGGGTGATCCTCCGCGATGACGATCCGGAGGACCTCGTGACGAGCGTCCACTTCGCGGCCGACGAGTTCATCGAACGCGGCTACGGCTCGCGGCTCCTCGCGGCGGTGTTCGGCTTCGAACGCGCCGGTGGCGGCCGAGGTACCGGCGGGAGCGACGACCGAACCGACGGCGACGCCGACCGCGCCTACTGGATCTACTCATTCCGTCGCGGGGCGTACTACCCGTTCGCCCCGAAGCCCGGGAAAGCTCGAAACCAACAGCTGGAGTTCAAGCTGGAATCGGTGCTCGACGGTGAGTTGGGGCTGGAAGACGACGAGTCCTACTGGTATCCGATGTGGTCCGATCGCGACGGCGGCCACCCGTGGGAGTGAGGCGGGTCGTCGGGAGCGGACGGCCCCTCGCGGGCGGACGAACTGTCGGGAGTGGCTTGGCGAACAGTCGGCACGGCAGTTGTCCCCGGAGCCGATCGGCTCCAGATATCGATACCCGCGTCGACGTGCCGAACAACCGCTACTCGACGCGGGGCAGTTCCCATCGCACGCCGCGTCTGGCCGCCCGTTCGTATATAAAAGCTCGCGCGATCGGGCTTTGTCGTTCCCGTGTCTATTTATTCCTCACTCGAATACGTCCACCCGATGCCCTCCAATACGCCCTCGCCGAGTAGGCGACGCCTCCTCCAGTCGGCGGCCGCCCTGTTGGGTGCCTCTGCGCTCGCCGGATGCGGCGGGAGTTCTTCCTCGTCGTCGGGCACCGCCCGTGCGGGACCCGACGCCAACCCGCCCAAAGACGCCCTGACTGACCCGACGCACGTCAGCCTCCGAAATTCTGAACTTGCTTCGATCGTTCGGGACGCCGAGTCGGAGACCGAGGAACCGACAGCGGGAGCCGACGGCGAAACACCCCGGTTCGACCGCTGGCAACACGAGCTCGTCGCCGACGCCGAGCGGGCCGAATCGCTCACGTTCGCCGACGTCGACGGCGTCGACGAAGCCCGATCGCTCCTCGAGGAGACCGACTTCGAGTCGGAGTCGATCTACGTCGAGGGCCACGCTGTCGAAGAGTGTTACGAGCGACAGCTCTGCTGGGTCCGCTGGACCGACTCCGAGATCGAGACCGACTACGCGCGGGTCCTCCGCGATGCCGACGTCGCCTGTGAGGCCGACGCCAAGGACTTCGTGACGAACCTAATCAGGATCCCGGCCGCGTTGGATCCCGACGATATCCGGAGCTACGGATCCAGCGGCGGCGGTCGGTGTCGGACGCCGAGTGGATCAATGGCGGCCGGAGAGGGGGAACAAGCGTGACTCGAACCCCTCAGAGCGACCGACTTGACAAACCCGTAGTTTTAGCTGTCTTTTCCAAAGGAACAAGCGTGACTCGAACCCCTCAGAGCGACCGACGGGGCGGCCAAACCGGACGCCGCGAATTTCTCGCGCTCTCCGGGGCGCTCGGGCTCGCCTCTCTCGCGGGATGTCTCGATCAGCTACCCGGATCCGGACCGAAGAGGATCGACGGCGACGCGGTCGCCGACGTCGCGAGCGACGAGGCACCCGAAATTGCCGAGACGCTCCCAGTCGACATCGGGGCCTCTTTCGTCGCCGAACAGCGCGAGATCGCTCGGGAGAAACTCGATTCGGTTCCCGCGCCGTTCGACGAGACGCAGATCCCGAACGGGGTGATCCGCGAACGGGTGAACGGCGAGTACGAGGCTGCACGCGAGGCGATCCGTACGTCTTCGGACGCCGGAACGGCCTACGAACGCCTCGACCGCGCCACGCGCGCCAGAACGAGCGCGCACGAGGTACAGCTCGCGTGGCGTTCGGTTGAGGAGGACGCGACGGTCGACGACCTCCGCGAGTCGCGGGCGGCTGTCGCAGACGACGTCGACGCGCTCGCTTCGCGATGGGAGTACGTCGGCGACGACCCGGTGCGGGCGGCGATCGTCCACGCGGAGGTCGAGCGCGAAATCCGTGGTGCCCGGAACTGGCTGTCATTCCGGGAGCGCGAACTCGAATACGCGGCGGAGCAGCCGCTCGATTTCGCGGATGTCGCAGTCGATATCGAACGCGCGCGGACCTCCGTGGCGGTCGCGTCGTACTATTTCGATCAGTTCCGGGGGGACCTCGCGCGGGAGGAGAACCAGCGTGAGCGATTCGAGACCGCGCGGAACGCTCTCCGGGAGCGCATCCGAACGCGTGGCGAGTCACTCCCCGACGAGAGCGAGGATCCGACGTCGCTCGTGAATCGAGACGTCGGACGAACCGCGGGCGTGATCGCACTCGACGATATCCTCCGGAACGCGCGGTGGCGTACCGAAGACCGCGGCGACGAGCGGGACCCGCCGTCGCTCGCGAGTGCCACGCCCACCGCAGCGAAAACGCTCGTGTACCTCCGCGCGTTCGAGGCGCTCCGCGAACGAATCGAGGACGGCGACGACGTCGCGGTCGAAGAAGTAGAAGACGTCTCTGAACTCCGGACGGACGCCGTCGACGCAATCAGCGCCGCCCGCGAGTCGGATCGAAACCGCCTCGTCGTCGACGCGCTCCTTCCGCGGTTCGCCCGGGAGCTCCGCTGGATCGACGACCGCCTCTCGCGATCCGCGGCTGACGTTCCCGTGGATTCTGCCGAGTGGGATGCTTCAGGGTACGTCGTCGTCGCCGAGACGTGCCGCGCAGTGGCACCCGTGAGCACCGAGGTCGCGTCGGTGTTGCGCGAGGCGACCGATCCGTAACCCGCGGCTTTCGGTTTGAACCTTCGTCGAACCGAACCTGTACCGCCCTCCCCGTCGCACGATTTCACTTTCACTATGCTGTTAACGAGGGTTTATGTGCAAGTGGGGCCCAGAGAGGTGTACGATGCCAGAAGACGATCTCGAAAGTCTCCCCGGAGTCGGCCCCGCGACCGCAGACAAACTCGCCGATTCGGGGTTCGAGAGCTATCAGGCGATCGCCGTTGCGAGCCCCGGGGAGATGTCCAACACCGCCGATGTCGGCGAGTCGACCGCGGCGGACATCATCAACGCCGCGCGCGACGCGGCCGACATCGGCGGCTTCGAGACCGGAGCGGCCGTCCTCGAACGGCGCGAACAGATCGGCAAGCTATCGTGGCGCATCCCAGAGGTTGACGACCTCCTCGGCGGCGGAATCGAGACGCAGTCGATCACCGAGGTATACGGCGAGTTCGGTGCCGGAAAGTCCCAAGTCACCCACCAGATGGCTGTCAACGTCCAGCTCCCGCCTGAGCACGGCGGCCTCGGCGGGTCCTGTATCTTCATCGACTCCGAGGACACCTTCCGCCCCGAACGGATCGACGATATGATGCGCGGCCTCGACGACGAGGTGCTCGCAGACCTCCTCGAACGCCGCGAGATCGAGGGAGCCCCGGGCGACGAGGAAGCGATGAACGACCTACTCGAGAGTTTCCTCGATCACATTCACGTCGCGAAGGCGTTCAACTCCAACCACCAGATCCTCTTGGCCGAGAAGGCCAAAGAGATCGCCCGCGACAACGAGGACGCGGAGTTCCCCGTGCGCCTCCTCTGCGTCGACTCGCTCACCGCGCACTTCCGCGCGGAGTACGTCGGCCGGGGCCAACTCGCCGACCGACAGCAGAAGCTCAACAAGCACCTCCACGACCTGATGCGCATCGGCGACCTCTACAACACGGCCGTCTTGGTGACGAATCAGGTCGCCTCGAACCCCGATTCGTACTTCGGCGACCCGACGCAGCCGATCGGTGGCAACATCCTCGGCCACACCTCCACGTTCCGGATGTACCTCCGGAAATCGAAGGGCGACAAGCGGATCGTCAAGCTCGTCGACGCGCCGAACCTCGCCGACGGCGAGGCCATAATGCGCGTGCAGGACGGCGGTCTGAAGCCCGAGTAGTCACCCACCTTTTTGAGCCTCGGGTGCGCTTCGCGCACCACTCGGCGCAAAAACTTGGAGGGAAAAAGGCCGCCGACGAACGGCCGAAGGCCGTGAAGTCGGCGGTGAACCGCTCGCTCACTGGGTTCGCTCGCGGATGCTCAAGACAGGCCATCTATCGTTAAACTCGGTACTCGACGAGACTGGTTATGACAGCGAAAAATAGGAGTAGGTTCCCGACTGGGCTCCCGCTTAGGCGCTCGCCATCTTCCGACAGCTCTCGGCACAGTCCCGCAGGACGTCGGCACAGACCTGGCAGTGCTCGGCGTCGTGGTTGCTACACTCGTCAGCACAGGCCTCGCACGCCTCCGCACAGGCCTCCGCGAGCGTGGAACTGTACATCGAACCACGGGCCATAAATCGAGCGTGGAGCGACGTGAGATCGGCGACGTCCCGGCAGAGACGGGCACACTCCTCCATATCTTCCTCACCGAGACACTCGTCGGCGCACCACTCACACACCTCGGTGGCTTCGTTGCAGTTCTCGATGCACGTTCGCTGATCGTCGTTCAGGCTGTTGATCTTGCCGACTGTTTCTGTAAGGGACATTGCGACTCAAGATACGGGTGGGATCGGATTAGGGTGCACGCCTGCACTTGCAGGGAGACTCCTTCGAATACCCCACCACCACCATCAACTCCCCTATTCAGTTCGCACCGTCGATCTCTCGGCTAATTCGTCGTAGCTGAGTGTGAAATCAATCCGGTCGACAAGTAATCCACTGGTGATTTCTACGATCTCCTACCGCGAGCGAGGCCGAGCGAGCGGCCTTTTTCCCTCCAGGTTTTTGCACGGAGGGGTCCGCAGGACCCCTCCGCTGGAAAAAGGTGGGTTGATTAGTCTTCCGTCGTTGTCGCGTCGATCTCGATGTCGCCCTCGTGGATCTTCGCGCCGTCTTGGGCGACCTGCCGGGCGAGCACGGCGCATTTGATCCGCATCGGCGAGATGTCGACGCCGAGCATCTCGGTCACGTCGTCGGTGTCCATCGCGTCCAGTTCCGAAAGCGTCAGCCCGCGGAGCTTCTCTGAGAGCATACTCGCGGAGGCCTGACTGATCGCGCAGCCGTCGCCGGTGAACGTCACGTACTCGATCGTCTCGCCGTCGTCTTCGAGCCTGACGTTCACCGTGATCGTATCGCCGCAGGACGGATTCTCCCCCGTGTGTGAGAAGTCCGGATCGGACATCTCGCCCTTGTTCCGGGGGTTCTTGTAGTGGTCCAGAATCTGCTGCCGATACATATCCGAGCCCATTCCCATTGTTGGCGGAGGTACGGCAGTCTCGCGCAAAAGGGTTCCGCCGCGCGATAGGATAGATACGGCAAACCGGTACTTCTACGGGAGTTTAACCCGAAGAGCCGACCGATGGCGATTCCCACTTGGCTGAGCGATTCGGAGGCCTTTGGATCGCGGTCGCTTTCGGCCGCCGAGGTCGACGACGTCTCGGAGACGCTCGACGTCCTCGCGAGTCCGCCTCGACTCGAAATCCTCGCGGTGCTTCACCGCCGATCGGACCCGATCCGCTACGCCGACCTCCGCGCCGAACTCTCGATCGACGACAAGGGGCGGCTGAACTACCACCTCCGTCAGCTCGACGGTATCGTCGCCCGCGACGAGGGTCGCTACGCGCTCACCGGACGTGGAGAGGAACTCGTCGAGGCAGTGGCCGCAGCGGACGTCTGGCGCTCCCGATAGGGGTTGACGGGCTTCGGTTGGAACGTGGCAGCCGTCGGGAGAAGGTCGCTTCTCCGAGAATTTACGTCTTGGGGCTGTCAAGTTGGCCCCGCCGATGAGTCAGAAGCGAGATGAATCGCCGACGGATCCGTCCGATCCGAGCGAGTCGGTATCGTTCTCACTGGCCGGGTTCCGAAGCGGGTTCGTCCGATGCGCGCCGATCGCCCTCGGCGTCGCGGGTTACGGGTTCGTGTTCGGTATCCTCGCCGACCGGGCGGGTCTCAGCGCGGCCGAGGCGACGCTGATGAGCGCGACGGTCTTGGCCGGGGCCGCCCAACTCGTCGCGGTGGAGATCTGGTCGGAACCGATTCCGGTTCTCGCGGTCGTCGGGACGACGCTCGTCGTGAACCTCCGGTATCTGCTGATGGGTGCGGCGCTCCGGCCTTGGTTCAGACACCTCTCGCCGATCCAAGCGTACGCGAGCGTGTTTTTCACCGCCGACGAGAACTGGGCGCTCACGATCGGCGAGCTGCGCTCCGGTAGCCGACGGGGTGCATTCCTGCTCGGGAGCGGATTCGCCATCTGGCTGTTCTGGGTCCTCGCCACGCTCGTCGGCGCCACCGTCGGCGGCGGCGTCGAACGCCCAGCTCGGTTCGGCTTGGATTTCGTCCTCGCTGCGGTGTTTCTCGTCCTCGCGACCGAACTCTGGGAGGGACGATCCTCCCTCCCCGCGTGGACGTTCGCCGCCGTGGTGGCGGTGCTGACTGCTCACTGGCTGCCCGGGTACTGGTACGTGCTGTGCGGCGGTCTAGCCGGAAGTCTCCTGCAGGCGGTGTGGTACGATGGCTGATCTCGATCCGGCGGTCGTCGCCGTCATCGTCGCGATGAGCATCGCGACCTACGCGACGAAGGCGGGCGGCCTCTGGCTGCTCGCTCGGATCGAACTCTCCGAACGGACCGAGGCGGCGCTCGACGTGCTCCCCGGAGCGGTCGTGATCTCGCTTCTCGTGCCGACGCTCTCGGAGTTCGGTGCCCCCGGGCTGGTCTCCGCCGTCGTGGTCCTCGTCGTCGCTCGACGGACCGGTGGCGTCCTCCTCGCGTTGGGGGCCGGGATGTGCGCGGTGGTCTCGCTCAGGTATCTAGTGTAGCGTCGGCGTTGGTGTCGGTGTCGAGGTCGCCGAGCTTCGTCCACTTCTTCTCGACGTCGCGGTTCGCCACGACGACGGTTTCGCCCTCCTCGTTTCTGAACCGGGTCTTCCGCAGTTCGATCGTCTCGACGACGCCGGTCACCGGATCGGATTTCACCCGATCTCCGGGGTTGAAATCGGGGTCTCGAAGCAGATAGACGCCCGCGACGGTGTCGGCGATCATGTTCGAGAGCGCGTAGGAGACGCCGAGCGCGACGAACCCGGCGGCGGTGCCGAGACTCGCGGCAATCTCGCCCATCCCGAGGATTTCGAGGAGGGTCAACGCGGCCCCGAACCACAGGAAGATCCCGGCGATTGTCGCCCCGAGGTCGACGATGAGCCCCTGTTCGTCGGGGTAGATCGCCGCGAGCGTGTGGCGAACCGCGCTCGTCACCAGTCGGATCGCGACGTACGCGAGGAGGAGAAAGACGACGCCCGTGAGTAGTTTCGGCGCGGCCTGCTGTATCCCCGCCGCGAACTCGTTGACCGTCCGCTGAACCGTTTCGAGGACGAACCCGACGGCTGTTGACATTGTTGTCTGAGCGTCACGCGGCCGTCACTAAGCGTTTTTGTCACCTCGCCCGTCGTGGTGGGTTCGGAGGGGCGGGGGCGGGAGCGAAAAATCAGGCGAAGAGTTGCCGTGCGTCGTCGACGCCGTCGACGAGCGCGTCGATCTCGGACTTCTCGTTGTAGACGTAGAACGACGCGCGCGTCGAGGCGGGAACGCCGAGTTTGTCGTGCAGCGGCTGCGTACAGTGGTCTCCGGCGCGGATCGCGACGCCGTGATCGTTGAGGATGCTGGAGAGGTCGTGCGCGTGGACGCCTTCGAGGTTGAACGCGACCAGCCCGCCGCGGTCATCGCCCGGCGGCCCGTAGATTTCGATGTCGTCGAACTCCGTCAATCGGTCGTAGGCGTACTCGGCGAGCAGTTCCTCGTGGGCCTGCACGCGGTCCATTCCGATCTCGTCGAGGTAGTCGATCGCGGCGTGCAGCGCGATGCCCTGCGCGATGACGGGCGTGCCGGCCTCGAACTTCCACGGGAGGTCCTCCCACGTCGAGTCCTCGTAGGTGACGCTTCTGATCATCTCGCCGCCGTAGAGGTACGGCTGTATCGACTCCAGAATGTGCTCTTTTCCGTAGAGCACGCCGATGCCGGTCGGCCCGAGCATCTTGTGCCCCGAGAAGGCGAGGAAGTCGGCGTCGATCTCGCCGACGTCCACGGGTCGCGTCGGCACCGACTGCGCGCCGTCGACGAAGACGTACGCGTCGTGTTCGTGCGCCAGATCGGCGAGGTCCGAGACGGGCACGACCGTTCCGAGCGTGTTCGAGACGTGAACGGCCGACACCATCGCGGTGTCGTCGTCGATCAGTTCGGCCGCGTGGTCCATATCGAGGCGTCCGTCGTCGTCGACGCGGATGTACTCGACGCTCGCGCCCGTCTTTTTCGCGATCTGCTGCCACGTGACGAGCGACGCGTGGTGCTCCATCTCGGTCAGGACGACGGTGTCGCCCGGGCCCAACTCGGCGAGCCCCCACGCGTAGGCGACGAGGTTCAGCGACTCCGTCGTGTTCTTCGTGAAGACGATCTCCTCGCGACCGTTCGCGCCGATGAACTCCGCGACGCGGTCGTGGGCGTTCTCGTAGGCGACTGAGGCCTCTTGGCTCAGGTGGTGGATACCGCGGTGGACGTTGGAGTTGTAGCCGTAGTAGTAGTCGACGATGGAGTCGACGACGGGTTTCGGCGTCTGCGTCGTCGCGGCGTTGTCGAGGTAGACCAGCGGACGGGTGTCGTCGGGGCCTTCGCCCGGCGTCTCGATGTCGCCGCCGACCTTCCGGTCGAGAATCGGGAAGTCCTCGCGGATGGCGTCGACGTCGATCGGATACGATTCCTGCGTTCTCATTGAAGTCCGATAGTGGCCGCAGGACTAACACGGCTTCGGTCTGGACGGGAATACGCAACGGGTAGTGGTTACGAGATGGTGTCCTCAGAGGGTGAGTGAAGACTTGCAAACGCTACAATACCTGTTCTGCAGCATCGGCTATTTTCAGTAGGTCACTAGTCTTCATCTGTGAGATTACCACAGAATCGCCGAATCGTCCGCTGTGTCTAGGTGATTCTACCGCGAGCGAGGCCGAAGGCCGAGCGAGCGGCCTTTTTCCCTCCAGGTTTTTGCACGGAGGGGTCCGCAGGACCCCTCTGCTGGAAAAAGGTGGGGGTGTTTTCTACATCCAAAGGAGTTGCGCGTGCAGCGTCCCGTCGACCGAGAGCACGCGCTCCTCGTCGATGATTCCCGCATCGACGGCGACGGAGACGGTGCGTTCGCCGACGAGGTTGGCGACGCTGGCCCGGGTGAGACTGTCGATGACGGCGTCGGCGTCGACTTCTTCGGCCTCCTCGCCGCCGTAGAACGCTTCGGTCACGTCGAGCTCGATATCGCCCTCGATGTAGGTCTCGCCGAGGCATTCGGGGTCACAGACGGAGACGAGCAGTCCATCCGACGTCTGTCGTTCTCGGAGGAGCATCACCGTCGCTGTTGTTGTCCGGGCTGTCCCTGCTGATCCAGCAGCTCCTGTTCGCGTTCCTGTCGCAGTTCCTCGGCCTGCTGTTGGACCTCCTCGGCCTGTTCGTCCTCGCCGAGTTCTTCGAGCGCGCGAGCCTTCTCTTCGAGGACGTCGGCGGTGCGCATCCCCAGTCGGATCGCGTTGTCGAAGGCGTTGACGGCCTCCTCGTTCAGGCCGCGCTCGCTCAGGAAGAATCCGCGGTTGTACCACGCCTGCGGGAAGCGCGGGTCGGTCTCGACGGCGCGCTCGGCGTGATGTAGCGCGGCCTCGATCTCGCCGGCGTTCCACAGCGCGTACGCGAGGTTCGTCTCCGCCGACGCCGCGTGCTCGGAGTCGTCGTCGATGCGGAGCGCCTCCCGATACGCGCCGATCGCCTCGTCCCACTCCTCCAACTCGGCGTGGGCCGCGCCCTTGTTGACCCACGCCTCTTGGGCTTCGATGGAGTCCTCTTCGGCGAACCGCGCGGCGCGCTCGAACGTCTCGGTGGCCTCCTCGAAGCGGTTGATCTGCATATACGAGAGCCCGACGTCGACGAGCTGTTCGACGTCGATCTCGTCGGTGGCGATGTTCCGCTTGTCCAGTTCGTCGGTGAGGACGCGCGTGTCGACGGGGTCGACCTTCGTCGGGTCGACTTTCAGCTCCGGCGGGTCGAGTGTGAACTCCTCGTAGTCCTCGGAGAATCCCTGCCCCGAGGAGAACTCGTGATCGTCTCGCTCGCCGTCTGTCATACCGCCGGATTGGACGTGAGGACGGTTAAGCACTGCGTCACCGGGACGATATCTGTTTGTCACGAGCGTCGCACCGCGTCGCGGGGACGAATTTCTTGGTCGACGCGCGCCTAGCGTGGTATATGCGACTCTTCGTCAGCATCGACCTTCCGGACCGCCTCGCCGACGACGTCGCCGACGCGCAGCGGCGCTTCGCCGACGCCGAGGGGCTCCGCTTCGTCGACCCCGAACAGGCGCACTTGACGCTGTTCTTCCTCGGCGACACCGACCCCGACCGGCTCGACGAAGTCGAATCCGCGCTGACGCGCGCTGTCGACGACGCCGACGTCGATCCCTTCGAGCTCCGCCTCGGCGGCTTCGGCGTCTTCCCCGCGCTCGACTACATCAGCGTCCTGTGGGCGGGCGTTCGCGACGGCGGGGGCGCGGCGGAGACGACGCGCCTGCACGAGGCCGCCGAGGCCGAGTTGACCGCGCTCGGCTTCGCGGCCGACGACCACGAGTTCACCCCGCACGTCACCCTCGCCCGGATGGACGACGCCCGCGGGAAGGACCTGGTCCAGCGGGTCGTCCGCGAGACCGATCCGGATATCGGCGCGTTTCGGGTCGAGGAGGTCCGATTGACGAAGAGCACGCTGACCGCCGAGGGGCCGGCGTACGAGACGGTGGCGTCGTTCCCGCTGTGAGTCGTCGGACACGCGTCCCGCGACCGGGCGCTTCGTCAGTCCGCGCCCGGTGCCTGCGGCTCCGGCCCCTCGCGCCACTGCCGGAGCTCCGCGCGGATCGTTCGGCGCTTGACGAGGAGGAAGCCGCCGAAGATGATTGCGAAGCCGAACACGGTCGTCGGCGCGAGCGACTCGTCGAGGACGGCCCAGCCCGTCACGGCGGCGAAGATGGGGATGACGTACTCCAAGAGGCTCACCTCGACCGGCCCGACGCGGCGGAGGAGCCAGAAGTACAGCCCGAACCCGCCGACGCCGGCGACGACCGCGAGGTAAATCAGCGAGAGGATTCCGTCGGTCGTCCACACCACGTCCGTCAGCGACTCGCCCGGCAGGAGGGCACTCATCGCGTGCAGGACGACCGCGCCGACGAACATCATCCACGCCTGCTCGGCCAGCATCGGCATCGTCGCCTCCGAGTCGTGCGTCAGGACCGCTCCGAGGGCGAAGGCGAGCGCCGATCCGAGCACGAGGCCGATTCCCCAGAGATTCGAGCCAGCGAGGTTCGAGGGATCCGGGTTCGCGATCGTGACGACGCCGACGAAGCCGAGGCCGACGCCGAGCATCCCCGTCTGACTGAGTCGCTTCCGCGTCGCCGTGAGTCGCGTCAACGCGGGCGTGATGACCGGGATCAGCCCGAGCAGCACGGCGGCGACGGCGCTCGTGACGTACTGCTGCCCGGCGAACAAGAGCGCGTGGTGGACGCCGATGAGGAGGACGCCGCCGGCGAGGATCGGCCGCCACTCGCGGCGGCCGGCGGGTCGAAGCCGGTCGCCGTGCCACGTGGCGAGAGCAAAGAGCACGGCTGCGGCGAGATCGAACCGGAGCGCCGCGAACAGCGCGGGCGGGAGCCATTCGAGGCCGACTTTCGTCACCATAAACGCGGTGCCCCAGATCGCGGCCGCGAGGAGAAAGACGGCGGCGGTCAGATGTCTCATTGATCGAACGGAAGCGAAGCGTCGTGTTGAAAGTCTCGAATCTGCCGCGAAGAGGCGTTCTATCTCCACAATTGCGTGTGAATCGCACGCACGAGATGGCGAGGTCGAAGGAACAAGATTTTATGCGGGCCCGAGGTAGAGACGGGCACTATGAGCAAGAAGTCGAAGGCCAAAAAGAAGCGCCTGGCCAAACTGGAGCGCCAGAACACGCGCGTTCCGGCCTGGGTGATGATGAAGACGGATATGGAAGTCACGCGAAACCCCAAGCGTCGCAACTGGCGGCGGAGTGACACGGACGAGTAACGATGAGCGCCAGCGACTTCGAAGAGC
The DNA here is from genome assembly GCF_037031285.1 of Halobellus sp. LT62. NCBI lineage: Archaea > Methanobacteriati > Methanobacteriota > Halobacteria > Halobacteriales > Haloferacaceae > Halobellus > Halobellus salinisoli. The sequence continues at coordinate 173,218 of NZ_JAYEZO010000002.1, forward strand.
GAGTCATCACGGTACCGCTTCGAGACGTCAAGGCCGTCCCCGGCCACGAGCGCGCAGGTCGCGCGATGTCTCTGATCCGAACTCACCTCGCAAAGCAGTTCTCGGTCGACGAGGACGCCGTCCGACTGGACACGTCGCTCAACGAGACGGTGTGGGCGCGCGGCAAGCAGAAGCCGCCGAGCAAGCTCCGCGTGCGCGCCGCCCGGTTCGACGAGGACGGCGAGTCCATCGTCGAGGCGGAGCCGGCCGAATAGCGTGCTCCGCGCATCCTTCGCCGGGTCGCCGTACGTCGGCGTGTTCGCCCGCGCGACGGATCACGTTCTGATCGTCCGTCCGGACGCCGAGGCCGACGTCGTCGACGCGATGAGCGAGGAGCTCTCGATCCCGGCGGTCACCACCACTGTCGGCGGCTCCGGAACCGTCGGCGCGCTCGCGACCGGCAACGAGAACGGTATCCTCGTCACCAGCCGCGCGACAGAGCGCGAGAAGGAGGCCATCGAAGAGGCGGCAGACCTCCCGGTCGCGGAACTCCCGGGTCGGATCAACGCCGCCGGCAACGTCGTTCTCGCGAACGACTACGGCGCGTACGTCCACCCCGAACTCTCCGAGGAGGCCGTCGACGCCGTCGAATCGGCTCTCGGAGTCCCCGTCGAACGCGGCGAACTCGCCGACGTGCAGACCGTCGGCACCGCCGCCGTCGCGACCAACGGGGGCGCGCTCTGCCACCCGAAATCCCGCGAACCGGAACTCGAAGCGCTCGAAGCGCACCTCGACGTCCGCGCGGACATCGGGACCGTCAACTACGGCGCGCCGCTCGTCGGGTCGGGACTCGTGGCCAACGAGACCGGCTACGTCGCCGGCGAGGACACGACCGGCCCCGAACTGAGCCGGATCGAGGACGCCCTCGGCTACCTCGACTAGCCGCTTTTCCGGAAATCGCGACGAGCCGATTTCGCTCGTCGACATCACGCCGTTCGGATGTCTGATCAGGTATCGGCGATCCGGTATCGGACTGTCGCCGCGCTTTCTGCGACGCCCCGTCTACTCGTACGCCAATCTCCGAGAATCGTTCTCACGGCCCGAATCGCCCGTTCTCGGGATCCCGAGTAGGAAGATACTTCCCGCTCGCTCGGGAACCTACGTCTATGAGTGACTTTACGGTTAGCGGCCGGTTCCAGAGCCGCGATGGGTCCAGCGAGTTCACTACCACGGTCGAGGCACCGAACGAGAACGTCGCCCGCGACCGCGTGTACGCGAACATCGGGAGCCAGCACGGCCTAAAGCGCACGCAGATCGAACTCGACGAGATCAAGGAGGTGTCCGCGGCATGATGGGTGGCGGCGGTCAACAGCAGCTCCAGCAGCTCTCCCAAGAACTGCAGGCGATCGACGAGGAGATCGAAGCGCTCGAATCCGACGTCGACGACCTCCAGAACGAGCAGACCGAGATCGACGAGGCGATCGAGGCAATCGAGACCCTCGACAGCGGCTCCACCGTCCAAGTCCCACTCGGCGGCGGCGCGTACGTCCGCGCTGAAATTCAGGATATCGACGAGATCATCGTCGGACTCGGAGCCGACTACGCGGTCGAGCAGTCGTCCGACGACGCTGCGGACGCCTTAGAGACGAAACAGGACGCGCTCGACGACCGCATCGCGGAGGTCCGCGAAGAGATCGAGGAGCTGGAAGACGAGAGTTCCGACCTCGAACAGCAGGCCCAGCAGATGCAACAGCAGATGCAGCAACAGCAGATGCAGCAGATGCAGGAAATGCAGGACGACGGCGACGGCGAGTAACGTCGCACGCAGCACCCGACTTGCGGCCCGACATCCATGTTTGACGGATTGAAAAAGAAACTCGACAGTTTCCGGGAGGACGTCGAAGAGACGGCGGTGGAGAACGAACCGGCGGACGCCGACCCCGACGACGCCGCGAGCGACGTCGAGGAAGTCGATACCGATGCGACCGGCGCGACCAGCGCGCCGGAAACGCCCGAAGCCGACATCGACACGGCAGCGGCGGACGTGGGAACTGTCGACGCCGGCGCGGCCGCCGGTTCCGCGGCTACGGACGATAGTACGACCGCTGCCGACGACGCACCCGCTACCGACGGCGACGCGACCGCTCTCGCCTCCGAGGAGGCCGAGACCGCGCTCCGAGAAGACGACGAGGAGGACTCGGGTCCCGGCCGGTTCAAGCGCGCGGCGGCGTTCGCCACGGGGAAAGTCATCATCGAGGAGGGGGACCTCGAAGATCCGCTCTGGGAGCTTGAAATGGCGCTCTTAGAGAGCGACGTGGAGATGAACGTCGCAGAGGAGATCCTCGACACCGTCCGCGAGAAGATGATCGGCGAGACGCGCGCGCAGGTCGAGACAACCGCCGAACTCGTCGAAACCGCGCTGCACGACGCGCTCTACGACGTCATCAGCGTCGGCCAGTTCGACTTCGACGGACGCGTCGCCGAGGCGGACAAACCAGTGACGATCGTCTTCACCGGCGTCAACGGCGTCGGGAAGACGACGAGCATCGCGAAGATGGCGCGGTACTTCGAGAAGCAGGGTCTGTCGGTCGTGATGGCTAACGGCGACACCTACCGCGCCGGGGCGAACGAGCAGATCCGAAAGCACGCCGAGAACCTCGACACGAAGCTCATCTCCCACGAGCAGGGCGGCGACCCGGCGGCCGTGCTGTACGACGCCGTCGAGTACGCGGAGGCGCACGACATCGATGTCGTCCTCGGCGACACCGCCGGACGGCTCCACACCTCGAACGATCTGATGGCCCAACTCGAGAAGATCGACCGCGTGGTCGACCCCGATATGACGCTGTTCGTCGACGAGGCCGTCGCGGGCCAAGACGCTGTCGAGCGCGCGAAGACCTTCAACGACACTGCCGAGATCGACGGCGCGGTCCTCACGAAGGCCGACGCCGACTCCAACGGCGGCGCGGCCATCTCGATCGCCTACGTCACCGGCAAGCCGATCCTCTTTCTCGGGATCGGCCAAGGCTACGACGACATCGAACGCTTCGATCCCGAGCGGATGGTCGCGCGGTTGGTCGGCGGCGAAGAGTAGCCGCTCCCGCGGTCTTTTCGCGTAACTCTCACTCGACCGCCAGCGCCAGCCCCAGCACGATCATCGCGCCGCCCCCGACCCAACTCAGCCGCGAGGTCGCCGCCGCCGAGGTCAGTGTTCGTCCGACTCGCCCGGACGCGACGGCGACGCCGCCCAGATACACCGCCGTCAGAACGGCGTACGTCGCCCCGAACAGAAACATCCGGACCTCGGCGTCGGGGCCCGAGCCAGCGAACCCGGGGAGGAACGCGAGAAAGAACAGCGCCACCTTCGGATTCAGGGCATTCACGAGGACGCCGCGGTAGAAACTGCCCGTCGCGTCCGCGGACCCGCTCCCTCCCGAGTCGTCGGATCCGCTGGCCGTCGCATCGGCGACTCCGTCGCCCGCGCCGTCGGTGCCACCGAACTCGTCGTTCCGGATCGCCTGCACGCCCAGATAGACGAGGTAGACCGCGCCCGCGTACTTGACGATCTGATACGCTGCGGGCGCGGCGCGGAGGAGCGCCGCGAGACCGAGAGTCGCGGCTGCCGTGTGAGCAAGGACGCCGGTAGCGATCCCGAACGCCGATCTGACGCCGGCGTCGCGGCTCTGGACGCCCCGCGTGAGAACGTACATCGTGTCCGGGCCGGGCGTGAGGATCAGCGCGACCGCGGCGGCGCAGAAGGCGAGATACGTCGGAAGGTCGGGAACGACGGACACGCGCTGACCTCTCGCCGCCGCAGAAAAAGCCTTTACCCGCGCGGCGGCGTAGAGAGCGCTAATGGTACTCGACAATCTCGGGAGTTCTCTCCGCAGCAGTCTCGATACGCTGCAGGGGAAATCCCGCCTCGACGAGGAAGACGTCGAGGAGATCGTCAAGGAGATCCAGCGCTCGCTGCTCTCCGCCGACGTCGAAGTCTCTCTCGTGATGGACCTCTCCTCGTCGATCAAAGAGCGCGCGACCGAGGAGGAACCGCCCGCCGGGACGTCCGCGCGTGATCACGTCCTCAAGATCGTCTACGAGGAACTCGTCGACCTCGTCGGCGAGTCGACCGATCTCCCCTTAGAGTCGCAGACGATCCTCCTCGCCGGGTTGCAGGGTTCGGGGAAGACGACCAGCGCCGCGAAGATGGCGTGGTGGTTCTCGAAGAAGGGCCTGCGCCCGGCGGTCATTCAGACCGACACGTTCCGCCCCGGCGCGTACGACCAGGCCAAGCAGATGTGCGAGCGCGCCGAGGTCGAGTTCTACGGCGACCCCGACGAGTCCGACCCCGTCAAAATCGTCCGCGAGGGTCTCGAAGCGACCGAAGACGCCGACGTTCACATCGTCGACACCGCCGGTCGGCACGCGCTCGAAGACGACCTCATCGCCGAGATCGAGGAGATCGAATCGGTCGTCGACCCCGACCGCTCGCTGCTCGTGCTCGACGCCGCGATCGGGCAGGGCGCGAAAGAGCAGGCCCGCGAGTTCGACGACGCCATCGGCATCGGCGGCGTCGTCGTCACCAAGCTCGACGGGACGGCGAAAGGCGGCGGCGCGCTGACCGCCGTCAACGAGACCGGCTCCTCGATCGCCTTCTTGGGCACCGGCGAGACGGTCCAAGACATCGAGCGCTTCGAGCCCAACGGCTTCATCTCCCGGCTTCTCGGGATGGGCGACCTCAAACAGCTCTCCGAGCGCGTCGAGCGCGCGATGGCGGAGACGGGAGACGAAGAGGACGACTGGGACCCCGAGGACATTATGAAGGGGTCGTTCACCCTCAAGGATATGCAAAAGCAGATGGAGGCGATGAACCGGATGGGGCCGCTCGATCAGGTCCTCGATATGATTCCGGGCCTCGGCGGCGGCTTCAAGGATCAGCTCCCCGACGACGCGATGGACGTCACGCAGGACCGGATGCACGCCTTCGACGTCATTATGGACTCGATGACCGACGACGAACTGGAGAACCCCCGCTCGATCGGGGCCTCTCGAACCCGTCGGATCGCCCGGGGCTCCGGCAAGGACGAGGAGACCGTCCGCGAGCTCCTCGAACAGCACAAGATGATGGAACAGACCATCCAGCAGTTCCAAGGGATGGGCGACGGCGATATGCAGCGGATGATGAAGAAGCTCCAGAACCAGGGCGGCGGTGGCGGCGGAATGGGCGGCCTCGGCGGCGGAGGCGGTGGCGGTCTGGGGCCGTTCGGGTAGTCCATCTTAGTCTGTTCGGATAGTCGGTCTGGATCAGTTCGGATAGTCGGTCTGGATCAGTTCGGATAGTCGGTCTGGATCAGTTCGGATAGTCGGTCTGGATCAGTTCGGATAGTCGGTCTGGATCCGTTCGTGCAGTTGGACCCGATCGGCTGTCTCGCTGACTTTCTTCGCGACCGATCGCGACACGTCCGATTTTTCACCCCTCCGGTCGTCGGTCGTCGTATGACCGTCCGGGACGTCGCCCGCGATGCCTATCGGGAGGCGCTCCCAGCGCTCGCGGCGAGCCTCGTCGGGGGGCTCTTCGCGGGCGTCATTCTCGGCGGGATGCGCGCGGAGCTGCGAGCGGTCCCCGGGCTCTTGGTCCTCGTTCCGGCGTTGCTCGCGACCCGCGGTAACGTCTACGGGTCGCTCGGCGCGCGCATCTCGACGGCGCTGCACCAGGGGCTCGTCGAACCGCGGATCCGCGGCGGCGACGAACGGCTACGATCGGCGGTCGCGGCCGCGCTCGCGAACGGTCTTTTGACCTCCGCGTTCGCGGCCGTCGCCGCCTTCTCGATTCTCACCGTTCTCGGCGACAGCGTCGCGCCGCTTCCCGTGCTCGTCGCCATCGCGCTCGTGTCCGGACTCCTGTCGGGGATCGCGCTCGCGGGCGTCGTCGTCACCGCGGTCTTCGCCGGGTATCGTCGCGGGCGAGATCCCGACACGCTCGTCGGGCCGCTGGTGACGACGACCGGGGACCTCTTCGGGATGCTCTTTTTGCTGCTCGCGGTCAGGCTCGTTCTGGCGGCGTCGGGGGTGCTGTAGGTGCCGACCGAGTGGACCGTCCGCGCGATCACGCGGGCGATGCTTCCGGTGCTTTTCGTCCTCACGATCGTCGAGCTCGGGAGCGGGCTGGTGCTCGGTCGATTCGAGGCCCAGTTGTTACGGTATCCGACGCTTCTGGCCTTGGTGCCGGTAACGATCGGCACCGCGGGGAACCTCGGAAGCGTTCTCGCGGCGCGGCTCTCGACGTCGTTTCACCTCGGGACGCTCTCCTTTGCTCCCGACGACGAGCACCTCGTCGGCAACGCGGTCGCCACGGTCGCGCTCGCGTCGTCGATTTTCCCCATCGTCGGCGTCGGCGCGTGGGGGCTCACCGCACTCGTCAGCGGGGCTCGGTTGCCGCTGCGCACCGTTTTTGTCGTCGCTGTCGTCGCCGGCATCGTGCTCGCTGTCCTCGTCATCGTCGTGACCTTCGCCGCGACGTACGTCGCCTACCGGTTCAGCCTCGACCCCGACGACGTGGTGATCCCGGTCGTCACCAACACCTGCGACGTCCTCGGCGTGGTGGTCCTGTTCGCGACGGTCCAATTGCTGCTGTGAGGCGACCATCGGGGCTGCACAGACGCCGATTGGTCGCCGCCTCGGGCCGCAACCGACGCCGATTGATCGTCGCTGCGGGCCGCAATCGACGCCGATTAGTCACTTCCGTACGGAGTGGGAGCTATGCAACCGGGGGCAGTCGCCGACGCCATCTGGCCAGTCCTCATCGACGTCGTCTGGCCCATCCTCGTCGAGGTCGCGCCGCGAGTGGTCCGCATTTCCGTTTTCATCGCTGTCGGCGTCTTCCTCGCGAACGTCGCCGTCGGCTTCGGCCTCGTCGAGCGGATCGCGACGGTCTCGAAGTACCTCACTCGCCCGGCGAACCTCCCGGACGAGGTCGGCACGGCGATCGTCACGACTGCAGCGTCGACGACGGCGGGCTACGGGATGCTCGCGGAGTTCCGCGAATCCGGCCGCTTGGACGATACGGAGACGCTCATCGCCGTCACGATGAACACGTTCTTCGGGTTCGTTCAGCACATCTTCACGTTCTACGCGCCGGTGTTGATCCCGATTCTCGGCCTCGAAGTCGGGCTGCTCTACGTCGGGGCGCGCGCTCTCATCGCGCTGGGAATCACGATCGCGGGCGTGGCCGCCGGGACCGTACTGCTCGCCGGTCGCGACGGCGACGCTGGGGAACGGGCGGCGGCAACCACCCCTGACGGAGGAATCGCTGACGCCTCGACGAGCGCGGCAGGCGTCGGGAAAGACGAAACTGAGCCGCCACTGGCAGTGCTCGAAACCGCCGCTGAGAAGACGTGGCCGAAGCTGAAGCGCATCGTTCCGCGACTCGCGGTCGTCTACGTGCTCGTCACGCTCATCGTCCGGACGCAGGATCTCGAATCGATCACCGCGGCAGCGGAGCCGCTGACGGCGCTGCTCGGGCTCCCCGGCGCGTCGCTGCCGGTGATCGCGGTGTTCGCGTTCGACACGACCGCCGGCGCGGCGACGATCGCGCCGATGATCGGCTCGACGTTCACGCCGCGGACCGCCGTCGCGACGATGTTGCTCGGCGGAATCATCTCCTTCGCCGTTTCGACGTTCAAGCGCTCGATTCCGTTTCAGTACGGTATCTGGGGGCCGGCGTTCGGCTCGAAGGTGATCGCGGTCAACACGGCGCTAAAGATCGTCTTCATCGCGGCCGCGCTGATCGCACTGCTCGCGCCGATCTGACTCGGCGTCGCCTCACGTTCGACTCGCGCTCGTCAGGACTGGGCGGCGTTATCCCCGCTCGCAGAGACTGAATCGCGTCACTCCCGCTCGTCGGGGTCGATGGGCTGTCCTTTCTCGGTCGGTGGCGCGACGTGATCGATGTACGCCTCGACGTCGGGGTCGGAGACGGTGACGTGCACCTGAATGTCACCGAGTTCGTCGGGGTTGCCGACGGCGAAGTTGATGACGCCTTTGAACGCGGCTTGCTTCTTCAGCGCGAAGGAAAAGCCTTCGTCGTCGGCGCGCTTGAAGAACTCCGTTCGAGCGGTTTCGAGGATCGCCTGATCGTGCAGCCGCTCCGAGAAGCGCTCCAAAGAGTGCGTCTCCCCGACGAGTTCGCCTGCGCGGTGCTCGAACTCGACATTCGGAAAGAGGTTCCTCACGGCGTCTTCGACGCGGTCGGTCACCTCGGTATCGCGCACCGGTGCGACGATCCGCGCTTCGATGTGGTAGATCATCGCGACTCACCGGCGTCGGCCGTGGGCGTCGAATCTGGGCTTCCGTCGTCCGCGACGCGCACGTACTCGTCGTCAGCCAGACTCGCGAGGTCGTCCGCGAGGATCGCCCGGATGCGCTCGCGGAACGCATCGAGCGTGTCGGTGTTGTGGACGACGACGTCGGCCTCGTCCATCACGTCGCCCATCCCGAACCCGAGCTCGCGCTCCTCGCGCGCTCGAAGCGCCTCCCTGTCGACATCGCTTTCGTCACGGTCGCGTTCGAGGAGCCGCTCCGCGCGGGTCTCGAACGGCGCTTCGATGCTCACGAGCAGGAAGTCCTCGCCGAACGCCTCGCGGAAGCGGTCGAGTTCGACGTCTGATCGAAGGCCGTCGACGAGGACGACGTCGCTCCCTTCTAACGCCGATTCGATCAGCGGGAGCGACTGCTCGGCGATGGCCGCGGGGCCGCCCTCCTCGCGGAGCGTCCGCGCCATTTCGCCGTGGTGCTCCGCGGGGTCGAGACCGCGATCGCGACACGCCTGCCGAATCACGTCGCCCATCGTGACGACCGGAACGCCGCTGTCGCGGGCGACGGCGGCGGCCTCGCCCTTTCCGCTGCCGGGCAGTCCGACGGTGCCGATGACCTTCATTACGCGTCGGTTCACGGCACCGAGCCTTACGCGTTGCGCTCGGCGGTCTCGCTCTCAGCAGCCGTTTCGGATTCGCGGGCGGTGACGCCGGAGACGACGCCAAACCCGCATTCCTTTTTACCCGCGACCGAATTGACCAATCCGAGGGCGCGTAGCTCAGTCGGACAGAGCGTCGGACTTCTAATCCGATGGTCGCGGGTTCGAATCCCGTCGCGCCCGTACAGCGAGGAGCGTAGCGACGAGCGAACCGGCGCGCGGGATTCGAATCAGGGAGCGAACGGAGTGAGCGACCGTGGTTCGAATCCCGTCGCGCCCGTACAATCAGAAATTTCACTCGCGCGACGTACTCCCGATCGTTGACACTCTCGGGGGTCCCGTCGTGCTCGCTGGCGCTCGCGGGGATCCCGTCGCGCCGCGAAGTTGGCCGAGTGAAGCGATGTATGTCTGAACGCACCGAGCGCGATTAGCTCTGTTGCGCACCTGCCTCCCGCACCGCGGTTGTGACAAGTTGCCAAACTATTATGCCACCATCTCCGAGAGTAGGGATATGGCGACACACTCCGTTGTCGATGCGGACGAATTGGCTCCCGGCGATCACCTCGTCGTCGAACTCGAGGGGAAAGAGATCGGTGTCTACAACATCGACGGGGACTACTACGCGTACACGAACTGGTGTGCCCACCAGAGCGGGCCGGTCTGTGAGGGTCCGACCTCCGGATTCCTAGAGGCCGAGTTCGACCGCGACCAAATGGAGACGACGACCGAGTACGTCCGCGAGGGCGAGATCGTGGCCTGCCCGTGGCACGGGTGGGAGTTCGACCTCGTGACCGGCGAGTGCCACTCGAAGCCCGGCGTGCAACTGATCTCCCACGACGTCGACGTCGAAGACGGCGAGATCCACGTGACCGTATAGGGAGGCGTCGACCACCGCCGTCTGGCCGTCCCCCGCTCGCCTCGATCCTTCGTTGCAGCCGGCTGAACACTTATTGTGCGACCGTCAGAGTGTGTGGTATGGGAACGGCATCCACGCCATCCGAGGAAGAACCGATGGAGGACCTCCTCGTCGTCGACACCGACGTCCACGTCCCCGAGCATCACCCCGACATCGCCGAGAAGGTGGCCGCGAAGATGGAGATGCCGTACAGCCACCTCCTCGATCCGAACAAGGGGACCGGGGGGTACGGGTTCCCGTCGTCTGGCAGCCACAGCGAAGTCCCGGACACCCTCAGTGTCTTCGGCGGTCGCGACGACGTGTCGGGCGATGTCACCGACACCGAGGCGTACATCGACGAACCGCTTCGCGAGGGGTTCGGCGTCGACTATCCGATCATCAATATGCAGCCGATGTGGGACGTCTACCCCGACACCGAGCAGATCGTCCAACAGATGCCGGCCGCCAACGACGTCCTCGTCGAGGAGTTTATGGACGCGAACGACGACTACTTCGGGCTGATCGCCGTCCAAACTCGCGATCCGGAGGCCGCTGCCGCCGAGATCGATCGCCTCGGCGACCACGACCAGCTCGTCGGCGTGTTCATCCATCCCGGCGGGCAAGAGCGCGGCCTCGGCGAGTCGCGGTACGATCCGATCTGGGCCGCTGCCGAGGACCACGGGCTTCCGATCGTCTTCCACACGACGGCGACCGGGCACATGTGGGATATGGCGGGGCTCTACCGCACGATGTCGAAGATGCCGGAAATCCACACGCTCAGTCACCCGTTCGCGATGATGTGGGTCGTCACGAGTCTGATCGCGAACGGGACGCCCGCGAAGTTCCCCGACTTGGAGTTCGTGATCCTCGAATCGGGTATCGGCTGGGTGCCGTATCTGATATCGCGACTCAATCGGGAGTACAGCACGTGGCGAAGCCAAGTCCCGCTGTTGGAGAAGATGCCTGAGGAGTACATCCGCGATCAGTTCTACTTCAGCACGCAACCGCTCGGCGAGTTCAACAAGCGATCACATATGGCCGATATGATCGACATTCTCGGACCCGAGAGCATTATGTTCTCGACGGACCACCCCCACTACGACTTCGACAATCCGGAATCGATCCGGGGGTTCTTCAGCCATCTCTCCGGGGAGGACCAGCGGGCGGTCTTCGGCGAGAACGCGATCGAGGTATTCGATTTGCCTGTCTAAGGGCTACTCTATCGCCCGCTCGACCCGTTCACGAAAGGTTTCGGCGTCGAGGTGGTACCTCGTGTTCCCGTTCTCGTCGCGGGAGCGGTCGACGGTGAAGGCGCATTCGCCGTCGACTCGGACCTCCCAGTTGTCGGGGTACTCCGTATTGATCCCGAGAACAGTGATCGTACAGTCGTATCTCGACTCCAGTTGGGACACAACGTCGTGGACGTACGTGCCGTTCTCGAATCGCGCTGGCTCGTAAGACGGGAGGTCCATCCGCTCCCGCTCGCGCTCGTTCCTGACCCACCAGTCGGGCTTCGCGCGGTCGTCCATAGCTGGCCGTACGGCGGCGTGGTGTTTGTATGTTGGTTGCGGTGCTAGCCCGAATGGAGTGACGTGTCGCCGAGACGCGTTCCCGACACGCTTTCAGCCTGCGCCAAAGCGTTTAATCGACCGCGGAGGCAACTCTCACCCGTTATGACGAAAGTAAGCGTGGTCGGTGCGGCCGGGACCGTCGGCGCAGCGGCCGGGTACAATCTCGCGCTCCGCGACGTCGTCGACGAACTCGTCTTCGTGGATATTCCGGACAAGGAAGACGAGACCGTCGGGCAGGCCGCCGACGCGAACCACGGGATCGCCTACGACTCCAACACCGAGGTCGTTCAGGGAACCTACGAGGACACTGCCGGGTCCGACGTCGTCGTCATCACGGCGGGTATCCCCCGTCAGCCCGGACAGACGCGGATCGACCTCGCCGGCGACAACGCGCCGATTATGGAGGATATCGGCTCCTCGCTGGCGGAGTACAACGACGACTTCGTCTCGGTTACGACCTCGAACCCGGTCGATCTGCTGAACCGCCACCTCTACGAGTCGGGGGGACGCGACCGCCACAAGGTGATCGGCTTCGGCGGTCGCCTCGACTCCGCGCGCTTCCGTTACGTGCTCAGCCAACGGTTCGACGCGCCCGTGCGAAACGTCGAGGCGACGATCCTCGGCGAGCACGGCGACTCGCAGGTCCCCGTCTTCTCGAAGGTCCGCGTCGACGGCGCGGATCCCGAATTCACGGCCGACGAGCGCGAGGGGATTCTCGGCGATCTCAAGGAGTCCGCGATGGACGTCATCGAACGCAAGGGCGCGACGCAGTGGGGGCCGGCAACGGGCATCGCCCATATGGTCGAGGCGATCCTCCGGGACACCGGCGAGGTCCTCCCCGGTTCGATCGTCCTCGACGGCGAGTTCGGCTACGAGGACACGGCCGTCGGCGTGCCGCTCAAACTCGGCTCCGACGGCGTCAGGGAGGTCGTCGAGTGGGACCTCGACGACTACGAGCGCGACCTTCTCGACGACGCCGCGGAGAAACTCTCCGAGCAGTACGAGAAAATCGCGTAGCAAACTGGTCGTTCGTCCGCTTTTTCCGATTCAAACGGACGCCGTCCGGAACTGAGAGAGATACGACGCGAGATCCGTCGTCGTCACGATACCGATGACCGCGTCGTCGTCGTCGACGACGGGGACGTGGTGGATGCCGTGGTCGACCATCGCTTCTGCCACTTCGGCGATCGGCGTCTGCGCACCCGTCGTCACGTCGACCGGCATCATGTACTCCGAGACCGGCGTCTGATCCTTCGGCTTCCGCTCGGCGACGATCTTCACGAAGTCCGTGTTCGTCAGTATTCCGACGAGCCGCCCGCCGTCGACGACGACGACCGAGCCGATCTCGGCGTCCAGCATCTTCTGTGCGGCCTCCTCGACCAGCGTGTCGGGCGAAACGGTGTGGACCGGCGAGGACATCACTCGCGCGACGAAAATATCGTCCATAGTTCAGTGGGGCGTGTTAACGACTATTAAGGATTTGGCTCGCGGCGGTCGGCCGTCGGGCGATCATTTATCTATGAAGACGCGGCCAGCAGCCCCGTGATCTGAGAGTCACTCCGGGCCGGGTCGCGGTTGTTCGGCACGGCGGCCCGGAAACCGAACAGCGACGACGCCGAGTCGGGGGCGTCGCCGACGCGGGTGCCGACTGTTCGCCTTTTCGCTAGCGATGCGTCCGGCGATGCGGAACGGTCGCCGCCAACGCGCCGCTCACAGTCGCTTGCGTATCGTCCGCGCGGTCTGTTCGCCGATACCGGGGACGTCGGTCAGGTCTGCGGTCGACGCGTTCCGGACGTTCTCGACGCTCCCGAACCGCCGCAGGAGGGCGGTCCGCGTTTTCTCGCCGACGCCGGGGACGTCGTCGAGGACCGTCCGAACGTCGTCGCGGAGCGTCTGGTGATACTGGACGGCGAAGCGGTGCGCCTCGTCGCGAACGCGCTGGAGGACGTGCAGCGCGGGGTCGTCGCTGTCCCAGTCGCGAACGCCGGTTGGTGTGACGACGAGCTCTCGCTCCTTCGCGAGCGCGACGACCGGCACGTCCCAGCCGGTCGCCGCGAGCGCGTCTCGGGCCGCGCCGAGCTGTCCCTCGCCCCCGTCGATGAGCAGCAGGTCCGGATCGGGGCGGTCATCGCGCCCCTCGATGGCGCGTTCGGCCCGCCAGCGGACGAGCTCGCGCATCCGCGCGTAGTCGTCGTTGCCGTCGACGAGTCGCTTACGGCGGTAGTCGGTCTTCTCGGCGGAGCCGTCGACGAAGCAGACGTCGCTGCCGACGACCGCCGTGCCTCCGGCGTGACTCACGTCGAAGCCCTCGATTCTGGCGGCCGACGGGAGCCCCAGCTCGTCCGCGAGACTCGCAAGCCCGTCCCCCCGATTCGGGCCGCTTCGAGCGTTCTTGAGCGCCAGCTCGACGAGTTTCGACTCCCGTCCAGCACCCGGGACGCGGACGTCGACTCCTTCGGCGTTCAACCACGCGACGACGTCGGCGTCGTCCGGGCGCTCCGAACAGAGGATCGCGTCCGGGAAGTCGCGTTCGGCGTAGTACTGCGTCAGAAACGCCGTGAGAACCGCCGCAGATCGTTCTCCCCCCTCGGGGGCGTCGAGGTAGTGCCGCGAGCGATCGACCAACTGGCCGCGTTCGCTGTGTAGCCGCGCGACCGCCGCGCCGTCGCCCTCGACGGCGACGCCGAGGACGTCGACCGCGCGTTCGTCGCTTCGCGTCGAAACCGCCTCTTCACCCGCGCCGTGGAACGATTCGATGGCGTCGAGCCGGTCCCGGAGGTTCGCGGCGCGCTCGAACTGCTCGGATTCGGACGCTGTCTCCATCGCTCGTCGGAGCGGATCCGCGAGTACGCCGGTCTCGCCCGTAAAAAAGCGGACGACCGACTCGACGTCCTCTCGGTACGCGTCGGGGGAGATTTCGCCGGTGCAAGGGGCGGTGCATAGCCCCATCTCGTAGTCGAGACAGGGTCGATCCCGGTTCGCGTACTTGTGATCCGAACAGCCCCGGAGGCCGTAGACCTCGCGGAGTGCCTTCACCACGGTATCGACGCGGCTCTTGTCGGTGAACGGCCCGAAGACCGTCGCGCCGGGGTCGGGATCGCGCGTGACTTCGATCCGCGGGATCGGGTGGTCCGTCAGTTGGACGAGCGGGTAGGACTTGTCGTCCTTCAGCCGGACGTTGTACCGCGGCTGGTGGCGCTTGATCAGGTTCGCTTCGAGCAACAGCGCCTGCGTCTCCGTGTCAGTGACGGCGACGTCGATCGAATCGGCGCGCTCGACCATCTGCCGGATGCGCTCGCTCCGCGGATCGGCGTACGAGCGGACCCGATCCCGGACGTCGACCGCCTTGCCGACGTAGACGACGTCGTCGCTATCGAGGAACTGATAGACGCCGGGACCGGCCGGTAACTCCGCGGCCCGCTCGCGAAGTTCGCTGCGCTCCATTGCCCCGACGTAGCGGGCGAGCGGGCTTGAGGGTGACGCGACAGCACTGACCGCAACGACGCGTCGAAATCGGGCCGACGAACGACAGCGTCGAGGCGGTAGCTACAAACGGCTGCCGCGCCGAGCGGTGGCTATGGCCGATGCCGACGACCGCGACGGAGCCGACACCGTTCGCTGCTGGCTGGTCGAACGCACCTACACCGACCGGGGACTCGTGGATATGATCTACGCGACGCCCGACGGGGCAGCCGTCCGCCGGAAACAGGTCTCGACGACGATTATGCGTCAGCGCGGAACCGGCACCACCGCCGCGGTCGATGTCGACGCCGCCGACCTCGAACCCGTCGAGGACGAGGAGACGAGAGAACGCTACGCGGCGGAGGTCGAGCGCGTGCGCGAACAGCACGGGCCCGACGACGAGATATAACGGCGCTCAGTCCCGACGACGAAACGTAACAGGCCCGGATTCCACCAGAAATCCCAGTCTCAGCGCTGATTCTCTCACCAAACGCTTTATGCGCGGATCGGACAACCCACGAGTATGAGTGCTATCGAACTCGACGGAGTGACGAAGCGGTTCGAGGACGTCACCGCCGTCTCGGATCTCTCGCTCACTGTCGAGGAGGGGGAGATATTCGGCTTTCTCGGGCCAAACGGGGCGGGGAAGTCGACGACGATCAACCTGCTACTCGACTTCGTTCGGCCGACGTCCGGAACGGTGTCCGTCCTCGGACACGACGCCCGCGAGGACAGTGTCGCCGTGCGGGAACGGACCGGCGTGCTCCCCGAGGGCTTCGACGTGTACGATCGGCTGACGGGCCGCGCCCACGTCGAGTTCGCCATCGACTCGAAGGACGTCGACGTCGAGCCCGACGCGGTCTTGGACCGGGTCGGACTCGCCGACGCGGCGGACAGACAGGCCGGCGGCTACTCGAAGGGGATGCGCCAACGGCTCGCGCTCGCGATGGCGCTCGTCGGCGACCCGGACCTCCTGATCCTCGACGAGCCCTCCTCCGGGCTCGATCCCGCGGGTGCGAAAGAGATGCGCGAGATCGTTCTCGCGGAGGCCGAGCGCGGGACGACCGTCTTCTTCTCCAGTCACATCCTCGAACAGGTCGAGGCCGTCTGTGACCGCGTCGGCATCCTCCGCGCGGGCGAGCTCGTCGCCGTCGACTCGATCGAGGGGCTCAGAGCCGCCTCGGACGCCGACGCGACTCTCCGCGTGACCGTCGGCGAGCGCGTCGACGACGACGTCCTCGCCGCCGTCCGCGACCTCGCGGGCGTCGACCGCGTCGACCGCGACGGCGACGACGCGCTCCGCGTGGCCTGCGAGAGCGACGCGAAAACCCGCGTCGTCACCGAACTGGAGGACAGCGGTGTCAGCGTCACCGACTTCACGACCGAGGAGGCCTCCCTCGAAGATCTGTTCCTCGCGTACACCGAGCGCGACGAGGCCGTCGAAAGCGCGGTCGACGACGAAGCCGAGAACGAACCCGGAGACGAATCTGGGGACCAAAGCGGAGACGAACCCGGAGACGAACCCACCGAGGATGCGGAGGTGACGCGATGAGCTGGCAGGCCGTCGCGCGCAAGGAGTTCCGCGACGCCATCCGCTCGCGGTGGCTCCACGGTTCGACGCTGTTTTTCGCCCTCTTCCTCGGCGGTGCGCCGGCGCTGTTCTTCGGTCTCTTGGTCCCGCCGGACCTCCGGCAGGTCTCGAACCTCTTCGGGTTCTTCGCCGACCTCGGCGTGTTCAGCTTCTCGTTCCCCGGCCTGCTCGCGTTGATCCTCGGGTTCGTCGCCCTGTCGACGTCGTACGGCTCGATCACCGAAGAGCGCGAGAGCGGCTCGATCAAGCTCCTGCTCTCGCTGCCGAACTCCCGGCTCGACGCGATGACCGGAAAGCTCCTCGGACGCTCGGCAGTCGTCGTCGTCGCCCTGCTCGTCGGGTTCTTCGCGACGTTCCTCGTGCTCCTCGCGACCGGTACGCGGTTACAGCTCGGCTCGTTCGTCCCACAGGTCGCGCTCACGGTGCTCTTAGGGGTCGCGTTCGTCTCGATCGGCCTGAGCCTCTCGGCGCTCGCGGACTCGAACCGCGAGGCGACGCTCGCGACGATGGGGCTGTACCTCGTCTTCGCCGTCCTCTGGGGATCGATCTCCGAGGGAATCCCGAAACTCCTCAACTACGCGGCCGAGGAGGTCGGAATCGGGGCGCTCTCGGAGGGACTTCGGGTCAAGATCGGGGTGTTCCTGAAGTACCTGAACCCGCTGAAAACGTACGAGACGCTCGCTGCACAGGTGTATTACGGCCCCGAACAGGCGCGGCTCGTCACGACGACGTTCGGTGAGCAGGCGGTCCTGACGCCGATTCTTCGGGAGTCGATCCCGTTTTACTTCTCGGGGTGGTTCCTCCTCGCGATTCTGCTCGCGTGGATCGCGATTCCCGCGGTGATCGGCTACCGGGCGTTCGAACGCGCGGACCTCTGATCTGCGATCCGGGACGGTCGCGACCGAGCGGCTACCCCTCCGGTGGATACCCGATCCCGTACTCGGCGAGGAGTTCCTCCAATTCCCGTTCATCGAGCACCGGCACGTCGTTGGCTTCGGCGTCGGCCAGCTTACTCTCGCCGGGGTTCTCGCCGACGACGAGGTAGTCGGTGTTGCCGGAGACGCTGCTCGTCGCCGACGCGCCGTGTCGTTCGACGAGGGCTTGGGCGTCGCCGCGAGTCACCGACAGCGATCCGGTGAAGACGAACGTCAGGCCGTCGAGCTCGTCGTGTTCGTCGTCTGCTTCGACCGCCTCGGGCTCGACGCCGATCTCGCGGAGTTCCTCGAGGACCGCGCGGTTCTTGTCGTTCGCGAAGAACTCCGCGATGTGCGCCGCGACTGTCGGTCCGACGTCATCGACGGCTTCGAGCGCGTCCTCGTCGGCGTCCACCACGGCGTCCAGCGAGCCGAACGCCCGCGCGAGGTTTCGGGCAGTGCTGCCGCCGACTTCCGGGATTCCGAGCGCGACGAGGAAGTCCGAAAGCGACGGTGAGCGAGTGGCGTCGACGGCGTCGATGAGGTTCCGCGCGCTCGTCTCTCCCCACCCGTCCAGTTCCGCGAGGTCGTCGACCGAGAGCCGGTAGAGGTCCGGCAGCGACGTCACCACGCCCGCGTCGACCAGTTGTTCGACCCGTTCCTCGCCGAGGCCGTCGATATCGAGCGCGCCGCGGCTCCCGTAGTGGACGATCGCGCGGATCAACTGCGCGTCGCAGCTGAGTCCGCCCGTACAGAACGCCAGCGGGCCGTTGCGCTCGACGGGGCTGCCGCAGACCGGACACGTTTCGGGGAATTCGAACGTCCCCGCGGCGCGCTTTTCAGTCACTTCTGCGACCTCGGGGATGACGTCGCCCGCGCGGCGAACGCGCACCTCGTCGCCGACGTCGACGCCGAGGCGTTCGATTTCATCGGGATTGTGTAAAGACGCCCGCGAGACGGTCACGCCGCCGACGTCGACCGGTTCGAGGAGGGCGACCGGCGTGAGCCGTCCCGTCCGTCCGACCTGCACGACGACGTCAGTGATCCGAGTGATCTCCGCGCGCGGCGGGAACTTGTAGGCGAACGCCCAGCGGACCGCGCGGGTCGTCGCGCCCAACCGCTCGCGGGCGTCGCGGGCGTCGACTTTGATGACAGTGCCGTCGATCTCGTAGTTCAGGTCCTCGCGCGCCGCCAGCAGGTCGTCGCGATAGTCGATCGCGTCCTCGACCGACTCGACGACCTCGACGCGGTCGTTGACGTGCAGGCCCCACTCGCGCAGTCGATTGAGCGTCGCCGACTGGCTTTCTGGAACCTCGCTCGCGTCGAGGACGTCGTAGAAGAAGCAATCGAGCGGTCGGTCGGCCACGACGCCGGGATCGAGTTGCCTGAGGGTGCCGGCGGCGGCGTTCCGGGGGTTCGCGAAGGGTTCCTCGTCGCGCTCGACGCGCTCGCGGTTGTGCTCGCGGAAAGCGTCGCGGGGCATATACACCTCGCCGCGGACCGAAAGCGAATCAGGGGAGTCGCCGCGGAGCCGCAGCGGGATCGAGCGGATCGTCCGCACCTGTTCGGTCACGTCGTCGCCGCGCTCGCCGTCGCCGCGGGTCGCCGCGCGGACGTACTCACCGCCCTCGTAGACGACCTCGACCGAGAGACCGTCGAACTTGGGCTCGCAGACGTAGTCGACGTCGCCGACGGCCTCGCGCACGCGGCGGTCGAACTCCCGGAGGTCGTCGGCGTCGGTCGACTGCTCGATCGAGAGCATCGGCGCGCGGTGTTGGACCGTCTCCAGTTCCTCCAGCGGTTCGCCGCCGACGCGACGCGTGGGGCTCGCCTCGCTGTCGAGGTCGAAGGTCGCCTCCAACTCTCGAAGCCGCGCGAACAGCTCGTCGTACGCGCGGTCGGAGATCAGCGGATCAGCCCGCACGTAGTAGCGGTGGTCGTGCTCACGAATCGCCGCGCGGAGCTCTTCGGCTTGGGCTTGGGCCTCCTCGCGAGTCAGCGCCTCGACCGGCTCGAAACCGACGTTCGGCTCGCGGAGATACGGGTTGTCCGGATCGGCGTAGGCCAGTTCCGGGCGATCGCCGTCGTGTTCGTTTGCTTCCGCCTCCGGCGACGTCTCGTCGCTCATTCTATCGGCGGGTCGGACGCGGCGGAGTTAGGTGCTTCGTCAGACGGTGATCCCCGTCGGCAGCGCCGGGGCGGCGCGTCTCGGTAGGCCGACGAACGCGCCGAGCGAGCGACCGCCGGAGAGCGCTCACAGCGTCGACGGAAACCCGTATCGCTTATCCCTGCGGACGGCAATCGCGGCGTATGGAAGAGGACTTCCTGCTCCTCAACCCCGGCCCGGTGCCGATCACCGACGAGGTGTCGGCGGCGATGGACCAGCCGATGGTCTCACACCGGTCCGCGGCGTTCGAGGCGGTCTACGAGCGTGCACAGGACGGTCTCGACTACATCTTCGAGCAGTCGACGCTCGACGGATCGTCGACGGCGACCGCCGGGGGCGGAACCTCGCTCATTCTCAACGGCACGGCCTCGATGGGAATGGAGGCGGCCGTCGCCAACGTAGTTGGCAGCGCGGGACGAAGTCCCGCTGGCGACCGGACGCAGTCCGGTACAGACGGCGGACACGTCGTCGCCCTCGTCAACGGGAAGTTCGGACGTCGCTTCGCCCGAATCGCAGAGCGCTACGCCGACGTCACGCGGGTCGAGGTCCCGTGGGGCGAGTCGATCCCGCTGGAGGACGTTCGCGCGGTCGTCACCGACGACACGGACGTCGTCACGATGGTCCACAACGAGACGAGTACGGGACTGTTGAACCCCGTCGCGGGCGTCGGCGAGATCGCCGAGGAATACGACGCGCGCTTCGTCGTCGACGGCGTCACCTCCATCGGCGGCGACGCCTTCAAACTCGACGAGTGGAACGTCGACATCGCGATCACCGACTCCCAAAAGGCGCTCGCCGCGCCGCCGGGAATCAGCGCGGTGTACGTCACGAGTGAGGTCGAGTCGTCCCTCGACGGTGAATCCGCGCCGTTCTATCAGGACTTGGAGTGGCACCTTCGAAAAGCGGAGTCCCACCAGACGCCATTCACCAGCGCGGTCCCGCTGTTCCGCGCGATGGCGGTCGCCGTCGAGGATATCGTCGAGGAGACGATGCCGACCCGGATCGCCCGACATCGCCGCCAAGCCGAGGCGTTCCGCGCCGGCTTCACGGCGATGGGACTGGAACTGTTCGCGGCCCCGACGGGTGCCACCGAACTGTCGAACACCGTGACGGCGGTGTCGCTGCCGGACGCCGTCTCGGGCGACGACGCCGACGCGTTCTTCGACGGCGTCACGGAGCGCAACGTCAGCATCTCCGGCGGTCAGGGCCACCTCGGCGGCACCATCTTCCGCGTGAGCAATATGGGCGGCCTCCCCGACGACGCCATCCGCCGCGGCGTCCGGACCGTCGGCGAGGCGATGGCCGACGCGGGCGTCGACGTCGACGTCGAGGCCGGGCTCGACGCGGCCGACGCCGAACTCGACGCCGAGTGAGCTACGCCGGGTGAGCCACGCCGCGACCGGGATCGGCGCGACCGGTGCCGAACTCGACCTCTGCGGTTTTTCTCCTCCGTTCCGGGCGTCTCGACCGATAGCGTTGCGACCGCGGTGTCGCGTCCGGGCGAGGAACGGTACCACGCACCGACCTCGTCCGTAACCGCTGGTTATAAGTCTGCGAACGAATATGCGTATTATACATAGTATGGTCGATGGCTTCCACACCCGGAGTCTGCACGCCGGTCAGGAGCCGGACGAGGCGACAGGCGCGCGAGCGCCGCCGATCTATCAGACTACCTCTTACGCGTTCGACGACGCCGACCACGCCGCGGACCTGTACGCGCTCGCGGCCGACGGCGACGTCTATTCTCGCATCTCGAACCCGACGACGCGGATTTTAGAAAACCGGCTGGCGGCGCTGGAAGGCGGGGTCGCGGCGGTCGCGACGGCCTCGGGGATGGCCGCGCTCGATTCGGCGACGAGCATCCTCGCGAGCGCGGGCGACAACGTCGTCGCCTCCGCGGATATGTACGGCGGGACCGCGACGTACCTCACGAAGATGGCGACGCGCCGGGGCGTCGAGATCCGGGTGGTGGACACCCTCGACTACGAGGAATACCGAGAGCAGATCGACGAGGACACCGCGTTCGTCCACGTCGAGACGATCGCCAACCCCTCGCTGAAGACGCCCGACTTCGAGCGTCTGGCGGACGTCGCACACGCCAACGCCGCGCCGCTCGTCGTCGACAACACGTTCGCGACGCCGTATCTCTGCCGACCGATCGAACACGGTGCGGACATCGTCTGGGAGTCGACGACGAAATGGATCCACGGGTCGGGAACGACGATCGGTGGCATCCTCGTCGACGGCGGCACGTTCCCGTGGAAGCACGCGGACTACGACGAGCTCTCCGGGACGAACCCGGCCTTCGGGATCGACTTCGTCGAGCGCTACGGCGACGCGGCGTTCGCTAACGCGGCCCGTCAGCGCGCGCTCCGTACGCTCGGCAACCAGCAGTCGCCATTCGACGCGTGGCAGACGATTCAGGGGTTGGAGACGCTGCCCCTCCGGATGGCTCGCCACTGCGAGAACGCCCGCGCCGTCGCGGAGTTCCTCCGCGAACACGACGGCGTCGAGTGGGTGTCGTATCCGGGGTTCGAGGCGCACCCGACCCACGAGAACGCGCGCCGGTATCTGGGCTCCGGCGACGGAGACCGCGCTGCCGACGAGACCGCCAACGCGGGCGACGATATCGACGACGGGGAGTTCGGCGGTATGCTCACGTTCGGCCTCGCCGGCGGCTTCGAGGCGGCCAAGCGGACCTGCGAGGAGACAGACCTCGCCTCGTTCCTCGCGAACATCGGCGACGCGAAGACGCTTATCATCCACCCCGCATCGACGACGCACGCACAGCTTTCGGAGGAGGAACAGCGCGCCGCGGGACTCTCTCCCGAGATGCTCCGCCTCTCCGTCGGCATCGAGGACGCCGCCGACGTGATCGCCGACTTGGACCGCGCGATCAGCGCGGCGAGCCGAAGCGTTTCGGGAACCGGGAACGAAGCGGGGGGCGAGAAATGAAGACCGACAGCGGAACCGTCGAACTCGGCCGCTTCGACTTCGAGTCCGGCGACGAGATCGAGAACCTCGCCGTCGCCTACGAGACGTACGGCGAGTTCGATGGAGAGAATGCGATTCTCGTCTGTCACGCCCTCACCGGCAGCCAGAACGTCGCGGGCTACGGCTCCGGGACGGCCGGACAGGCCCGCGCGTGGTGGAACGACATCGTCGGCCCCGGGAAGGCCATCGACACGAACGAGTACTACGTCGTCTGCGCCAACCTCCCCGGATCGTGCTACGGGACGTCGGGGCCGTCGTCGGAGGACCCGAACGGTGAGGTGTACGGCACCGACTTCCCGCCCGTCACGGTCGGCGACTGGACGCGCTCGCAGCGACTCCTCCTCGACGAACTCGGCGTCGGCCGCCTGCACGCCGTCGTCGGCGGGAGCGTCGGCGGGATGAACGCGCTCGACTGGGCGAAGCGCTACCCCGACGACGCGCGCCATATCGTCTCTATCGCGGCCGCCGCCCGCCTCGACGCCCAGTGTCTCGCCCTCGACGCCATCGCCCGCCGCTCGATCACGACCGATCCGAACTGGAACGGCGGCGAGTACTACGGGACCGGCGACCGGCCGACCGACGGCCTCGCGCTCGCCCGACAGATCGGTCACGTGATGTACCTCTCGAAGGCGTCGATGGAACAGAAGTTCGGCCGCCGTGCCGCCGGGCGCGACGCGCGTCGGGACTCGTTCCCCTCGGATCCGGCGGCGGCGTTCTTCCCGTACCGCGACGTCGAGTCGTACCTCGACTATCAGGCCGAGAAGTTCGTCGAGCGCTTCGACGCGAACTCGTATCTGTACCTCACCCGCGCGATGGACGATTACGACCTCGCGGAGGGTTACGAGGACGATGCCCGCGCGCTCGCCGCCTTCGAGGGTGAGGCGCTCTTGCTCTCCTTTACCGGCGATTGGCACTTCACTACCGAGCAGTCCGAGTCGGTCGCGAGCGCGTTCCGCGCGAACGACGTCCCGGTCGCTCACCACGTCATCGACTCGGACCACGGCCACGACGCGTTCCTCGTCGAACCGGAGAAGGTCGGCCCGCCGCTGCGGGACTTCCTCGACTCGGGCGTCGAGGGGCGCGCCGTCCACGACACCGACGAACCGGATCCCGACACCGGCAACGATTTCGCGCCCGTTCACGCGTCGCTGTTCAGTCAGTGACGATCCTGACGGAAACCCGAACACACTTTTCTCGCCCCGCCGTTCGCTGACGTATGTCTCCCGCCGACTTCCTCGCTCGCCTCGTCGGATTCGCCGGTGCACTCGCGGGCGGTGCGCTCGTGTGGGGCGGCCTCTTCGTTCCGCTCGCGGTCGCCGACGGCGCGCGCGGCGTCGACCTCCTCGCCCGCGGCGCGGTCGCGAACGTCGCCGTCGCCGGGGCCGTCGTCGGAATCGGGTTCCTGATCGCGGGACTCGCCGTCCTTGTCGACCGGGGACGGACCGTCGCCGTCTCGGTCGGTGGCGTCGTCCTCGTCGCCGTCGCCGCGCTCCTCGCATTCGGCGTCGACGTCGGTGTAGGGACCCCGACCGCGGCCGGCGACGTCGGCGTCTTCGGCGCGCTCGGCGTCGGAACCGTCGGGCTGGCGCTCGTGCTCGCGGGCGCGCGAATCGGTCATCGATCGGTTTGAGTTGCCGTCGAGCACCGAGCGCCCAGAGCGGGTATCGTCGGCCCGTGTCGCATCGAGCCATGATCGCAGGCTGTCAGTAGAGCGCACGTCCCGGCCGCCGTTCAGCGCTCGATCGGTCCCGGAGGGCTTTTTTCCGATGGTCTCCAGTACCAAGACGTTCTACCGTGTTCGATCCGCTTCTCATTGTCGGACTCGTCGTCGCCTGTTTCGTCGCGTACAACATCGGCGGCGCGACCACCGGTCCGGCGTTCGCCCCGGCGGTCGGGGCCAACATCGTGACCAAGACGGTCGCTGCCGGCCTGATGTCCGTGTTCTTCTTCCTCGGGGCATGGACCATCGGTCGCCAAGTCGTCGACACCCTCGGGCAGGAACTCGTCACCGATCCGGCGGTGTTCACGCTGCTTTCGAGCATCGTCGTCCTGTTTTTCATCGGCGGCGCACTGCTCTTGGGCAACATCTTCGGCGTTCCGGCGTCGACGTCGATGACGGCGGTCGGTTCGATCGCGGGACTCGGGACGGCCGCCGGCGAACTCAACTGGGCGGTGATGGGGGAGATCGCCTCGTGGTGGATCCTCGCGCCGATCATCGGCTTTTGGGTCTCCGGGGTCATCGGCCGGTACTTCTATCAGGACATCGTGCGGCTGATCGCGATCGATCGCGGGGACGGGTCGCTCGTGGAACTCGATCGATCGGGTCGGTTTCCGAAGCCGGTTATCGGCGCGGGAACGGAGCGTCGCGAGTTCGTCGGAGCCGTGGTCGTCGTCACCATCAGCTGTCTGATGGCGTTCAGCTCCGGAACGAGCAACATCGCCAACGCCATCGCACCGCTGGTCGGCAGCGGCGCGTTGGAGATGAGTCCGGGTATCTTGATCGGCTCCGCGGCGGTCGCCGTCGGGGCGTTCACGATCGCCCGTCGAACGATGGAGACGCTCGGTAACGACATCACCCAGCTTCCGATGACCGCGGCCATCATCGTCGCGGTCGTGAGTTCGACCATCGTGATCGTCCTCTCGGCGATCGGGATCCCCGCCAGCTTCGTCGTGATCGCGACGATGAGCATCGTCGGCCTCGGCTGGGGCCGAGCGACTCGGACGACTACCATTGACGAGGGAGTGCGCGGCAAGGAGACGCCGCGGGTCTCGGTCGGAGCGCTCACCGCCGACGAATCCGCACCGACGATCGGTAACCCGGGATCGCCGGACGACGTCCCGAAACAGCGGATCGGCGAGGGCTCGCCGGAAGACATCCCGCGCGCGTCGGACCTGTTCGATCCGGAGACCACGATGCGAGTCATCGTGATGCAGAACGTCGTGCCGGTCATCGCGACCGTCGGCTCCTACGTCAGCTTTCGGGTGTTGTTCTCGCTGGGCGTGCTCTGACGCCGGCAATAACTACCGGGTGTAAAGTTTTACCATCCACACGCGAGAAGCGGGCGCTATGGCAGACGACGACAAGCCGCTCGGATTCGGGACGCGGAGCCTTCACGCGGGTCAAGAGCCTGATCCGGCGACCGGCGCGCGCGCACCGCCCATCTACCAGACGACCTCGTACGTCTTCGACGACGCTGACGACGCCGCGGGCCAGTTTGCACTGGAAAAAGAGGGGTTCATCTACAGCCGGCTGATGAACCCGACGGTCGCGACGCTGCAGGAGCGTCTCGCCTCGCTCGAAGGCGGCATCGGCGCGGCCGCGACCGCGTCCGGAATGGCCGCGCTCGACCTCGCGACGTTCCTACTCGCCAGCGCGGGCGACAACATCGTCACGGCGGCGTCGCTCTACGGCGGCACCTACACGTACTTCACCCACACCGTCGAGCGCCGCGGGATCACGACGAAGTTCGTCGATACGCTCGATTACGACGCCTACGAGGAGGCCATCGACGAGGACACCGCCTACGTCCACCTCGAAACGATCGGGAACCCCGCTCTGGTCACGCCCGACATCGAGCGGATCGCCGACATCGCCCACGAGCACGACGTGCCGCTGTTCGTCGACAACACGTTCGCGACGCCGTACCTCTGTCGCCCGATCGAACACGGCGCGGACCTGGTGTGGAATTCCACGACGAAGTGGATCCACGGCGCGGGGACGACGATCGGCGGGGTCCTCGTCGACGGCGGGTCGTTCCCGTGGGCCGAGAACGCCGAGAAGTACCCCGAGATCGGGGCGTCGAACCCGGCGTACCACGGCGTCAACTTCGCCGAGCGCTTCGGCGACGCGGCGTTCACCTACGCCGCCATCGCCCGCGGCCTGCGCGACCTCGGGAACGCCCAGTCGCCGTTCGACGCGTGGAACACCATCGAGAAACTGGAGTCGCTGCCGATGCGGATGGAGCGCCACTGCGAGAACGCGATGGCCGTCGCGGAGTTCCTCGAAGCCCACGACGCGATCTCGTGGGTCAACTACCCCGGGCTGGAGAGCCACGAGACCCACGAGGAGGCCGGCGAGTACTTGGAGGGCGGCTACGGCGGAATGATCACGTTCGGCCTCGACGCCGGCTACGAGGCCGCCCGCGACACCGTCAACAACGTCGAGCTCGCCTCGCTGCTCGCGAACGTCGGCGACGCGAAGACGCTCGTGATCCACCCGGCGTCGACGACGCACCAACAGCTCACCGAAGAGGAGCAGGCGGCCGCGGGCGTGACGCCGGATATGGTCCGCCTGTCGGTTGGGATCGAGGACGTCGACGACATCATCGCCGATCTGGAGCAGGCGATCGGCTCGGCGACGAACTGAGGCGAACCCGTTTCGTCGTCGACTCGTCGCACCCGCTTTCGCCCGCGAGTACGATTTTTGCTGCCGCTGATTTCCGCGCTAACGTGTAAACGATCGTACCGTTCCGCCCCCGGACGGCGAAAAAACCGAACAGTTACGCGGTTTCAGTCGGCTCACTGCGAAAACTGAACAGCAAAGTCTAATGGGAAGGCACACAAACCACCTGCTGATGCCTACCGTAGAATACCTCAACTACGAAGTACTGGACGACAACGGCTGGGACCTCGACGACGACGACCTCTTCGGTCAGGCGGCCGACGCCGGCTTGGACGCCGAAGACTACGGCACCCTCGAAGTCAATCAGGGAGAGTACATTCTCGAAGCCGCCGAGGCACAGGGCTACGACTGGCCCTTCTCGTGCCGCGCCGGTGCCTGTGCGAACTGCGCGGCCATCCTCAAAGAGGGCGAGATCGATATGGATATGCAGCAGATCCTCTCCGACGAGGAGGTCTCAGAAAAGAGCGTTCGCCTGACCTGCATCGGCTCGCCGGCGGCCGACGAGGTCAAGATCGTCTACAACGCGAAGCACCTCGACTACCTGCAGAACCGCGTCATCTGAACAACAGCGTACAACGTGCGTTAAACAGATGAACCGTATCCCGGGATCGCGCGGCCACCGATCCTCGGGAAATATCCACCATTAGACCATTTAACGGCTATTCTACGCTGAGACTTGGACTGCAAACAGAACCAGGTGTCGCTTTCAGCCGTGAGCTGTATGTCATCTAATTAACGGCGTTCACGGTGGTTAAACGGACGCGGGGCTTTGGAAGGGTGACGACTGCTCAGACCACCCGTTTCCGGCCTGAACTAACTCTTCCGACCGGTTTCTCTTTCAGCGTTAACCGCGTGTAGAACGGACTGCTTCCCCCGTAGTCAATCGGACAGTGTCTCAACGACATCGTCAACCGTGAAGAGACCGAGGTCGTCTCGCTCCTCGGCTGCTTCCTCCAGTGACGACGCGAACCCACTTCGGCTGAACAGTGCGTACTCGTAGTTCACCTCGCCGTCGGTCGGAGTCCACTCGATTTCCGGTGCCTCCTGTTCGAGTTGGGCTAGGACGTCGTACCCCATCGATTGTTGCTGGAATTTCGCCTCCCCGACCAGTAACGTGTCGCCGTTCGTCGGGGCCACGATATCGATCTCGCGTCCGTCGGTGTCCCACCACCGATCCGGGACTTCCGTGAACGTGTACACGTCCCCGTACTCGTAGAGAACTGCTCGTTGACAGAGTCGTTCGAACGTCGTACTGACGAAGTCCGGGAGATGTGGTTCGACGAGTTCGTCGTACGCATCTGCCCCGAACACTTCGTACCGGGACGAACGGCCGTGTACGAACCGGAACCAGAACGCGAACAGTTGGTCTCGGATTCGATACCGGCTGTTTCGACTCCGGGACGGATCAACGGTAACCGGATACTCCTGCTCGATTATCTGGAGTTCCCGCAGGCGCGAGAGGTAGTAACTCGCGCTGTTGGCGTTGATCCCGGCAGCTTGGATGATCTCGTTTCGCTTGTGGTTCCCCTCGGCCAACGCTTTCAGAACGGCGAAATACCGATCCACCTCATCCAGTTCCCGGTACAGGACGTCCTCGGGCTCCTCGTGGAGGCCGCCATCACGGAGTAGCAAGGTTTCCGTAATGTTCCCCTGTAGTGACTGCGTATCGTCCACAGCCCTGAGGTACTCCGGTGTTCCCCCGAACACGCCGTACGCGATTACCTGTTCGGCTGGCGCGTAGTTCGGGAAGAACTCCATCGCGGCAGCGAACGGGAGCGGGCCGATTTCGAGTTTCCCGTTCGGCCGTTTGGAGATGCGGCCGTACAGCGGTGAACTCCCGTCGAGCGCTATCTTGTGTATCATCCCGATCGCCGAGCCAGTCAGCACGAAGGTCGCAGCCGTATCTTCGACGTTGTGGTCCCAGAGCCGCTGAATGAGAGAAGGGAGCGCTTCGTTTTCGTCTACGAGGTACGGGAATTCGTCGAGGATCACGATTGCGTCCTGTTCAGCGAGATGCGTGAGAACGTTCTCCCAGTCCTTCCGAATCCGGTTGACTCCCGGGAACACCGTTGCAGCATCAGCGATGAAGGAGTCGAGTTGCTGCTCCGTCGTTCCGTGTGCAGCCTGATGGTACACCGCGTCGTCACGGTCTTCGATGGATTTGACGACGAGCGCTGTCTTCCCCATCCGCCGACGTCCGTAGACGACGCTCAACTCCGCAGAGTCACTCTCGTATAACTCGTGGAGCCTGTCGAGTTCCTGCTCTCGGTTGACGAACGCAGCCATGCTCTTACTTCGGCTCACCAGCACATAAAATGTGCATATAACGTAGTCCAGACTATCGTAGTTCAAGCTACGGTAGTTGAGACGACGATTCTTCAGCGTATGCGAGCACGGGGGAAAGAGAACCTTGTCATCTGACGATCGACGTTCGACACCCGCTCGGCGGCGGCTTTCGTCGAGAAAGTCGTTTTTCCGGAACAGCTACTTTTTCGGCGAGAGTTCGGAACTGACCGAGGACTGCTCCGACGAGCGACTGGCGGTTCTCCTCACAACGCTTGTACGTCTTCGCTCGTCACCACGCGTTCGTCTGGCAGGCGTGCGATACAGTCGTGACACAGAAAGAACTCGCCGCCGTCGTCGAGCTCGAGCGTCATTCCGCCCGTCGATTCCGTCTCGAACGACCAGAAGTCGCCGATGCCGCCGGCGATCCGAACGGATCGACCGCACCCGTCGCAGGGCTCACTCGTCATACCGAAGAACGGCACCCGGGGTAGATACGTCCTGCGGCGTCTGTCGTAGCGTTTGCGAGGCTTGATTCACGGACCGCACTGCGCTCGTTGCCAACTGATCGAGACGACCTCTCCCGGATCATTCTTACCGTGGGAGGTAGTATCATATGTCGATGAAACTGAACTGCGAGGGCTGCGCCGGTTGCTGCATCGATTGGCGGCCGCTCGCGGAGACGCCCTCCGATCACGAGCGCCGGGGACCGGGCGAACCGCTCGACGACGCGTACAACCTCGTGCCGCTGACGCGCGATGAGGTGGCTCGGTTCGTCGAGCGCGGTTTCGGTGACGTCCTGACGCCGCGGCTGTGGCGCGTCGACGAGGAGACGCCGGGCGTCGTCGTCGACGGCGTCCGAGTCGCCGCGCTCGACGGCCGCCCCGCCTTCTTCGTCGGCCTCCGGAAACCGCCGAAGCCGGTCGCGCCGTTCGAGACCGAGACGCGGTGGTTGCGAACCTGCGCCTTTCTCGATCCCGAGACGCTGCAGTGTCGGATCCACGGCTCCGAGAGCTACCCCACCGAGTGCGCGACGTATCCGAGCCACAACCTCGACCTCGGCGTCGAAACCGAGTGCGAGCGGGTCGAAGCGAAACAGGGCGGCGAGCGACTCCTCGACGGCACACCAGAGGCCGACAGTGCCGGATTGCTCCTCGGGCCACAGGCCGTCGGCGCGAAGGTGTTCGGCTATCCGGACCCCGCGGAACTCGCGGGCATCGTCGACCGGATGCGACGAGGCGCACTGACCGACACGGACCGTGCGGCGTTCGTCGGCGTCGCGGCGGGATCGCAACCGGGGTCGCTAGCAATCAACGACGAACGCGCCGCGGCCG
Source organism: Halobellus sp. LT62 (assembly GCF_037031285.1). Taxonomy (NCBI): domain Archaea; kingdom Methanobacteriati; phylum Methanobacteriota; class Halobacteria; order Halobacteriales; family Haloferacaceae; genus Halobellus; species Halobellus salinisoli. The sequence continues at coordinate 203,778 of NZ_JAYEZO010000002.1, forward strand.
CGACGGCCGACGTCCTCGACGCCGATTCGTGGGTGGGCCGGGCGATCGACGAGTGGATCGCCGCCGCCGATGAGGACGGCTCCCGTGCGATCGATCCGCCGCGCGCGGACGCCGTCGAAGTGTCTCGTGGAGCCCCCGAAACGCCCGGCTGGGACGCGGTCTCTGACCGACGGGCCGACGGTGCCTCCGGCGAGAACGGTTAACCTGACGCGGACCCAACCCTTTCGTATGAGAGTTCTCGTGACCGGTGCGACCGGCTTCGTCGGGAAGCGACTCGTTCCCGCGCTCCTCGCGGCCGGACACGACGTGACGGCGCTCGTCCGCGACGCGAGTCGATACGACCCGTACCCGTCCGTTCGCGTCGTTGAGGGCGACCTCCTCGAAGCCGGCAGCTTCGATGACGCCTTGGATGTCGACGTCGCGTACTACCTCGTCCACTCGATGCGTTCGGGGCCCGGTTTCGAGGAACGGGACAGACGCGCGGCGAAGAACTTCTCCACTGCGGCCGACGAACACGGCATTGGACGCGTGATCTATCTCGGTGGGCTCGGAGAGGACCGCGACCGCCTCTCGGAGCACCTCCGCTCGCGGCGCGAGGTCGAGCGCGTTCTCGCGGAGGGATCCTACGCGCTCACGACCCTGCGGGCGGCGATTCTGCTCGGCGCGGGCTCGGCGAGTTTCGAGATGATCGTGCAGTTGGCGTCGCGACTGCCGGTGATGGTGACGCCGCAGTGGGTCGAGACGCCCTGTCAGCCCGTCTTCGTCGACGACGCCATCGCGTACCTCGTCGGCGTTCTCGATGTCCCGGAGACGGCGGGCGAGACCTACGAGATCGGCGGCCCGGACGTGCTAACGTACCGTGAGATCCTGACCCACGTTGGTCGCATTCGCGGCCGCGAGCCGGTAATCGTCCCGATCCCGATCCTCTCGCCGACGCTCTCGTCGCTGTGGATCGGGTTCGTCACCGACGTCCCGGCGACGGTCGCCCGACCGCTGATCGAGGGGCTGAAAAATCCGGTCGTGGTGCGCGATCACCGAATCGAGTCGCTGATCGACGTCGACCGCACACCGTTCGACGAGGCCGTCCGTCGAGCGCTCGGGTACTGGAGCGACGACAACAGTGGGGAATCCGACGGCGCTGGCGACAAATCTAACAGCGCTAGCGACGAATCCGACGGCGCTAGTGACGGGGCTGATGGAACGACCGCCCACCGGATACCGTCCGCCGACACTACCGCCGGCGGGGAGTCGGATCGACAGACGAACCCCGATCCCGGTACCGAGCGCTGATGTCTCGATCGCACCCCCGCTATGAGTCCGATATCGAACTGTACGGTGACACGTGGGTCTATGAGAGCATCGTCGGAGCGATTCCCGGACTCGACCTCTCGGACGGACAGGCGATCGCGGTCCAATTCCTGCTCTTCGAGACGGGTGTCCTCGTCCTCGCGTGGCGCTACGGCCTCTGGTCGGCCGTGATACCGGGAACCGTCGCGGTGGGGGTCGCGGCCGCCGGGAGCGGGGTGATGCGGCAGTTCGGTCGAGGGACGCGTCGGCTCGATCTCCCGGAACCGTACCGCCGACTCCTGTTCGGATCGAGCATCGAGACCGTCCTCGGCGTCGTCGCCTTCGTCGGATTCGTCACGCACCTGTTCGTGTTCGACCCCCGCGTTGCCGACGTCCCGCTTCTCGAAGCGCTGTTCGGCTCCGAGCCGCCGGTTCCGGCGGTATTTCTGATGCTTCTGATCCTCTGGGACCTCTGTTACCGCATCGGCACCTCGTGGTGGGCGGCTGTCGTGGCGCTGTGGCGGTCGTGGCGGTACGCCTTCGATGCCGAGACGGTCCGTCGGCTCCGACGGTTGGACGCGCTCAACGTCGTTTTCGGCCTGACGCAGATCGCGTTGGTCCCGTTCCTCTTCGACCGTCCGGTCCTTCTCGTCGCCGTGGCCGGTCACGTGGTCGCGGTGACTGCCGTCTCGTTGGCGGCGATGGCGACGCTCACAGTCGAATCGGACCGATAGGATTGCGAAACCGTTACTCGCCTTGCATCCGCTTGAACTGATCGAGGAGCGCCTCCGTCGAGTCGCCGGAGTCGTATTCGATGGACCCTCGATACACCGTTCGGTCGTCCGAAAAGTCCGTATCGACTGTCCCGTTCTTCCGCTCACGACGCTCGTGTTCGTCGTCGTCGTATGCGCCCATCGACATGGTACACCATACCGTGTGAGTGGTACCCACATATATGTATCGCCGTTTTCACCGGTGATATTCGCGATCGTCGGACGGAACGACGCCTCCCGTCCGACAGTATAAACCGAGGGGCGCGCAACTGACACGTGTGGCACGTCCGATCCGCTTTCGACACGCACCCGGTCGCTGGACCGAAGACCGGGTGGTCGGTCAGATCTATCGCGACTTAGACCGCAATCTCGGCGCGATCCGTCGCCGTCCGTGGTTCAAACAGCCCGACCGATATCGAGGCGAGCGCTTCGAGATGGACAACGGCGATATCGCGCTGTTCCTGTGGAACGACGAGGAGGCCTACTGGCTCGGCAACACCGAGACGCCGGAGGCGCTCTGGCGCACGGACAAGTACAGCTTCGACGCTGTCCCCAACGACGTTTCGCGGTGGGCGACGCGGGAACTCACCGCGCAACTCCACGAGGAGACCCCGTGGCTCGAACCGTACCCGCACCTCTCGTGGTTCTTCCTCCCGGTCTTTCTCTCGAAGGACGGTCGCGAGACGACGCGGCAGTTCTTCGACGAACACGCGGCCGGGTTCCCCGACGCCACCCGCGAGGAGGCCTTGGAGTTCTACGAGACGTTCCTCCGCACTCGGGTCCTCGATCCGTGGCGCGAGGTGATGGCCGGCAAACTCGGGACCTCCGAGTACCTCGATCTCACGCGGATGACCGCCGCGATGGGCGAGTTCAACGCCGGGCACCTGCTGGTCGAGGCGGGCTACGAGATCACGCCGGAAATCGAGGTTTCGACCGGTCATGCGATCGACTACCGCGCGGAGGAGCCGGACAGCGAGGCCGTTCTCGTCGAGGTGACGCGCCCGACACCGATGGGGAAGCGACGGGCTGGCACCCCGGTCGCCGCCGTCCGCGACACGGCGGCGACGAAGTCCGACGGCCAGTTGGAGGAACACGGCGGCGGCGTCGTCCTCTTCGTCGACTGCTCGTCGTTCCCCGACGACGAGTGGCAGTCCGTCATCGCCGAGCGGCCCGAGGTCTATCACCGTCCGGCGGTCGTCTTCCGGCTTCGACCCGACGGTCACGTCGAGGGGTACACGAAAGGAAGCGTCCCGCTCACGCTCCCGTTCTAGCGATCGCTCGCGTTCGGCTCTAGAAATCGCTCACGCCGGCTCCAGTGTCGCTTGCGCTCCCGGTATCGGAGTCGCAATACCGATGGATCGCGAAAAAATCCCGCGACGTCTCTCAGAACGAGACCTGCTCTGGACCGCTTTCGCCCATCGCGTAGGCGTCGCGATCGCTGTAGTACCGCCGACCGATGGCCTCGTGGCCGAGACCGCAGAACAACGCCGACTGCGCGTCGTCGGCTGTGACGTAGGTTTCCGAGCCCGCACGGGCGAGTACGTCTCCGAGGCGGGCGGTCCCGTTGGGGAGTTCGATAGTCCGGTCGCCGTACGCCTCGATGAGTTCCTCTGTCGTCGCGGGGAACTCGTGAGCGTCGATGAGTTCGCCAGTGTGGTTCAAGCGCATTGCATCCGATTCTCTGTGCTCGACATTCTTAATGGTTTTATATGATGATATATTGAGTGGCTTAATTCTTTAATGATCATTAATTGCTGAAGTGTGACACGAGAACCGTTCGCACGGTCGCAAGGGCTTTGAGACGCCGTGGCCGACGTAGTACCGTGACTCGGGAACGCGACAGCGACGGCGTCGACGCCGCCGTGCACGACGCGCCAGCGGCCGATCTCCACGTCCATACCACCGCTTCGGACGGGATCCTTACGGTTTCCGAACTCCCGGTGGCGGCCCGGACGGGCGGTGTCGACGTCGTCGCCGTCACGGACCACGATCGCGTCCATCCCGAGCTGGACGCGCCGGTGCAGACGATCGACGACGTGACCGTCGTTCGGGGCATCGAGCTCCGGGTCGACGCCGGCGATCAGCGACTCGATCTCCTCGGATACGGGTTGGAAGCGACCGACGGGATCGACGCGGTAACGAGGCGCATCCAAGAGAACCGCAAGACGCGCGGGGCGGAAATCGTCGAACGCGTCGAAGCGCGCCTCGACGTCGATCTCGACATCGAGCTGGAAGATGGTATCGGGCGGCCGAACATCGCCCGCGCGATCGAGGCGAGCGATGCCCCGTACGACTTCGATTCGGCGTTCGAGGAACTGATCGGCACCGGCTGTCCCTGCTACGTCGAGCGCTATGTCCCCTCGTTCTCTGCGGGCGTGCGGGCCCTCCGCGACTCCTGTGCCGTCGTCGCGCTGGCGCACCCGTTCCGCTACGGCGACCCCGAGTCGGCGCTCGATCGCGCCCGTGAACTCGACGCAGTCGAACGGTTCTATCCGTACAGCGGGGCCAGCGCCGACGCGGAAGACCGCGCCTTGGTGGATGCCGTCGCCGACGAGGCGGACCTGCTGCTGACCGGCGGATCGGATGCGCACGATCGGGCCCTCGGGCTCGCGGGACCGCCGCCGTCGGCGTTCGATCCGATCGCCTCGCGTCTGTCGGGCGTCTGACCGCCCCGCCTGAACGCGCCGCTGGTTCTCGGAGCAGATAGCCGCGAGCGTAGACTTAAACCCCGGTGGGAACGTACGAAGCGTGTATGAAGTGCCACTACTGCGACCGGGACGCGGCGTACGCTGCGGAGAAAGACGGTATCAAAGTCGGCCTCTGTGAGCGACACTTCCGGACGCAGGTCGAGGCGTTAGCTGATTCTGAGGAGTTGGCGGCGATTCGCGAGCAGATCGATATCGACCGGACGGAGTAGCCCCCCCGAACGAGTCGTTCGCACGCTTCGGGTACTACCGCTCGTCTCGCAATGACCGTCCGCACTCCGGACACGCTTCATCGAGTATCGTGACAGACGCGTCGCAGTCCGGGCAGAACTCACGGTAACAGGCCTGATCTCCCATCGGTGTCCGTTCGCCGCCGAGACACAAATTACTAGCGACGTCGCTAGCGAGCGCTGTTCGACTTCCTTCGGCCGCACAAAAAATTCGGATCGTCGCTGGCGTTCGGCGCGCGGTTCGAGGCGTGACGTTGGGGGTGTGGTGGCGTGTTCAGACCGCTTTCACATTGCGCCGCCCATACCGCCCATTCCGCCCATGCCACCCATACCGCCGGGTGCACCGCCGGGCGCGCCGCCCTCGTCGCCGCCGTCGTCGCTGCCGCCGCCCTTGAGGTCGCCCGCGGCGATGACGTCGTCGATGCGGAGGATCATCACGGCCGCCTCGGTGGCGGACTCGATGGCCTGCGTCTTGACGCGGAGGGGTTCGACGACGCCGTCGTCCTCCATGTTCACGATGTCGCCGGTGTAGGCGTCCAGACCCGCGGAGGTGTCGCCGTCGGAGTGCTCCTTGCGGAGGTTGACGAGCGACTCGATGGGGTCGAGACCGGCGTTCTCCGCGAGGGTGCGCGGGATGATGTCGAGCGCCTCGGTGAACGCCTCGATCGCGAGCTGCTCGCGGCCGCCGACGGAGCTGGCGAACTCGCCGAGCTCCATCGACAGTTCGGTCTCGCTCGCGCCGCCGCCGGGCAGGACCTGCCCGTCTTCGAGCGTCGTGCGCACGACGCCGAGGGAGTCGTCGATGGCGCGTTCGAGCTCGTCGACGACGTGCTCGGTGCCGCCGCGGAGGATGAGCGTGACGGACTTCGCATCCTCGACGTCCTCGACGAAGATGCGCTCGTCGCCGCCGATGTCCTTCTGGGCGACGGAGCCGGCGAAGCCGAGGTCGTCGGCCTCGATGTCGTCGAGCGAGCCGACGACGTTGCCGCCGGTCGCGCGGGCGAGGCGCTTCAGGTCGGAGGACTTCGCGCGGCGAACCGCGAGGATACCCTCCTTCGCGAGGTAGTGCTGGGCCATGTCGTCGATGCCGTCACCGACGAAGACGACGTCGGCACCGACGTCGACGAGCTGATCGACCATTTCCTTCAGCTGCTCTTCCTCTTGGTCGAGGAACTGCTGGAGCTGGTCGGGGTCGGTGACGTTGACTTCCGCGTCGATCTCGGTCTCGCGAACTTCGAGGGCCCCGTCGAACAGCGCGACGTTGGCGTCCTCGACGCCGAAGGGCATGTTCTCGTGGACGCGTTCCTTGTCGACGATGACGCCCTCGACGAGCTCGGAGTTGTCGATCGAGCCGCCGACGACCTTCTCGACGGAGACGTTGTCGATGTCGATGCCGTCGTCGTCGGCGACGGCCAGCACGGCGTCGACGACGAGTTCGGCGAGCAGGTCCTTCGAGGACTCCGCACCCTTGCCGGTCATCGCCGTCTCGGCGATCTTGACGAGGGTCTCGCGGTCGTCCTCGCCGACTTCGATGGCGTTCTCCTCGAGGATCTCCTTGGCCTTCTCGGCGGCTTGGCGGTACCCCTGCGCGATGGTGGTCGCGTGGACGTCCTGCTCGATGAGCTCCTCGGCCTGATCGAGGAGTTCACCGGCGACGACGACGGCGGTCGTGGTGCCGTCGCCGACCTCGTCCTCCTGCGTCTCGGAGACTTCGACGATCATGTTCGCCGCGGGATGATCGATGTCCATCTCCTTGAGGATCGTGACGCCGTCGTTCGTGACGACGACGTTGCCCGTGGAGTCGACGAGCATCTTGTCCATTCCTTTCGGACCGAGCGTGGTCCGTACGGATTCGGCGACCGCTTTGCCCGCCGAGATATTCATCGACTGCGCGTCTTTACCCTGTGTGCGCTGGGAGTCTTCGCCCAGAATGATCATCGGCTGACCCTGCTGCATTCGCTGAGACATATTCGCTCCGATGATTGTTTGTGCTTCTATATAAACGCGTCGCTACCGGCATCGGAAGTGGCTCCATACGCTCGATAGTGGGTGTTAACATCTAACATATATGCTATTTATATATCCCGTTCACTGTCCGTTGTGTAAAGTTCTATTACGTCGACCGACAGTGTACCGGGCGATGGTACTCCGGGAGTTCATCGACGAGTTCGCCGACGGGAGCGCGGACGCCTCCCTATCGATCGTCAACGGCGAACAGCCCCCGATGGTCGCCCGGATGCTGAACTCGCTCTTCGACGAGCAGCCGGTGGCCGTCTCGGAGGTCGCTCGCGTGCTCTCGGATTCGGACGTCATCCAACTCCGCCGCGACGGCACCGTGGTTTCCCAATCGGAGTTTCGCGACGTCCGCGACGCGGTTCTCGCGGTCAATTCGGACCTCTACATCACCGGGTCGCGTCCGCTCGAAGACGTGGAGACGCCCGCGGTGATCCGCGATCTCGAGGGAACCAGATTCCGCGTTCGCGGGTATCCGGCCGGCACGAAGGGAAAGCTCCTCCTCATCGAAATCTCCCGGTACATCGAGTCGCTGGCGCTCCGTCACGGCGACGGTGAGCTCCACACCGGATTTCAGCGACTCTCGCGCATTGTCGACGAGCGGGGCACTCAGCGCGCCTACGAGAAACTCGCGGACACCGACCTCGACGTTCACATCTACGGTATCGGCGAGGCCGACGCGCTCGCCTCTCATCCGGTCACCGTCCACAACGACGACGTCGAGGAGATCCGCCGCGGCTGGTTCGTCGTCTTCTCACCCCCGCCGGTTTCCGACGAGACCGGCGCGGCGCTCATCGCCGTCACCGACGACGACGTCGAATGGGACGGTATCTGGCTGATCGACATCGACGCCGCGCGAAAAGTCTCGGGGTATCTCTCGACGGAATACGGCGCGGAGTAGCGGCTGCGATCGGACCGAGCGCTACCCGGACTGACGCACGTCGAACCCCTGCGTGAGTTCGTTGTGCTTCCGTTCGAGGAAGGAGTACACCGCACCGTGCGGCGCACCGTCGAGAATCATCCCGACGGCGCGTCGGACCGCCTCGACCTCCTCGGGCTGGCCGATGACGCCGAGTGTCGTGCCCTTGATCACGACTTCCGCGCCCGTGAGTTCCTCCATCAGCTCTCTCGTCCGGCCGTTCTCGCCGATGAGCCGACCTTTCTGTCGCTTGAGGTCGTTCTTGTTTCGGGTGTGTGATTCGAGGTCGACGAGTTCGAACGTCCGGAGCTCCCCGTCCAGCAGCGACAGTGCGGATTCGGGCGTGAAGCCTCGACCGATCGCGCGGACGATGTCGGGGGCGACCATCCCGCTGACGGGGTCGCCGACGTCGTCGATGGCGACCGACCCGCTCTCGGAATCGATGTCGAGACGGACTTCGGCGCGACTTTCGATCTCGCGCATCGTCTCACCCCCCTCGCCGATGAGGACGCCGATGCGGTCTTGGGGGATCGTTACGTGTTTCATACGGCCGAATACCCGGTGGAGCCGTTTAAGAGTTTGTTCGTCGATCGGTTCGCGGTGCGTGCTCTCCGGACTCCGCTCAGCCCATCGTCGTCAGGTCCGGCCGTCGTCACCGCGGTCGTCGAGATCGCTCGGTGCCTCGGGGTCCCCGCTCGGATCCGCCTCGACCGCGGTGACAAACTCGTACAGTTCGTCCTCGCTCACGTCGAGGCCCTGCCGGCCGAAAAAGGCGGCCACGTTGCGGCAGTCTCGGCGGAGGAACTCTCCGGCGTTCGGGTGGTGGACGGTCACCGCCTGCCCGAGGTCGATCACGACGAGTTCGCCGTCGTGGATGATCATATTGTATTCGGAGAGGTCGCCGTGGACGAGCCCCGCAGCGTGGAGTCGACGCATATACTCCGAGACGACTTCGTAGGCTGTCTCGGGATTCTCGACGTCGACCTCGGCGAGCCTTCGCGCTCGCTCTTCGACGAGTCCGACGAGCTCCATCACGAGGACGTTGCGCTCGACGGCGATCGGCCGCGGAACGCGAACGCCCGCCTGTCGGGCGCGTTCGAGGTTCGCGAACTCCTTTTGGGTCCACGCGAGCACGACCTGTTTCTTGTCGTTGCCGATCCCCTCGAATCGCGGGTCGCCCTCGAGATACTCCCGCATCTGCCGGAAGTTCGAGGCGTTGATCCGGTAGATCTTCACGGCGACATCGCGCTCCGCTCCGTCGTCGCTGCCGAGCGCCTCGTAGACGTTCGCCTCCTTACCGGTCGAGATCGGCCCGCCGAACGCATCGATGTGGCCGTCTTGGACGAGTTTGTAGATCGCGGCGAACGTGGCGTCGTCGAAGACCGACTGCTCGACTTTGAACTGGTCGGCGTCCTTCAACCGCTTGCGGAACTCGTCGAACTCGCGGTCCCGTCGACGGGCGATTCTGTCGGCTTCGGTGTCGGAAACGTCGATCTCTTCCCACTCGTCGCCCGGGGCGTCAGCCTCGTCGGGAGCTAAAAAACCGTAGTCGTCGGAGTCTGTCACTGAATGTGTCCTTCCTCGCGGAGCTGGTCGGCCTCGGACTTCTCGTAGCGCCAGGTGATATCGCCCTTCTCGTCCTGCCAGTCCCACGGTTCGACGAGCACCACGTCGTCCTCGCGGATCCAGATCCGCTTTTGCATTCGACCGGGGATACGCGCGGTGCGCTCGACGCCGTCGGCGCACCGGACTTTCACGCGGTTCGCTCCGAGCATATTCGTGACGACGGCGAACACCTCGTCGTCGTCGGGCATCCGGAGGTCCCGCCGCCCTCCGTTCTCGTCGTCGCTCATACGCGGGCGTTCGTCGCGCCCCGGTTTAAGTTCTGCGAGAGTCGACGAAATCGGCTTTGGAGGCGAATTTCGTCACTCGCGGCGAATTCGTCTGGGGACGGTGCGCAGCCGAGACCGACAGACGACAGTCTCATAGGCCCACCGTCGGTAGCGGCCGGTATGGCAACTGATAGGCTTCTCGTCTCCGGCGGTCGGGTGTTGCACCCGGACGCGAGTGTCACCGAAGCGGACGTGCTCATCGATCGCGATGCTGGGCGGATCGAGGCCGTCGAATCAGGGCTGTCGACCGAATACGATGTCAGCGAGACGCTCGACGCCTCGGGCGGACTCGTGATTCCCGGGCTCGTGAACGCGCACACGCACGTCGCGATGACGCTGCTCCGCGGCTACGCCGACGACAAACCGCTCGACGCGTGGCTGCGGGAGGACATCTGGCCCGCGGAGGCCGAACTCACCGCCGAGGACGTCCGCGCCGGGACCGAGTTGGGACTCGTCGAGATGATCCGCTCGGGGACGACGACGTTCGCGGATATGTACTTCCACGTGCCAGAGGTCGTCGAGGCCGTCGACGAGGCGGGGATGCGCGCCCGCGTCGGCCACGGCGTCGTCACCGTCGGCAAGGACGAGGCCGACGCCCGCGCGGACGTCGAAGAGAGCCTCGACGTGGCCCGCGAGTACGACGGCGCAGCCGACGGCCGGGTCCGGACGGCCGTGATGCCGCACTCACTGACGACCGTCGATGAGTCCCTGTTCCGCGAGGCCATCGCTGCGGCTCGCGAGGACGGAATTCCGATCCACACGCACGCGAACGAGACCGCCGACGAAGTCGACCCGATCGTCGAGGAACGCGGCGTGCGGCCGCTCGCGTACGCGGACGACCTCGGAGTGCTCTCCGACGCCGACTTCCTCGCGCACGGGGTCCACGTCGACGACAGCGAGATCGACCTCCTCGCCGAGCGCGGCACGGCGGTCGTCCACTGCCCGGCGTCGAATATGAAGCTCGCGTCGGGAATCGCGCCCGTGCAGAAGTTGCTCGACGCGGGCGTGACTGTCGGCCTCGGCACCGACGGCGCGGCCTCGAACAACGACCTCGACCTCTTCGACGAGCTGCGAGACGCCGCGATGATCGGGAAGCTCGGCGCTGACGACGCGTCGGCGGTGCCCGCCGAGGCAGCAGTCCGGATGGCGACCGAGGGCGGCGCGCGGGCGCTGTCGCTGCCGGGCGGACGGGTCGAAGTCGGCGGAGCCGCGGACCTCGCGATCGTCGACCTCGATGCGCCCCACCTCGCTCCGGCGCACGACCTCGTGAGCCACCTCGCGTACGCCGTCCGCGGCTCCGACGTCCGACACACGGTCTGCGACGGCCAAGTCCTGATGCGTGATCGCGAACTCAAGACGCTCGACGAGCGGGAGATTGTCGAGGTGGCGCGCCGGCGCGCGGTCGATCTCGTCGCCCGCGCTGAGTGAGAACGCGACGTCGGAGACTCGTTCCGGTCGGTAGCTCTCTTCTCGTCTGCGCCGCGGCCGTACGCCGCTGGTCGATCCTGTCGCGAGCAGCTATTCTCCGGTAGAGTCCAATCCACGTTCTCTCGAATGTATGGGGTCGGTACGGAGTACGCGATCACTGACGAACTCCCCCCGTGTCGAACGCTGCGTATCTCCAAAATCACTAGAAAAATATTTAGACAAATAACAAATATAAGATTAACGTGAAATTCTAAAAAGGATAAAGAATCGGAATATAGCCGATAAACTGGTTAATATTGTATAAAAATACATAACAAAAAATATATTCTTACTTAAAGCTATCAACTTCTATACTTATCGATGGGATGAGCTACATCCGATCGTGTTTCCGCTCACGCCGGTGGTGGGGTCACGCGCTCGCGACGTGCGAGCCGTCCGCCCACTCAGGGGATAATGAGCTGTCTGATGCCCGACCCCGAATCCAGTTCCGAAAGCGCCTCGTTGACCTCGTCGAGGGTCCGTTCACCGCTGATGAGGGGATCGAGATCGAACCGACCTCGTGCCACCATCTCGGCGAGTTTGGGGATGGCCGTCGGGAGGTCGTACGATCCGTTGAACGAGCCGACGATCGACCGCTCGCCGAGCACGACGTCGAAGTAATTCAACTCCGTCTCCTTCGTGCCTCGCGGCGGCGCTCCGACGAGAACGGCCGTTCCGAGCGGAGCGAGCGACTCGATCGCCTGCTCGGCGACGCCGACGTTCCCCACGATCTCGAACGCGTAATCGACCCCGTCGTCCACGATGTCACGTATCTGTTCGACGGGGTCGGCGACGCCGGAATTCACGGTGTGCGTCGCCCCGAGATCCGCGGCGAGATCGAGCTTTTCGTCGACGAGATCCACCGCGATGACCCGCCCTGCACCCCGAACGTCCGCCGCTTGAATCGCGGAGAGCCCGACGCCACCGCACCCGAAAATGGCGATGTCCGCCCCGGGTTCGATGTCCGCGGTGTTCATCACCGCGCCGGCACCGGTGAAGACCCCGCATCCCAAAAGCGACGCGTGTCTGATGGGGATCTCGTCGGTGACCGGGATCGCGACCTCCTCGGTGACGATAGTGTACTCGCTGAACGAGGACACGCCGTGACAGTGGTAGATCGGAGATCCGTCGAGCCGAAAGCGACGGGCCCCCGTCCGGAGTGTCCCCGCTTTACGCGCTTGCACCCGGCGCTCACAGAGGTTCGAGCGTCCGATACGGCAGTACTCACACCGCCCGCAGGACATCCGTCCGAGCACGACCTGTTGGCCGACTTCGACGGTGGTGACGTCGTCGCCGACGGCTTGGACATAACCTGCTCCCTCGTGGCCCATCACGAACGGGTACTGCTTGTCGTGGTGGCCGCGACTCATCGAGATGTCGCTGTGACAGAGACTGGCGGCTCCGATCTCGATCAGTACCTCGGTTCCGGTCGGCGCTTCGACGTCTATCTCTGCGGTTCGTACGGGCCGCTCTGTCGCGAAGTCCCCGGACTCTAGCGGTCCCATCAGGACGGCTGCGGTCGATTTCATAGGTGATCTAATGCTGTCTGGGTGGTCGAATTCGGCTGCTGATCGGGCATCTCAGAGAGTCCGAACGGGGTTGTTCATCACCCGCTCGCGCTCGGCAGTGTCGATCGTCTCGAGGCCGGTGTTCCGGAGTAACTCGTCGATCCGTTCGACCTCTTCGGCCGACGGTGCGGGCATCGGGGGGCGCATATACGGGTGAGAGATGAAGCCGCGAAGCCACGTGGCCACCTTGTAGCGCGGGTGGAGACGCGTCTTGTTCTCGGCGTAGATGTACTCGTGGAGGTCGCGGAGGCCACCCTCCCAGATCTCTGTCGCCTCGGCGACGTCGCCGCGCTTCCAAGCCAGATAGTGCTCCAGCATCGGCTCCAACGCGTAGTTGAGAGAGCCGGAGATACTCCCGTCGAAAGCACCGGAATCGAGCATCTCGTGGTAGTAACTGCCCGAGGCGCACATCACGTTCACCTCCGGGTCGAGCTCGCGAATCGCCTTGGCGATCTCGTCGTATCCCTCGGCGTTGTACGTCATCTTCCACCCGACGACGTTCTCCACTTCACGCAGTACCGCTGTTGTGGGCTCGCGCGGTAGCCCCGCGCCGTACTCGGCCGATAGCGGCGCGGTGGGGTGGACGATAATCGGGAGGTCGGCGACGTCAGCGACCGACCTGACGTGGTCGACCCACACTTCGGGATACGCCTGTGATCCCCCGGCGGTGATCACTTCGAGGCTTCCCATCGGCGGCAGGAGGAAGATCCCGTCTGCCCCCCACGCTTCGACCGATTCCGCCCGTTCGAGTACCTCATCACGGCGCAACCCGAAGACGCCCACGAACGTCGGTACCGCGTCGTCGATTACGTCGAGGGCGAACTGCGTCGTCTCTTCGTACTCGTCGTCGGTCATATAGAACACCTCGCCCGCCTCCGGGTTGACGACGAGACCGCCGTGTTCGAGGAAGGTCTCATTCGAGAGGTGATACTGCAGGAAGGCCTCGTAGGCCTCGTAGTCCACCTCGAACGATCCCGCCTCGAACGGTGTGATCAGCGCGTTGTACAACTTATCGTACGTGGATCGACCTCGATATGGCATTCGTGTACACGTCTCAGTCTCGTCGGCACCACATAAAGATACGGTCTGGCTGCGAGAGGTTCCATACCGGTTGTTTAGCCGGTATTCGACGTTTCTGTACGCCGCCGAGGTTAGTTTCCACTGAGGGGACTGTTGCACACCTCGTCGACCGGGAACTCCGACGGAGACGTGTGACCGGTGAAGTCGGGCCAGTCGGCGGGGGAACGCTCCTGCCACTCCGCGAAGACGTCCTCGCCGACCCGTTCTTCGGACTCCGGAACCCGGCCGATGTTATCGAGCGCCTCCTCCAAGAGATCGGTCGCGAAGATCTCCTCCGCCGGCACGGTCTCTTCGATGTACCCCTGACACGCAAGGAACTCCTGGTGAGCCAGTATGTCGTCAGTCCACAAGCGCCCGTTCTTGTTGTGGAAGTAGGGGACGGCGGTCCGGATGGAGGACTCTGGATTGTCGAGCGCCTCGGCGACGAGCGGTGCGACGTCGTCGCTCGCGAGGCCACCCAAGTCGTAGTACGTCCGAATTCCCTCGATATACGCTTCGAGCCACCTACGAGCGACACCTCGGCGCTGATTCTCGAAGGGGCCACCGATCGTGATCCCCGCGATCTGCACGTTCGGTGCCGATTGGTTCGAGTACTCGATGAACTCGGCGTCCGTTCGCTCCTCCATCAGCGGTCCGAGGGGATCGATGATCTGGGCGATATCGATCGCGCCCGAATCGATCGCGGAGATCATCTGTGGGAACGGCATCGTCTCGACGTTGATGTTGTCCCACGAGAGGTTGTCGTTGACCGCGATCGACCGGGCCAGCATGTATTCGCTGACCGACGCCGTGGTGTTCAGCGCGATCGTCACCGGCGTTTCGACGTCCGCCAACGACATCCCGTCTTCGTGGAGGTCACTCCTGATGTAGTACCGGTTCCCGACTGGTAGTCCGGGCGTCGAACTCGCCTCGTCGGCGACGAGGCTGATGGGAATGTCGTCGCTGATCGCGTTGAACGTGCTGGCCCCGACAGCGCCGATCGAAATGTCGAGTTGACCGGTCGCCAGTTGGGTTGTCACCCTCGATGCGGCGATAGAGGTCGCCAACTCGAGCTCGATCCCCCGTTCCTCGAAGTACCCTTGCTCTCTGGCGACCCAGATGGGCGCGGTCGCCGAGGCCGGAACGAACGACATCCGGACGGATTCCATCGATCCGTTCGCTGGGTTCGATGTCGTCGTCGGCCCGCTCGTTTCCGTGCCCCCGCTCGACGAGTCGCCGCTGTCTCCTCCCCCACTGTCGCCCCCGCTCGAACAGCCGGCTAATGCCCCGGCGAGCGTTGCGGCACCGGCCGCCAAGAACTTTCGCCGGTTCGTAAACCGCCCCGTCGACGTCGAGGACCCACCTGTCGGTGAGTTGCTACTGTACCCCTGACTATCCCGCATGGTATTTTCTCGCACACTGTGTGAGTTACTATAACAGCGTATATATTTTTCTATTTATGTGACTGGAGAGAACTTCTCCTGTGAGGGACGGGTACACGCACTTACGGAGCGTAGGCGGCGAGCCGATCTTCGACCTCGCTTACCGGTGTCACGTCGGCGTACTTCATATCGAGATCGAACAGCGTGACCTCGTGAGAGACGGTCCCGCGGTCGGCCACGCACTCGGGCGGGACGATGACCCGATAGCCTCGCTCGAACCCGTCGACCACGGTGCCGCGGATGCAACCGCTCGTCACGAGTCCGGTGACGATCAGCGTATCGATACCGTAGCGCCGGAGGAGCGCGTCGAGGCGTGTCCCGAAGAACGCGCTCCGTCCGGGTTTCCGGAGGACGATGTCGCCCTCGCCCGGCGCGACCGCCGGTCGGATCTCGTTCCCCTCATCGGGGTCGAACGGGGCCGTGGACTTCGATAGCTGCGTTGTCTCCGTGCCCTCCAAGCGGTCCCGACGTTCGAGCCCTTTGACGTGGATGCGCGGAACGCCGTGTTCTCTCGCTGCGGCGAGTAACCCCGCGGTGGCTTCGATGGCCGGGTCGGCCGTATCGGACCGGCCGAGCGGCCAACCGTCCTCGCTGAACTGGCGGGTGAAATCAACGGCCACGATGGCGACGGCGTCGCCCCATCCGATCCGAGCACCGAACCCCGCCTTCTCGAAGTACGCCAAATCCGAGTCGGGGATGAGGTCCGGGATGTACGCCTCGTCGAATCGTGCTGATTCCGAATCCATACCTCTCGTGCTCCGTGCGCCGATAAAAACCCACCGTGTTATAGTATCTTTCCAACAAAAAACGCCGTCACAGATCACTCCGCCGAGACGCCGCCCGCCGCGGGTTTCCACGGGATCGCGTGGTCCGCGAACCACGCCAGACCGTACGTGATGAAGATTCCACCGACGCTGACGACGAGGATAGCGGCGTACATCTGTGCGGTCTGTAGTGTGCTCCACCGGGTCCAGATGAACGCTCCCAGACCCTGACGGGCGGCGATGAACTCGATCGAGATCACGATGAGAAGCGTCGTGTTCAGAGTCAGGCGCAGTCCGGTGAAGATCATGGGGAGCGCTCCCGGCAGCAGGATCTCCGTGAAGTAGGTGTACGGCGAGTCGACGCCGTTGTCCTTGGCGACGTCGAAGTAGAGATCGCCGATTTCGGAGACCCCCCGCATCGAGTTGAACATCACCAAGAAGGTCGAGGCGAGCGCAGCCGTCCCGATGAACGCTCCTTCGCCAACACCGAGGACCAACATTAACAGCGGCAGCAGGGCGATCTTGGGGAGCGGATACGTCGCCCCGACGATCGGGAAGATCAGTGCCTTGATCGTTCGGCTCCACCCCATCGCGAGCCCGATGATGATCCCCGGGATACTAGCGATGAGTGACGCCCAGAAGACCCGCGTCGCAGTGATTCGGATATGCTCGAGGAAGTCGTTGGTCTGCAGCAGCGTCACGAGTGCGTCGAGTACGTCTGTCGGTGGGGGGACGAGATACGCCGGGATGACCTGCAACACGCCGATCAGCACCTGCCAGACGACGAGGATGCCGATCACCGATCCGGCGCGGATGAGGTGCGTCTTCGAGACTGTCGTCGCGTTCATTGGTATCGAGTGGCGCTCCCGAGCCCGCGGCTACGGCCCGGTCGGTTCTCACAGTGCCGTCCTCGCGCGAGTGGGTCGGTACGTCCGCCGTGAATGTGTGTTGTCGTGTCTCTCATTTTGAACACCCTTAGAAGTCTTGCCACCGCACGAGGTACCGCCCCGTCCACTCGATGCCGTACGTGAAGACGACGCCGAGGAGGTTGATCGCCGCGATCGCGACGTACATCCGGTCGATCGTGAAGAGCTCCCACGAGTTCCAGATGACGTACCCGAGACCGCTGTCGGCGGCGGCCATCTCGACGACGATGATGAGGATGAAGGCGACGCCCATCCCCAGGCTGAGTCCGGAGAAAATGTGCGGGAGCGACGCCGGGAGCAGCACCTCTCGGATGAGGGCATACCCGGTCGCGCCGTTGTCGTGGGCGGCCTCGATGTAGACCGGATCTACCTCGCGGGCCCCCGCAACGGTGTTTATCACGACGAGGAGGAAGATCGCCGAGCCGAGCGCGAGGATCCGAGAGAAGTCGTTGAGACCGAACACGAGGAAGATGACGGGGAGCAGCACCACCTTCGGCAACGGGTACAGCGCGCTGACGATCGGATCGATGATCGCGTAGAGGCGGTCCGACCACCCCATCAACAGCCCGACTACCACCGCGAGCGCGCTCGCGACGATGAACGCGGGAAGCACCCGTCCGAGGCTCACGAGCGTATGGTGCACCAGCGACCCGTCGGCCAGCAGTCGCCACCCCGCGCTGAGGATGGACGACGGGGCCGGGAAGAACCGGGTATCGATGAGCTCCGTTCGCGCCCCGATCTCCCATCCGAGAAGGAGCAGCAGCGGTGAGATCCCATTGAGGACGAGCTGAGAGTCGAGCCGTCGGTCGAAGAACCGCCGCACGACTTGGACCCATCCGAGCGTACCGCTGCTCATTTTTGTTGATTCACCTTCATCGCCCGCGTTACCTCCTCACCCAAGACCTCGCGCGCCTCGTTTCGATACCGAGTGAACGCGTCGCTGTCTCTGACCGCTTTGGTTCGGGGTCGGGGGAGATCGATATCGATGGTCGTCTTGATGGTTCCCGGGCGTGCGCTCATAATCCCGACTCGGTCCCCGAGCACGATCGCCTCGTCGATGTCGTGGGTGATGTAGATCGCTGTCGTCTCGGCGGCGTTCCAGATGTCGAGCAGTTCCTCTTGGAGCTGCTCTTTGGTCTGGGCGTCGAGGGCTCCGAACGGCTCGTCCATCAGGAGTATCTCGGGATCGTTCGCGAAGGCCCGGGCGATGCCGACGCGCTGTTTCATCCCGCCGGAGAGCTGGTGGGGATACGAATCCTCGAAGCCCGAGAGGTTCACTTTCTCGATGTACTCTCGGGCGATCTCGTTTCGCTCCGCTTTTCCGACTCCCCGCATCTTCAGGCCGAACGCGACGTTGGCGATGACGGTCTTCCACGGGAAGATCCCGTACTCTTGGAACACCATATTCGTGAGCGGTTTGTCGGCCTCGCGATCGTCGCGGATCTCGACGCTTCCGGACTCATAGTCGACGAATCCGCTGATCACCCGGAGAAGAGTCGATTTCCCACAACCGCTCGGACCGAGAAGGCAGTAGAACTCGTTGTCTTGGACTTGCAAATCGAAGTTGTCGATCGCCGTGACCGTGTGCGGCGGCGATCCGTACGTCTTTCGCAACCCCGAGATATCAACACGCGCGGTCATTGGTTCCCGAGTGTTCCACCGTGGATTTGTCTGTCGCACTCATTGCTCGCAAGGTACGCGGTATACGAAAGCATAGCTGTTCCTTTCGCTCTCACACCATAAAATTATCCCGTGTGAGGGCGGCGAGGCCGTCTCCGAACGTCAGTCGCGTCGACCGACTCTTTCGTGCGTTGCGTCGCACGACTGCGTGTGATCCGGTGGCCGACCGGCGACAAACGCGGCTCTCGTGCGTAACTATTTGTAGCGGCTCCGTGATGAGAAATTATGCGAGAGAGCACGCTTACGACAGTCGCCGGCGAGACGGTCAGGCTCCCCATCGTGGAACAGCAGTACATCGACGGTTCGTTCGTCGACGGCGGAGGGACGCTCGCCACGGTCCACCCGCCGACGGGAGAACCGCTCGCCGATCTCCCGGTGGCGACGGCTGCAGACGTCGACGACGCGGTTGCGGCGGCTAACGCGGCGGCGGCGGAGTGGCAGTCGTTCGATCACCTCGAGCAGGCGCGGCGCGTCGAGGCGTTCGCCGACGCGATCGAAGACCACCACGCGGAGCTCATCCGGCTCGAGGTCGCAGACAACGGGAGCTGTCGGTCGCTGTTCGAGCGTGACGCGCAGATCGCTTCGAGCTCGGCGCGCCATTACGCCGGGCTCGCAACCGAACTCAAAGGGCAGACGATCCCGACGCCCGGAGAGACGTTCAACTATACGCAGCGGGAACCCTACGGTGTCATCGGCGATATCGTCCCGTTCAACCACCCGCTGATGTTCGCCGCCAAGGACATCGCGGCCGCGCTTACCGCCGGCAACACGATCGTCCTCAAGCCGTCCGAATACACGTCGCTCTCTACGCTGTACCTCGCGTACCTCATCGACGAGGGCGGGATGTTCCCCGACGGCGCTGTCAACATCGTCACCGGGGGCCCCAGCGTCGGCGAGGCGTTGGTCCAACACCCCGACATCGATCTGAACCATATGCGCGGCAGCTCGGCGACGGGCAAGGCCATCCTCGAGAGCGGCGCACAGCATCTCACACCGCTCGTCGGGGAGATGGGCGGGAAGAACCCGGTCATCGTCTACCCCGACACCGACGTTGAGGCGGCCATCGAGGGAACCGTTACCGGGATGGGTCTCCCGTGGGAGGGACAGTCCTGTGCGAGCGGGTCGCGTCTCCTCGTGCACGAATCGCTCGCCGACGAGGTCGTCGCCGGCGTAGTCGAGCGGTTCGAGAGCGCCCGCATCGGCGACCCGTTCGACGCGGACAGCGAGGTGGGCTCTCTCGTCTCCGAGACGCAGTACGAGCGCGTCCTCGACCTGATCGAGACGGGGGTCGCCGAGGGCGGGACCGTCCTGTGCGGCGGCGGCCCGGCGACGGACGTCGCCGACGGCTACTACGTCGAACCGACGGTCGTCGAGGTCTCCTCGGAGAACGTCCTCGCCAACGAGGAGGTCTTCGGCCCGGTGCTGTCGGTTATGCGGTGGAGCGAGTACGACGAAATGATTTCTCTCGCGAACGGCGTCGACTACGGACTGACCGCCAGCGTGTGGACGAACGACATCCGGACCGCAAAACGCACGATCGACGACCTCGAGGTCGGGTACGTATGGGTCAACCAACACGGCACGATCTATCCGGCGACCCCGTTCGGCGGGTTCAAAGAGAGCGGGCTCGGAAAGCACGGCGGTCTCGACGAGCTGTTCTGTTACACTCGAGAAAAGAACGTCAACTTCTCGCTCGAAGGCGATACCCTCCCGAACCGCTGAGCGGCCCTCTGTGGGCCGGATGCCGCTTTGTGTTCTCCTCTTGTTTCCCCTGATTGTGCCCGTCGCGACTACGACTACGTCGTTAGCGGCCGGCCCGGGACTCACGCGCCGTAACCGCGTTCCTCCGTCCGGAAAATTAAAGACGATGAACGTATATGACTCACTCGGTTACGTGCTATGGCAACTCAACACACGGTCAGACAAGTTGACACCGTCCCGTCCGGTGCCCGCGTCTGTCACTACGACGAGCTCGAGGAGACGGGCAAGCACCGGTTCGCCGAAGCGGTCAAATCGCTCCGAAAACGCGAGGAGACGTGCGGGTTGGCGGCCGATATCGGAGAGGACTGCTG
Organism: Halobellus sp. LT62; assembly: GCF_037031285.1. Taxonomy (NCBI): domain Archaea; kingdom Methanobacteriati; phylum Methanobacteriota; class Halobacteria; order Halobacteriales; family Haloferacaceae; genus Halobellus; species Halobellus salinisoli. The sequence continues at coordinate 224,575 of NZ_JAYEZO010000002.1, forward strand.
TGACGTCGTCAAGTTCACCGACTACTACCTGCTCGAACGGGCGTAACGTCGAGACCGCGCGACCCATTGGACCAACGGACACGATACGATGTTGTCACCGAAGCTACCGACGTTCTCCGGCGCGATCGACCGGCTGTTAGGCGTACAACCGCAACGGAACCACTGTCGGAACTGCGGCCACCACGCGAGCGAGGCCGACAGTGGATACGAGACGGTCTCGAACCCCTATGGAGCGATCAACGTGCGCAGCTGTCCGGACTGCGGACACGTGATGCAGGTTCTGACGCTGGGTATCTACGAGTGAGGTGTCTCACTCCGAGCTCGCGACCGACGAGCGACGGTGTCGTAACCGCTCGCGAGCGCTGAGCGGCGTGTTCTCTCACGGACGCTGAATGGCGTGCTCTCTCACGGACGCTGAGCCGATAATCACGGGCGCGACGCCAGAACGAAACCGGACTGTTTCGTGGACGGGTTGTGCTACCAGTCGAACCCGAAACGGACGAAGTAGGGTGCCTCTGTGCTGAACTTACTCGTCCGCTTCGGCTTCCTGCTGCTCGTGGTAGTACCCGAACAACCCGCCAGCGTCGTAGATTCGTCGCAGTTCCGGGGAGATCGGCTCGGAGTCGACGGTCTCACCGGTCGTCTCGTTTTTGACGGTTCCGTCCGCCATACTGATGCTGACCGTGTCTCCCTCGGAGAAGTGCTCGGTCGCGTCTGGAACCGTCAGTGCGGGAAGTCCGATATTGACCGAGTTTCGGTAGTAGAGCCGCGAGAACGACTCCGCGACGACGGCCGCGATTCCGGCCTCCTGCACCGCCTTCGGGGCGGTTTCACGGCTGCTCCCCGAGCCGAAGTGGTCGCCGGCGACGATGATGTCGCCGTCAACGATTTCCTCGTGGAATCCGGGACGGATCGGCTTCATGAGGTTCTCGACGAGGTTGTCCTCCGAAAAGCCGGCGGGCGCGATGTAGTCCGTGTTGATTTCGTCGCCGAAAACGAACGCCGCTCCCTTCATGCGACCACCCCCTCTTTCGGCTCCACGATACGGCCTTCGATCGCGGACGCGGCGGCCGTCTGCGGGCTGGAGAGGTAGATCTCGGCGTCGTCGCTTCCCATCCGCCCGCGGAAGTTCCGGTTCATCGCCGAGAGACAGACCTCGCCGTCGCCGATGACGCCCAGTCCGCGGCCCGGACACGCGCCGCACGTCGAGTTCGTGACGACCGCGCCGGCGTCGTTGAAGATCTCGACGAGCCCGTTGTTGACCGCGCGCGTGTGGATCTCGCGCGATGCGGGCGTGATGATGAGTCGCGTGCCCCGCGCGACTTCATTGCCTTCGAGCACCTCCGCGGCGCGCTTGAGATCTTCGTACTTCCCGTCCGTACAGGAGCCGATGAACACCTGATCGAGTTCGACGTCGCCGATGTCGTCGATCGGGGAGACGTTCCCGACCTTGTGCGGCGCGGCGATCTGCGGTCTGAGATCGGAGACGTCGATCGTGTACGTCTCCTCGTACTCCGCGTCGTCGTCGGCGTACACGGGCGTATACGGTTTGTCGGTCCGCTCGTCGACGTAGTCGGTCACGACGTCGTCGACTGGCGTGAACCCGAACTTTCCGCCCAGTTCGATCGCCATATTCGAGAGGACCATCCGCTCGTCGAGCGGCATCGACTCGACCGCCGGCCCCGTGTATTCGATCGAGCAGTAGCGCGCCACGCCGGTCCCATACGTTCCCGCGATGTAGAGGACGAGGTCCTTCGCGGACGTGGGTTCGGGGAACTCGCCTTCGACGTGGAAGCGGACGGTCTCGGGGACGCGGAACCACGTCTGGCCGGTCGCGAAGATGTAGGCCATATCGGTCGTGCCGATCCCGGTTCCGGCGGCCCCGTACGCGCCGTGTGTGACCGTGTGCGAGTCGATTCCGACGACGAGTTCGCCCGGACGAATGTGGCCCTTCTCGGGCAACACCTCGTGGGAGATCCCGGTCCCGACCTCGTAGAACGTCTCGATGTCGTGTTCGTCGATGAACTCCCGCATGTAGCTCTTGTCGTTGGCGTCGTCGATCCCGTGTGCGGGGGCGATGTGATCGATGATCGTGACGAGTTTCGACGTGTCCCAGATCTCTTCGACGCCCTCGCTCCTGAACTTCTCGGCGACGGCGACCGTCCCGTCGTGGGACATCGCGACGTCTACGTCACACATCACGTGATCCCCCGGGGACAGGTCATCGGACCCCGACGCTCGTGCGAGTATCTTCTCGGCTATTGTCTTACCCATAGAATGGAATTCGATTCCACATATATAACTGTGTCCCAACGTGGCGGAAAAATTATCTATCCGTACTGTGCGCGCAGTTTGATCTCCTCTGCGACTTGCAGGGTGAGATCTTTGTACTCGGTCTTGAGCTTCTGTTCGGTCAGGCGGTTTGCGGGGCCGAAGATCGTGACCGAGCCGTAGATCCCGCCGGTGGGTTTGAAGATCGGTGCCGCGAGCGCGTTGATATCCTCGGCGGCCTCTTGGAAGTTGTAGGCGACGCCCTCCTCACGGGCGAACTGGAGCTGTTCTCGAAGTTCGGTTTCGTCGGTTATCGTGTGCTCGGTGCGTGCGGACATCGTCAGGCTCGAGATAATCTCCTCGGCTCGCACTTCGTCCATATACGCCAAAATCACTTTCCCGGCCGCGAGGAGGTTCGGTTTACTCCGGTATCCGATCGACGCGTACGTCTCGATGTGGTGTTCCCCGGAGACGCGGTAGATGTACACGATCTCTCCGTTCTCCTCGACGGATAACCAGATGTTTTCACCCGTCTCCCGCGCGGTCTCGTCGAGCTTCGTCTTTGCGACCTTGTATATCGGACGTTGTAACCGGGCCTTCTCGCCGAGTTCCAACAGACCGAGCCCGAGCCAGTATCCGTTTTCCTGCTTCGTTACGAACCCCTGCTCTGTCAGAGTCGTGAGGTGGCGGTGAACCGTGCTCTTCGAAACCCCGAGCGAACCCGCGATGTCACTGAGCGTGATTCCCGGGTCCGACTCGATGAGCCGGATGATCGAGCCCATCGTGTTGTACGACTTGATTTGGCCGGACATTCTATCATCATTTACGTGGAGGGTTGGTAAAAACGTTCCGCTATCCGGGAGAGAAAACAGCTTATCACGGACTAATTCGGGAAATACCGCGGTAGGAACCGACAGACAGGAGAATTCCGTTCCGTAATCTGGACCATAAAAATAACAGATGTACGTATGTTATTAGGTGAGGTCGCGCTGGCAGCGGTCGAGTGACATATTGTAACAAACGGCACACAGATCTCCGCAATTCGTCTCGTTTCCGCTGGTGTCAAACCACACGGAAGAACGATTCCGTAATCTGGAACGCACGGCGACTGATTGGCACATCGAGATCATTGCAGCACTCTCCACTCTGGGAGTCTCATCCGGAGGCTCCTCGATCCTGCTCCCGATAATCGACACTGTTGGACGGCCAGTCTGATACGCGCAGTGAGCGGTGATTTTCAAATATCTACACAACCTTTTTATAATAAGAGAGAGACCTCCGTACTGGGTAACACCGATGCGAATACTAGAGAACGATCACGTCAAAGAAGTAATTAGAAAGGATGACACCCTCGAATCTCTCGAGATCGCCTACAAGGAGCTCGTCCAGAACCAGGGCGCGAACAGGCCACGGAATCACACGTACTTCCCGGTCGACCACCCCGACCACCCCGGATTCCAGTTTCGCTTCAAGTCTCAGGAGGGTGGAAACGTTTCGAGCGGCGTCTGGGCGCTCCGCATCACGTCCGACGTCGCGGGCGTCGACGAGACCCCGAGCGGCGTGAAGCGACGGCGGCTGCTGCCCGTCGCGCCCAACGACCAGTTCGTCGGGTATATCACCCTTTACAGCCTCGAAACCGTCGAACCGCTCGCAATCATTCACGACAGCTTCGTGCAGAAGTGGCGCGTGGGCGCGACCACGGCGCTCGGCATCAGGGAACTCGCACGGGAGGACGTGACCACCGCCGGCCTGTTCGGTTCCGGTTGGCAGGCCGAAGCGCACCTCGAGTTCCTGCTCGAAGTGCGTCCGTCGATCGAACAGGTGAACGTGTTCAGCCCCACCAAAGAACACCGCGAAGACTTCGCCGAGGAGTGGAACGAGAAGACCGACGTCGAGATCGTTCCGGTCGAACACCAGAAGGACGCGGTGAAGGGCTGTGGTATCGTGATCACTGCGACCGCCGCGATGGATCCGGTCTTCGACGGCGAGTGGATCGAGCCGGGAACGCACGTGACGTGCATCACGAACCCCGACGGAACGGCGACGCGGCGGGAACTCGACGACACCACGTACGATCGCGCGGACGTCCTCCACGTCACTTCCCGAGAGCAGGTCCACCACGACAGCCAGTTCGACATCCTCGGACCGGTCGAACGCGGCCTCCGTGACTGGGAATCGATCCGCGAGATCGGCGAGGTCTTACTCGGTGACGCGGAGGGGCGCTCCTCCCCCGACGATATCACGGTCTACGCGAACAACACCGGAATGGGGCTTCAGTTCGCCGCGGTGTGCAGCAGGGTGCTCGAACGCGCCGAAGAGGCCGACATCGGCCACGAGGTCCCCACTGACTGGATGCTCGAAGCGACGACGCCGTGAGCTATGAAACACAGCCAACACGCCTGTCTTGAAACCGGCGCGGCGAACGGCGACCGGTGTCGGAAGCGACGTGTCCAGTGTCGAAAGCGACGTGTCGACGCCGGGGGCTCGGTCAGATGACCCGTGAAATGAACGTGGTCGAGAAGATCCTCGCCCGGGCCAGCGACCGAGACGAGGTCGAACCCGGGGAGATCGTCGTCGCCGACGTCGACCGGGCGATCTTCCACGACCTCAGCGGCTACATAACCGGCAACGTCTACGAGGAGGCGTTCGAGGAACCCATCCAGTACCCCGACCGGGTGACGATGGTGTTCGATCACACGTTCTCGCCACCGAACGAGGAGCAGGCGAACATCCTCGAGTCGAACCGCGAGTTCGCGGATCGGCACGATATCGGCCTCTTCGACTGCGGGAACGGGAACATCCACCACGTCATCCTACAGAACAACCTCGTCGAGCCCGGATCGGTCGTCGTCGGATCCGACAGTCACACGCCCGTTCACGGCGTTCTCGGGTCCTTCGCGACGGGAGTCGGTAACAACGCCCACGCGGGAATGGTCTTCCCCGACGGACAGTGCTGGTTCAAGGTGCCGCGGACGGTCAAAATCGAGATCACGGGATCGCCCCCACCGGGAACGACCGCCCGGGACATCGCCCTCTATCTCGTCGGTGAGATCGGCGAGGGCGGCGCAAACTACGACGCGCTCGAATTCTCCGGCGAGTACGTCGACGGGCTCGAGTTCTGGGATCGGTGGCTGCTCCCCCTGATCACGATCGACGTCGGCGCGAAGTGCGGGTACATCGAACCGGACGACGAGACCGAGACCTTCCTCGAAGACCGTGGGGTCTCCACCGATCGGATGGTGAAAAACGACCCCGGTGCGGAGTACGCGGAGGTCTGGGAGTTCGACGTCAGCGACGTGCCGCCACAGGTCGCTTGTCCGCCGACCGTCGGTAACGTCGTCCCCATCGACGAGGTCGCGGGAACGTCGGTCCAGTGGGCCGAACTCGGCGGCCACGGCGGCGGCAGACTCGAGGACTTCGAGCTGGCTGACGGCGTCCTCGAAGAACGGGCCGAGGACGTTCGGTTCAACCTCGTGCCCTCGAGTCGAGAGACGTTCTCGCAAGCTCTCGACGCCGGCTTAGTGGACGAACTCCACGAAGCGGGAGGGACGTGGTTCCCACCCAGCACGGGGTCGAATCAAGCGATCAATATGGGAGCGATGACGCAGAACGAGGCGATGATCTCGACGCACGCGCGGAACTTCCCCGGTCGAAACGGCCATCCGGAGGCCAAGATGTACCTCGCGTCGGCCCTCACGGTGGGCGCGTCGGCGGCGAACGGCGAGATCACGGATCCGAGGGAGTACGTACAATGATCGAAGGACGCGTCTGGACGTTCGGTGATAACGTCCCGACAGACGAAATCGTACCGTCCGATCTCGTGTTCAAGCCGCTCGAGGAGATGGCCGAACACGTGCTGGAAACGAGAAATCCCGAGTTCCCGAAGTCGGTCGAAGAGGGCGACGTCATCGTCGCCGGCGAGCACTTCGGGCAGTCTTCCGGCCGCGCCATCGCGCCGAAGGCCGTTCAGGCGACCGGCGTCGCCTGCGTGGTCGCTGACAGTTTCGCCCGGACGTTCTACCGGAACTGCTTCGAGATCGGATTACCGGTACTCGCCCGCGAGGGCGTCACGGACCTCGTCGACGAGGGCGACACGGTGAGCGTGGACCTCCGCGAGGGGCAGATCACGAACACGACGACCGGAGAGACGATCGAGTGCGAATCGGTCGATCCCTTCCTGCTCGAAATGGTCGAGTCGGGCGGACTGATCCCGTACAAGAAACAGGGATTCTCGGCCGACTCGGACTGATTCGTTTCGGATTCGACCGCGGTCAGCGGCCCGTTTTATGTGAACCACGGTCGAGACCGGTAGTGTCGGCCTGACTATCGTGCCGTTTGCAGGTCTTCACACACACTCGATCGAACGACGGCGCGCGATCGGATGCGTAACCAGTTGCAACCGAGATTATCTCACCAGTCGCCGGTCAGGACGTCTGGGCCGTCGTTCCGGAGTGCGAGCGTGTCGTTCAACACGAGCAGCGAATCGGCGTCGGGCCTGAGCGCGAGCCGAGCGGAGACGGTCATCCCCGCCGTCAACTCCGCCTCGTCGTCTCCTATCGGCGCTTCGTCGGCTTCGAGACCGATACCGTGAAGCACGTCGTACTCGGGGGAAAGCTCCCAGCCGAGTTCACTCGCGGCGGACCGAGCCTGATCGACGACCTGAGAGGCAGTGGTTCCCGGTGTGATCGATTCGAGGAACGCCGCGTACGCGTCAGTCACGTCACTGTACTCCGCGTGTGGGGCTTCGCCGTCGAGGCGAAGCGTTCGCGCGCATTCGGCCCAGTAGCCCTCGAAGCGAACGGCGGTGTACACGCCGATCGGTTCGTCGGCATCGACGCGGCGCTCCTCGGCCGGTCGGAGGTCCGCCTCCGTCCGAGCGGGGTTCGAGACGAGGAAGCGAACGTCCTGCGCCCCGCGGAGGCGCGCACGGTAGTCGGCCTCACCGGCGAGATCCCGTTCGGACACGTCGTTCCGATCGACGGCGTCGAGCGCCTCGTGGACGTCGGCTGCGATCCGACCTGCGCGGGCGATTTGGTCGCGCTCCTGTCGAGACTTCGCCGCGCGGAGGTCCGCCAGCGCGTCGTCGAACGCCACGATGTCGTAGTCCGTCGCGTGTGTCTCGAACCGCGAGCGTTGCTGGTACGGCAGCCGGTCGAAGGCCGCGGTCCCGATCCTGTTCTCGGGCGCACCGAGGACGTCGTCGAGGTCTTCGAGCACGTTGTCGCAGAACTGGATGTCGTCGATCCACGTCCCGCGTTCGATCACCGGACGCGTCCGCGAACTCCGCTCGTTCCGCACCGAGACGTGGTCGTGCGTGATACAGACCAACAGTCCCCAGTTCGGCACCTTGTTGACGAGGTTCGACACGTAACACAGGTCGCCGTCGCGGTCCCCGCGTCCGTACACCAGCAGCACGTCGACGCCCTCGTCGGTCATTCGACCGCGGATCTGATCGATTCGATCCGCGAACGCCGTCGCCGGGAGGTTGATCTCGTCCCAGTAGTCTCGACCGTGGACGAGAACCGGCTCTCTGGACTTCATTGTACCACCTCCTTCGTGAAGAGACGCGGCGGCGTCTCGGTCAGCGTCTCGCTCCCGCCTTCAGTGATCAACACCGGATCGCCGAGAGCCAAGTACCCCGTTTCGGGGATGTACTGGTTCGGGTGGATCACGACGACCATCCCGTCGGTGAGTTCGACGTCGGTGTCCTCGGTGATCGCCATCCCGATCGGTCCGATCCCGAACTCGTGACCGCGCGTCCGCATATACGGGGGTTGACAGTACTCGTCGTAGCCCTCGCGGCGGAACACGTCGTTCATCGTCTTCGAGATCGTGGCGGCCGGAACGCCGGGACGAAGCTTCGATTTCGTCTCGGCCAGCGCCTCCTCTAAGAGCTGGTATTTGGTGGTGAGGGTCCCGTTCGGCGAGCCGACGGAGATCGTTCGACAGATCTGCAGGACGAATCCCTCGTACATCGGTGAGAGCTCACAGAGGAACGTGTCCCCCCCCTCGACGATTCGTTCTGTGGGAGAGTGCATCAGATCGTTTCGCTCGCCGCTTCCCAAGAGATTGAAATTGTCCTCGGCCCCGGCGTCGCGCATCGCTTTTTCGATCGACGCGGCGATCTCGTACTCCTTGACGCCCGGGCGTAGAGCGTCGTACGCCGCCTCGAAGCCTCGATCGGCGATCCGACCGAGCTTCCGGAAGATCGCTATCTCCTCTGCGGTCTTTCCGCGAGTGAGCTCGTAGAGCGCGTCGTCGATGGCGGTGAGTTCCGCGACGGCACCGTCCAAACTCTGGCGGACGCCGAGCGGCATCCGATCGGCTCCGGCGACGCCGACGGTGCCCTCCAGTTCGAGATCGGACACGACAGACTGGAGATCCGCGTCGAACGAATCGGTCGCTCTGACCTCGTCGACCTCCGCGTGTCGCTGGAGACGTTTCACGTCCCGAGAGAGGTTAGTGAGGATCAGAGTCTCACCTTCCGCCGTGACGAACAGACAGTTCCGATCGGCCACGGGGCTGGCCCCGGCGACGAAATCGAAGTAACTCGGATGTGCGACGCTGTGCATCCCATCGGCAAAGATAGCCGCACCCTGCATCGATGGATGGTCCGCTAGGTAGTCCTCCAGCTTGCTTCTATACGACATCGGCCTACCAATTCGTCTCCTCCGTAAAAACGTTTCTCCCCTTGTCCTCCCTTCGAGAGCGTCGGTGCCGGCGCGTCGCGCGAACCGGTCAACCGTATATTCACCAACGCGATATGAGTTCTTCCCCGACTGATTCGGGGCGCTGTGGGCGATTGCGCCGACCGTTTGACCGGAACATTTATTATAGTTCCTCAAGACGCTAAGGTAAGGAGTGAGGCCATGCAGTAGGTCAGCGGCCAGCACTCTTGCAGGACCAACGATGATCCGAAGAAACTTTCTCAGGACGGTCGCGGGCGGTAGCGCGGTCGCTATCGCCGGATGTATGGGCAACGGAGACGACGGTGGCGACGAGACTACCGAGCCGAGTTCGGGTGGGGGAGATTCGACTACCGCCGCCTCGTCGGACTCCGGTTCGGACTCCGATTCCGGTGGCGGCACCGACCTCCCGGACCAGATGAACCTCGGACTCTCCTCGCCCGCTCGCGGGGTGTTTTCGTTCCCGCTGTGGCCCGGGCTACAGCGCCGTCTCGAGGAGCAGGGCTCGTCGATGTCGGCCGAAGCGTTTTCGGGACACACACCGACTGCCGGTGCGCTGGTCCAAGGCGATATCGTGACGGGTTATATGGGGCTCCCATCGCTGCTGAAGGCCCAGCAGGAGGGCCTCCCGCTCGTCGCGATTCACAGCTTTATGCAGGAGTACAACTTCCCGATGGTCGCGCAACCGGACATCACTAGCTGGGATCAACTCGAGGGGGGCACGATCGCGATTCACGCGCCCACCGGTGCCACTTCGGTCATCTCTCAGTATATGCTCAACGAGGAGTTGGGTTCGACTGATTCCGTCGAACTGACGTACATCGTCGGGAGCGGGAACCGAGCGTCGGCCCTCAGAGCCGGCGACGTCGACGCCACGTGTCTCCTCGCCTCGCCGGGTGAACAGCTCTCGGTCACCGGCAACGGAAACATCCTCGCGTACCCTCAAGATTACGAGGGACTGTCGAATATGCTGACCAACGTGTGGGTCGCACTCGAACCGGACTTAGAGGAGCGATCCGATTCCCTCCAAGTGTTCGTCGACGAGATGCAGGCGTCGTACTCGCGGATGTTCGAGGGCGATCACGAGACGATCATCTCCGAGGCCGAGGAGTCGGGCGAGTACCCCGATTACGAACAGGAGGCGTGGTCGAACGCGTTGGAAATCGCCACCGACTCTCCCCCGCTGTGGCCCGAATCCAAGGAGACGAGCCTGCCGGCCGAAAACATCGAGCGAACCCAAGATCTGCTCGTCGATATCGGCGAGATCGAAGAGGAGACCGCGAAACCAGTCAGCGAGATCGTCGATCGTCGATTCCTCGAGTGAAGAGTTTCCGAGTACACTATGGCTCTTCCAATTTATGCGGATAATGTCTCGAAGTGGTATGGATCCGGAGAGCAGAAGGTACACGTACTCGATCAACTGAACCTGAGCGTCGACTCCGGGGAGTTCGTTGCGGTGCTCGGTCCGTCCGGCTGCGGGAAGACGACGCTGATCAAGATGATGGACGGCCTCGTCGACATCTCCGAAGGGGAAATCAGGATCGGTGACCGCTCCGTCTCGGAGCCGTCCACCGACGTCGCGATGGTGTTTCAGACCTTTCAGCTGTATCCGTGGCGATCGGTCCTCGACAACGTCGCTCTCGGACTAGAGATCCAAGGCGTCCCGAAGAGCGAGCGGTACGAGCGGGCCCGCGAGTGGATCGAGACCGTCGGTCTCTCGCGGTTCGAAGACAAGTACCCCTACGAGCTCTCGGGCGGGATGCAGCAGCGCGTCGGACTCTCTCGCGCACTCGTCGTCGATCCCGAGGTCCTCCTGATGGACGAACCCTTCGGAGCGCTCGACGCGCAGACGAAAGACACGCTCCAGACGGAACTGCTCCGCCTGCTCGACGAGGAACAGAAGACGGTGGTCTTCGTCACCCACGACATCCGCGAGGCCGTGTTTTTAGCCGACCGGGTGGTCGTACTGGACAAGATCCCGACGTCGATAACGATGGAGTTGGACATCGAGTTCGACCGTCCCCGATGGAACCGACGCGGCGAGGTGGAGGGTACCAAACAGTTCGCCGAGTACGAACAACAGCTCCGAGAGCACCTCGGCCTGAGTGAGTGACGATGAGTAGCGAGAACCCCTCTCCAAGCGCGTTTCTCCCGGACTCCGTGGGACGATTCCTCCGCGGCGAGACCGTGGCCCGGAAGTACGTCCTTCGAGTTATCGCCGTGATCGTGGCGCTCGTGCTGTGGGACCAGTACGCGAGCACGCAACCGACGTACTTCTTCCCGGCTACCGAGCGGATCGCGGGGGCCCTCGTAGAGCAGTACTACGAGTACAACCTCGTTCAGGCGTTCCTCGGCAGTATGTGGACCCTGTTTGTCGGCTTCGCGCTGGCCGTACTCGTCGGCATTCCGACCGGGCTGCTAATGGGGACCAACCGGTACGCCGAGGTCGTCTTAGACCCCTACGTCACGGCGCTGTATATCGCTCCGATCGCGGCACTGGTTCCGTTGCTGGTGTTCGCCTTCGGTGCGTCCTTCGAGACCCGGGTGGCGATCGTGTTCCTCTTCGCGGTGTTCGAGATCATCATCGACACCTACAAAGGCGCGAAAGCGACGCCCAAGGCGTCGATAAACGTCGCTCGTTCGTTCGGCGCGAGCCGGCTGTTCGTCCTCCGAAAGGTCGTCATCCCCTACGATATGCCGTACATCTTCACGGGTCTCCGACTGGCGATCGGGAGGGGGCTCAAGGGACTCGTTCTCGCGGAACTGCTGATCAACTTCGCGAACTTGGGGGCGATCATCAGGATCTGGCAAGACGACTTCCGCCTCCAAGGCGTGCTCGCGATCGCACTCCTGTTTATGCTCGTCGGGATCGTCCTGACGAAGGGGATGCAGTACCTCGAACAGCGGTTCTTCTACTGGGGTGACGAGCAATGAGCACGGTCTCATTGGACCCGGAGCAGCGGACGGACCGTCTGCTCTTGAACGCCGGGTTCTTCGCCGTCATCATCGCCGCGTACGTCGCGGTAGCCGCGCTCGTTGACGTGGTTCCGTACCCGCAGGAGATCGTGGCCGCGTTCTACACGCAGGTCACGACGGAGAACCTCACCGAGGCGACGGTCAACGCCCTGTACGCGATATTCACCGGCTACTTCCTCGCGGTACTCGTCGGCATTCCTATCGGACTGCTGATGGGCGTGTTCTCGCCGCTCGAGGAGTTCTTCGATCCCTACGTCGACGCGCTGTACGCCCTGCCGCTGGCGGCGATCGTCCCGGCGATGATCATCTGGTTCGGCACGGGGTTCAGCGTGCGCGTCGCCGGCGTGTTCTTCTTCTCGCTGTTCCCGATTCTGATTAACACGCTCAACGGGGCGAAGAACACCCCCGAGGACCTTCTCGAAGCCGCACGCTCCTTCGGTGCGGGGAAGTACTTCATCATCAAGAACATCGTTATTCCACACGAGGTGACATATATCGCTACCGGACTGAGAATAGGTATTTCTCTTGCAGTGAAAGGACTGGTGGTCGTCGAGATCATCGTGTCCGTCACGGGATTCGGCGAACTCATCTTCAGATGGGGTGCAGCCGTCCAACTCGAGGGCGTGTTCAGTGTCGTACTGACGCTAATGGCGCTCGGAATCGTCCTCACGTCGCTGCTCACGAGAATCGAAAATCGGATCGTCCACTGGGACGTCTCCGAGTGAGTCCTCGATCGGACTCTTCACCACGCTTGCGACGGTCTCTGTTGACCGCCGTTCACCCGACCGAGAACCGCAGAATTATTTGATAGCAGATATACTAACATAATATAGTAATCGATGTTTGGACTCACCGAGCGCGAAGTGCGATTCGCCGCCGTCATCTGCCTGACGCACGTCTCCCAGCACGCGTTCATTCGGTTGCTTCCGCCCCTGATTCCGGTGCTATCGGTGGCGCTGACGTACCCGCTCTGGAAACTCGGTCTGCTGATAAGCGTCTTCTACGTCGGGAGCGGTCTGGGACAGGCACCTCTCGGAGTCGTCGCCGACCGATACGAGTGGTCGGCGCTGTTGGTCGGCGGTATCGTCCTATCCAGCGTCTGTTACGTGGTGTTCGCGGTCGCTCCCCTCTTGGGGGGCTCCGTGCCCGCACTCGCGATCGTCGGATACACGTTCGAGGGGACGTTCGTGCTGATGGCGGCGTCGATGTTCGTCTGTGGGGTCGGGACGGCGGTCGTCCACCCGGTCGGCTACCCGATGATCACGGCGAACGTCTCGACGGAGAACAAGGGCACGCTCCTCGGGCTGTTCGGCAGCTCGGCGAAGTTCGGCGACGCCGTCGCTCCCATCGGCGTCGGCGTGCTCATCCTCGTGTTCGATTGGTCGACGATCCTCGTGATCTTCGGCGGGATCGGGATCGCCTTCGGGGCGATCCTCTTCGTCGTACTCAGGGGCGACGAGTTCGTCACCGCGCCAACGAACCCGCGATCGGAAGCGTCCGTTGCGGCCGACGAACCGGCCGATGATCGCGGGTCGTACCGGTACCCGATGGTTATCGTCTACGCGTTCTTCGTCGCGAAAATGTTCGCGTCGAACGGCGTCAATACGTTCGTCCCCGCGTTTCTCGTGTCAGTCTACGGGTACACGATGTCGGTCGGAGGCGTGCAGTTCGGCGCGGAGTCGGTGGCCAACTTCTACTTCACGGCCCTCCTCGTCGCCGGAGCGGTCAGCCAAGTCGTTCTCGGTGTCGTCGCCAACCGGCACGATCCGCGCCTCGTCTTGCTCCTCGGATCGATGGTCGGCACGCTGAGCTTACTCGCCCTCGGGGGGCTATCGATCTCTCCTGGGCCGCTGTTGGTCCTTATGATGGTTCTGGGCGTGAGTCTCTGGGGAATCAGCCCGGCACGCGATGCGATCATCAGCGAGATCTCACCGGCCGGACGTGAGGGACGCACGTTCGGCTACTTCTGGACGGGCGTGATGCTCGTGGGTGCGCTGATGCCCGTCGCCGTCGGCCACCTCATCGAGACGACGGGGATGCGCCGCGGATTTACCGCGCTCGCCGTCGGGACCGTCTTGGCCGCCGGACTGATCGGACTGTTATTCACCGACCGTGTCGCGTTCGAGCCGAGACAGCGATGAAACAATTATAAAATGAAAAATATACTCAAAAATAACGAATACAGACTAGTGTTTTGTTATAATTTGACTGACTCTCGCTTTATCTGCTCTGCTATGGCCATTTGACGTGTTAACCAATACCAGTTTGAAAGTTAAAATAATATGAGTATCCGTTCCTGCGAGGCAATCGAAGAATGAAGCGCTCCGAGCGCTTCACCGCCGACGAGCGGCCGCAGGCCGCGAGTTCGGCGGCATTTTTCCCTCTAGGTTTTTCCGCGACGGGTTCCCGCAGCGAACGCAGTGAGCGAGGAAACCCGTCGTGCGAAAAAGGTAGGTCGGTAGCGTTTTGCCGTCCCTGTGGATAGGCGATACTATGAGTGCGTACCCACCGATCAGCGAGCAACTCGACGACATCGAGGGCGCTCGCACCGAGGGACGGCGGAAGATGGACTGGGCGCTGCAACACATGCCTATCCTGCGGGAACTCCGCGAGCAGTTCGCGGAATCGAAACCGCTCGACGGCCAAGTCATCGGGATGGCGATGCACGTCGAGGCGAAGACCGCGAACCTCGTCGAACTGCTGGCGCTCGGCGGCGCGGAGGTCGCGATCACCGGGTGTAACCCGCTCTCGACGCACGACGACGTGAGCGCGGCGCTCGACGCCAACGACGCGATCACCTCCTACGCCAAGCGCGGCGTCGACGAGGACGACTACTACGCGGCGATCGAATCGGTCGTCGCCCACGAGCCGACGATCACCGTCGACGACGGGATGGATATGGTCTACGCGATCCACGAGGACTACCCCGAACTCATCGACACCATCGTCGGCGGTGCCGAGGAGACGACGACCGGCGTCCATCGGCTGCGGGCGATGGACGCCGACGGCGAACTGAAGTATCCAGTCTTCGCGGTCAACGACACGCCGATGAAGCGCCTCTTCGACAACGTCCACGGGACGGGCGAGTCCTCGCTGGCGACCATCGCGATGACGACGAACCTCTCGTGGGCCGGTAAGAACGTCGTCGTCGCGGGCTACGGCTACTGCGGCAAGGGCGTCGCGAAGAAGGCCGCCGGGCAGAACGCGAACGTGATCGTCACCGAAGTCGAGCCGCGCCGCGCGCTGGAGGCGCATATGGAGGGCTACGACGTGATGCCGATGAACGAAGCCGCCGAGATCGGCGACGTCTTCATCACGACGACGGGCAACCGCGACGTCATCACGCGAGAGGACTTCGAGGAGATGCAAGACGGCGTCCTGCTCGCGAACGCCGGGCACTTCGACATCGAGATCGACCTCGACGCGCTCTCGGCGCTCGCCGTCGACGAGTACGAGGCTCGCGACGGGGTCCGAGCGTACGAGCTAGACGACGGCCGCCGTCTCAACGTGCTCGCGGAGGGTCGGCTCGTCAACCTCGCCTCGCCCATCGCGCTCGGTCATCCCGCGGAAGTGATGGACCAGTCCTTCGGGATCCAAGCCGTCTGCGTCCGCGAATTCGTCGCGAACGGAGACGAATACGACCCCGGCGTCTACGACGTCCCCGACGAGTTGGACAAGGAGGTCGCCGAGATCAAACTCGACGCCGAGGGCGTCGATCTCGACGCGCTCACCGACGAGCAGGCCGAGTATATGAACAGCTGGAGCCACGGAACGTGATTCGGACCGCCGTCCGGGAGTAAGCGCCCCCTACTGGCCCCACGTCCACTTCGCGTCGAGCACGTATCGGTAGACGCCGCTTATGACGATCGCGATGGCGTTAGCCGCGAGGTAGGGCATCGATCGCCATTCGACGAGGAGATACAGCACCGCCAGCTGTATCGGGATCGCGGTGCCGCGGACGACGTTCGTCTTGAGCAGGCCTATGAGAAACTCCGCCGTCCCCGTGTTCTGCGTCGCCTCGAACGTCCACGCGTTGTTGAGAACGTACGAGAGGACGATCGTGATCTCGATGGCGAAGAGCGCACCGAGCAGGTAAAACAGGCCGGCGACGTCGACGAACAGCCACAACAGCGCCATCTGGATCCCGGCTGTCACCGCACCGACGATGACGAACCGGCGCAGCTGGAGCGCGAGCGGGCCGCTGTGGAGGTTGCGAAGGAAGTTCCGAACCATCTATCGGTAGCCGAGCGCTTCGAGTCGTGCTTCGAGGTCCTCGTCGACCGCTCCCGCTTGGCTCTCTCCCGGTCGTGTGTCGTCGCGCTCGGCTTCGCGGAGGAGTTCGGCGTGCGCGTCGACGATCGGCCTGAATCTCTCGATGACCGCTCGCACGTCCTCGTCGCGATCTGACGCCCGGTTCCGCTGCTGGGTCGGGTCGTCGGGCCGGTAGTACACTTCTTCCTCGTCCGCGTCGACGTTCCGGATGTACGTCCAATCGCGGTCGCGGATACTCACGAGCAGGTCGCCGTCCGCCAGCGACCGCGGGATCGGCTGCGCGGTCACGTCCTCGCCGCGGACGGTGACCGAGACGACGGGGTCACCCGTCGGCCTCGTCCCATCGAGTACCGTCGAAACGAGCGGCTCGCCGAGCCATTCCTCTGGCGTATCGACGTCGAGCAGGCCCGCCACTGTGGGCGGAATCGAATCGAGTCCGACCTGCTCCTCGACGCGCTGTCCCTCCGCGCCCGGGACGTCGACGATGAACGGCACGTGAATCAGTTCGTCGTACAGCTTCGGGTAGTGTGCGAGGTGGCCGTGCTCTTGGAACTCCTCGCCGTGGTCGCCCGCGAGGATGACGGCCGTCTCGTCGTCGAGGCCGTTCGCCGACAGTTCGTCCAAGAGACGGCCGATGCTGGCGTCGACCTGTCTGGCGGCGGCCTGATACAGCGTCCGAAGGTCGTCGAGCGTCCGCTCGCCGACCTCCCAACCGAGGCCGGTCCGCGTGTGCGCGTGGAGCATCCGATGCGTCCCCACGAGCCCCGAAGAGACCTCGCGGATGTACCGCGGGGCGGGCACGTACGGCGTGTGAGTGTCCATGTAGTGGATCCAGAGGAAGAACGGCTCGGAGGCGTCCTCGAAGAACTCGGTCGCGGCGTGTTCGACGTCGAACATCCGCGAGGTGTCCAGAAAGGGCCGATCGTCGGCGTTGCCCGCGAGCCGCGATCTGATGCGTCTGATCGGCGACGCGGCCAGCTGGAGCCACGCCTCGACGGTCGGATGCGTCGCGAGGTATTTGCTGTAGATGCTCGATCCCACGCTGGCGACGAACGGCTCGAACTCGTCGAAGCCGTCGTCGTAGCCCCAGTGAGAGGTCAAAAACCCGTTCGCCGCGTTGAATCCGCCGGTCGCGACGCCCCCGTCGGAGACCGTCCGCGCGAGCGTCGGCACGTCCTCGACGCCGATTTCTCCGGAGTCGGCGAACACCGGCCGCGAGGCGAGTATCGACGGGAACGAAAACGGCGTCCAGTTCCCGTTCGCGAACGCCCGCTCGAACACGGTCCCGCGCTCGGCGAGTTCGTCTATCACCGGCGTATGGCGCGCTCGGTCGTACGCGCCGATCGCGTCTGCTCTGAGGGAGTCTACGGTGACGAGAACAACGTTCGAGACGGGCGTTTCAGAGTTCATCTGTGTGTGCGGCATCGTTCCGAACCTGAAACCGGCACTATCGGAACGAAGTACTATCTCACAGATAGTATTTAAGACATATATACCCGCGGATTTCTATCGGATCGCGTCGCGGGGTGCGGTGCGTCCGGTTTAAATCCCTCTCCGCGCGAGTGTGAAGTATGTCCGCGAATCGGAAAGGCGACCGCCGCGAGCGAGAACTGGTCAACCGGCTCGACGAGGCCGGGTTCGCGGTGATGCGCGCCCCCGCGTCGGGATCGGCGACGGAGCGCGAACTCCCCGACGTCCTCGCCGGAAACGGCGACGTCTTCTACGCCATCGAGGCGAAATCGAGCTCGGGGCGGCCGATCTACCTCTCCGGCGAGGAGGTCGAAGCACTCATCTACTTCGCGCGGAACTTCGGCGCGAAAGCGCGGATCGCGGTCCGCTTCGACCGCGAGTCGTGGTACTTCTTCCACCCCGGCGACCTCCACGTGACCGACGGCGGCAATTACCGGGTGAAGAAGGAGACGGCGCTCGCGGAGGGCGAGGAGTTCGAGTCGTTCGTCGGCGGCCCCGCCCAGTCACGCCTCACTGACGTCGGCGACGACGGCGAATAGCGCGGATACGTCGTCGAGGTCGGCGGATACGTCGTCGAGATCGATCGATACGTCTTCGAGATCGGTCTCTTTCCTTGCGTCTGCGACCGGGCGAAGCCGAGAGGCCGGAAACAGATACCGTCGCGCGTCGGCGACGACGTCGGCAACGTGTCCGTCATCGCTCCCGGTCTCAGTAGCGCTTCTGATATCGTCCGATAGCGACCCGACGTAGACGGCAGCGAACACCGGTTCGTGGCCGCCGTAGGCCGCGTTCGTCTCGTACGCCGAGACCAGCCGTCCCTCCTCGGTTCGGGTCGCGTCCGCCCGCTGGCCGAGCGCGTCGACGACGACGAGCAGCGATCCGGTCTCTCGGTCCCGAACGAGGTCGCCGGGAGCGCGGTCGTGGCGTTCACACAGCACCGGACTGTCCCTCTCGGTCTCGATCGGCACGAACGCGCGACCGCCACAGACCGCGCAGACGCGCTCGCGCTCGTTCGGCCCCGGAACGAGTCGCGCGTCGATTTCGAGTTCGACGCGTCGGCGGTGCTTGCAGCGCGCGCCGCGGATCGCGCTGTCCGGGCAGGTACACGACTCGCGCTCGACGTCGACGACGTAGGTGCCCCCGTCCGTTTCGACGACGTAGCGGCCGTCCCGCAGCGGCCGGACGGTCATCGGCTCGGTGCGCGCGCGGTACGCCCGCCCGGTCTGCCCGTCGACCGGAAGCGTTCGCTCGGTTCGCCCGCGGCGTCCGCGAACGCGACGAACGGCCGGCCGCGAGGTGGCGTGGTCGTGGGGTGTCGATGCGGAGGTGCGACTGGCGGCTGTCAGTTCGATGGGACGTCGGTTGGCCGGTATCTCGGCCGCGGCCGGGTCTGACGCGGCTGTATTTCGGGTGTGCGTCATCGGTGATCCCGAGAGCGTGTTCTCTCGTGGCTATCTCTACGTTCCCGACGACCCTAAACCTTCGTTTCGTGTGGAGATACGGGGCGTAGCGCCGCATCGAAGCCCTTTTAGAACGTCCTCGGAAACGCTGGGGTATGGAAATCGATGCGGCGATGCGCCGGAAGATCGTGGTCTCTATCGTCGCTGTCGGCGCGTTCTTCGCCCTCTTCGTCGGCATCGGCGCGACGTACGGTCCTGATCTGGGTGAGACCGGCGGGCTCGCACTCGTCGGCGCGATCGTGCTGTTCATTCTCGTAATGGCTGTCGTCGGATTCATCCTCGAGGATTAACGTCCGGTGCCCGTCCGTCCTGCACCCCGCATTCTTGGCGTCGCAGTGGCTTCGACTCGCGGCTGTCATCGCTATGTCTCTTCGTCGCGCTCGTCGTGGCCTGTCTGTCGCGAGTGTTGTTCTCAGTCGCCGCTAGCTGTCTCGCGCCAATCGCGGACGTCGCCCGCCTCCCGCAGCGCGTCGGTGTAGTACGACAGCGGGTGCGAAATAGTCTCACACCGTTCGTCGGGATCGACACAGGTGCCGTACGTCTTCATTGTCGCGCACGACGGCGGCGGGTACTGCGTCCCGTCGCTCTCAGCGAGATACTCCACGCGCGTCCGAATGCGTGCATCGTCGTCGCTCTCGTCGGCGTCTAACAGCGTCACCACGTCGTCGGCGTCCAGCCCGAGCGCGACGAGAAACGAGACGAGCGAGAACTCCGCGTGTGCCGCGAGCGTCTCGTCACCGCGAGCGCGACGCACGAGCGCCCGCATACACGGCGGAAACAGCGCGGGGACGACGGTCTCGATCTGCCCGGCACCGGCCGTCTCGTGATCGTCGAGCAGTGACCGGAGCTCGGCGACGGCGTCCGAGAGGGCTTCGGCGATGGCGTCGCCGCCGTCGGTTCCACGGACCTCGAACGGGAGGCCCGCCGCGACACGTCGCTCGACGGCCGCTTCGAGCAGTCGGAGCAGTCCCTCCGCGGGAACTCGGACTTCGCCGTCGGCGACCTCGCGGTTGACGAGCCGCCACCGCTCTCCCCAGTCGGTGTCGGCCAGTTCGAGGTACGATCCGAGTTCGATCCAGTAGTGCGTCGGGCCCCGTCCGCCGCGGTCGCCGCTCCGAGATCCGCCGCGCGGCGTGTCCCGGTTCCCCTCCCCGTCGAGCGGTTCGGGCCGGACAGCCGCTTCGAGGTCGAACTCCCGGAGGACTTGCTCGAGCGACGCGCGCGTCCGCCCGGTGCTCTGGAAGTCGTCCTCGGCAGCGAAATCGGCTGTAAAGCGCTCGCGCGCCGTTGTCGCCTCCGCTGTCGCGTACTTCTCGACCGCCGCGGGCGTCTCGATCAGCGAGACGAGGATCCGCGCGATCGGGTACGAGAGCAACCGCTCGCGGTCGTTCCAGCGGCGGGGTTCCTCGGCGGCGATCGTCCCTTCCATCAGGGCGCGCTCGACCCGCTCTGTGGCTCGCTCGACCGCCGGGGCGTCCTCAGCGATGAGCGCCGCCGGCGAGATGTCCGCCTCGCGGACGGCCTCGCGCGCGCCCTCGAAGAACGGGTAGCGCGCGTAGAGCGGGTCCATCGGCATCGCCTGTCCGTTTCCGCCGCCGCCGAATAAACACGACGGTCGATGAGCGCCGCTCGGCCCCGGCGTCGGTATCGCGCTGTGCTCGGAGCGACGACACCGTATCACCTAAGACGGCGCGCCGCCTTTCCCCGCCCGTGCCGCAGTTCGACTACCCGTGTCCCGACTGCCGGGCCACGAACAGCCTCCACGACGCCGCCTGCGATTTCGAGGGGACGCCGTGGCCCGAGGTCGAGAAGGCCTACGTCGACATCGTTTCTCGGCTCACCGTCGAGCCGACCGAGGAGACGGACCTGTACGACGCGGTCGACGGCGAGTGGGACGCGCTGTACCGCTCGGCGCTCGAACGCCTCAAGCGCGACGAGCGGGTCACGGAGCGTAACGACGTGCTGCGGCTCCGCACCGCCGAGGAGTTCCGCGAGGAGGTGTCCGAACCGACGCACGAGCCGATGCGCACACTCTATCGCAAGGGGAGCGTGCCGGGCTGTCACGACAACGCGGTCTTCGCGATGATCGCGTGGTACGAGATGGTCGGACTCTCGTGGTCGGAGACCCGCGAAAACGTCATCGAGTGGCTCCACGACAGCGGTACGTGGGGCCGCGGCGGCTTCGAAGAACCCTCCCCCGAGGCGCTCGTCGACGCGAAGCGTCACGTCTACCAAGCGGGCTACGGCTGGAAGGAGAAAGCCGAGGCGGCAAAGCGCGTGATCGATCGCCACCGCGGGTGAGACGCCGGGCGCGCTCGTGAGACCCCGAACACGCACGATCGGGTTGCCGTGTCTGCCACACGCGTTATCCCCGTAGGGCCCGTGGTACCACTATGCAATCGAGCACCGCCAGACGCGGCGTCACGGGTGCCGCCGTGGGCGCGGCGTGGCTTGGCGGACTGTACGCCGCGACGCCGCTCGTCGGCGAGTTCGCCCCGATCGCCCTCGCCGAGGGAATCATCGTGCGGTCTCCCGGGTGGGTGTCGACACTCGCGGTCAGCCTCCTCGGATTCTCGGCCAAGCCGGTGCTGTTGGTGAGCGTGCTCGTCGGGATCGTCGCGGTCGCCGCGGGCGCGTGGGTGCTCTGGCCTCGGGACCGCGGGGCGGCCACACTGCTCGGCGTCGTTGCGGGCGTGATCGCTACCACCGCGGCGCTCGCGGCTGCCGGCGGCGATCTCTCGCTTCGGTCGGCGCTCGCCCTCGCCCTCGCGGTCGGATTCCCGTACGTCGTCAGCCGCCTGCTCGCCGAGACGACACCGCCTCCGGACCGACGGCGGTTCCTCCGCCGACTCGGTGCCGTCGCGGTCGTCGGCACGGGATCGTTCGTCGGGCTTCGGGCGGCGTTCGAGCGACTCTCCGGACGGAGAGCCGGAGCCGACCTCCGTGACCGCGACGGCGGTTCGGGCGCGTCCGGTACCGTCGACGAACCGCAGTCGCCGCCTTCCGTGGGCGACCCCCGATTCGACTTCGCGGGGATGCCGGCGGCGGTCACGCCCCCCGACGAGCACTACGTCGTCGACATCAACATCCGCCCGCCGAACGTCGACCCCGACGCGTGGACGCTCGACGTCGACGGCGGGGTCGAGAGCCCGTACAGCCTGTCTTACGACGAGCTTCGCGACCACGACGCGAGCACCAAGCAGATAATGACGATGCTCTGTATCTCGAACACCGTCGGCGGCGACCTCATCGGCACGTCCCGGTGGACGGGCATCCAACTGTCCGATCTCGTCGCGGACGCGAACCCCGGGGACGCGGCGGTCGACGTCGTCACCCACGCGGCCGACGGGTACAGCGAAGCCATCCCCCTCGACCTCGTCGAGCGCGAGGACATCCTGATCGCCCATCAGATGGGATCGGACCCGCTCACCCGCGCGCACGGCTTTCCAGCGCGGTTGCTCGTCCCCGGTCGGTACGGGATGAAGATGACCAAGTGGATCACGCGAATCGAACTCGCAGAGAACGACCACGAGGCCTACTGGGAGCAGCGCGGGTGGGACGAGGAAGCGGTCGTGAATACGATGTCGTACGTTCGCGGCGCGGAACGCGACGGCGACACCGTCACCGTTGGCGGCGTCGCGTTCGGCGGCTTAGAGACCGGCGTCCAAGAGATCGAGACCGTCGAAGTCAGCGTCGACGGCGGCGAATCGTGGGTCGAGGCGGAGTTGGAAGCGCCCATCGCTCCGCACGCGTGGCGTCGCTGGCGACATGCGTTCGACGCCCCGGACCGCTCGGAGTTCGAGGTCGTCGTCAGAGCGATCACGCGGGACGGAACGGTGCAGACCGAAGAACGGCGTTCGCCGCGCCCGAGCGGCGCGACCGGGTGGCACCGAAAGAACCTGCGAGTGTGAGGCGTCTACTCGAATCCGCTACTCGCTTTGGATCCGCGGCGCGAGCATATACGTGACGTTGCCCTGCCCCTCGGCGACCGCGTAGTGGATCTTGACCGGGAACTCCTCGCCGAGTTCGACGGTGACCTCGGCGTCCTTCGGGATCGCCTTGTTCATATCCTTCAGGTAGTCTAAGGAGAACAGCGAGTCCGCCGTTCCCGCGGTGAGCGCGATCAGGTCGTCGGCGTCGAGCTCGAAGTCGACGTCGTCGGTGTCGCCCTCGGCCTCGATGTGGAACGCCTCGTCGTCGGCGTCGACGCGGAGGCGGACGTGATCGGAGACCATATCGGCGGCCTTGATCCCCCGGTCGAGCTGCGCGCCCTCGAGGACGATTTCAGCGGCGAGATCGAGGTCCGGGATGTCGGGTTCCTGCCGGATCGAGTCGGGATCGATGAGCGCGAGCGTCGAGGAGAGGCCGTCCATCCGGATGTTGAGCTTCCGAGTCTCCTCGTCGAGTTCGAGCTCGACGAGCTGATCGCCCGTGGCCATCCCGATGAAGTCCTCGAGCTTCGCGAGGTTGACGCCGATGACGCCCCCGTCGGCCTCGTAGGACTCGAAGGCGGCGGCGTCGAGCGAGAGGTCCACCATTCCGACGTTCGCGGGGTCGACGGCCCGAATCGACAGTTCGTCCTCGTTCAGTCGGATCTTGCACTCGTCGACCAGCACGCTCACCGAGTCGAGCGCGTCTTGGAGCGTAGACGCGCCTACGATGGCCTTGAACATATGGAGCGTGCTACGGCAGCGGGCTTAAAAATACTCGTGGTTCTTCCGCGCACTCGCCGAGGGTGTCCGAGGCGGCTTGACGATCGCGGCCGGGGCGTCCGAGGTGTCTCGACGATATCCGATGTCCCTTTCCGCTTCGGCGGCGTCACACCGAGTATGAACGCGAATTCGTCGGCGGTTCCGCTGTCGAACACGTCGGGAACACCGGTGAGTGAACGATGACACGGAAAGACCACTACTACAACAAGGCCAAACAGGAGGACTACCGCGCCCGCTCGGCGTACAAGCTGAAGCAACTCGACGAGGAGGCGGGTCTGTTCGGACCCGGAAACACCGTCGTCGACCTCGGCGCGGCCCCCGGCGGCTGGCTCCAAGTGGCCGCCGAGGCAGTCGGTGACCGCGGCACGGTCGTCGGCGTCGACTTCCAGCGCATCCGCGAACTGGACCACGAGAACGTCGAGACGATTCGGGGCGATATGACCGACGAGGAGACCAAATCGAAGCTTCGCGATCGGATCGGCGACGACGGCGCGGACGTGGTGCTCTCGGATATGGCCCCGAATATGACCGGCGAGTACTCGCTGGATCACGCGCGATCGATTCACTTGGCTCGACAGGCCTTCGAGGTCGCGCTCGACCTCCTCCCGGCCGGCGGCGACTTCGCCGCGAAGGTGTTCGACGGACAGGACCTCGCGGACCTGCGCGAGGATATCGAGAGCGAATTCGAGTACGTCCGGTCGATCCGCCCGGACGCCTCTCGCGACACCTCTTCTGAACTCTATCTGGTCGGGAAACACCGAATCACCGCGCCGGTCCGCGAGGGCGACGAACTCGACGTCGTCGTCGACGACGTCGGCAGCGAGGGCGACGGCGTCGTCAAGGTCGACGGCTACACGCTGTTCGTTCCCGGCGTCGATGCGGGCGATTCAGTCCGCGTCCGCGTCACCGACGTCAAGGCGAAGTTCGGGTTCGCCGAAGTCGTCGACGAGGACTGATTTTACGCAGCCGGCCTCTCAGTCGGCCGTCCACGCGTTGCCGCTCTCGTCGATGGTCGATCCGCCGAAGAAGGCCACGACGGCGTAGACGAACGGCGTGTCGACGAGCGCGATGAGCAGCTTCAGCAGGTACTGGCCGACGATCAGCGAGAGAATCACCGGAACCGGAAGGGGGTCGCCGAAGCCGAGCACCTGCGGCGCGAGGTAGAACGCGATGGCGACGAAAAGCACCGTGTCGATCGCTTGGCTCGTCGCCGTCGAGACGATGTTCCGCAGCCAGAGCATCGACGCGCCGGTCGTCTCGCGGATGCGGTGGAACACGATCACGTCCCAGTTCTGGCTGACGAGGTACGCGAGCAGGCTGCCGAGCACGATGTTCGTCCCCGGGGCGAGCACCGCGCGGTACTGGCTGGCGGCGTCGGGGTTCGCCGCTGGTGCGAGGATCGTACTCCAGACGAGCGCGAGCAGGACGAAGTTCATCGCGAAGCCGACGTTGACCATCACCTGCGCCGCGCGACGGCCGTACAGTTCGGAGTAGCAGTCCGAGGCGAAGAACGTGAGCGCGTACGCCAGCGCCGCACCGGGCAGAATGATGTTCGCGCCGGTGACCGGGAGTTCGACCGGCAGTCCGAACGACAACAGCTTCGATGCCGTCAGCTGCGCCGTCGTCAGTGCCGTCACGAACAGCGCGACGAGCGCGATCTGACCGGCCTGCAGTCGCGTCTCACTCATCGTCGATCCGTCCGTGCCGCGAGTCGATTTCGTCGAGCACATCCAGTGTCTTGCGGATCGACGCACGGATCGCGTCGCTCCGGTTGACGAACTTCCCGTCGTCGCCGACGTGGTCGTCGAGATCAGTGAGTAGTTCCTCGGGGATCTCTACGCTGATTTTGGGCATATATTCTCCTAAGAATACCGGGTTAATATACCAGCGGGATTCGAGCCGTCTGTGGCGATCATCGGCACACTCCGGGACGGTCGTGTAATCGCGTGCGTGACGGCTCTCAAACGCGACGTTCGCTTTTGCCGTGCGCCCAGCGACCGGTAGCTGTCGGGTTACAAAGTCCTCTCTTCGTGTCACCCAGTACCTGATGACGTGTCCACGACTCGAATACAGAGCAGCCGACGACGAGCACGAGTTCGACCACCTGCGGCCCTACTGTACAGTGACCGAGGAGTTCGTCTCGCCAATGAAAGCCGACATCTGTAACGACCGGTTCGATTTCCACCACGAAGACCACTGCGACGTGTTCCAAGCGGCCGTCGAGGCACCGGCGGCGGACGACGACTGAACGGCTCGCGGGCGTCGACAGCGATCGTTCGGTCCGGAGACCTGACACGTCGCGAGCGGATCTCGTCCGTTCACCGGGGCCTCACCGACAGACTGACCGTCTGCGACGATTCCGCGCTCCCCGACGGCGTTCTCCGTCACTCTTCGCTCCCCCTGGTAAACGCGCGTTACTCGGGGTAACCGGGCTAATACAAAGCCGCCGTTCCGCCACCTGTCAGACGATCCCGGCGCTCGATTGGATCCGACATTATGAGCTATCAGGACTATCTCGACGACAACAAGGTGATACTGACAGTGGCGACGACGGGCGGCATTCACGGCAAGAACGTCAACCCGAACCTGCCCGAACAGCCCGATGAGATCGCAGAGCACGTGGCCGCCTGCGAGGAGCTCGGAGCCGCGATCTGTCACGTCCACGGCCGCGACGAACACGGTGAGAACGACGCCAGTCGGCTCCAGGCGGTCAACGACGCGATCCGGGAGCGCTGTGACGATATTATCATCCAGAACACCACGGGCGGACAGAGCACGCTGGAAGCGCGGATCGAAGGGATCCGAACTGATCCCGCTCCCGATATGGCGTCGCTCGATATGGGGCCGTTCAACCGCGGCAAGCACATCATCACCGAACACAACCGCCACAACATCCAGACGCTCGCTCGCGAGATGAAAGAGAAGGGGATCAAACCCGAACTGGAGGTGTTCAACAACGGCCACCTCAACGAGGTGTATCAGTTGATCGAGACCGGCCTGCTGGAGGAGCCGTACTACATCAACCTCATCTTCGGCACCGGCACGTTCTCGATTCCCTCCCCGGAGAACGTGATGAACCTCGTTCGGAATCTCCCGGAGAACAGCGAGTTCAACCTGCTCGCGACCGGCCGGCATCAGCTGCCGTTGACGACGCTCGCTCCGATTCTCGGCGGTCACATCCGCGTCGGAATGGAGGACAACCTCTACTACCGGCGTGGAGAACAGGTCGAGAGCAACGCGCAGCTGGTCGAACGGACGGCGACGATCGTCGATCTGCTCGAACGCGATCTCGCGACGCCGGGGGAAGCCCGCGACATCTTGGGGATGAGCTGAGCGGTCGCGGCGTGTGCCGCTCCTCCGGCTCTCGACCGTGACACCGTCGTCCGTCGGCGATCGATACCGCCGTTCAATGGCCTCTTACGCATTGTATGGGGTCATTTCGAGGCGTTCGCCGGCGACTTCGATCACGCGAATCGTTCCGATTGATCCCCGTTTCGGCCCTCCAGATCCCCGCAGTCGACCGATTTCGACTCCCGTGAGAGAGACAGTCGTCGCCGCGAACCGCCGTGTCCGACGAACTCGACTCTCTCGGACGATACCGAAGCGTATACAGGTTCTTCGGTGGGCTACGGGCTCCATACGCCTATCGAGCGATCATAGTCCGCTCTATAACTAAGCCGCAGATCGCACAATCGAGACTCACTGTGAGCCACCCGTTATCGAATTTCTCGGCGCGCGCTGGCGGAGGTGACCGGCAGTGGGAACGGTAGTTGTATCGATCGATGCGGAACTCGGCTGGGGACACCACGACCTCACGGACCCCCCGTCAGACCGGGTCGAGGCTGGACGCGACGGCTGGCTGACGCTCCTCGACCTCCTCGACCGCTATGAGATTCCGGCGACGTGGGCGGTCGTCGGCCACCTGTTCCTCGAGGAGTGCGACCGAACCCACTCCAGACACCCGCTCGCCGGAGCGTGGTTCGAGCGGGAGCGAACCGAGTGGGCGGACCGGCCAGACCTCCTGTTTGCCCCCGAGTTGATCCGGCGGATCGCGGACGCCGGCGTCGACCACGAGATCGGCTGTCACTCCTTTTCGCACGTGATCTTCGGCGACGAGGGAACGACTATCGAGGTCGCCCGCGCGGAACTGCTCTCGGCGCTGGAGGCCGCCGAGCGCTCGCCCGTCTCGTCGGAGATGACGTCCGTCGTGTTCCCGCGTAACAGCGTCGGACACCGCGACGTCCTCGCCGAACTGGGATTCGCCGCGTACCGCGGCACTCGACCGGACGTCGACTCACTCGGCCTGAAGGCGTTGCAGAAGGTCGGAACGCCGCCGATCGTCTCCCCGACGATCGACGAGTTCGGCCTCGTCAACGTCCCCGCGTCGCTCTATCTGTTCGGCTTCGAGGGCGTCGCGCGTCGCGTCTGCGAGTGGCTCTGGGAGGACCCGATCGTCGCGCGAGCGCGCGCCGGCGTCGACGCCGCCCTCGATGAAGACGGCGTGTTCCACGTTTGGCTCCATCCGAACAACCTGACGTCCGATCTCGACGTCGAGCGCCTCCGTCGGATCTTCGAGTACGTCGCGGACCGCCGAGAGCGCGAGGGCCTCCGCGTCGAGACGATGGCCGGCGTCGCGAGGGCGACGCGATCCCGATCGAATCCGCTGGTCCCGGGATACCCGTGACGCCGCTCCCCCGGATTCTCTATCTTCCGTGAACGCAGTCGCGAATTAGAACCCGTTGTGCTCGGTGAACGTGAGCCGCCAGCTCTCCGGGTCGTCGAGGCGGATCCCGTTCAGCCGCCAAGACGGCTCCTCGCGACCGTCGAACAGCCGCGAGATGAGCACCGTCGGCGTCGTCACCCTCGACAGCGGTAGTCGGTCATCGGGGAGGAACCCGTACGCGTACAGGAGGGATTTCGGGATCACGCTGGACGTTGCGGTCACGAGATCCGCGTCCGCCTCCTCGGAAACGATCCGATCGAGGAGCGCGGCCAACCCGCGCCGCCGACCGTCCCCGCCGACGAGCGGAACGACGTCTGCCAGCGCCACGACGTCGGTGTCGCCCTGTTCCTGTCGCCCCACGACGACGCCGGCGATCGGTTCGTCTGACGCTCGGTCCCGAGCGAGATACGTCTCGTACGCCCAGTCCGGGCGGTCGAACCGCCAGTCGTAGAAGCGCTCCTCGCGCAGGGCGTGGGCGGCGTCCGGGACCGACCGCTCGTACAGCGCCGCGAGCGTCGACGCGGGGACGTCGTCGTGACGGGTGACGCGCACGTCCGTCGGAACCGACGCCCGGAGCTGCCGAGCCCGTAGGCCCGCAGTGACGATCGGCGACAGCACCGATGCCGCCCGCGAGGCGAGACCGTCGGCGAGCGCCGCGGGGTTCTGCACGCGGTAGGCGGTCGGGAGTTGCCCCACCTCGCGACAGCCGAGTTTCAGGTAGCCGGGCCGCGACAGCGCGTTGGGGACGCTGAACGTCAGCACGTCCTCCGCGAGGTCGCCGTAGTACTCGAACGAGCGCTCGGTCATCCGCGTGAACAGCCCTCGTCGCTGGTGGTCGGGGTGGACCATCGTGTCGCCCGTCTGCAGCCCGAGCGGCGTTTCCTCGCCCATCCGCAGCCGAAACGCCATATACGGCCGCGCACCGACGAGGTCGCCATCGTGCTCGGCCACGAACATCGGCACGTGCGAGACGTACGGGTTTTCCAGATACTTCCAGCGAAACCACGCCTCGCTTCCCCCGCCGAACACGTCGTCGAACAGTTCAAGAAACGCCGTTCGGTCCCCCGGTTCGTACAT
Organism: Halobellus sp. LT62; assembly: GCF_037031285.1. Lineage (NCBI taxonomy): Archaea > Methanobacteriati > Methanobacteriota > Halobacteria > Halobacteriales > Haloferacaceae > Halobellus > Halobellus salinisoli. Next base: position 254,222 of record NZ_JAYEZO010000002.1, read on the forward strand.
CCGGATCGCGTAGGGATCGTCGTTGCTCATAGGCAGACTCGGCCCGCCTCGGGAGATTGTTATGAGCCGGTTACGTCACGATATTACGGCATCACGACCTCACGGCGTCATAGTATCACGACGTCGCGGCGGCGCGACCTCACGCGAGCACGGCGCGGATGCGTTTGAGATCGAGGAGGCCGCCGAGCGTGGCGAGCACGCCCCAGACCGCGACGCCGACGCCGACAACGAGCACCAGCGAGACGACCCCCGAAACCATCGGGACGAGCAGTTGGACCACCCCGCCCATCACGGCCGCAATACCGGCGACGGCGACGAGTAGCCGCGCGATCGAGCCGACGTTCAGCGCGAGTTCGGTGTGGATGACGTACACGTTCGCGACGGTGTAGACTGTGTAGGTAATCACCGTCGCGACGGCGGCCCCGACGACGCCGATCCGGGGAATCAACACCAGATTCAAGAGGAAGTTCGCCACCGCGGTCGCCGTCTTCACCATCGCCCGCTCGCGGGCCCGCCCGAGGAAATCGAGGCCGTCGCTTGTCACCTTGTTGATCGCGTTCACGAACATGAATCCGGCCATCACCTGCAAGACGGGCGCGGCCCCGTCGTACTCCGGGCCGAACACGTGCGCGACGATCGGTCCGGCAACGAGGATCAGTCCGACCATCCCCGGTACGTACAAGAGGAGGACGTACCGCAGCGAGGTCTCGTAGACGCGCCGCGCGCGGTTTCGGTCGTCCTTCGCGCGCTGTTCACCGACCGTCGGCGAGATCGTGTACCCGAGCGACTTTGCCGGAATCGATCCGAACTCCGACACCTGCTTGGCGATCGTGTAGTAGCCGACGGCTGCGGGGCCCAGAAACAGCCCGACGAGCACCGTATCGATCCGCTTATCGAGCACGTTCGCCCCCCGGGTCGCGGTGAGCGGCACGCTGTACTCCAAAATCCGTCTGCGGAGTCCGTCGCGCGCCTCCGCCGCGCTCGGAAACGACGTGTACGACAGCCGGTAGAAGACGACGCCGCCGACGAGCGCGGTCACGGCGAATCCGACGACGTAGCCGCCGAGCGCCCCGGCCGCGCCGAACCCCGCGAGGACGAGCGCGACGGCACCGGTGAACCGGGCGATCCCGGAAATCGCCGTGAGCCGTCCGCTCCAGTCGACGCGGTTGACGGCCTGAAACAGCCGTCCGAACGAGATTCGGAGCGTGTTGCAGACGACGTATCCCGCACCGAGGACGAGCAACGGCGCGAGTCCGGGTTCGTCGAGAAACGACGCGACGTGCGGGCTCCCAACCGCCAGCACCGCGCTGATCCCAACCGAGAGCGTGAGGACGACGGCGACGCTGAATCGGATGACGTGTCGGACCTGACCCGGCGCGGTCTCCGCGAATTCAGTGACGTAGCGCGCCGCGGCCGAGGGGACGCCGAGGGTCCCGAAGATGGCGACGACGCCGATGATCGAGAGCGCGTAGTGCAGCAGCCCGAACTCCGCGGGCGTCAGCAGGTATCGGGCGAGGACGACCATCAACAACCCGTTCGCGACGGAATTGATCAGGTTCCCACCCAGACTGGCCCTGACGCCGGTCGCGATCCGGTCCGTGAGCGACATCTACCCGAAGCTCCCCCGCTCGGGGGTTTGTTAGCCGTCGTATACCGAACCGAAGACGCCGCGTAGCGGGCGACTATCCGTCAGATGTCGGCGCGAGAGGGTGAGAGGTCGCGCCGGCCGCCGACCGTGATCACGAAGAGGACGCCGAGGCCGATCCCGTAGGCGGCCATCAGCGGGATCGTCACGAGGAACATCGTGAGCACGTCCGCCGGGGTGAAAAGCGCCGCGAACGCGAGGATGCCGACGGTCACCTCACGCCAGCGGCCGCGCATCGTCCGGTAGCTGATCCCGGCGCTGTTGAGCAGGATCATCAGGACCGGCACGTCGGCGAGGAGCCCGATTCCCGCGGTGGTGAAGAAGATGAGCCAGAAGAAGTTGGTGATGCGATAGGCGATCACCATGTTCGCCATCACGGCGTCGTTGACGAGCCACGAGATGACGGCGGGCGCGATCGTCGTGTATCCGAGGACGAAGCCGCCGATCAGCCCCGCCGCCAGCGCGCCGGTCCACAGGAAGACCGCGCTCTGGCGCTGTCTGATGATGTTCCGTTCGCGGAGCGCGGGCCACGCGTAGTACGCCAGCACCGGGAGCGTGACGATGGCGGCGATGATCGTCGAGAATTTCACCTCGAAGACGAGCGCTTCCATCGGGTGCAGCGCGACGACGTTGAGCACCTCGTCGGGCGTCACCTGCGCCGGGAGTCGACTCAGGAAGTCCTCGTAGACGCGTTTGATCCCGCCGGTGTAGAGCCAGCCGAACGTGCCCGCGAGCACGAGCATAAACAGCCCGACGATGCGGAACGCCCGCGACGTGACCGAATCGAGGATGAACGCGATGTCGGTGTAGTACCCCTCGAAGTCGCCGCCGTCGTCGCCCTCGTCGGCGGCCGCCCCGCTCTCCGCGTCGATTTCGTCTTCTTCTCCCCCGCCGCGGAACTCGTCGAGGAACGTGTTGCTGGCGCGCGAGAACCGATCGCCGATCGAGCCGCCACCGGTTGACCCGCTCGCGCTCGTCGCAGCAGCCTCTGCGCCGGCCTCGGGGCTCTCTTCGGCCCCGGTGCTTCCGTCGCCCTCGCCAGAACCCTCGGCGTCGAAGCGGTCGATGATCGCCTGTGCCTTTTCCTTGTCACCGGCGTCGATCGCGTCGCCCGCGGCGCCCATCGCCTCGTCCTCGGAGAGCGCCTCGAACACCTCGGGCGGGGCCGCGCGGACGCCTGCCGCGTCGAGCTCCGCGAGGTCGATTTCGGTCGGGTCACCGATTCCCGCCTCGACGACCGCGAGTTCGCCGATGTCCTGATAGACGAAGTAGCCGACGGCGACGGCGGCGGCGGCGACGCTCGCGAGGAGCACGTAGCCCGTGAACACTCCCACCGACGACGGCGCGAAGACCGCGTAGTCGCTCCCGATCGCGGCGAGCGCGTCGTTGACGTAGCCCACGCCGCCGCGCTCGAAGAACGCGTAGACGAACACGCCACCGACGACGCCGACGCCCGCGATGGTATTCCAGTGCGCCCGGACGCTGCCGACGACGTTCATTCGCTCGCTCCCGCGGCGCGCGGTCGTGACGATCTTCGCCAGATAGAGGCTGGCTCCGTAGAGGGCGAGCACCGGAATCGCCCACATAATCTGCGTGAAGGGGTCCGGCGGCGTGAACATCGCCCCGACGGCGAAGACGCCGACGGCGGCGTGCCGCCACTTGTCGCGGAACGTCTCGTAGGGGACGATCTCGGTGTAAGAGAGGATCGTCATCACCAGCGGCAACTGGCTCGCGAGGCCGAACGAGGCGGTGAGTAAGAAGATGAACTGCGCCCACTTCACGATGGAGTACGTCGGCGAGAACCCCGCGGAGATGGCGTTCTGCGCGAGGAAGGCGAACGTGAACGGGAAGAAGACGAAGTAGCCGTAGGCGACGCCGAGGACGAAGAGCGTCGCCATCCCGGAGAGGATGACCGCGAGCTGCCAGACCGGGACCGGCGAGGAGGGCCACAGCCCGCGTTCGACGAGCGCGTCACGAGAAAAGTACAGAAACGGTGGGATCGCGAGAAGGACGCCGACGACGAGCCCGATCTTCGCCTGCAGGAGGATCACGTCGAATGGCGTCTGCGCGATGATCGAGACGTCGCCGCTCACCTGCGCCGACATCTGGGCTCTGGTGATTCGTTCGAGAAAGTCCCAGACGTAGAGCCGGAGCGCGTAGAACGTCCCGAGAAAGCCGATCAGAAAGAAGATGAAGACCTTCTGCAGATCCTTCTGCGCGGCTCGAAGCATCGCTCCGGCGGTCTCGCGACCGGCGTCGAGTGTCGCTCTCGTGTCCTCGTCGAGCGCGCTAGACATACCCGAAGGGAACCGACTCGCGGTTATCAATCTTTTCTACCGGAGCGCCCCGATCCCCGCGCGAGACGATGCGGAAAGGCCTATAAGAACCGGGCGGCGAAACTCTGGTGAATGGCCGACGATTCGGAGGACGCCGACCGGACGCCCGACGGAGACGACGTCGACGCGTCCGGTAGCGACGAGTCCGCCGCCGATTCCGAGACTGTCGGGTCTCCCGCTGGCTCCGAGGTCGACGGACCTTCCGCCGACGCAGGGGCAGACAAGCGCGACGAGCCGAGTGGGGAGCGAAGCGAACCGGTAGAAGAGAGCGACGAGTCGGCAGGGGGTAGCGACGAGTCCGCCGATTCCGACTCGGGCGACCGCGACTCAGAAGACCTCTCGGACGACTCCGACGAAGCCGAGGCGACTGACGAACCGACGGAAGGCGAAACGGGCGACGAGGCGGACGACGACTCGGCTGCGGACGACGATTCAGTCACGGGCGACACCAACATCGACGACTCGTCCGACGAAGACGATGCGAACGAAGACGAAACGGACGAGGGCGACACCGACGGTTCGTCGGACGAAAGCGACACCGACGAACCGGGTGAAGACGACGACTCAGACGAGTCGGCCGCGGACGGCGAAGACGCGGACCGGCCGGAAGAGTCCGATTCGGGAGCGCTGGAGAATCTCGACGCTTCGGCCGACGACGAGGCGACCGTTACCGGTACCGACGGCGGCGCGCCGGGGACGGCGAGTGATGCGTTCACCGACGAACCGGCGACCGAAAGCCCCGGCTCCGACCCGCTCGTCGCCGACGAGGACGAGACCGGGATCCTCTCGGACGGCCCCGAGACCGACGAGGAGATGCCGCTGGCGGATCACATCGAGGAGATGATCCGCCGTCTGGCCGTCGTACTCGGGATCGGCGGGCTGATCACGCTCCTGCTGTACCCTGGGGCCGACTTGGTCAACTCCGCGTTCGGTCTCGATCTCGTGAGTTCGACGGAGGTCATCGACTTCCTCTGGAACAAGCACATCCCCGGCGCGCCCGAGATGGTCGACCGCCGCCCGCGGGTGTACGGTCCGCTCGAGCTCCTCCTGACGGAGCTGAAGGTCGCCGCCCTCGGCGGCCTCGTGATCGGGCTGCCGGCGTTCGTCTACGAGACGTACCTGTTCATGCGCCCCGGGCTGTACTCCAAAGAGCGCCGCTACTACCTCGCGGCGGTGCCGACGAGTCTCGTGCTCGCGCTCGTCGGGATCGCGTTCGCACACTTCCTCGTCCTGCCGGCCATCTTCGCGTACTTCACCTCCTACACGACGGGAACGGCCGTCGTGGCGTTCGGCCTCCAGGAGACGTTCAACCTCATCCTCATCCTGATGGGTTACAACGCCGTCATCTTCCAGATCCCGCTGTTCGTGATGCTGGCGATTATGATGAACCTCGTCACCCGGCGGTGGCTCGAAGACCGCCGCCTGCTCTTCTGGGGGACGTTCCTCGGGCTCGCGTTCCTCGTCAGTCCCGACCCGACCGGGATGGCCCCGATCATCATCGCGCTGACGATGATCGCGCTGTTCGAGGGGACGCTGTTCGTGCTGCGGTGGACCGGGAGGGGGTCGCTGGCTCCCACCGCCGATGGACTGGCGGCCCGCCGTCCCCAAGCTGCCGTGCTCGCGGCGCTCGTCGGCTACCTCCTCAGCCCCCTGCCGGCCCCGACGGGCTATTACGACCTTCTTCCCTCGGTGGTCGTCGAGACGCTCGCGGCCAACGGCCTCGCGGTGTACACGCCGCTGATCATCGCGGGCGTCCTCGTCGGCGTGTTCGAACTCGTGTCGCTCCTCCTGCGCCGCTACGGCCGCTCGCGGCGGATGCTGCGGGTCAGTCTCGCAGTCGACACTGCCCGCCGCCCGGTGTGGCTGGTCGCCGTCGTCGTTGGCTATCTCGGCAGCCCCGATCCGGCCGTCCTCCGGTGGGCCACTGAGCTGAATCTTCACCCGGCGCTGGCCGGCGGGATCGCGGTCGGGCTGGTGCTCGGCTACGAGGCGCTTCGCCTCCTGCTCGCGTCCCGCGAAGATCGTGCAGGCTGAACTGTCGGCTCTATTTCCGTACCCTACCGGACAGCCGAAACCGGCGTCACAACGTTCTGAGAACCGGTTTCAGACGCGGCTTCACTCGCTAGCTGTCGGGTACTCGGCCGCGAACACGTCTTCGACGAGCGGCTCGTCGTCGCCGTTCGGGCTGACGCTTCCGGTCTGATACCCGTGTAGATCCAGCGTCACGTGCTCGAAGCCGAGCTCCGTGAGATGTTCGCGCGCGGCGACGACGAAGTCGCGGTTCAGTGCGCCATCTAGTTCTTCTGGCGCGATTTCGATCCGTGCGAGGCCGTCGTGATCGCGGACGCGGAACTGCGAGAATCCCCACTCTCTGAGCACCCGTTCCGCCTTCTCGATGCGCGTCAGGCGCTCGTTCGTGACTTCTAATCCGGTCGGAATCCGCGAGGAGAGACACGCCATCGAGGGCTTGTCCGCGACTGACAGCCCGAAGTCGTCGGCGATCTCGCGCACCTCGTCCTTCTCGATTCCGGCCTCCAAGAGCGGCGAGCGGACCTCTAACTCCTCGACTGCGCGAAGTCCCGGTCGGTGGCCCTCGCCCGGATCCGAGGCGTTGGTGCCGTCGCAGACCGTCTCGATACCCAGTTCGTGAGCGGCTTCGTACATCCGTCCGAGGCGCATCGTCCGGCAGTGATAGCACCGCTCGCCGTCGTTCTGCACGAAGTTCGGATCGTCGAGCTCGGAGAACTCGACGACCTCGTGGCGGATCCCGATCTCCTCGGCGACGCGGCGGGCGTCGTCGAGTTCGGCGGCCGGGAGCGTCTCGGATTTGGCCGTGCACGCGACGGCGTCGTCGCCGAGAGCCTCGTGCGCGAGCGCAGCGACGACTGCGGAGTCGACACCGCCGGAGAACGCGACGAGGACGCCGTCGCAGTCGGCCAGCGACTCGCGGACGTCCTCGGCCTTCCCGGTGACATCGACGGGAGGCTCTTCCGCATCCGTCTGGGTTGACATACCCGCTCTACCCAGCGCAACGGCAAAAGCGCGTTGTCGTTGGCCCGGTGAGCCCGACCGCGCTCGCGGGTCGGACTCGCGGTCACGTCGGCGGGTCGGATCTCGACTCGATCGCACCCGTAACGTTTTGTCGGATCGGGAGCGAAGGCACCCCGAATGCAGTTCGAGGCCATCCCCGGTGTCGGCGAGAAGACGGCGAACGCGCTGTCGCAACTCGACGACGCCGAGCGGGCGCTCAACGAGGGCGACGTCGCCACGCTGGCTCGCGCGCCCGGGCTCTCGGAGGGGCGCGCGGCGGTCGTCGCCCGCGGGGCGATCCGCCGCCGACACGGCGACGACGGCGACTTCCTCGCGACCGACCGGGCGCGAGAGGTGTACGAGGACGCGCTCGGACTCCTCCGCCGGCGGACGGTCACCGACTACGCCGCCAAGCGGATCGCCACGTTCTACCCGACGCGGTCGGCCTCGCGGATCCGTGAAGTCCGCGAGTTCGTCGACCGTGCGACCGACCACGACCCCGATCCCGCGGTTCTCGACGCGCTTTCCGGCGTCGAACCGCTCTCGTCACCCGCCGCCCGCCGGGTCCGTGACCGCTGTCTCGCGACCGCGGACGCCGAGCGATTCGCCGCCGCCGAGGAGGCGTTTCCCGAACTCTCCGTCGAGGTCGTCGAGGACGCCCGCGGCCTCGCCGAACTCGCCCGCTCGTACTCGACGGTGGTCGCGCTCGACGAGCAGTTCGCGGGCGTCGACGTCGAGGGCGACGTCCGCGTGCGACCCGACGCGCTGGAGAGCCCCGACGAGATCGTTCCCGAACGGGTCCTCGCCTTCTTCGCCGAGAACCGCTCGCGCATCCTCGCCGCGGCGGCGGTCCACGAGGCCGCGGGATTAGACGCGTCCTGCGATCTCGACGCGCTGCGCGACGCGCTCGACCGGCTCGACGACGACGGGACCATCGTCGGCGACGCGGAGCTCGATCGGTTGATGACCGCGGTCGACGACCTCGACGCTGCCGTTTCGACGGCCGAATCCGTCGCCAACGACCGTCTCCGCGAGGTTATCCGCGAGCGCGACGTGACGATCGAGGGGACGGACTTCCTCTCGCTCGTCGAGCAGGGCGCGCGGGTCGACTCCCTGCTCGATCGGGAACTCGACGACGACTACGCCGCGGCCGTCGCCGCCGCGCGCGAGCACCTCGTCGACGCCTTGGACCTCCGGCCCGAGGAGGCCGACTTCGCCGAGCGGGCGTTCCCGGAGGACCCCGCGTTCCCGATCGAACACCACGAGACGGTGATCTCGCGGCTCCGGACGGAGCTGAAAGCGGGACGGGACCGCCGCGCGGCCCGACTGAAACGCGAACTGGCGGCCGACCTCTCGGCGCTCCGAGAGCCCGTAGAGCGGCTCGTCCGCGACGCCCTCGAACTCGACGTCGAACTGGCGGTCGCGCGCTTCGCCGACGACTTCGACTGCGCGCTGCCGACGTTCGTCGACCTCGACGGGGACGCGTCGGTCGACGGCGACAACGGGGCACCCGAGAGCGACGCGTCGGGGGGAACCGGTCCCCGAAAGCCGCGCGGTTTCGCCATCGAGGGCGGCCGCTCGCCTCTTCTGGACGTCGAGTACGGCGACGTCGACCCCGTCGACTACGAGGTCTCCGGCGTCACGCTGCTGTCCGGGGTCAACTCCGGCGGGAAGACGTCGACGCTGGATCTGGTTGCGCTGGTCGTCGTCCTCGCGCAGATGGGGCTGCCCGTCCCCGCCGAGCGCGTCGAACTCGAACGCTTCTCCGAGCTCCACTACTACGCCAAAACGCAGGGGACGCTCGACGCGGGCGCGTTCGAGAGCACGCTTCGGGACTTCCGGACGCTGGCGGACGGCGAGACGAACCGGCTCGTCCTCGTCGACGAACTGGAGAGCATCACCGAACCCGGCGCGTCGGCGAAGATCGTCGCGGGCATCTTGGAAGCGCTCGACGAGCAGGCCGCGACCGCCGTCTTCGTCTCGCATCTGGCCCGCGAGATCGTCGAGGCGGCCGACTTCGAGGTCGCCGTCGACGGCATCGAGGCGCTGGGGCTCGAAGACGGCAAACTCGTGGTGAACCGCTCGCCGGTGAAAGACCACCTCGCGCGCTCGACGCCCGAACTCATCGTCGAAAAGCTCGCTGACGGCGACGACTCCGGCTTCTACGACCGGCTGCTGACGAAGTTCTGACCGCTCGTCGCTCGAACCACAACCTATAGACCGCAAGCCCTACTGCATCCCGACGAACCTCGCAGATGAGTCAGTCCTCCCTCCCGCACTCGACGCCGAAGGTCGCCCTCGTCGGGCTCGTCACCGCGCTCGCGCTCGTCGACGTCGCATTACTCGCCGTCTCGCCGACCACGTCGCAGATCGAACTGCTCCGACTGCTGCTGGCGGTCGGCGGGTTCGGCGCGGTCGTCCTCGCGCTCGTCGCCGGAATCGATCACAACCCGAGATACGCCCTCGGGGCTGCCCTTTCGGTTCCGTTCGTCGCGCTGTACGCGTATACCGGCCTCGTTCTCCCGTGGACGCAGCTTTCGTTCACGATCGCGCAGGCCGGGATCGAACTGGCGCTCTCCGTCCCGGTCGTCGGCGACCCGCTGGCTTCCGCTCTGTTCGGCGGCTCCACGATCAGTCAAGCGACGCTGCAGGCCAGTTTCCGATACCACTACGCGCTCGTCGCACTCGCGCTCGTCGGCGTCGTCACCGCTGTCGGAACGGTCGGGTGGCGACACCTCACCGCTGTCCGATCGGAGGAAACTCCCCGCAGCTGACCACCTCGTGGATTTTTGCCGCTGCGCTACGGAGCGCCGGGTATGGCCCCCGACAACCCGTCTCGCCCCTCCGCGAGCTCCGACGCCGACGAACCGGTCGCCGATCGCAGCGCCGACAAACCAACCGCCGACGGTGGCCGTCGCGAGGACGACGCCGTCGACGACGCGACGTACGACCTGATGTACCGCGCCGCCCGCGAAGCGATCTGGGACGTGCTCGGGACGGCCACGTTGATCCTCTTTCACTTCGCGTTGGCCGCGATCGCCGTCTCGATCGCCGTCGGCGGTATTGGCCCGTTCCTCCGCGGGTCGGCGTCGTACGCGTCGCTCGCCATCGGCGTCGTCGCGCTCGCGGTCGGGGTCTTCGCTCTCTTCCGCGTCTACCGGCTCGTGACTGAATGACCGCGCGGGCGACTTCCGGGGGACGACGACGTGACGACGCGATGGCGCGTCGACACGGCGTGATCTGGGGAACGGTTAAGTAGATTCCTCGTCGTGATTGAACCGATGAGGGACGACCCCGATGAGGGGATGCTGTCGTGGGACGAGACGGTCTTCCGCGACGAACACGTCTTCGAGATCGATTACGTCCCCGAGACGTTCGAGCACCGCGAGACGCAACTGGAGAGCCTGAAGTACGCGCTCCGGCCCGCCGTCCGCGGGTCACGCCCGCTCAACACGATGGTCCGCGGGCCGCCGGGAACGGGCAAGACGACCGCCGTCCAGAAGCTCTTCGGCGAACTCGGAGCCCAGAGCGGCGTCCAGACCGTCCGCGTGAACTGTCAGGTCGACTCGACGCGCTACGCCGTCTTCTCGCGGATTTTCGAGCACATCTTCGAGTACGAACCGCCGTCGTCGGGGATCTCCTTCAAGAAGCTCTTCGGACAGATCACCGACCGGCTCGTCGAGGAGGAGCAGGTGCTCGCGGTCGCGCTCGACGACGTGAACTACCTCTTCTACGAGAACGAGGTCTCGGACACGCTCTACTCGCTGCTCCGGGCGCACGAGGCGCACTCGGGCGCGAAGATCGGCGTCGTCGTCGTCTCCTCGGACCTCTCGCTCGACGTGATCGACGAACTCGACAACCGCGTCCAGAGCGTGTTCCGTCCCGAGGAGGTGTACTTCCCCGTCTACGGCGTCGACGAGATCGTCGACATCCTCCGCGAGCGCGTTCGCCGCGGGTTCCACGAGGGCGTCGTCAGCTCGACGGAGCTCGATCGCGTCGCCGAGTTGACCGCCGAGAGCGGCGACCTGCGGGTCGGCATCGACCTCCTCCGCCGCGCGGGACTCCACGCCGAGATGCGCGCGAGCCGGACCGTCAACGTCGAAGACGTCGAGGCGGCCTACGAGAAGTCCAAGTACGTCCACCTCTCGCGGAGCCTCCGCGGCCTCTCCGAGCGCGAGCGCGAACTCGTCCGCGTGATCGCCGAGCACGACGGCTCCCAAGCGGGCGAGGTGTACGACGCGTTCCACGAGGAGACGGATCTCGGCTACACGCGCTATTCGGAGATCGTCAACAAACTGGACCGATTAGGGCTCGTCGACACCGATTACGCCGAGATCGAGGGGCGCGGTCGGTCGCGGTCGCTCTCGTTGGCCTACGATTCCGAGGCCGTGTTAGAGCGACTTTGAGACGGTCGCCCCGCTCGGTTCGAGGAGACGCGCAGAGCGGAAGCTTTGTGCCCCTCCTCGCCGAGACGACGCGTATGAAGACGACCGGCGGAACCGACGACCAGAAGCGACGCGCGGGCGACCGCGCCGCCGAACTCGTCGCAGACGGCGACGTCGTCGGCCTCGGCACCGGCAGCACCGCCGCGCACGCGATCCGCGCGATCGGCCGCGCGGTCGAGGAGGGGCTCGACGTCCGCGGGATTCCGACGTCGTTCGACTCGCGATCGCTCGCTCGGGAGGCCGAAATTCCGCTCCGCTCGCTCGACGACGTCGACGGCGTCGATCTCGCGATCGACGGCGCAGACCAGATCGACGCCGACTTGCAGGCTATCAAAGGCGGCGGCGCGGCGCACGCCCGCGAGAAGGTCGTCGACGCGGCGGCCGACCGCTTCGTCGTCGTCGCCGACCCCTCGAAGACCGTCGAACGGCTCTCGCGGGCGGTGCCGATCGAGGTCCTTCCCGACGCGTCCGCCGCGGTCGAACGCGACCTCGTCGCGCTCGGCGGCGAACCGTCGCTCCGGCGCGCCGAGCGCAAGGACGGCCCCGTCGTCACCGACAACGGCAACCTCGTTCTCGACTGCGAGTTCGGCGATATCGACGACCCGCAGTCGCTTTCGACGTCGCTGTCGGGACTTCCGGGAGTCGTCGAACACGGACTCTTCGTCGACCTCGTCGACGCGGTTTACGTCGGGACCGACGACGGAGTCGACGTCCGCCGACGGGGCTGAGCGGTCGCGTGGGCGACTGCGGCGTCGCGGGAGCGAGTCCGGCGTATCGAGAGTATGGCCGCCGCTGGTCGAGGTGGCGTCAATAAAAATTCGGGATCAGTAAACCCGACTTACAGGTCGCGGGGCTGAACCGTCTTGCGGTCGTTATCTTCCGCGCGACGGGCAGCGTCTTCGAGCAGTTCGTTCACTTCTTCGTCGAGTGCATCGTAGAAGTCAGAGGCCACGTTCTTGTCTTGGAGCGCTTCCTTGACGGCTGCTTTGACAATAAGGTCTGCCATACACCACCCTCTATATCGGCACTATATAAAAAGATTTTCCAAAACCCGGGCCTCTCCGTCCGTGCGTGTCGTCTATAGCGTTTTCTATGGGAATGATTTATATACTCGGGGATAGCAGTAGAAGAATCGCACTGATTTCATCGATTCGGTGCGTCTCGACGGATGCGTCGCCCGAACCGCGGTCGCCGCTCTCGCTCGATATCGCATCGCGTGGGAACGGATCCGATTCGACGGGGCGCACCGAAGCGACAGGTACGAGTCGACCGGTTCCGACTACGGGGTATGCGCGAAGTGCTCGAAGCGGTCGCGGCGGGTGAACTCTCCCCGGCCGAGGCGGAGGCGCGATTGGCCGGATACGTCACGACAGAGGCAGGACGATTCGACGCCGCACGGGAACAGCGACGCGGAGCGCCGGAGGGGATCCTCGCCGAGGGGAAGACGCCCGACGAAATAGCGGATCTGGCGACGACTGCGCTCGATTCAACGGGTCGCGCGCTTCTCACGCGAGTCTCCGAGGCCGACGTCGAGGCCGTCGAAGAGGCTGTCGCCGAAACGGTGGATCTCGAATACGACGCCCGCGCCGGGACGCTCGTCGTTCGTCGGGCGGACTACGAACCGCCGACGCTCGATGCATCCGCGGCGGTCGTGACCGGCGGGACGGCCGACCGCGCGGTCGCGGGCGAGGCGGCGACCGTTCTCGACGCGATGGGCGCGACCGTCGAGGTGATCGAGGACGTCGGCGTCGCACACCTCGGCAGGATCCTCGACCACCTCGACGCCCTCCGCGCGGCGGACGTCCTCGTCGTCGTCGCGGGGCGCGAGGGCGCGCTGCCGACGGTCGTCGCCGGGCTCGTCGACACGCCGGTCATCGGCGTTCCGGTCTCGACCGGATACGGACACGGCGGCGAGGGTGAAGCCGCACTCGCGGGGATGCTGCAGTCCTGTACGGTCGTCTCGGTCGTCAACGTCGACGCCGGGTTCGTCGCGGGAACCCAGGCGGGACTCATCGCGCGCGCGGTGAGCGACGCCCGGGATGAAACCGACGACCGGGACGAAACTGCCAAAACAGACTAATAGGGCTTCTCGCGTGCGCGGGAAGCCATATATGCGTCGCGCCCGTAGCGTGGGGCACCGGCAAATGGTGGCTGCCGGACACACGCATGCCAACCTGTGACCACTGCGGGTCACACGTCTCCGACAACTTCGCGCGCGTGTTCGCCGACAAAGAAGGGCGACTGCTCGCCTGTCCAAACTGCTCGGCGAACGCGGGGATCGCGGAGGTCGCGCGGCGTCGCACCCGCACAGCGTGACCACTGAAACGGCGATCGACCACCACGCGAAGCCGTACCCGTTTTGATCGGACGGACGAACCACCGTCCGGTCGCCTCGATGTCGACGACCGGAAGGGCTACCTGTCTCTCCGCGTAGATTCCAGCAATGAGTAGGGAGCCGAGGATTCTCCTCACGAACGACGACGGCATCGACGCGCCGGGCATCGCGACCCTCCGAACCGAACTCACCGCGCTCGGTGACGTCACGGTCGTCGCGCCCGACGCGAACCAAAGCGGTGTCGGCCGGACGCGAAACCACATCGCACACGTCCGCGAGCATCCGTGGGGCTACCGCCTCTCCGGCACCCCCGCCGACTGCGTCGCGTACGGCCTCCGAGGGCTCGACACCGACTTCGACGTCGTCGTCTCCGGCGTCAACGACGGGCCGAACGCGGGCAACTACGTCGTCGGCCGGTCGGGGACCGTCGGCGCGGGCATCGAGGCGGCGTTCCTCGGGACGCCGGCGCTCGCCGTCTCGGCGTACCACTCGACGGATTTCTTTCTCTCCCCGCCCGAGGAGTACGACTTCGCTCGACCCGCACGGATCGCTTGCCGACTCGTCTCCCGCGCGCTGGAATCCGGTGTCTACGACGACGTCGACCTCCTAAACGTCAACGCCCCGGTGGACGCGCCGTCGCCGCCGGTGATTCTGACCGACCCCTACCACGACTACGAGCAGCACGTCGAACCCGCCGATCCCGCCGACCTCGACGACGGCGCGCTCGGCACCGACGGCGGTGAGTCAGCCGGGGGCAGCGAACCGGCCGACGGCGGTACGCTGGCAGACGACGAGCAGGTCGTCCACCTCCACGACCGGACGTGGCCCGGTGCAGTCGGCTGGGAGAACCCCTTCCCCGCGACAGAGGAGCACCGCGAGCGCTACCCCGTCGGCACCGACCGCCGCGCGATGGTCGACGCCGAAGTCAGCGTCTCGCCGCTCTCTGTAACGCACGCCTCCCCCGACAGCGCCGCGCTCGCGGAGGTTGTCGAGACGATCGACGTGGAGTGAGTGCGGCGATGTCGGAGTCCGGTACCGAACACTACGTGTACGTCCTCGAATGCGCTGACGGTTCGCTGTACACGGGCTACACGACCGACGTCGACCGCCGCGTCGCCGAGCACGACGCCGGCGAGGGGGCGAAGTACACGCGTGGTCGGACGCCCGTCGAGTTGGTTCACGTCGAGTCGTTCGGCTCGCAGTCCGCGGCGATGTCCCGGGAGCACGAGATCAAGCAGTTCTCGCGCGGGGAGAAGGTCCGATTGGTCGACCTCGACTGAGTCAACGCCCGTCTCTCTCGGCTACCGCTCCGGATGCAGCCGCCGCGCCTCCTCGACGACGGCGACGCCCAACTCTTCGAGTCGGCTTCGAATCCCCTCGTCGGTGAGCGTGTCGCCGTCGAACTTCCGCGAGGCGCGTCGGATGCCGACCTGCTCGGGCACCGTGTGGCCGTGGACGCCTCTGACCGTGCTCCGCATATGCTCCAGGGTCGCGCCGTAGGAGCCGCCGCCGGCGGTCGCGACGAGGCCGACCGCCGTGTTCTCGAACTCGTCTTTCGAGCAGTAGTCGTGGAAGTTGCGGAACGTCGAGGAGTACGAGTCGTGATAGACCGGCGAGCCGAGAAGTACCGCCTCGGCGTCGCGGACGCGTCGGGTGAGCTCCGGGGAGTCGCCTTGCTCGTCGACGCTGGGGTGATACAGCGGGAGGTCGACCGCGCCGAGGTCGATCAGGTCGGTTGCGACGCCGTGTCCCTCGATGGCATCGAGGACGATCCCGAGAGACTTTCGGGTGTAGCTCCGCTCGCGCCGACTGCCGGAGACCGCGACGACGGTGATCATTGTCCCCAATCGGAGCCGAACGGCGAAAAGAACCACGGGTACGCGTCGGCGCTCCGGTGTACGATAGACGCGACGCTCGTCGTGCCGGACATCGGACCGATCGGACCGAGGCGGAGGCCGCCCCCACGGCTGCCGAGTCGGCGAGTCGCCACCTGCTCGCCGCTCAATCGCCGCCGTCCCGCCCGCTTTTACGGCTCTTTCGGCTGGCGAACAGTCGGCACCCGCACGAGAACTCCCGAGGTGGTTCGCCCCGTCGAACCGTTTCCCGGCTCTCTCCCTCCCACGCCGACGTGCCGAACAACCGCGAAGCGGCGCGGGCTGATACTTATAGTAGCATTTGCAACTGATTACTCACACCCGGGATGGCCCCGCCATCCGATATGAACGTTCGTCTCCCGTCGATCCCGCTTCGTCGGTTCCTCGACCGCTCGATGTCGACGGGGATTTTTATCCGATGCCGGGCTCAGTTCTGCTATGGACGAGATCTCTTTCGGGACGGACGGTTGGCGGGCGACGCTCGACACCTTCACGGACGATCGGGTGCGGATCGTCGGGCAGGGCGTCGCCGACTACCTCATCGAGGCGGGGTACGACGACCCCGTCTTCGTCGGCTACGACGCCCGCGAGACCTCGAAGGGGTTCGCCGACTCGCTGGCTGAGGTCCTCGCGGGCAACGGCTTCGACGTCCTCCTGCCCGAGCGCGACTGCCCGACGCCGCTCGTCGCCTACGCGATCGTCGACCGTGGGCTCTCGGGCGCGCTGATGATCACGGCGTCGCACAACCCGCCCGAGTACAACGGCGTGAAGTTCATCCCCTCCGACGGTGCGCCAGCCCTCCCCGAGGTGACCGACGCTGTCGCCGCGTACCTCGCGAAACCGGATCTCCTCCCCGAAGCCGAGCGCGGAACGATCGAGACGGTCGACGTCGTGACGCCGCACTCCGCACGCGCCCGCGACCTCGTCGACGCCGACCTCTCGGGACTGACGGTCGTCCACGACGCGATGCACGGCTCCGGTCGCGGCGTCACCGACGAACTCCTCCGCTCCGCCGGCGCGGAGGTCGTCAGCGTCCGCGACGGGCGCGACCCCGACTTCGGCGGCACGCCGCCGGAGCCCAGCGCCGAGAACCTCGAACCGCTCGTCGAGGCGGTGGAGAAACACGACGCCGACCTCGGGGTCGCGAACGACGGCGACGCCGACCGCGTGGCGTTCGTGACGCCCGATCGGGGGCACTTAGACGAGAACCTCTTCTACGCCGCCCTCTACGACTACCTCCTCGAATCGGACTCGGGGCCCGCGATCCGGACGGTCTCGACGACGTTCCTGATCGACCGCATCGCGGAGGCACACGGCGAGGAGGTCTTCGAGACCGCGGTCGGGTTCAAGTGGGTCGCGCAGGCGATGGCCGAACACGACGCGCTCATCGGCGGCGAGGAGTCCGGCGGCTTCTCGATCCGCGGGCACGTCCGCGAGAAGGACGGCGTCCTGATGGCGCTGCTCGGGGCCGCCGCGGCGGCCGAAGAGTCGATGGACGTCCGCGTCGACCGTCTGCTCGACACCCACGGCGACATCGTCTCCGATAAGATCAGCCTCGACTGCCCTGATTCGGAGAAGGCGCGCGTCATTTCCGACCTCGACGAGGCGCTCCCCGAGCGAGTCGCCGACC
Source organism: Halobellus sp. LT62 (assembly GCF_037031285.1). NCBI lineage: Archaea > Methanobacteriati > Methanobacteriota > Halobacteria > Halobacteriales > Haloferacaceae > Halobellus > Halobellus salinisoli. The sequence goes on from NZ_JAYEZO010000002.1 coordinate 271,517, forward strand.
GCGATATCGCCGAGGTGGTGACGCTCGACGGGTTCAAACTCCTCCTCGAAGACGGGTCGTGGCTCCTCGTTCGCCCGTCCGGGACCGAGCCCAAAATGCGGATCTACACGGAAGCGTCGAGCCAAGACCGCGCCGAGGCGTTGCTGGCGGCGGGGCGGGAGCTGGTCGAACCGCTCATCTGAGAGTCCCGAACAGGCGGTCGTCGGTGTCGGCTTCCGCGTCGTCCGCGTTCTCGGCGGCGTCGCCCTCGCCGTTCTCTCGGTCGCCGTCACGACGGATTTCGAACCCCAGCGCCGCGTAGAACGGCCGCACTCGCTCGTGGAACCTCGCGACGAGCGATCCCGCCGCGCGCGTCGCCGCCGCCTCGACGAGTGCGCGGCCGATTCCGCGCCCGCGTCGAGAGCGGCGCACAGCGATCGATTCGATCTCGGTCGAGCCGCTGTCGGTCCCGGCGGTGGGGTCGCTGTCGTCGCTTTCGGTGCTGTCACCGTCGACGACGCCCAACACGCAGACTCCGATGACTTTCCCTTCCCCGTCGACAGCGACGAGCGCGTCGCCCTCGCTGACGCGCCGGCGCACCCGCTCGCGGTCGAACTCCAGCATTGCGGCGTCGAGCAGATACACGACGTCGTCGGCGTCGTCGGGCGTCGATTCGCGGATGTCGGGGGTCATCGTCGAACTGTCCACACCTCGACTACCGAGACGACCCGCCCTTGATGAGTCGGAGCACGCGCACGCGCTCGACTTCGACGGGCTGGTCCTCCGGCACGGGGCTGCCGTCGATCATCACCGAGACCTCGTGCGGCGAGTAGCCGACGGCGCGGACGACGTCGGCGTACGTGTCGCTGTCGTCGACCTCGACTGTCTCCTCCCCTTCGCCGACGACGTCAACGGTCACGCGCATATGTCCGATTCGGTCGCGGCGGGCTTTCCGGTTTCGCTTCCGGCGGCAGACGTCGACCGCGAATCGGTGACCGAAACGCGGGTGGTTTATGAGCCACCGGGACGCTTGCTCGGGTATGAGCGAGGCCGACGATTCTGCGGGGACCCCGGCGGGACGCGAGATCTGGATCGAGAAGTACCGACCGGAGACGTTCGACGACATCTACGGCCAAGAGGAGATCGTCGAGCGCCTGCGCTCGTACGTCGATCGCGACGACCTACCGCACCTGCTCTTTGCGGGCCCAGCCGGTACGGGCAAAACTACCTCGGCTACCGCCATCGCCCGCGCGATCTACGGCGACGACTGGCGGAACAACTTCCTCGAACTGAACGCCTCCGACGAGCGCGGTATCGACGTCGTGCGCGACCGAATCAAGAACTTCGCGCGCTCGTCGTTCGGCGGCTACGACCACCGGATCATCTTCCTCGACGAGGCCGACTCACTCACGGACGACGCCCAGTCAGCGCTCCGCCGGACGATGGAGCAGTTCTCCGACAACACGCGTTTCATCCTCTCGTGTAACTACTCCTCGAAGATCATCGACCCGATCCAGTCGCGGTGTGCGGTCTTTCGCTTCTCGCCGCTCTCCGATGACGCGATCCGCCGGCAGGTCGAAGACATCGCCGAGGCGGAGGACATCGACGTCACCGAGGACGGCCTCGACGCCCTCGTCTACGCCGCCGGCGGCGATATGCGACGGGCGATCAACTCCCTGCAGGCGGCGGCGACGACCGGCGAGGTCGTCGACGAGGAAGCCGTCTATCTGATCACGTCGACGGCGCGGCCAGAGGAGATCGAGGAGATGGTCCGGGCGGCGATCGACGGCGACTTCGCCTCGGCTCGCGCGCAACTCGAACACTTACTCGTCGACACCGGGATGGCCGGCGGCGACATCATCGACCAGCTGCACCGCTCGGCGTGGGACTTCGACCTCGACGAGCGCACGACGATCCGGCTGATGGAACGGATCGGCGAGGCGGATTATCGAATTACGGCGGGGGCGAACGAGCGGGTCCAGTTGGAGGCGCTGTTGGCCGCCCTCGCGGCCGAGGAGTAGCCGCTCGCGCCCTGTACCCGGAACTGTTTTACCCGGCCGTGGGTCAACTGACGGGTAATGAGTGAACTCGAAGCGGAGTATCGTCTCGAGTATTTCGAGGAGGAGGGGTTTTACCGGAAGCAGTGTCCGGTGACCGACGTCTACTTCTGGACGCGCGATCCCGACCGTGAGACGTGCGGCGAGCCGCCCGCGGACGACTACTCCTTCATCGACAACCCCGGCTTCGACGAGGAGTACACCCTCGAAGAGATGCGAGAGGAGTTCCTCTCGTTCTTCGAGGAGCACGGCCACGAGCGCATCGAGCCGTATCCGGTCGCGGCGAACCGCTGGCGCGACGACGTCCTCCTGACGCAGGCGTCGATTTACGACTTCCAGCCGCTTGTCACGAGCGGGCAGACGCCGCCGCCGGCGAACCCGCTGTGTATCTCTCAACCCTGCATCCGAATGCAGGATATCGACAACGTGGGCAAGACCGGCCGCCACACGATGGCGTTCGAGATGATGGCCCACCACGCGTTCAACGCCCGCGAGGAGGTCGGCGACGAGTACGCCTACTCCGGGGAGGTCTACTGGAAGGACGAGACGGTCGAACTCTGTGATCAGTTCTTCGAGCATATGGGCGCGGACCTCGAGGAGATCACCTACATCGAGGACCCGTGGGTCGGCGGCGGCAACGCCGGGCCCGCGTTCGAGGTGCTCTATCGGGGCGCGGAACTCGCGACGCTCGTCTTCATGTCGATGGAGCAGGACGACGAGGGCGAGTACGAGATGAAAGACGGCAACCGGTACTCGCCGATGGACACCTACATCGTCGACACCGGCTACGGCCTCGAACGTTGGACGTGGGTGTCACAGGGGACGCCGACGGTCTACGAGGCGGTCTACCCCGAGATGATCGAGTTCCTGAAGGGGAACGCGGGCGTCTCCCTGAGCGACGAGGAGGCGGAACTCGTCCACCGCGCGGCGAAGCTCTCGGGGTATCTCGATATCGACGAGATAGACGATCTCACCGAGGCCCGCGCCGACATCGCGGGCGAGTTGGACGTCGACGCCGACGAACTCACGGAACTGCTGCACCCCCTCGAAACGATCTACGCGATCGCCGACCACTGCCGCACGTTGGCCTATATGTTCGGCGACGAGATCGTTCCCTCGAACGTCGGCACCGGCTACCTCGCGCGGATGGTGCTGCGCCGGACGAAGCGCCTCGTCGACGACGTCGGCGTCGACGCCCCGCTCGACGAACTCGTCGATATGCAGGCCAAGCGCCTCGGCTACGAGAACCGCGACACGATCCGCGACATCGTCCGCACCGAGGAGCGAAAGTACCGACAGACGCTGGAACGCGGGCGTCGAAAGGTCGAGAACCTCGCGGCCGAGTACGCCGACAGGGACGAACCGATCCCCGTCGACGAGCTCATCGAACTGTACGACTCCCACGGGATCCAACCGGAGATGGTCGAGGAGATCGCCGCCGACCGCGGCGCGAGCGTCGACGTCCCCGACAACTTCTACTCGCTCGTCGCCGAGCGACACGGCGGCGGCGACGCGTCCGCGGTGTCGACCGCGCGCGAGGAGCGGCTCGCGGACCTCCCGGAGACGGAGAAGCTCTACTACGACGATCAGGAGCGGACGGAGTTCGAGGCGGTCGTCCTCGACGTCATCGAGCGCGAGGAGGGCTACGATGTCGTCCTCGATCAGACGATGTTCTATCCGGAAGGCGGCGGCCAGCCCGCCGACCACGGGACGCTCTCGACCGACGACGCGACGGTACAGGTAACCGACGTACAGGTCCGCGATGGCGTCGTACTGCACCGCACCGACGACACCCCCGGTAAGGGCGAGTTCGTCCGCGGACAGCTCGACGTCGAACGTCGCCGTCGGCTGATGCGCCACCACACTGCGACGCACATCATCGGCTACGCCGCCCGGCAGATCCTCGGCGAGCACGTTCGACAGGCGGGCGCACAGAAGGGAACGAAGCGCTCGCGGCTCGATGTCCGACACTACGCGCGGATCTCCCGCGAGGAGGTCAAACAGATCGAGTTGGTCGCGAACGACCTCGTGATGCAGAATCGGACGGTCAAACAGCACTGGCCGGACCGCCACGAGGCCGAGGCCGAACACGGCTTCGACCTCTATCAGGGCGGGATCCCGCCGGGACAGAACATCCGGACGATCACCATCGACGACGACGTGCAGGCCTGCGGCGGGACGCACGTGAGCCGGACCGGCGACATCGGCGCGATTAAGGTTCTCACGACCGAGCCGGTCCAAGACGGCGTCGAGCGCATCGTCTTCGCCGCGGGCGACGCCGCGATCGAGGCGACGCAACGGACCGAGGACGCCCTCTACGACGCGGCCGACGTGCTCGACGTCACGCCCGAGGACGTCCCCGACACGGCCGAACGGTTCTTCACCGAGTGGAAGGAGCGCGGGAAGACGATCGACCGGCTGAAGACGGAACTCGCGGAGGCCCGCGCGGCCGCCGGGGATGACGAAGTCGACATCGACGGCACCCCCGCGGTGGTCCGCCGACTCGACGGCGACGCCGACGAGCTCCGCGCGACGGCGAACGCGCTCGTCGAGGAGGGCAAGGTCGCAGTCCTCGGCTCCGGGGCCGGCGGTAGCGCCCAGTTCGTCGTCGGCGTCCCCGACGGCGTCGGGATCAACGCGGGCGAGGTCGTCGGTCGACTCGCCGCGGCGGTCGGCGGCGGGGGCGGCGGCCCGCCGGACTTCGCGCAAGGGGGCGGCCCCGATGTCAACGCGCTCGACGACGCGCTGGAGGACGCGCCGGACGTGCTCCGCGCCGTGCTGAGCGCCTGACCGACGTATCGATTTCGCCCCGTTCTGCGACGGTCTCAGCCGCTGGCTCCGATCCGACCGCGACGAATAAGTGGGGTACTGCTCGACGGTCCGGCCGGTATCTGCGTCGTGTGACACAAGACTTATCGATATCTGTTGACAATCCAACACTGTGTCTTCGATAGCCCAAGCCGCAGCGCAGGTGGACGACGCTGCGAGCGTATTGGTCCTCCGTCCGCAGACAGCGGCTGTCGACGACGAAGCGGGCAGGCGGCACTTCGTCGACGACGAGGGCGGGGCGGAGCTGCTCGGTATCTCGTTCACGCAGCCGCCGTCGGCGTGGTACGACGCGTGGTGTGACACGCTCGACGGCGAGCCCGCCGCGGCGGCGATAATCACGACCCCCGAACTGGCCGAAGACGACATCGGCGACCGCCCGCTCGACGTCGATACGGTCGCGAACCCCTCGAACCTCACTGGCATCGGCGTCAAGTCGACGCCGTATCTGACCGACTGGACCGACGCGACGGTCACCGTGGACTCGCTCACGACCTTGCTCCAGTACGCGGACAAACAGCGCGTCTACCGCTTTCTGCACGTTCTCACGACCCGGCTTCGGGCCGCGGGCGCGACCGGACTGTTCTACTTCGATCCGACCGTGCAGGACGAACAGACCGTCGAACTGCTCAAGACGCTGTTCGACGCGGTCATCGAGTGCGAGTCCGCGGGCGACGACTCCGGGGAGTTCGAGTGGACGGCGCGGGTCCAGCATTCCTGAGAGCGAGTCTCGTTTGTCCCCATCGACTCGACCTCGCGAGTCGAGACGCCTAAGGCGCGCTGCCCCGACCTCCCGCTATGGCACGCGTCTCCGTGAACGGTGTCGACTGTTACTACGAAACGGCCGGATCGGGCGAGCCCGTCGCGTTCGTCGGCGACGTCGGCTACGGCGCGTGGCAGTGGAGTTGGCAGCACGCCGCGGTCGCCGGTCCCTATCGGAGCATCGTGACCGACCTCCGCGGCTGCGGTCGCTCGGACGCCCCGCCGGGACCGTACGCCGTCGGGGATCTCGTCGACGACTTCACGACGGTTCTCTCGGACGCGGGCGTCCGCTCGGCGCACGTCGTCGGCGCGGGGCTCGGCGGGATGGTCGCGCTGGAGGCCGCTCGAACCACCTCCCGCGTCGACAGCCTCGTCCTCGTCGGGACCGCCGCCCGCGGGGCCGGGCTCGACCTCGAACCGCTCTGGGCCGCCCCCGGCGACCCCGACGCGCTCGAACGCTCGCTCGCGGCCGGACTCTCCGACGCGTTCGTCGACGCCCACCCCGACGCCGTCGCGCAGATGGTCGAGTGGCGCGCCGCGGAGGACGCCGACCGGGCGGCGTGGAAGGCCCACGAAGCGGCCGTCGAGGGCTTCGACGTCTCCGATCGGCTCTACGAAATCACCGTTCCGGCACTCGTCGTCCACGGGGCCGACGACGCGGTCTGGCCCGCCAAACGGGGCGAGGCGTTGGCGGAGGGGCTCCCGCGCGGGGAGTTCCGCTCGGTCGACGAGGCGGGTCACCTCGTTCACGTCGAGGCCTCGAAACGCGTCAACGACGACCTGCTCGGCTTTCTCGCGTCGCTCGACGGTGATTGACGCTCGATCGACGGCGACTGTTTTCGTTCCATCGCAACGACGCGTCACAGAGGTCGGCACGAACGCCCGCGGGCGCAAGGCATTTTTCGGCTCGTCCCGTTCGTTTCCACGATGAGTCGGACCAATGACCGATTGCGAATCGCGCTCCTCGACGCCTCTCACGGCGACGAGCACACGCGGCGGAACTTCCGGCGCGAGCTCGACGCCGACCTCGTCGAGTTCGACGTGACGGCCGGCGAGCGCCCGGCGGGGTTCGACTTCGACGCCGTCGTCGTCACCGGCTCCCGATCGTCCGTCTACTGGGACCGCGATTGGATCCGACCGCTGGTCGCGTACGTCGCCGAGGCCGACGACCGCGGAGTGCCGCTTCTCGGGGTCTGTTACGGGCACCAAGTCGTCGCGACGGCCCTCGGCGGCCGCGTCGAGGATATGGGTGCGTACGAGATCGGCTATCGCGAGATCACGAAAGTCGACGACGACGAACTGCTGGCGGGCGTCCCGGAGACGTTCACCGCGTTCACGACGCACTCGGATGCGGTCACCGAACTCCCGCCGGGAGCGACGCTGCTCGCCGAGAACGACTACGGCGTGCACGCGTTCCGTCGAGAGAACGCGTGGGGCGTCCAGTTCCACCCGGAGTACGACCGTGAGACGGCCCGCGCGATCACGCACGAGAAAGAGCTCACAGCGGCACGCCGCGAGGAGGTTCTCGACGGCATCAACGACGAGAACTACGACGCGGCGTGCCGCACGAAGCGGCTGTTCGACAACTTCACCGACGCCGTTCGCGAGGAGCGGCGCGAGCGGATGTCCTTGGCGTAGGTAGCTGTTTGCCGCTCAGGATTCGCCCTCCCAGTAGTCAACGTCGTCGTTCTCGCGGTAGTAGCCGGCGACGACCCGCTCGCCAGCGTCGCCGCCGGGCGGTGCGCCTGCGTAGACGCCGATCTTCTCCGAGTCCGGGTAGACGGTCACGTCGGGGTCCCGCATCGTCGACACCGCGAGGTAGCGCAGCGGCTCGTCACCGTCGTTGTGCAGCCGGTGCGCGCCGTCGGGGTCGGCCGGAAAGCCGCAGAAATCGCCGGGCTCGATTCGGTCCTCGCCGTCGGGCGTCCGGAGCACGCCGGTCCCCGAGAGGACGTACACCGCCTCCGCGTTCGCGGTGTGAAAGTGATACGGCCACGACGACGACTCGGGCGGCAGTTCGTAGAGGCTCGCGCCGACCTCGTCGAAATCGGCGGCGCTGGCGAGTTTCTTTCGCTTGAAGTGGGTCCCCTCGCGTTCGGTTTCGCTCCACTCGACGTCTCGTTCGCTGACGCGGTTCATACGCGTTCTCCCGCGGCGCACGGCATAAATTCGAGGGCGAGATCGAAGTGACTGGACGGCGTCGGCGATTCGAACGGCCGCACCGACGGTGTTTTTTATAATGATTGTTGTAGTCTCTTACCGGTGTTCACCGGCATCGGGAGAGGTGAGCACCGACAAAACGCTACAACAATCATTATCAGCCTCTCTGGTGTATCTGACGCCAATGGGAATCGATCCGAACTTCGAGAACAACCGCGAGAAGGTCGACGAGGAGAACGGTGTCGACGTCTGGGGACCCGTCGAACCCCCGGAGAAGCTCGGTATCCACGGGACGCACGTCGCCGTCGACTACGACCTCTGCGTCGCCGACGGGGCGTGCTTGGAGAACTGTCCGGTCGACGTGTTCACGTGGGTCGACACGCCCGATCATCCCGAATCGGACCGGAAAGTCGAGCCGACCCGAGAGGACCAGTGTATCGACTGTATGCTCTGCGTCGACATCTGTCCGGTCGACGCCATCGATGTCGACGGTTCGCGGGCCTGAGGCGGATCCCGAACGGTCGGATTGTCTCCAGTACGTCGATCCGACGACAGTATCTTGTCTGCGGCGACCATACGATCGATCGCTATGGCTGATGAGGTAACCCGTTTGCTGCAGAAGGCGTATCAGGACGAGATCGAGACCGTGATGAACTATCTGACGAACTCGATCGTCCTCGACGGCGTCCGCGCCGAGGAGATCAAAGAGTCGCTTCAGCAGGACATCCAAGAGGAACTCGGGCACGCCGAACAGCTCGGGAACCGGCTCAAGCAACTCGACGAGCACCCGCCCGGCTCCGCCGCCTTCGAGGCGAACCAGATGAGCCTGCAGCCTCCCGAGGACACCACGGACGTCCTCTCGGTGATCGAGGGCGTTCTCGACGCCGAAGAGGGTGCTATCGAGACGTACCGTGCGCTGATCGATGCGGCCGAGGAGGCCGACGACCCGGTCACCGAGGACCTCGCCGTGACGCTCCTCGCCGACGAGGAAGCGCACAGAACGGAGTTCCGCGGGTTCAAGAAGGAGTACAGCCAAGAGTAACCCCGGACCACGCGGCGTTCTATCCCGTCCCGAGCAGGGTCGCCCCCGCGAGCGCGAGCGCGACGACCAATCCAACCGCGTCGATTCTCCCGAACCGGAGTTCCGGGAGCGTCGGATTCCACGCGAAACACCGGGCCCGGAGCGCGAGCGCCAGCCGGTCCGCGCGAGCGAAGGCCCGCCTGATCCCCGCGGAGCCGACGAGTCGCATCCGATCCCGGAGCGGCCGCTCCGAGCCGAGCCGCGCGGCAGAGGCGTCGCGGATCCGACGGAGATCGGCCCGGAGCAGCGGCAGGAAGCGGAACACGAGCGCGACGCCGACGCCGAGCAGCCGGCCGACGCGACCCGGAACGAGCCGCTGGATCGCCGCGCGGGAGTCGCGGACGGGCGTCGCGTGCAGATACACTGCCGAAACCAGCAGGATGAGGAGCACGCGATAGCTCGCCAAGAGCGGACCGACCGCCGCAGTGAGGTCGATGCCGAGACGCCACGCTGTCGGGTCACCACTGGAAGACCAGATACTGAGATCGACCTCGACGATAGAAACGAGCGGCCCGGCCGCCAGAAACGGCAGCGCCGGAAGGTAGCCCCGAACCGCTCGAACCGGCGAGAGCCGTCCGGCGGCGAGGAACGAGAAGGCGACGAGCGTGAGCCACGCGAGCCCCGACGGCGTCGTGTGCGCGAAGGCGGCCGCAGCGAAGGCGGCTTGGAGGAGCAACTTCGTCCGCGGATCGAGTCGATGCGCGAGCGAATCGCCGGGCTGGTACGTCAGCATCGCGCGTTCGGGTCGAGATCGCGGCCGCCGTCCCGCCTATCGGCGGGCGTCGGAACCGACGCGTCGAACCGCTCCGGGACTCGCACGTCGTATTCGGGCAGCGATTCGACGGCCGTCTCGGGGTCGGCGTCGACGACGACGCGCCCGTCTGCCATCGCCACGACGCGGTCGGCGGGACCCAGCACGTCGCGGAGGTCGTGCGTGACGACGACGACGCTCGTTCCTCCGTCCGCGAGGCTCCGCAGCCGATCAAGCACCGCGCGGCGCGCGGGATCGTCGAGCCCGGTGAACGGCTCGTCGAGCACGAGGTGATCGGGTTCCATCGCGAGCGCGCCCGCGATAGCGACGCGCTCGCGCTCGCCGCCGGAGAGTTCGTCGACCCGGTCGTCCTCGCGGCCGGCGAGGTTGACCGCCGAGAGCGCGGTGTCGACCCGGCGGTCGATCTCGTCTCTGTCGAGGCCGAGGTTCTCCGGGCCGAAGGCGACGTCAGCGCCGACCGTGGCCGCGACGAGTTGGTCGCGCGGCTCCTGGAACACCATTCCCACGGCCGTCCGCGCGGCGACGAGATCAGAGCCGACGCTGCGGCCGTTGACTTCGACCGTCCCCGCGTCGGGCTTCAACAGGCCGTTGAAGTGGCGAACGAGCGTCGTCTTGCCCGAGCCGTTCGCGCCTGCGACGACGGCGCACTCCCCGTCGGCGATCGAGATCGAGACGTCGTCGACGGCGACGACATCGCCGTAACTGTGGACGAGCCCCTCGGTGCGAATCATCGGGTGACTCCGGCGCGCATCGCGACGCTCACGCGGCCGCTGCGGCATCGCTGCGGACGATCCCGACCGCAGCAGCGATCTTCACGGCCTCGAAGGGGACGAACGCGAGCGCGCTCACCGCGAACGCTTGGACGAGGCCGACGTTCTGTACGATCGCGAACCCGACCGTGCCGAACGCATAGATGACGACCGTTCCGGCGAGCATCCCGACGACGAGTCGGGCGGTCCCCACCGCCTCGGGGGCGTCGAGGCCGTCGAACCCGTGGACGACGGCTCCGATCAGCGCGGCGGCGATCGGGTACGACCAGAGGTACCCCGCGGTGTAGCCGACGAGCGGGCCGAACCCGGCTTGGCCGCCGGCGAAGACCGGCGCGCCGGCCGCGCCCGCGGCGAGATAGAACGCCAGCGACGCGCCCCCCCAGACCGGGCCGAGGAAGATCCCGGCGAGGAAAACGCCGAGCACCTGCAGGCTCACGGGAACAGGCGAGATCGGATTGGGAAACGAGACGTACGCGAACGCGCCGGTGAGCGCCGCGAACAGCGCCGCGCGCGCGACGTTGCCGACGACGTCCTCGCCGACGAGTTCGACCGGCTGCGACTTCGTGGACATACGTCACCTTGTCTCGTAAACCCAAATGAATACTTTGGTTTACGACGGAAACGTTTGTACGTCGCGACCGCTTTTGGTCACCTGATGGACGAGAAAACGGCCGAACTCCGGGATCTCTTCGTGGAGGCGACGGGCGAGGACGCCGTGACCGAGTCGCAGTCGACGCCACGCGGCTCGCTGGAGCGTGATCTCGACGATGAGGCCGTCGACGACCGTCTCGACGAGCTCATCGAGACGATGCGGGAGCGCGACGACTTCTCGTCGTCGCTCTCCACTCCCGCTCTCCGCCGCGTCGTCCGCGCGTTTTTCGACCCCGACGCCGCGGGTGCCGATTCGGAGACGTGGTCGGCCGCGGCCGACGCGGCGCTCGCCTCGTCGCTGCCGAGCGAAAGCGAGCCCGAGGCGGCCGCAATCGACGCCGAGGACGTCTTCCGCGCGCGGATGGACCTCCACCTCGTCAGCGACGCGGACCGAGAGGGTCCGATTCCCTACGAAACGCTCCGCCGACACGTTCTCGACGCCGTCGACGATGACGTCGGTTCCTCAGCGGTCGACAACGAGACACTCGCCGCCGAGTTGTCGGAGGCGGCGGACGCCGACGTCGCCCTCGAAACCGCGCGTCGCTATCGGCGAGTCGTCGAGAGCGACATCGCCTCGCGGCGCGTCAATCACCGCTTTCGCGACGCCTTCGCGGATCTCCTGACGGACGCGGACCTCTCGACGCGGCTCGCCGAGGACGCCCGCCGCGACGGCCTCCGGGAGGCGACCGAGGACATCGAAACCGACGTGTCGCTCTGAGAGCAGCCTTCTGCGTCCTCCGCTGGTAGTTCGTTCACTTTCGCTCTCCGTGGCGAAGACTCTTACCCGATGAGGACCCTACTCCGGTGCGATGGCGCAGGCCCCCCAGGACTCACGCGACCTCACCGAGCGGTTCATCCAGTTCTACCGCAAGTACTACCGCGACGAGATCGGTACGCTCGCGCAGAAGTACCCGAACGAACAGCGCTCGCTGTACGTCGATTACGACGACCTCTACGCGTTCGACACCGAGTTGGCGGAAGATTACCGACAGAAGCCCGACCAGATCCGCGAGTACGCCGAAGAGGCGCTGCGACTCTACGACCTCCCCGCGGACGTCAAACTCGGCCGCGCGCACGTCCGGCTGACGAATCTCCCCGAGACGGTCGACATCCGCGGCATCCGCGTTCACGACGACCACATCGGGCGGATGATCGCCGTGCAGGGCATCGTCCGCAAGGCGACGGACGTCCGGCCGAAGATCACGGAGGCCGCCTTCGAGTGCCAGCGCTGCGGGACGATGACGTACATCCCGCAGGCCGACAGCGGCTTCCAGGAACCGCACGAGTGCCAAGGGTGTGAGCGTCAGGGGCCGTTCCACGTCGACTTCGACCAATCGGAGTTCGTCGACGCGCAAAAGGTGCGCGTCCAAGAGAGCCCCGAGGGCCTGCGGGGCGGCGAGACGCCACAGAGCATCGATGTCGACCTCGAAGACGACGTCACCGGCAGGGTAACCGCCGGCGACCACGTCATCGTGACCGGCGTCCTCCACATCGAACAGCAGACCTCCGGCAACGAGAAGACGCCGATCTTCGATCTCTATATGGACGGGGTCGCCGTCGAGATCGAAGATGAGGAGTTCGAGGATATGGACATCACCGACGAGGACGTCGCCGAGATCGTCGACCTCTCGAACGAACCCGACATCTACGAGAAGATGGTCGACTCCGTCGCGCCCTCGATCTACGGCTACGAGCAGGAGAAGCTCGCGATGATCCTCCAGCTCTTTTCGGGCGTGACGAAACACCTCCCCGACGGCTCGCGGACCCGCGGCGACCTGCATATGCTTCTCATCGGGGACCCGGGTACGGGGAAGTCCGCGATGCTCCAGTACATCCGGAACATCGCACCGCGATCGGTCTACACCTCCGGGAAAGGTAGTTCCTCGGCAGGTCTCACCGCGGCGGCCGTCCGCGACGATTTCGGCGACGGCCAGCAGTGGACGCTCGAAGCCGGCGCGCTCGTCTTGGCCGACAAGGGGATCGCGGCTGTCGACGAACTGGATAAAATGCGCTCGGAGGATCGAAGCGCAATGCACGAAGCGCTGGAACAGCAATCTATTTCCGTATCAAAGGCCGGCATCAACGCGACCCTGAAATCCCGGTGTTCGCTGCTCGGCGCGGCGAACCCGAAGTACGGACGCTTCGATCAGTACGAGCCGATCGGCGAGCAGATCGACCTCGAACCCGCGCTGATCTCCCGATTCGACCTGATCTTCACGGTCACCGACAACCCCGATCCGGAGTCCGACGCCAAGCTCGCAGACCACATCATCAACACGAACTACGCCGGGGAGTTGCACACGCAGAAGACGAAGGTGCCGAGCTCGGAGTTCACCGACGAGGAGATCGAGAACGCGACCGAGGAGGTCACGCCCGTGATCGACGCCGAGCTCCTGCGGAAGTACATCGCCTACGCCAAGCGCAACTGCTATCCGACGATGACCGACGAAGCGAAAGAAGTCATTCGGGACTTCTACGTCGACTTCCGGGCGAAGGGAGCCGACGACGACGCCCCGGTTCCCGTCACTGCCCGGAAACTCGAAGCGCTCGTGCGGCTCTCGGAGGCGTCGGCACGGCTCCGCCTCTCCGACACGGTCGAGCGCGAGGACGCCGTCCGCGTCACCGAGATCGTCGAGTCCTGCCTCCGCGACATCGGAATGGACCCCGAAACCGGAGAGTTCGACGCGGATATCGTCGAGACGGGGACCTCGAAGAATCAGCGCGACCGGATCAAGGACATCAAGCACCTCATCGAGGAGCTCGAAGACGAGTACGAGGAGGGCGCGCCGGTCGACGAGGTTATCGATCGGGCGGGCACAGACCTCGGCTTGGACGAGTCGAAAGCCGAAGACGAGATCGAGAACCTCAAACGAAAGGGCGAGCTCTACGAACCGCGGAAGAACTACCTGAGGACGACGTAATGGATCGGATTTCCGCACTCCGGAACGTCGAAGAGGCGCTCGGCGACTTCGAGTCCGGCGACTCGGACCTCGCGGCGACCGAGCAGCGCGTCGTGACGATTCTCCGCACGTACGCGACCGAGTTCGAGAGCGAGGACGGACTCCGTGCGTACCAAGCGACCGGCGAGGGCCGAGCGCACGGCCTCGTCGTCGTCGCCGAGAGCGCCCCCGAAGCGCGCGAGCGGATTGCCGACCTGCTCGACGAGGACCCGGCCGTCCTCGACGTCGATATCTCTCCGGTGTGAGTCGGTTTCGCCGATGTGGATGGGTTTTTACCACCCCCGCGAAATAGGCTCGTAACCGTGTTGTTGGTGGTGACGTACTCGCGCCGGGCGCGCGAGACGCTGCGGAACGCCTGTCGATCGCACGAGGAGACCGTCGTCAGACGGTTCGGCCGCGCCGCGCTGTTGCGGGAGACGGAGTACGGCGCGTTCTTGGCGTGTCGGCTTCGGGAGCGACACGCCGGGAACGTCCAGATCGAACGCACCGAGCCGTTCAACGAGTTCGCCGACGCGCCCGATACCGTTCGCGAGGCTGCGAGCGCCTACGAGAACCGCGAGTCGCCGAGCACGCCGTACGACAGGTTCGCTGCCGGGACCGATCATCCGACGTCCGACGCGATGCGAGAGCGGGAACTGTGAGTAGTGACGGGGCGGACGTCGGCGAGACGGTCGTTTCCGGCGTCCCGAGCTTCACGCTCCGCTTGCCGAACGGCCGCGTCGAAGACGGACCGGTCGTCGACCTCCGCGGCGACGCGTCCGAAATTCCGACGGGATCACAACTCCGGCGCGCAGTCCGGGTTGGCTGTCCGACCCGCCCGACCTCGCCGACCGTTTACTCCGTTCGCCCCGGTCGGGCTCACGCGCACGTCGCCTCCCTCGGCCCTGATACCGCGATCCGATCGCGCGCCGCGCTCGCGGCGGTTGCAGTCGACATCGGGATCGAGACGCCGCACGACGACGACCTCGTCGACGCGCTGCGGTCGCTCCGAGCGCTCTCGCCCGCGCCGATCGACGACGCGGAACTGCGAGCGGCGCGCCGCCGGGCCGCCGTCGCCGGGGCCGAGACCGACCGCCTTCGAGAGCGAGTCGCGACCGTCCGCGGTCGGGTAACCGCGCTCCGAGAGGCCGCGGCCGATGACGTCGCGGCCGATGACGCTGCGACTGCCCCGAGTCCCGACGAGGCGTTGACCGAGGCGGAGGCGGCGCTGTCGGATCTGACGCGACAGCTCTCGGAGGTGGCGACCGAACGGGTCGCGGCCGCACAGCGACTTCGATTGCTCGAACGACGGACCCGGTCCGCCCGCGATCAGCGCAATGCGCGGATTCGGCTCGAAGACCGCGTCGAAAACTGCAGGCGACGGGTTCGGGCCGCCCACATCGACGCCGTTTCCGACGCCTTTCGCGACGCGCGAGCGGAGCTGGATCGGTGGATCGTCGGCGACGTCGTTCCGGAGGCCGATACGTCGGAACTCCTCGATGCGCTCGCCGTGGCCCGGCTCGCACCGATCCGCGCACCGCTGCTCGTCGTCGGCGACGTCGCCGACGCCCTCGGCGGTCCCGACGCGGCGTTCGACCGACTCGGTGCGCCGCTGATACTCCGATAGCGCGCCGTCGACGGGTCGGCGGGCGTCCGCCGGAACCGCCATCGATCGAGCCGTCGACCGACGCCGACTATAGTAGCATTTGCAAGTCTTCGCCCATCCGATCGCACGACAGCGTGCGATCGGATGAGCAATCAGTTGCAAATGCTACTATATTTATATACTATCGGGCGGCCAGAGCGGGCGTGCAACTCTCTCTCGACGCGACCGGTCCCGACGCCGCCGGTCAGATCGATGAACCGCGATCGCCCGGGAACGGTCCGCTCGAACCGACGGTTTCGACGCGGTCGGTCGCGGGTGTCACGCTCGTTTGGATCGAGCTCCGCAGTACCGTCGCCGTCGACGTGCGCGTCCGGATCCGGAACGAACTTGACGGTCCGATCCTCCCGCCGCGAGCGGCTGGCGTTCCGGCGACCGGGTGGGACGCAGACGGCTTCAGTGGAGCCGTTCCGGGTTCCGGATCTCTCGGCGTCGGCTACGCCTGTCCGGCGTCGTCGCCGCCGGACGGATCGGACGCGACTGCCGTCTCGATCGAGGTTCTCGGTCCTGTAGACGGGTGTGAACTGGCCTCGGACGGCACGGCGGACGAGAAATCGTCCGACTCGGTGACGGCCGCGATTCGTTCGCTCGGCCGCGCGCGACCGCCTGCCGATGTCGTCGTGGGAGAACCGGGGTTCAACGCGGACGACTCCCTCGTGGGTCTGGAACCGGACGAATCGGCTGGACGTGACGGGTCCGCTGCCGACGCGGTTCCGGTCGCGGTCGAAGCGTGGCTCGACGCCGTCGAAACGCGCGTCGAACACGCCGAACGGCTGACTGACGCCACGGCCGCGGACGCGACGGCGGTGCTCGCCGACCGCGGCGGTGCCGACGCGCTCGTCGGCCTCCCGGAGGCGATCGCGGCCGACGAAGCGACGCTGCGGGCCGTCGCGTCTCGCGTGGCCGACCTCGCTGACCGCGCCGACGCGACTGACGCCGCGCCCGTCGTGTCGTCGCTGTCGGCAGCGGCCGAGACGCGATGCGATCCCAACGCGGAGTCGGCGACCGAGAGGCGAGCCGGCCCCGAGGCCGAATCGATGAGCGGAGGCGAGCCGTGATCGTCGCCGTCACCGGCGGCAAGGGCGGCGTCGGCAAGTCGACGGTCTCGGTGGAGCTCGGTGCCGCGCTCGACGCCACTGTCGTCGACGCCGACCTCGGAATGGCGGATCTGCCGACCGGCCCCGGTCCGGACCTCCACGACGTTCTCGCCGATCGGGCGGATCCGGTCGAAGCGGTTCGGGAGGGATGCGGTCCCGTTCGGTTGCTCCCGTGCGGCCGCTCGCTCGCGGGCGCTCGGGCGGCCGACGTCGCCGCGCTCGACCGGACGCTCCGCGCGATCGAGGCAGCCTACGGCGACGTCGTCGTCGACTGTCCGGCCGGGATGAAAGCCGACGCGGGCGTTCCCCTCGCCGTCGCGGACGCCTGCGTGATCGTGGCGTCGCCGCAGTCGTACGCGCTGGCTGACGCGGTCCGCTCGCGAGCGCTCGCCCGCGAACTCGACGCCGGACTCGTCGGCGTCGTGATCAACCGGGCCGTCGACGATCCGCCGACGGAGGCGTTCGAGGACGTGCTCGGTGCGCCCGCCGTCGTCGTTCCCGCCGACCCGCGTGTGGGTCAGACGGTGGCCTCGTTCCGCCCGGTCGTCCGATCCGCGCCGTCGACGCGGGCGGCCCGCGAGCTGACGACCGTTGCGGATGCTGTGCGTCGGGCAAAGCGGGTCTGAGTTGGTCTGGCCTGACCCACGTTACTCCGCGAACTGAGACCTGAGACCTGAGAACTGCGTTCGTCGCTGCCCGACCGTAGTCGAAACTGTCGTCGTTACTCGCCGTCGCTGAAAACGGTCGCCGTTACTCGCCGTCGCTGAAAACGGTCGCCGTTACTCGCCGTCGCTGAAAACGGTCGCCGTTACTCGTCTTCGCGGAGCTGTTGGTACGTCGACCGTAGCGTCACCGGCGTCACGTCCGCGACGTCGGCGGCCTCCTGTTGCGTCAGTCCCGCACCGAGGTCGCGCCCGGCGGTGTACAGGCACGCGGCCGCGACGCCGCCGGGATTTCTGCCGATCGAGATCCCGCGGTCGGCGGCTTCCTCGACGTAGTCGCGCGCGAGCCGTTCCACCTCGCCCGAGAGGTCGAGCTGGGAGGCGAACCGCGCGAGGTACTCCGCCGGATCGATCGGGCCGACCGGCAGTCCGAGTTCACGGTTGATCGCGTCGTAGGCAGCGGTCTGCTCGCTCTTCGTCGCTTTCGCGACGTCGGCGACCTCGCTCACCGTCCGCGAGACGCTGGCGACGCGGCAGGCGGCGTACACGGACGCCGCGGCGAACCCCTCCAGCGAGCGCCCGCAACAGAGATCCTTCGACTGGGCGGAGCGGAACAGCGAGCAGGCGTGGTCGCGGATCCGGTCCGGGAGCGAGAGGACGCTCGTGAGCCGACGGATCTCGGTGAACGCGTACACCTGATTGCGCTCGCGCTTCGTCGAGATCCGCGCGCGGTTGTGTTGCCGGCGCATCCGCGCGAGCTGTCGGCGCTTGCGACCCTTCACGCGCGTTGACCGACCGATTTTCGTCGAGAGGCCCTTGTCGTGTCGCGAGCGCGTCAGCGGCGCGCCCGTCCGCTTCGGGTCGGTGTCGGAGTCGGCGAAGGAGCGCCAGTCCGGGCCGTGGTCGATTCGGTACTCCGAGAGGACGAGCCCGCACTCGCCACAGAGCGTCTCGCCGCGGGCGGTCTCGGGGCGACCCCCGCACTCGGGACAGACGTTGGTCGTATTGGTTGCGTCGGCGGTGGCGTCGGCGGTGGGTGCTCCACTCATCACAATTGAAACTCGGTCGCGAAGCCATATTTAAAGACGTGAGAAAACGGGGCTTTGACCCACTATTCCGGGGTACAAACCAACCGGTAACCGGTGGGTTATAAAATTCAACTCTGATAATAGGTGCGAACCCTCTTATCCGAACGGGTGGACACACGCACACGATGGGTTTGTCGGAAATCGCTGCGGGGTTGGAACTGACGACGAAGCAGAGAGAGCGCGGCGTCGCGACCGTCGACGACACGGACGTCGACCTCGACGCGCGGCTCCGCGAGTACGAAGCGGACCTCCCGTGTACGGCCGCGGGAGCGGCGACAGCTCTCGAAGAGTACAATGCGGGCGCGAGCGTCGGCGACGCTGGAGAGGCCGCGGCGCTCGCGCCGGTCACCGCGGCGAAGCTCCTGCACCGGTGCGGGTTCGAGGGCGTGACGCCGCTGTCGCCGACGGCCCGCCGCGTGCTCCGCGACTGGATCGACGGGCGAGTGTCGCGCGCGGACGCGCTGGAACTCACCGGCGCGGACGAGGCGGAGTTCGCCCTCGCCGCCTACGTCGAGACGCACGACCCGATCACCGAACTCGCAGAAGCCGTCCGACGCGACGCCTCCGCGCCGCTCGCCGGCGACGCCTTGGTGTCGAAACGCGACGCGCTCGCGGAGACGATGAGCGGCAGTGCCGATCTCCGGTAACGGCGTTTCTCGCGGGCGTTTCTGCCGGCGCTATCGGCCGATCAGCCCGCCTACGGAGCCGAGCAGTCCCTCGCTCTCGCCGCTCGCTTCGATCTCTCGTCCCGTCACTGCGGCGGCGACGCGCGCGACGCCACCGGCGAACGCGCTGTCGCGGTCGAGACACGCCGGAGCCGACGCGACCGCCGTCGCGTCCGTTTTCGGGATCGATATGTCGGCCGTCTCCAACTCGCCGCGAGTCGAGACCACGAGGTCGGCCTCGGTGCCGATGTCGGCCAGTCGCTCGTGGGTCTGTTGGACGGCCTCGGTCCCGCGGGCCGTCGCGGGTGCGACGACGGCGACGTGATCTGCGGCGTTGACTGCGGCGACCGACTGATTCGCGGCGATCGGCGGCACGTCGAGCAGGACGTGATCGAACTGCCCGGCCGCGCTCGCGATCAGCGATTCGAGGCGTTGGGCGGCCTCGACGCTCTTGGCCCGCGCGAGTCGCTCGAAGGGCGCGTACGCCGGACAAGCGGCGACGTCGCCGGCGACTGCTTCGTCGAGGTCGAGCGGTCGCAACCCGACCGACAGCGCGCGCCCGTCGTCGACGAGGAGCGCCGTCACATCCGGATCGATGGCCCCCGAAACGTACTGTGCCAGCCCCTGCGTCGCGAACGCGGCGTCCAGAATCGCGACCGATCGGCCGTCGGCCGCGAGCGCCGTCGCCACCTCGACGACGGTCCGCGTCGTCCCCGCCCCGCCCGTCGCGCCGACGAACGCCACGACGTCCGTCGAATTCGTCTGAGACATACCCCAGTTGGCCGCGTACTGGGCTTTAAAATATCCGGTCGACCGCGTGTTTCTCCGGAACTGTTCGGTCTGGAGTCGGTCCTCTCACTCGCTCGCGAGTGTCTCTCTGCGGACTCACTCGCCGGATTCGATCGCGGCGGCGATGTCGTCGAGTTCCCCGTCCGACAGCGACGGCCGTTTGCCGGCGACCGCGTGAATCGGGCCGCCGCCGTCGCCCTCGAACCGAGGGACGACGTGCACGTGCACGTGCGGGACTTCCTGCCCCGCCGCCTCGCCGTTGTTCACGCCGATCGTCGTCGCGTCGGCGTCGACGGCGGCCTCGATCTTCGGCGTCAGCGTTTGGACGGCCGCCCAGACGTCGGCGGCGAGGTCGTCGGGCATCTCGTCGAGGCGTTCGTAGGGCTCCTTCGGGACGACGAGGGTATGGCCGGCCGCGAGCGGGTTCGCGTCGAGGAACGCCGCGACGGTGTCGGTCTCGTGGACGATCCGCGCCGGGATGTCGCCGGCGACGATCTGCTCGAAGATGGTCGGCTCGCTCATAGGCGACGTGTCGGGCGGATCGCCGAAGTAGGTTCGGGTCGATGCGTGTTTTCTTCGGTAGGGTGATGATCCCGCGAGGCCGCAGTGAACATCTCGGAAGCCCCCGCGTGCTCGACTCGGTGCGCTCGCCGAGGTTCTCGTCGCTCACTGCGTTCGCTCCTGCGGTCCTCGCGTCGCGCGCCTTCGCCGAGCACGCGGCCCCTTCCATCCCCGCCCGATCGGCTTTCCGTTCAGCTATCGCCTGCGGCATCTCGGTGTTCGACTCTCGCCCTTAGGACGAGTCGCCGTCGAGCGCCTTCTGAATCGCGTCGTGGACCGCGGTTCGGTACTCGTCGGCGCTGTAGCCGAGTTGCGCCCGCCAGATGTCCTGATACGACGGGTGTAGGATCGGAAGAAGAGTCGTTCCGAGGCCGACGAGTTCGATCGGATCCAAAATGTGGTCGATGAAACCGTCCATTTCGCGGTTTTCGATCGCGAGTATCGTCGTCGTCGCGTGCTTGCCGGTCGCGACGATCACCATCGGCTCGACGGTCTCGATCTCGGTTCGGAGGTGCGCCCGACAGTTCTCTCGCTCCGTTTCGGTGGGTTCGCGGTTCGAGCCCTCCCCGTCGCAGGGAAAGCACTTGACCGCGTTCGTGACGTAGGCGTCGGGCCTTTCGATCTCGGCGAGAAGCTCTCGGACGCGACGTCCCGAATGTCGCGCGGTGTACGCTTTCCCCGTCCAGTTGCCGCCGCGCCACGTCTCGGCCTCGGGGTTCCCGGCTCCGGGCGCTTCGCCGACCACCATCACGTCGGCAGCGAGGTCACCGGTGCCCCACGAGATCTCCGTTCGGCAGTCGACGAGCGCGGGACAGCGCGTGCAGTCGGCTTCGAGTACGTGCCGTTCCTCGGGAAACTGTAGACCCATTGACATTCGAAGTCGGTGTTACGCCGACTCGACCGCGTCGACGGCGGCCGCGACGATCGGTGCGACCGAGACGGCGCTCACGTCGCGCTCGACGGTGTCGGTGCCGACGATCCGTGCGATGCCCGCTCGTTCGAGCTTCGTCCGGGCATTTCGCGCGAGCAGCGGATGGACGCACGTCGCGAAGACTCGGGCGGCCCCGCCGGCGTCGAGGTGGGTGACAGCCTCGCTCATCGTCGAGCCGGTCGCGACGATGTCGTCGACGATGACGACGTCGCGACCCGCGGGGTCGGCGTCACTCGGCGTGATCTCGACGTCGGTCCCGGAGTGCCGAACTTTCTGGAAGTAGTCGATCTCGCCGATCCCGTAGGCGTCTCTGGTCGCCTCGGCGAGTTCGACCGCGCCCGAGTCGGGCGAGAGAAAGAGCGGCTCGACGAGGTCGTCGGGGAGCGGTTCGGCGAGGACGCCCGCGGCGTCGCAGATAGTCACGTGCGCGTCGAAGAAATCAGCGACGCCGTCCTCGTGGGGGTTCACGAGGACGACGCGGTCCGCCCCTGTCGAAGCTGCTCGCGCCATCGCCCGCGCGGAGACCGGATGCCCCGGCTCGAACGCCTGATCTTGTCGCGCGTAGCCCATATACGGGATGACGGTGACGACCTCTGTTGCCCCCGCCTCGCGGACGGCGTCCTGCAGTTGGAGCAGTTCGACCCACGCGTCGTTCGAGTCCGTCGTCGCGACGACGACCGCGCGGTCGGCGTCGAAGTCGGGGACGGCCGCGAGCGTCTCGCCGTCGGGGAAGCGGTCGTACTCGACGGCCGCCAGCGGTTCATCCAGTTCGTCCGCGAGCGCGGCCGCCAGAGCCTGCGAGGATGCGCCGGGTACGATCATACCCGAACCCTCTCGACGCGCGGTAAAACCCCTTTCCGTCTGGGTTTCTGCTTCGTTTCGCTCGCGGTTCGCGACGACGCTGCACCCCGCACCGCTCAGACCGCCGCGGCGGCGACGTCTCTGACGCCCAACTCGCGGTGCCGCCACTCCTCGCCCGGCAGTCGGACCGCTATTGTCCCCTCGGCAGTGACCGCGTACGACGCGTCGACGCCGTGCGTCACGGCCACGACGTCGCCATCGATGGGGAGCGGCGATTCGGCCCACGTATCGTCACCGTCGGTGTCGCCGGTTCCGGCACGTCCGTTTTCGGTGTCGCCAGTTTCGACACGCCCGATTTCGGCGTCGTCGGTTCCGGCGCGTTCGTAGAGTATCCCGTCTCGGACAGCGAGCCCGCGCTTCCCGGCGGCGTCGACGGCGTCCACCGGCCCGTCGAGGACGTCCATCCAGCCGTTGCCGAGCTTGTACAGCCCCGATCCGGTCGCGACGAGCGGTTCGGCGTCGACGTCGCGCGCGTCGTCGAGCCCGGCGTGCGTGAGGCCGGCGGACCCGACGCGGTAGGCGCCGTCGGCGGCCGCGACGAGCCGTCCGTCGATCGCGCGGACGGGGGCTGCGGTTCCGACGTCCGCCCACGCGGCGTCGCTTCCTTTGACGGCTCCCATTTCGACGCGTCCCTCGTCGTCACCCGCGAGCAGCGTGTCCCCGTCGAAACCGACGGCGGTGGCCGGACCGAACCCGGTCGCCGCGAAGTCGAGGTCGCGGTCGTTCGCGACCGCAGCGCCCGCCTCAGCGTCGCCGCTCTCCTCCGTGTCGTCGCTTTCATCCGCCGCGCTTCGATCCGCGAGCAACACGTCCTCGTCGGTCGCGACCGCGACGAGCGCTCCGGCGGTCGCGACGTCCCGAGCGCGACACCGATGGACGACGCCGAACTCGCCGATCAGGTCGTCGGAGACGGAGACGGCGACGACACCCAGCTCCGCCGCGAGAAAGACCGTTTCGACGCCCGAGTTGTCGGTGTACACGCGCTTCTCGTCGATCGTGGGCATTGTCGGATGTTCGCCGAGCGGCGGTAAAAACGGTGTGGACAGCGAGAGCGTTATAAGAACTCTCGGACCTCGGAGTACCACATCTCGTGGTGGTCGACCTCGCCGATCCGCTCGGCGATCGCGACCGCGAGGACGTGCCAGCAGCGCTCGGTGGGGTCTTCGGGATCGAGGTTGTACTCGCTGTCCTTGCAGGTGCAGCCGCCGTTCTCGACGACGTACTCGTCCGCGTGGCCGACGACCACCGTGAAATCTCGGTAGCGCTTGACCCGCCCCTCCGAGACCGATTCGATAGCGCGCGCGCCGCGGCCGTCGTGTCGCGAAACCAGCGTGTCGACCGCATCGGGAGTCAACTCTCCCGCCTCGGCCAACTCCCGCCGCCAAGCGGTCTCGGTCTCGCTGTCGGTCTCGGTGGGGACGACGTAGGCGTCGCTCGGGTTGGGGCCGTCGGCGCGCTCGTCCGGTTCGGCGTCCGCGGGTTCGCCCAGATCGGCGTCCGCGGGTTCGTTCGAGTCGGCGTCGGCGGGCTCGCTCGGCTCGGCGTTCGCGCCTTCGTCCCGATCGCCCACGTCGTCGCCATCGCTCACGACCGAGTCTTCCCTCGGGCCCGACAAAACGCCACCGGTCAGCGAGGCCGGCGGTCAGCGTTGACGGCGCGCTCGCAACGCATCGCATCGCTTTTCGCGGCGGAGCGTTCGACTCCCCCTATGGACGTTCGTGAGGGCGACGTCGAGGTGTCGGTGCCGGACGCCCGCGACGGGGCCTCGGAGGGCGCTGGCGACGGCGTGTTCTACAACCCGACGCAGGAGCTCAACCGCGACGTGACGGTGGCGACGCTGCGCGCGTACCGCGAGCGCGAGCCGCGCGCGAGTTCGTACCTCGACGCGATGGCCGCAAGCGGCATCCGCGGCGTCCGGGCCGCCGCTGAGGGGTTCGACGTCACCTGCGTCGACGTCGACAGCGACGCCGTCGACCTCGCCCGCGAGAATCTCGCGCGGAACGATCTCTCCGGAGAGGTCGTCGAGCGCGACGTCAACGCGCTGCTGCACGAGTCCGTGTTCGACGTCGTCGACCTCGACCCTTTCGGGACCCCCATTCCGTTCGTCGACGCGGCGGTCGCGAACACCCGAAACGTCGTCTGCGTCACCGCCACCGACACCGCGCCGCTGTGCGGGGCGCACCAGCGCTCGGGCGTCCGCAAGTATTCGGCGCTCCCGCAGAACACCGACTATCACCCCGAGATGGGGCTTCGCGTCCTCCTCTCGGCGCTCGTTCGAACGGCCGCGCGCTACGACAAGGCCGCGGTCCCGATTCTGTCGCACGTCACGCGGCACTACGCCCGCGCCTACCTCGAACTCGACGCCCGCGCCACGCACGCGGACGAACTAATCGACGAGCTGGGCTACGTCCACCACTGCGAGGACTGCCTCCACCGGACCCACGAGTTCGGGCTCATCGCGCACCCGCCGGACGCCTGCGGCGCGTGCGAGAGCGATCGCCTGCTCTCTGCGGGGCCGCTGTACCTCGGCTCGATCCGCGATGCCGACTTCGTTCGCTCGGTCCGCGAGCGCGTCACCGACGAGATGGGCGAGGCCGCCCGCGCGCGTCGGATGCTCGACACGCTCGAAGGCGAGATGGACGCCCCGACGCACTACGACCAACACCGACTGTGCAAGCAGTGGACCCGACCCGCGCCCGCGATGGACGACTTCCTCGAGGACCTTCGAGGGGCCGGATTCGAGGCGACGCGCGCGCACTACTCGGGCACGGCGTTCAAGACCGACGCCACCGTCCCGGAGATCCGCGACGCCACCGCGGAGTGAGCGTCGCCACCGTCGGGTTACGGATCCGAGGGGCCGAGTGATTCTTGTGTCGATCCACCGAACCGTTCACCGTGAGCGCTCCGACACCCGATCGACTCGCCGTACCGCGCTCGATCGTCTCGACCGTCCGTGAGCGGGAGGTGACGTTCCTCGCGGCGGGTATCTCCTACTATATCCTCGTCTCGTTGGTCCCGCTTCTCACGCTGGCGGTCGTCGTCGCGACGATCGTCGGCGGGGCCGACCTCGCCGCGGCGGTCCAGTCGATAGCCGAGCAGTACCTCCTTCCGACAGGTTCCGACCTCGTTTCGAGCGCGCTCACGGACCCGACCGGCCGCGGAACGATCTCGATCTTCAGCCTCCTCCTGACGGTTTGGGGGACGCTGAAACTGTTCCGCGGCGTCGACGTGGCGTTCGCGAAAGTGTACGGCTACCCGACCGGCCCGATACTCGAACAGCTCTCGGACGGGGTCGTCACGCTCGCGTCGCTCGGTGCGGCGACGCTCGGCGTCATCGTGACGACCACGGTGTTGGCTATCGCCGACGTCCCGTTCGTCGAGGTCCTCAGCGCGCTCGTCCTCTTGGGCTTTCTCGTCGTCTCGTTCCTCCCGCTCTACACCGTCATCCCGGACGTCGAGGTCGGACTTCGGCGCGCGCTACCCGGAGCGCTGTTCGCCGCCGTCGGGTGGACCGTCCTGAGCACCGGGTTCGGCATATATGCGCGGATGTCCAGCGGTGTGGCCGGCGCGCTCGGCGCGGTGTTGCTGCTCGTCACGTGGTTCTACCTCTCGGGGATTCTCGTGCTCACCGGAGCCGCCGTCAACGCGGTCCTCGCCGGGCAGGTCGGCGACGTAGACCGGCAGCTACAACACCCGCCGGGGAGACGTGCCGAGCAGACGATGAGTGCGGACGACGCGACGACCGACGACACCGACTCTAGCCCCTCCGACACCGACTCTAGCTTCTCCGACACCGACGTCGAACCCCGCGGTGCGCCCGACATCGAACAGCTCGACCGCCGCATCGAGGAACTGCGTGCCGACCTCGACACCTTCGAGTCCGACGTGCAGTCTCGGACGGTCGAGCGCCCGGACGTCGAATCGGAGATGCGCCGCTACGTCCGCGGTCGACTCCGCCGCGGCAAAGCCCGCGGCTGGGGGCCGTATCTCGTGCTGCTCTACGGGACGGCGGCGACTATCGCGGCCTTTTACCTGCTCGACGACGACCTCCTCGCGGTCGCGGCGATGGTCGTCATCTACCTCTCGACGCTCGGCCTGTACGCGCTCTTCGTGATCTTCGGCGTCGGCCTGAACGCCCTCGGCGTTCCGGGCAGACTCGTCGACTGGGTCCGAGACCGCCGGTCCTGAGATGCCGTAACGCTGTTACCGTCGTGCTGCGTTTCCGCCGGTGATGGTCTCCACGGACTCCCTAACCGTCACCGTGTTCGCCGTGATCGGGGTTGTGCTCTGGTACGCGTCGACGTCGGTCACCGACAGCTCGGCGATCCGACTCGCGGTTCTCATCGGCGTCGGCGTCGTCGTCCCGGCGCTCATCAACCAGTACCGCGCGTGATCGCGGCCGTGACTCCCGTCGAATCCGGTTTCCCGCAGCTATTTGGTCTTGGACCGGTGACCGAACGGGCAATGACCGTACCAGTCGCGCCGCTGGCGACCCGCGGTATCGGCGAGATCGCCTTCGCCGAATCGCTTCCGGAGGTGGTAACGACCGTCTTTTGGTGGCTCACCCACCTCGGAAACCCGTACCTGCTCTTGGCTTGTGTCGCCCTCGCGTACCTCCTCGGCGACCGCGTCGGCATCTCGCGACGCGGCGCGGCGTTCGCGCTCGTGCTCGGACTGTGTGCGATCGGGCTCACGGTCGGATTGAAACACCTCTTCGGCCTCCCGCGGCCGCCGATCTCCTACCGGGACGGCCTCGGTTTCCCCAGCGGGCACGCGCTCGGATCGACGGCGTTCTGGGGCGGCGTGGCCGTGCTCGCGAACCGGGGTGCGTGGCGGCAACGACTCGCCGTCGCGGCCGCCGTCGTCGTGACTGTCTCGCTCTCGCGCGTTCTCATCGGCGTCCACTACATCGCTGACGTCGTCGCCGGAGTCGCGATCGGGACCGCGTTCCTCGCTGCGGTCTTCGCGCTCGGCCCCGGATTCGCGACCGAGACCCGCGACGGTCCGCTCGCGGACCCGACGCATCGACACGTCACGGCGCTGTTCGGCCTCGCGCTGGTCCTCGGCCTCGGTGCGCTCCTCGTCGCCCCCGGCGAGAGCGAACTGTTCCTCGGTGTCGGCACCGCCGCGGGCGGCGTCGTCGCGTGGCACCGCTTCGGCGAACGGGCCGCGACCGCGACGATCGAACTCACGGGACGCACACTGGCCGTCGGCGGTGGCGGCCTGCTCGTCGCGCTCGGGGCGATGAGCGGCGTCGCGGAGTTCGTCGAGAGCGGGCTGTTGATCGTCGTCGTCGCCGTCGTCGGCGGAGTCTGTCTGCTCGCGCTTCCCCTTGCTGTGGCTCGGGGCGCGACGGTTGGGTGAGCGCTCCCGCTCGCGACGGTCGACGTAACGGCAAGCGGAACACGGAAAACCGCGAAAAACCGGTCGTCAGCGCGAGGGGAGGATTCAGTACGTCTCGAGGTAGCGGTCGAGTTCCCACTGGGAGACGTCGATGCGGAACTCGTCGTACTCTTGGGTCTTCGCCTCGACGAACTTCTCGTAGACGTGCTCGCCGAGCGCGTCCTGAATCGCCTCGTCCTCTTCGAGCGCGGCGACGGCCTCGCCGAGGTTGGCGGGGAGCGTGTCGATGCCGTACTCCTCGCGCTTGGCCTCGTCGAACTCGTAGATGTTTTCCCTGACTGGGTCGGGCGCTTCGAGGCCCTCCTCGATGCCGTCGAGCCCGGCGGAGATGATCGCGGCGAACGCGAGGTAGGGGTTACACGACGGGTCGGGCGAACGGAGTTCGATGCGCGAGGCCGCCGGGATGCGGGCGGCCGGCTTCCGGATCAGCGCCGAGCGGTTGCGGTCGGACCACGCGACGTACACCGGCGCTTCGTAGCCGGGCACGAGGCGCTTGTAGGAGTTCACCGTCGGGTCGGCGACGGCCGTGATCGCGGGGGCGTGTTCGAGGACGCCCGCGAGGAACGAGTGCGCCGTCTCCGAGAGGTTGAACTCGTCGTCGTCGTCGTGGAAGGCGTTGTTGCCGTCCTCGTCGAACAGCGAGACGTGCGTGTGCATCCCCGATCCGTTGATCTTCGGGATCGGCTTGGGCATGAACGTCGCGTGCAGATCGTGCTGGGCCGCGATGGCGCGGACGACCGTGCGGAACGTTCCGACGTTATCGGCGGTGGTGAGCGCGTCGTCGTACTCGAAGTTGATCTCGTGCTGCCCTTCTGCGACCTCGTGGTGGCTGGCTTCGATCTCGAAGCCCATCGATTCGAGACCGTAGATGATGTCGCGGCGGACGTCAGAGGCGAGGTCCTTCGGCGCGAGGTCGAAGTAGCCGCCGGCGTCGTTGGTCTTCGTCGTCGCGCGCCCTTCCTCGTCCTCCTCGAAGAGGAAGAACTCCGGTTCGGGGGCGACGTTGACGGTGTAGCCCATCTCTTCGGCGCGTTCGAGCGTCTTCTTCAGGACGGTCCGCGGATCGCCCTCGAACGGCTCGCCGGTTGAGGTGTTGATGACGTCACAGATGAGGCGGCCCGAGCGGCCGTCGCGCCACGGCAGGATCGCGAACGTCTCGGGGTCGGGCTTGAGTCGCATGTCCGACTCCTGAATCCGCACGAACCCCTCGATGCTGGACCCGTCGAAGTAGATTCCGTCGCTGAAGGCCTTCTCGGCCTGCGTCGCGGGAACGGCGACGTTTTTTACAGTCCCGAGGATGTCGGTGAACTGGAGACGGAGAAAGTCGACGTCTTTCTCCTCGATCTCGTCGATTACGCGCTGTGCTTCGGCGGAAAGGCCGCCGTCTGTGGCGGCGACAGATTCGTTTTCGTCCGTCATATCCTAGACAATCGAATCCGAACACTCCCAGTATAAAGACGTTATCGCTTAGTGCAAATGCCCCTAGTCGCATTCTGAATTGGATATTCGTAAAATTCTAATGCCCTCGAACACATTTCCATTGTAATGACGTATGAAAACCTCGACGCAAAATTGATCAATGCACTACTCGGCGACGGTCGAGCGAGCCTGCGGAGCCTCGCGGAGGAACTCGACGTGTCGGTCACGACGGTCTCGAATCACCTCCGCGACCTCGAAGACGCGGGCGTGATCGAGGGGTACACCCCGCGCGTGAACTACGACGCGCTCGGTTACGACGTGACCGCGATCATCCAGCTGAAGGTCGAGGGAAGCGCTCTCCCTGACATCACCGAGCGGTTGCAAGGTCACAAGCAGATGGTGACCGTCTACGAAGTCACCGGCGACTACGACGTCATCGCGGTCGGGAAGTTCGAGGACACCGACGGGATGAACGACCAGATCAAAGAGCTCCTCACCGACGCGGACATCCGCGAGTCGAACACGAGCGTCGTTCTCAACGCCGTCGTCGAGAACGCGCAGTTCGACCTCGACATCAGGGAGTAAGGTTCCGACGGCGTCGCGAGTCGTTCTCGCCCGCCGTTCACGCGGCGAGAGTCCCGCGAGCGAGTGGACTCGGCCGGAGGTCACTCCTCGAGGACGTCGTCCTCGGCGTGCGCGCGCACCCACAGTTGTCCGATCCGGGAGAGCCGCGTCCGGTAGGATTTCCCGCGCTCCTCCTGTTCGATGTAGCCCTTCCCGCCCGGGCCGAGCCGATCGACGTTGTAGATCACCTTCGATCTGAACGAGTCGGTGTACTCCTCGTTCATGTCCCGGGCGAGCGTCTCCGCCAGTTCGGACACGGAATCGAACTCGCCGTACTCGCCGAGTTCGTAGAGGATGACCTCCTCGAAGGGTTTGACGTTCTGAAAGGACGCCACCGGCAGTTCGACGACGTGGCTGTCGCCGATGCGTTTCGCGCCGATAGTCGTCCCGCGCTCGTCGAACTCCGCGAG
This sequence comes from Halobellus sp. LT62, assembly GCF_037031285.1. Classification (NCBI taxonomy): domain Archaea; kingdom Methanobacteriati; phylum Methanobacteriota; class Halobacteria; order Halobacteriales; family Haloferacaceae; genus Halobellus; species Halobellus salinisoli. The sequence goes on from NZ_JAYEZO010000002.1 coordinate 301,687, forward strand.
GATGTCCGTCGCCGACTCGTGGCGCTCGCGGATGCGCTCGTCGTCGACGTCCTCGCCCGACAGCAGTTCGTCGAGCAGGGCTTTGGCCTCGCGGACCTCCTCTGCGAGTTCGGTTTCGAGGTACTTCTCGGGGGCGGTGTAGTAGGTGTGAATCCGGTCGCGATCGGCCTGTCGCTCGACCATAATCGAGTGTGCGGCCGTCGCGAACGCGAAGGAGACCGGCCGCGGCATCGCCGAGACGTTCACCCACACCTCCGAATCCGCAGCGGCGTCCAGTTCCTCGTTGATGAGGTCGTAGGCCTGCTCGAAGGCGGCGTCGTAGTCGTAGACGTCGGCGACGACGACGCGCTCGGTATCTGCCCCGAGGAGGTTCTGAAAGTCCTTTTCGAGCTTCTGTGAGAGGTGCTGAGAGTACTCGACGTTCGACTCGCTGCCGACCGCGCCCTCCAAGAGAATCACCCGGTCGACGTCCCGCTGGTCCCGGATGAGGGGCGCGATGAGCCGGTCGTAGTCGAAGCCGACCGGCACGATATGAGTCTGCATACGCCGCCGTAGGTTCGACTGGGTGTTAAAGCGACCGTCACCGATCTCCTCCGCTCGTCCGCCGATTCACGATGTCTCTCAGTCCGCTCGCGCGCCGACCGCGAACGTCTCGCTGCGCTCGTCGGGAGCGGCGGCGGTGACGAGCGAGACGCCGACGGTGAGCACCAGCGAGAGGATCATCCCGTAGAGCGCGAAGTCCCACGTGAAGTACGTCGACCCGAGGACCGACACGCCGCCAACCGTCACAGCGGGCACGAAAACGTGGGCGACGTAGAAGAGTTGTGAGCCGAGGACACCGGCGAACATCCCCTGTCGGGTCGTCCGCGGCCAGTAGAGCGCGACGATCACCGGGAAGGCCAGCTGGGCGTACCCGCCGAACGCGGTGTCGCCGATCTCGATGAGCGTGCCCGGTCGGAACAGACTGGCGACGAACGTCCCGATCGCGAACGCGGCGACGCCGACCCGGGCGATCCACGCCTCGCGCTCGTCGCTCGCGGTCGGGTTCACGAACGGTCGATAGAGGTCCCGCGTCAGGTACGACGATCCCGAGAGCAGCATCGAATCGGAGGAAGACATCATCGCCGCCATCGCGCCGGCGACGACGAGCGCGGCGAACCACGCGGGCGTGTAGGCGTTCAACAGCACGGGCACGACGTTCGCGCCCTCCGGCACCGACACGCCGAGACCCGCCGCCCACGACCCCAGCAGGAACGCTGGCACGAACAGCAGCACGACCAGTATCGGCCACAGCGCGAACGACCGTTTCAGCACGCGGGCGTCCTTGGCGACGAAGAAGCGCTGATTGATCTGGGGGAACATCGCGACGCCGAAGGCGATCGTCACGGCCTGGGCGATCATCCACTGCGGCGAGTAGAGGCCGCCGCCGAGGCTGAGGAACTCGGGGTTCGTCTCCGCTAGGGAGGCCGACACCGCGTCGAGTCCGCCCGCGGCCGCGAGCACCCAGCCGACGGCGATCCAGACGATTCCGAGCATGAAGACACCCTGAATCGTGTCCGTCCACGCGACGCCGCGAAGCCCCGCGAGGACGACGTAGACGATCATAAACAGCGTGATCGCCGCCGCGCCGATCCAGTAGGGGATCGCACCGTTCGTGAGGCCGACGATCGCCTCACCGGCACCCATCTGCTGGAGCATCACGTACGGGAACAGCCAGAAGATCGAGACGCCCGCGACGAGCGCGCGGAGGCGCTTCGAGCCGAAGCGATCGCCGAGCATCTCGCCCAGTGTGACGTAGCCTTGGGCCTTCCCGATGAGCCACTGCCGGTAGCCGATCCCGTACCAGAGGATCGCAAAGAGGATCCCGTCCATCAGGCCCATCACGAGGATCCACTCGGGGCCGGACGCGTACGCGAGGTTCGGCCCGCCGAAGAACGTGAACGCCGAGAGCAGCGTCGCGAAGGTCGTAAACAGGAGCACGCCGGTCCCGATCGATCGACTCGCGAGGTAGTAGTCCTCGGCGTCGCGGCCGGTCACCCGGTACGCGAAGACGCCGACCGCGAGCGCGACGACGAGATACGCCCCGACGACGCCGAGTTGGACGAGGAGCGCGGACTCAACCATCGAATCCCACCTCCTCGGGGTCGACGTGCATCAACCGATCCCACGCCCCGCGGCTGAACAGCGCGAAGGCGAGCGACGCGATCACCATCCAGCCGATGTGCCACCACAGCCAGACCGGCAGTCCGAGCACTGTCGCGGCGTCACCCCAGAGGAACCACGGAATAGCGAACGCGACGAGTACCGCGAAGACGCCGATCCAGAGATAATCCGTCTTCCGTCTCTTCATCGAATTGCTCTCCTCACTCGGAGTATGTAAAAATTACTCTTATAACTTCGAAATAGAGATACGAAGAAATTATTTCTACAAAAGTCAGGGGTGGTAGATTCTGTTGATTAACAACGGTCTCGAATCGCCGTATCCGACCGTGCTGCCGTCGGCGTCGGCCGTGTGAGACGCGTCGCAGTTGTGAACCGGCTCGACACCATCGCCGTCCGGGAAAAAATCGCTCTGATCGGCGTGCGCTGTGATATCCCGGGTACGATAGCTATTTGCCGCGAGCGACCCATCTATACGGATGTCATCGGGTTTCCCATGACGCGCATATCACCATCATCCCGCCCCTCCGGGGGTATTCACCAATGGAAGACACCGAAAAATACCTCATACACGCAGCGATCACCGCCGACGGCATCGTCGAGCGGTCCGACGTCGTCGGGGCCATCTTCGGCCAGACCGAGGGACTCCTCGGCGACGACTTGGACCTGCGCGACCTCCAGCAGTCGTCGAAAGTCGGGCGAATCGACGTCGAAATCGACTCGCAGAACGGCCAGTCCTTCGGGACGGTCACCATCGCGAGCAGTCTCGATCGGGTCAAGACCGCGATCCTCGCCGCCTCCCTCGAAACGATCACGCGCGTCGGTCCCTGCCGGGCCACCGTCGAGGTAACCGACATCGAGGACGTCCGCGAGGCCAAGCGCCGCGAGGTCGTCGAGCGCGCGAAGGAACTGCTCTCGGACTCCTTCGACGAGAGCGTGATCTCCTCGACCGAAATTTTAGATGAGGTCAAAGAGAGCGTTCGCATCGAGGACATCAGCGAGTACGAGGGGCTCCCGGCGGGCCCCAACGTCGCCGACTCCGACGCGGTCGTCGTCGTCGAGGGCCGCGCCGACGTCCTGACGCTCCTGAGCTACGGGATCAAGAACGCCATCGCCGTGGAGGGGACTAACGTCCCCGAAACGGTCGCGAACCTCACCCAAGAGCGGACGACGACCGCCTTCTTCGACGGCGACCGCGGCGGCGAGCTCATCCTCCGCGAACTGCGGCAGGTGGGCGACGTCGACTACGTCGCGTTCGCGCCGGAGGGACGCTCCGTCGAGGACCTCAAGCGCCACGAGGTGTTCGCGGCGCTCCGCGATAAGGTTTCGATCGACGCCTACGAGTCCGCAGAGCACGCTCCCACGGTCGACGAGGACGCCGAAACGACCGAGGGCGAACGACCGGCTGAGGGCGAGCGATCGACGGAGGGTGAGCGGCCGGACCCTCCGCGGGGGTCGCCGACGACTGATTCGGCGACCCCATCCGAACCGACGGAGCCGACGACCCGCGGCCGACCGGAAGAGCACGTAGACGCCGCTCCCGAGGACGCTCTCGACGAGCCCATCGATTCGCCCACCGGCGAGGAGCGGTCCGGCGGTCGCGATGCCTTCGCGCTCTCGACGAACGACACCGCCGGAGACCGCGGAGACCCCGTCGCCAACGGCGTCGAAACGACGTCTGCTGAGGCGTCTTCCGGCGACGACGAGACCGATGCCTCGACCGGACTGAGCGATGCGACCGACGACTCCGCGGACGGCGCGGAGGGCGGTGAGGCCGGAACGGACGCCGAGGCGAAGCCCGAACCCAGTAATGACGCGACGGACGCCGAAACTCCCTCGCCGCGCTCGCTCAGAGATCACGTCCGCGAGGTCATCGACGGGAACACCGGGACGATCCGTCTGCTCGACGAGGAGCTCTCGACGGTCGAAGAGGCGTCTGCCGAAGACGCCTTCGAGACGCTCGCCGACGCCGACCCCGCGCCGTACGCGGCGGTCGTCGACGGGGAGTTCACTCAGCGGCTCCTTGACGTCGCGTCTCAGCGGGGAGTCGAACACGCGGTCGCGCGATCGACCGGCGAGTTCGTCAAGAAGCCGGTCGGTGTGCGACTCCTGACGGCGGATCAGCTGGCGCAATCCGTCGCGAACTGATCGGGCGTCGGCGACGGATTTTCGGACGTTGGAACGGCTTTCGGACGCTGGAACCGTTTTTCGAACGGCGGTTGGCTACTCGGGGACGTCGTACGCGTACACTACTGCGTCGACCGCGCGTTCCCCTCCTTCAATCTCGTAGAACCCCGATTGCCGACCGATCTCCTCGAACCCTACCGATTCGTACAGCGACCGCGCGGCGTCGTTGTCCACGGCGACCGTCAGGGTCAGCCGCGCCCCCGGCTCCCGATCCGCAATCACCGCTCGGAGTAAGGCCCGGGCGCGCCCCTCCCGGCGATACGCCGGGTGGATCGCCACCTCCGCGATGTGTGCGTCGCCGATGACGAGCACATAGCCGACCGGTCGGTCTGTCCGTCCGCCGCCGGCGACGGAAACCAGACAGGTCCCGAGCGCCGGCACCGACGCGAGCAGCTCCGGCGCGGGCGCGGCGAGATACGACTGAAGCTCGGTGAGGGCGTCGAGATCGGCCGAATGCGCGGGACGGATCATAAGGGACGGGACGTGGTTAGCGAGCGGACGTGAATGCGGGTGGCTGCGAACGATTCACAGGAGCGCGAGGGCGGTGACGGCGCTGACGACCGCACCGACGAGCGTCGCCGCGAAGTTGACGGCCTCGTTGCCGAACGCGGGGCCTTCGATCGTCGCTCCGAGGACGCTGTCGGCGGTCATTCCGAGGAAGCCACCGACGGCGATGACGGTCGCGCCGAACGACGAGACCCCCGGGAGGAGAGCCAGTGCGACGACGGCGACGACGGCCGCACCGAGAAAGCCGAATAGCTCTCCCTGCCACGTGACGCCGCCGTCGGTGCCCGGCGAGACGGGTTCCAGCGTCGTGATGAGTCGGGGATTGTCGTAAAGGCCGCCGAGCTCCGAGGAGAGCGTGTCGCTCAGGGCGGCCGCCATCGATCCGGCGAAGGCGTACTGGAAGATCACCCCGTCGATCGGGACCGACCGACTCGCGGCGAAGCAGATCACGCAGAGTACGGCGACGGCCGCGTTGCCGAGGACGTTTCCGGTCCCCCTCGCTCCCTCGTTCTCTTCTGCGATGCCGCGGCGTTTCTTCTCGTCGTACTTGTACTTCGTCGAGAGCGAGCCGACGCCGAAGAAGCTGATCAGGACGGCGAACCAGCCGATCCCGCCGAAGACGATCACGAGGAGTCCGAGGAGGACGCCCGAGAGCATTCCGGCGACCGAGGCCGCCCCGAGCGCGTACGAGACGTATCCGAGGCCGACAGTGACGGCGAGCGCGGCGGCTACGTCGACCGTTCCGACCGAGACCGCGAGCGCGTCGAACAGCCACAGCAAGAGCCCGGTCGAGAGCATCACGAGCGGGTCGTCGCGCTCGAAGAGCATCTCCCGGAAGAGCGCGGCGACGAGCGTGCCCGCAACGGCGAGAAAGACGAACCGAGGGGCGAGAATCGGCGACTGCGACAGTGCGGCCACTGCCGCCTGTCCCCCGACCCCCGCGACGCTTCCCGCGACGATGAACCCCGTCGCGCCGAGGAACGGGTTGTCCGTCGACTCGGCGACGAGGCGCTTGCCGAGGTTCCCGTACGCGAGAACCACCACCGCGGCGACGAACAGCGAAACGGGGAGGCCGATTTCGGTCGCCAACAGCGCGAGTCCGGCGGCCGCGAGCGCGAATCCGGTGAGCCCGTTCAGCCGCCCCTCGCGTCTGTCGGCCGGTCGGGCGAAGAGCTCGAACAGCGGCCCGTCCGTCACGCCGAACGCCGCGACGGCGGCGATCACGGCGAACGGAGCGAACGCCGCCCGCCCGAGCACCGGGGCCGCGAGTGCGAGGGTCCCCACCAGGGCGAATCCGCTCGCCCGCCGGAGCGTCGGTTGCACACCCCCGGATACCGCCGACGCGCACTTAACCCTCCCGACATCGCGTCCCCCGATTCCGCGGCCGTCTCAGAGCGTTTCTGTCACCTGCTCTGCGCTCGCGACCTCGGGAATGATCACCTCGTCGGCCCCGGCGCGTCGCGCGAGCGCCTCGTACATCTCGTCGCCGACGCGAACGATCTCTCTGACAGTCGGGGCGATCTGACTCGCGGCCATCGCGATCTGGATGTTCGCGTTCGAGTCGTCGATCGCGCCGACGACGGTGGCCGCCCGTTTGACACCGGCTTCCCGAAGCACCTCCTCACGGCGCGCGTCGCCCTGAATCGCCAGCAGATCGTCGTCGAGCGCGCGCTGGAACTCCGCGTCCGCCCGCTCGATCACGACCACCTCGAGATCGTGGGTCTGCAAGGCCCTTCCCACCGTCTTTCCGAACGTCCCGTATCCACAGATGATGATATGCCCGTGCAACTGGTCGATGTCGCGTTCGATCTGCATCTCTCGTAACTCCGATTGAATCCGTCCGCCGAAAGCCGCCGAAAACACGGTCTCTCCGATCCAGAGACCGACGACGATGAGTCCCGATAACACGACGACGGCGTAGCCTTTCGTCAGCGTCTCCGGGCCGCCGTGCGCTTGGAAGTGCAACTCGATGCTCGTCGGATCGAGGAGCCAGAACAGCGCGTCGACCACGCCGACACCGCCCAGCGAACTGAACCCGATGACGCCGAGCGTGACCACGGCGAGAAACGCCGCAACCGGCCGTAGGAGCCGCCGCATCAACGGTCGTCCGAGGATCGCCCGGAGCGACTGCCCCGGCTGTGGGGTCACCGTTCCCACCGAGCCCCGCTCGACTCTCGGATGGTGGTTTCTGTAACGCACACTGATACTCTGAATTTATCCGACATCGTGTTCTTATTTCCACTATTAGTTCATTGAAGGGATATAATAGCGCTTTCTATGACACGAACGAACACGAAAGAGCGTCGCATCGGACGGGTCGACGCGCAACCGAACCCGGAGGCATATAGCCCAGCGGGACGCACGCCCTCGCGTGGGACTGTACGACCGCTATCTCGCCCTCCGGCACCGGCTTCACGACGCCGACGCGCCCGCGCACGTGGCCGTCGTCATCACCGAGCGCGACCTCCTCGAACAGGGCGCATACGAGACGCTCTCGACGTTTCTGGGCTGGGCGTTCGAGTACGGCGCGACGCGCGTCACCGTCTCGGTGAGCGTGCTCGACGAGGCCGTGATCCCGACGCTCTCGCGGGAGTTGCGAGCGATCGACGCCCCGCGCCCCGTCGCCGTCCGCGAACCGGGCGACACCGAGCGCGCCGACGCGCCGATCCGCATCAACATCGGTCTGGGGGGCAAGCGGGAGTTCGCTGCCGCCGTGCGACGGATCGCCGAGTCCGTCGAATCGGGCGAACTCGCGCCCGAGGACGTCGACGCCGACGAGGTCGAAGAGCGGCTGGTGTTCGACGACGAGCCCGATCTGTTGATCAAGACGGGTGCCGAGCGGCTCTCTGATTTCCTTATCTGGCAGTCGGTCTACTCCGAACTGTACTTCACCGACGTCAACTGGCGGGACTTCCGCAAGCGCGACTACCTCCGCGCGGTCCTCGACTATCAGAACCGACAGCGTCGGTTCGGTCGGTGACGCCCCGGGGCAGGCGTCGCCCCGCGGCCGCTCAATCCGCGCGCTCGCCGGTTTCTGCGCCGCGCTGGCGTTCCAACTCGGCCGCGACCTCGCGAGCGCCCGCGGAGGGAAGCTTCGTTCGGAGCCGTCCCGCGACCGTCCGCGCGTCGGCGAGCTCTGTCTCGGCCACCGCGCGGAGGAGCGCGACGGCGCGCTCGGTGCGGGAGTGCTGCCACGACTGCTCGCGGGACTCGTAGGTCCGGAGGCCGCGGAGGAAGTCGGCCTTCGAGAACTCCGGCCAGTACGGCGCACAGAAGTAGACCGCCGCCTCGTTGCCGTTGGCGTGCCACGGGAGGAAGTTCGAGGTCCGCTCGTCGCCGCCGGTGCGGATGATGAGATCGACGTCTCGGGTCGTGTGCTCGGAGAGGCGGTCCTCGACGACGTCGACGTCGACGCTCTCGGCATCGATATCACCGTCAGCGACGTCGCGAGCGACGGCTCTGGCCGCGCCCAACAGTTCCGATCGACCACCGTACGCCAGCGCGATGTTCAGTCGGAGTGAGTCGTACTCGGCCGTCCGCGACTCGGCGTAGTCGACGGCGTCGCGGACCCGCTCGGGGAGCCGCTCGACGTCGCCGATCGCGCCGATCCGCACGCCGTTCTCGTGGACCCGGTCGGCGTCGGCGAACTCGTAGAGCTTCGACTCCAGCAGGTCGAAGAGCGGCTCCAGTTCCTCCTCGGGACGATCGAAGTTCTCCGTCGAGAAGGCATACAGGGTGAGCTCTTCGACGCCGAGGTCGTCGCACCACTCCAGCACCCGCTCGGTCGTCTTCGCGCCCTCGCGGTGGCCCTCGGGGGCGTCGTCGCCGTGTTCGCGGGCGTATCGCCGGTTCCCGTCCTGAATGATCGCCACGTGGGTCGGCGCGGTGTCGAGCTGTCGGCGGAGCATCCGCTCGTAGGCGTCGGAAACGCGTCGATGGAGCCACCGCATCATATCTACTCGCACTCCGCCCTCGGGTATGTGTCTTTTCGTTGTGACCCCTCCGGGCTCCGGTCGCGACCGCACGTACCGGATTCCGGTCGTCACCGCACGCGCGGATGCGACACGGTTTTGCCGCATCCCGAGGAATCGGTTCGTATGATCGGGAGACAGTTCCTCCGCGAGAACCCCGACGTGGTTCGCGCGGCCCTGGAACACAAAGGCGTCGAGGACGTCGATCTCGACCGCGTCCTCGCCGTCGACGAGGAGTGGCGCGAGCTCAAACAGCGCGGCGACGACCTGCGGCACGAGCGCAACGAGATCTCCTCGAAGATCGGCGACCTGAAAGCCGCCGGTGACGACGAGGCCGCCGAGGAGGCCATCGAGCGCTCCCAAGAGCTCAAAGCCGAACTCGACGACGTCGAGGCCCGCGCCGAGGAGCTCGAGGCAGAACTCGAAGCGTCGCTGCTCGAAATCCCGCAGATCCCCGACGACGACGTGCCGATCGGCGAGGACGAAGACGAGAACGTCGAGCGCCGCCGCGAGGGGTTCGACGACCTCCGAACGCTCCCCGAGGAGATCGTCCCGCACTACGACCTCGGCGAGGACCTCGAAATCCTCGACTTCCAGCGCGGCGCGAAGGTGACCGGCGGCGGATTCTACTTCACGAAGGGCGACGGCGCGCGCCTCGAACACGCGCTGATCCAGTTTATGCTGGACATCCACCGCGAGCAGAGTTACGTCGACGTCTTCCCGCCGATTCCGGTCAACTCCCGCTCGATGACCGGGACCGGACAGTTCCCGAAGTTCACCGAGGACGCCTACCGGATCGGCGGCGCGAACGAGGAACCGTGGGACGACGACGACCTGTGGCTCTGTCCGACCGCGGAGGTGCCGGTGACGAACATGTACCGCGACGAGATCCTGCTGGACGAGGACCTGCCGCTGAAGCTGCAGGCGTACACGCCGAACTTCCGTCGGGAGGCGGGAGAGCACGGCACCGAGACCCGCGGAATCGTCCGGGTCCACCAGTTCAACAAAGTCGAGATGGTGAACTTCGTCCGGCCGTCGGAGAGCGAGGAGCGCTTCGAGGGCCTCGTCGACGAGGCCGAGGAGGTGCTCCGACGCCTCGAACTCCCCTACCGCATCCTCGAAATGTGCACGGGCGACCTCGGCTTCACCCAGCGCAAGAAGTACGACATCGAGGTCTGGGCTCCGGGCGACGAGATGGACGACGGGCCCGACGAGGGCGGTCGCTGGCTCGAAGTCTCCTCGGTCTCGAACTTCGGCGACTTCCAGGCGCGGCGCGCCGGCCTCCGCTTCCGACCCGAGCGCCACGAGTCCGCGGAGTACCTCCACACCCTGAACGGCTCGGGGCTCGCGATTCCGCGCGTGATGGTCGCGATTCTCGAATACTACCAGAACGACGACGGGACGGTGACGGTCCCCGAGGCGCTCCGTCCGTATATGGGCGGTCTCGAAGTCATCGAGGGCCACGATCCCATCGGCGAATCCGCGGTCGGTGCCGGCAAGCGGGACTGACGCCCGCAGAACGCACCTATCCGTTCGGTGACTCCCCGTTTCGGACGCGTAATGACCCATTAAACCCCGAGATTCGGCTTAATCGGGTTGAATCAGGAGCGCACTGTCGACCCGTTTCTTGGGCTCCTGACGGATACAACGAGTCGTGATCGACCGAACGCCGGACGAAAGACCGAACGGGGCGGGAGCGTGGCAAATCATTGCACACCACGACTTCGACGGACAGACGGAACTCGACGCGACGATCGTGACCGCACTCGACGAGGAACGGTGCTGTGAGGACCCGCCGCTTTACTCGGTCGTCGACACGGAACCCGCGGAGCGCTTTCTCCGCTCCGTCGACGGCGACGACGCCAGCGTGGTCTTCGCGATCGGAGAGCGGACGATCCGCGTCAGGGCCGACGGTACTGTCGCTGTCCGAGACGACTCTCTGTCGCCGAAGTGATACGGCGGTGTCGTCACGACGAACCGACCTTCCTCACCACGACGAACCGCTTTTCTCTCCGGGCCACGTTTCGCGGGTGTGGACGTCGACGATTCCGGATCAGCCGCTGACGACGCTTTGGGACTCACGGACGCCTCGGCCGCCGACAGCGTCGCTGTCGATCCGTCGCTCCACGTGCGCTATGAGGGCGACGACGACCCCGAGAAGTGCACGGCGCGCAAACTCGCCCGCTTCGACCTCGTCGAGTTGCACCGTTCGGACCGGGCGACTCCCTACGGCGTCGTTCTCAACCCACACGCCGAACAGGCGCTCTCGCCCGCCGATGCGACCTACGACCGACTCGTCGCGCTCGATTGCTCGTGGGAATCGGCCGGCGAGGCGCGGTTTTCACTCCCCGGCGAGCACCGGGCGCTGCCTTATCTCGTCGCGGCCAACCCGGTGAATTTCGGCCGGCCGATGCAGTTGACGACCGTCGAGGCGTTGGCGGCGGCGCTCGCGATCTTCGGCCGTCGCGAGCGGGCCGAAAAAATTCTCTCGAAATTCACGTGGGGGCACACGTTCCTCGAACTGAACGACGAACCGCTGCGTCGGTACGCCGACTGCGCGGACTCGTCGGCGGTCGTCGCCATACAGCAGGAGTACCTCGATCGGGGCGCGGACAGTTGATTGTCCCGGCCGCCGCTACCGGTTGAAGAAGCCGCCGATCGCCCCGCCGATCGCGCTGTCGAGCGCGAACAGGACCGTGATCACGACCCCGACGAGGAACACGCCGGCACCGCCGAGAACCCCGCCCAGCGGCCCGCCAGCGAGCCCGAGCAGGCCGCCGAGCAGCGCGGCGAGGATCGACACCACGATCCCAGACACCGATCCGGCCACCAGCCCGTTCCACGCGCCGTTGCCGACGCCGCCGGCGATGTAGCCGGCGACGACGCCGCCGATGAGCCCCGCGCCGACCTGCCCGACGATCGGGAGCCAGAGCCCGAACGCGCCGACGATCACCATTACGAGGAAGCCGATCCCGACGGCCCGCCAGTTCGTGTTCATACCCGGAGAGAGAATCCGAACGGGCAAAACCCCCGCGGACGGCCGGGAGAACTCACCGCACACGGGGACCGAACGGACGCGCTTTTACGGTTCGGCCGAGTAGAGGCCTCAATATGATTTTCGAGTCTCTTCCGACGACGCCCCGGTCGGAGGAACTTATCGATAAGGCGTTCTCGCGGGCGGCCCGCACGGGTCGTGCGAAGTCCGGGCTGGAGGCCCAGCAGTCGATGCTCCAGACGGCTTCCTCGATCCTCTCGGACAACCTCGAGAACGTCGTGACGCAGTGGCCCGACTTCGGGACGGTCGACCCGTTCTACTACGAACTCGCCGACGCCATCGTCGACGTCGACGAACTCAGACAGAGCCTCTCGCGGGTAACGTGGACGAGTCGACAGATCGACGAGCTCCGTCGGGAGTACCAGCCGAAGGTTCGCAAGACCGATCCCGAAACCGCCCGAAAGCACCGGAAGCAGGCGTTCGCCCGGATGGCCGACCTCGTCGAGGACGTCGCCGACGACCTCGAACGCATCGGCGAGGCCCGCGACGCGTTGAAGGTCCTTCCGGACATCCGACCCGACGAGCCGGCCATCGTCGTCGCCGGCTACCCGAACGTCGGGAAATCCTCCTTCGTCAACGGCGTCACCCGCGCGAAAAACGAGATTGCGCGGTACCCGTTCACGACGAAGGGCGTCCACGTTGGTCACTTCGAGCGCGATCGCGTGCGCTATCAGATCATCGACACGCCGGGGTTACTCGACCGTCCGGAAGAAGAGCGCAACGACATCGAGCGGCAGGCCGTCAGCGCGATCGAACACCTCGCCGACGCCGTCGTGTTCGTCCTCGACGCCAGCGAGGCGTGCGGCTACCCGCTTTCGGCGCAACTGGAACTGCGCGACGCCGTCGAGGCGCGGTTCCGCGAGCGCGACGTCCCGGTGCTCACCGTCAACAACAAGAGCGACCGCTCGCGCGACGTCGAGGCCGACCTGCATATGAGCGTCGAGACCGGCGACGGCGTCGACGACGTGCTCGACGCGGCGGTCGAAGCCGTCGGGTGGGAACCCGATATTCCGCCGTCGCGGCAGGAGTGACGGCGCTTCGCCTGTTTTCGCCGCTATCTGGGTTACTGCTCAGTCTTGGGGTTACTGCTCAGCCGCCCTGTAGGTGACGTCGACCGTCGCTGAGACCGTCACCGATCCGGCGTCGAACTCGGTCGGGACGCCGCCGCTGTCGGCGGCGGTCGCGCGCGTCTCGTAAACCGGCGAGTAGCCGCCGCCGGTGGAGGCGGACTGGACGCCCGTGACGGTCAGGTCGGCGGCCGCGGCGATGGAGTCGGCGTCGGTTCGCGCGGCGTCCATCGCGCGCTGGAGCGCCTCCTCGCGGAGCTCTTCGCGCTGGTCGTCGCTGAGCGTGAAGCTCACGCCGTACACCTCGCTCGCGCCGTTTTCGATTGCCGTGTCGACGACGCTCCCGGCCTCGTCGGGAGTCGTCTCGATGCGGTAGGTGTGGACCGCTTCGTAGCCGGTGATCTCCCGATCACTGTCGGATCTGGGCTCTGCGATCGGTCGGATCCGGTAGCTCTCGGTCGTCACCGCGTCGTCGTCGACTCCGGCTTCACGGAGTGCCTCGCGCATCGTCGCGGCGCTCGCGGCGACGTCTTCGCGGGCGGCGTTTGCGGTGTCAGCGCGGGCGGTGACGGCCACGGTCACGACGGCCAGATCGGCGTCGGCGGACACTTCGCCGCTCCCGCTGGTGGAGATCGTTCGGACGTCGTCTGTCGGTATTTCCCCTCCGGCAGTCGTCTGTAAGGGCGCGCTGCACCCGGCGAGGAGGACGAGCGTTGCGATTGCGACCGTTGCGAGACCAAGTCGACGGTTCATACCCTCCTGTTCGTCGGCATCGGTATTCAACGCACGCTTGACACAAGTGACTCTTTGCGTTTCCTCGCGGCAGTAACTTTCCTCGTTGCAACCGCGCGGAGCGCACACTGAGCCGTGGAATCACCCGTTCGCGCGCTCGACGGCGACGTACCTGATTTCGACGTCGACGTCCGTCTCATCGAACGGCCCCAACGGCTCCGGGGCGAGTGCGCTGACCCGATCACGGATCCGCTCGGCGACCGGTGGCGGCGACGCTGACGGGGGGTACCCGACGGTCACGACGACCGTCCGCGGCGTCTGTAGGGGGAACCCCTCGTACGTCACGTCGAGGTTCAGGAGCGTCGCTTCCGGCGGAAGCTCCGATTCGATCGCGGCAGTGGTGTCGCTCTCGAAGTCGGCGGTGCGGTAGGAGCTGTACGTGAAGGCACCGAGCAGGCTGGTGAGGAGGAGCAAGACCACCGCGAGCGCGGCGATGCGCTTGATCGTCGCCGAGCGGGCCTCGTCCTCGCGGAACCAGAGCTTCGGCCGATAGCCCATCCGCCAGAGGACGACGAGCGCGACGAGGTTGATCGCGAGGATGTTCACGAGCACGAGGACGGCCGATCCGATCACCGACTGCGGTTCGCCCCACGCGATACCGATGCCGACGACGGCCGTCGGCGGGACGAGCGCCGCGGCGATCATCACGCCGACGAGCGCGGAAGAGACGCCGGAGGCGAGCGAGACGGCCCCCGCGGCACCGGCACCGAGCGCGATGACCAGCGAGAGCACGTCGGGTGCGAGCCGTTCTCTGACCTCGCCGATCGCGAACACCTCTTCGGCGGTGAGCGGGACGACGTTCGTAACCCGGACGAGGATCGCGAACAGCGCGGCCGCTCCGACCGCCAGTACCGCCCCGAGTGCTTGCAGCTTGACGCCGCGGAGCGCCATCTCGCTGTCGTCGACAACGGTCCCGACGCTCGCTGCCATCGCGGGTCCGATGAGTGGCGCGATAACCATCGATCCGACGACGACGGCGGGCGAATCGAGGAGGAGCCCGGCGGTGGCGACGATGGCGCTCACGGCGGTCATCAGCACGTACGGACGAACCGTCGGTGCCATCTCGTCGGCGCGCGCGACGAGTTCCTCGCGGGCGATCCGGTCGCCGTTGCCCGTCTCCTCCTCTTCGACCTCGTAGCGTTCCTCCAGCGCCTCGAACTGCTCGGAGACGACGGTCTCCGCCTGAACGACCACAGTGTAGGAGTCGCGCTCGATGCCGACACCGCGGAGCTCGTCCAGTATCGGTTCGACCGCGGCGATCGGGAGCGGAAACGTGACGACGGCGTCGTCGTTGCGGCCGCTGCTCTCGTCGGTTACCGCGTAATCGACGCCCTCGTCGTCGAGGACGTCCAGCACCGCCTCTCGCTTCCCGGACGGCACCTTCACCTGTACGAGTCGCACGTCTGTCACTCTCCGCGGCGGAGTATGAATCCGGCGGGTCGTCCTCGCCTCGTTTTCGGGTACTGTCCGGTCGTAGTGGCGAACAGCCGACACCCGCGTCGACGACGCTCCCCGCGCGTCGCCTGTTTCCCGCGCCGACGTGCCGGACAACCGCTATCCGGCGCGGGGTCGAACCTACGTCACGGGGGCACTGCCCGCGTCTTCGGTTATAAACTCTCGGCGGCCTCGCCCAAGCACTCATACCGATCCGCGGCGGAGTACCGGACGATGCGGCGAGTCACGGCGGCGAACGTGTTGACGCCGTTCGAGCGGGGCGTGCGGCCGCTGGTGTCTCAGCACCGAGCGCTCGCCGCGCCGATCACGGATCTGCTCACGATCGTCGTTTGCGGCGTCTACGCGATTCAGGCGGCTCAGACCACGCTGTGGGGCGTTTCCTCGGTGTTCGAGACGACAAATTACGTTTACGTCCGTGCGCCGTGGCTCGCGTGGACGGTGGCTCCCCTTTTGCACGGCGGGTTGACGCACGTCGTTCCCAACGTCCTCACGCTGTTCGTGTTCGGTCGAATCACGGAGGCCCACCTTTCGAGACGCCGATTCGCCGCGATGGTCGTCCTCGCAGCGGTGGGATCGATCCTCGCACTCGTCGGGTGGAGCGCCGTGTTCGCGAGCGGCTCTTACGTGGCCGTCTACGGCATCAGCGGCGTCGTCTTCGCGGCCGCGGGGTTCGCGCTCGTCCACCTGCCGCGCCACGGCCGGGTGATGGACCTCGAGCTGCTCGCCGTCCTGTTCGGCGTCTGCGCGGTGGCGCTCGTGGCCGTCGAGAGCATCGTCGCGCTGGCGTTTCACACCCCGGCGGGGATCAACGTCGGCCACGCGGCGGGACTCCTCGTCGGCGTCGCCACCGCGCTCGTCTCGCCGGTTGGCGAGCGCGTTTGTCCGTCGCGAGCGGATCCATCTGAGGAGTAGAATTATCACTGATCACCCCCTTCGTGGGGACGATGGAGGACAGCGAGTACGACGAACTCACCTCGTCGCTGACGCCGCACGAGTCGGCGGGCGGGGTGACGACGTATCGGAACACCGTGAGCATCGCCTGTCCCGCGTGCGGTGACCCGTTCGACGACTTGGTCATCTGCGAGGACGAGTACAACAGCCTCGAACTCAGTATGCTGCTCGATCTGTGCGTGACGACCCACGAGGACGAGATACTCCTCTTCACGCACAAGCACTAGAGTAGCCGCGTGCGAGCCGACGGGCGAGCGCGTCGGCGCAGGTCTCAGTCCTCGCGCAGGTCGATCCGCTCCGGCGGGAGCCCCTTCTCGTTGACGACGTTCTCGTCGTCGTCGACGGTGACGACGCCGCGGTTGTTGACCGCGTGCGGATCGAGGTGAACCTCCTCTAAGAACTGCTTGTAGAGCCGCTCGGCGGTCTCGCCGTCCTTCTGGCGCTCGGAGGCGCGGTCGCAGAGTTCGATCAGGTCTTCGGGGACGTCGTTCTCGTGGACGATCCAGTGGTTGATGAGATCCGAGAGTCGTCGGATGGGAGAGGTGAAGTGCCCGTAGATGTCGAAGTTCAGCGCGTAATGGCCGCCGAAGGGGTCGTTCATATACTTCGCGCGAGGCATCACCTTCAGCACGGCGCGCTGGATCTTGTTGAGCGCCCGCGAATCGGAGTTTTCGAGCGCGTCGTTGACGGCCTTCCGGGGATCGTCCCACGACGCCCCGGAGATGTTCACGCCGTCGAGTTCGGTGATCTCCCGAAGCGCCTCGTCCCACTGGTCAGGCGTCGGCTGGGGGTGCACGCGGTACATCGCCTCGACGCCGCGGTTCCACATCAGCTCGTGCGTGACGGCCTTGTTGGCCTTCAGCATACACTCCTCGATGATCGTGTGTGCGCGGTCGCGACTCGGGTTCAACACCAGCGACCCGTCCTCCTTGCGCTGCTCGTGGAGCTGGTCGGCGAGCTCGTAGACGAGGGCGTTCTCATCGTGCAGCGGCGCGTCGGGATCGTCGAGGCGGTTCTCACACTGCGTGTACGTCAGCCGCTCGTTCGAGTGGATGACCGACTTGTAGATGTCGACGGTCTCGAACGACAGCGTGTCCTTCTTGATCTCCATTTCCACCGTGTGCGCCAGTCGGTCCTCCTGCGGCACGAGCGAGCAGACGGTCTCGGCGAGCACCGGCGGGAGCATATGGATCGTGTACCCCGGCAGATAGACGGTGTTCCCGCGCTCGACGGCCTCGGCCCACATCTCGGAGTCGGGGTGGACGTAGTGGGTGACGTCGGCGATGTGAACCCACAGCGTGTACGTCTCCTCGTTCTCGCGGATGCTGATCGCGTCGTCGAAGTCCTGTGCGTCGATCGGGTCGGTCGTCCATGTCGTGAGGTCACGGAGATCCTGTCGGTGTTCCAGTTCGTCTTCGATCTCCGTTTGGATGTCTTCGGTCCGCGATTTCGCCTCCGAGCGGACCGCCGGCGGGAACTCATCGCGGATCCCGAACTCCTCGAAGAGCTCCTCGCGCTTTTCTTCTAACTGCCGGGCGACGTCGATAGAGATCTCGACGGGGCCCTGCCCCTCGGCCGTCCCGGCCTGTGACTGCGCGTCGTTCGACATATCGGCTTGTACTTGTGTGAGGTAGTTAGTCGTGTCGCACCGATACTACAGCTCTCGTGTGTGATCCACATATGCAACGGAGATCGCGAACACCTCGGAAGCCCCCGCGTTCCGGTCCCCCCCGGTCGGCACTTCGTCGGCCATCGGCCGCCGATACACGGCCACCACCGAGTCCCGTACGAAAACGCCATCGCGTCTCCGAATCCGGTTGTCGCGTCCCGACACTCCCGGCCTCTCCGATCGCAAACCGTACCGGTTTATTCCCCCCGCGCCAAACCCGGTTCCGTGTCTCGCTTTCGCCTCCCCGCTGAAATCCGGCGTGGCGTCCGCGACGTGGCCCCGCTGTTGATCGGCATCGCGCCGTTCGGACTCGTCGCGGGCGCGGCCGCGGTCGACGCCGGCTTGACGCCGCTGCAAGCTGTCGGGCTGTCGGTCGTCGTCTTCGCGGGCGCGTCGCAGTTGGCCGCGATCGACCTCTTCGGCAGTAACGCGGAACTGCTGGTCGTCGTCCTCACGGGCGTCGTGATCAACCTCCGAATGCTGATGTACTCCGCGTCGATCGCCCCGCACTTCCGCGTGCTGCGCTCGGCGTGGAAATCGATCTGCGCGTACGTGCTCACCGATCAGGCCTACGCGCTCTCGATCGCGCGCTACACCGACGCGGAGGCCGAGTTGGATCCGCGCGAGCGACGTCACTACTACCTCGCCGTGGGGGTGTCTCTGTGGATCGTCTGGCAGTGCTGTACGATCCTCGGAATCGCCGTCGGCGCGCGCGTCCCCGACTCGTGGGGGCTCGCCTTCGCCGTGCCGCTGGTCTTTCTCAGTCTCCTCATTCCCGTGATCACCACGAGACCGAAGGCGATCGCCGCCGTCGTCGGTGGGAGCGTCGCGGTCGCCGGCGACGTGTTCGCGGTCCCCTTAGATCTCGGACTCGTCATCGGTGGGCTCGCGGGCGTCCTCGCGGGTGTTCTCGCCGACGAGTGGCTCGCGACGTCGGCGCAGGAGTCCGACCTCGGGGGTGGACACTGATGGCGGCGGAGTACAGCCCGCTGGGCGTCTGGGCGGCGATCGTCGCCCTCGGTGCCCTCACGTTCGGGATCCGCGGGTCGTTCATCCACCTGTTCGGCCGAATCGAGAACGTCCCCGACAGAGCGATGAACGCGCTCCGATTCGTGCCGCCGGCGGTGTTCGCCGCGCTCACTGTGCCCGCGTTCGTCGCCCCCGAGGGATCGATCGCGGTCGTCGGCAACGAACGACTCGTCGCCGGCCTCGTCGCCGCCGCGGTCACGTGGTACCTCGACGACGTCTTCGCGACCATCGTCGCCGGGATGGCGACGCTGTGGATCCTTCGGTTCGGCGTTTGAGCCGGGTGAGCAGTAGGATCGCGACGTCTCCGTCGTAACCTCTCGGCGCGTGTTTCCGGGTTGAACGCCGGACAACGCTAAAACCCCACCCCCTGTAACTTTAATTCACGTCGGCGTCTGGGTGAGCTATGAACTGGCGGGACGCGGAAGCGGCGTACGACGACGACGTCCTCGGCGAGACGACGCTGGCCCGGATGTTCGAAGAGAGCGCGGCGAGAAACGCGGAGGGCGTCGCCCAGCGGTACAAGGGGGGAATCTACGACAGATCGCTCGTCGCTGCCGACGCTGTGCCGACGGCCCCAGACGGCGAGTACGCCGGCCTGACGTACACCGAGATGCGCGATCTCGTCCGGCGACTCGCGGCCGGTTTCGACGACCTCGGCGTCGATCCCGGCGACCGAGTCGGTATCCTCTCGGACACGCGGATGGAGTGGGCTCAGACCGATTTCGCGCTGCTCACCCTCGGCGGCGTCGTCACGACCGTCTACACCTCCTCTTCGGAGTCGCAGATCCGCTATCTCCTCTCCGACCCCGGCGCGAGCGGGGTCGTCGTCGAGAACGCCGAACTGCTCTCGCGCCTCCTCGCCGTCGAGGACGACCTCGATCTGGAGTTCGTCGTCGTCGTCGACGAGATCTCCGACGGGAGCGGGATGGCCGGGGCGGTCCGCGACCGCGACGACATCCACACGCTCGGCGAGGTCTACGCCCGCGGTGCGGCCGCCTTCGGCGAGGGTGACGTCGACGAGGGCGACGTCGAATCGTGGCTGGCCGCCCGCGACGTCGACGACCTCGCGTCGCTCATCTACACGTCTGGGACGACCGGGCAGCCGAAGGGCGTCGAACTGACCCACCGGAACTTACGGTCGAACGTCGATGGGTGCTACCGGCGGTTCGGTCCCAATCCCGACCGGACCGGCGGGACGATCTCTCCCGACGCCACGACGCTGTCGTTCCTCCCGCTCGCGCACGTCTTCGAACGACTCGCCGGACACTACCTGATGTTCGCCGCCGGCGCGACCGTCGCGTACGCAGAGAGCCCCGACACGCTCCGGGAGGACTTCCAGTTAGTCCGGCCGACGGTGGGGACGTCGGTCCCGCGCGTCTACGAGAAGCTCTACGATGCGATCCGCACGCAGGCCTCCGAATCGAGTATGAAACGCCGGATCTTCGAGTGGGCCGTCGACGTCGGACGCGCCCACCAGTCGACGGATGATCCGGGTCCGCTGCTCTCGGCGAAGCACCGACTCGCGGACCGGCTGGTCTTCGAACAGGTCCGCGAGGCGCTCGGCGGCCGGGTCGACTTCCTCATCAGCGGCGGCGGCAGCCTCTCGCCCGAGCTGTGCCGCCTGTATCACGCGATGGGGCTGCCGATCCTCGAAGGGTACGGCCTCACCGAGACGTCGCCGGTCGTCACTGTCAACCCGCCGGAAGCGCCGAAGATCGGAACGATCGGCCCGCCGCTCGTCGGCGTCGAGGCCCGCCTTGATCAGTCGATCGTCGGCGACGACGTCGGCGCGGACGGCGAGGTCGGCGAACTGCTCGTCCGCGGGCCGAACGTCTCCGCGGGCTACTGGAACCGTCCGGAGGAGACCGCGAGGGCGTTCACCGAGGACGGCTGGTTCCGCACCGGCGACATCGTCGAGCGCGACGCCGACGACTATCTCCGGTTCCGCGAGCGGGCCAAGCAGCTCTTGGTGCTCTCGACGGGCAAGAACGTCGCGCCCGGGCCGATCGAGGACGCCTTCGCGGCCAGCCCCGTGATAGAGCAGTGTCTCGTCGTCGGCGACGGCAGGAAGTTCGTCTCCGCGCTTCTCGTCCCGAACTTCGAGGGGATCCGCGAGTGGGCCGAACTCGAGGGGATCGACCTCCCCGAAGAACCCGAAGCGATCGCCCGCGACGACCGCGTCGTCGACCGCATCCAGCGGGAGGTCGACGCCGCCAACGAGGCGTTCGAGCCCTACGAGCGAATCAAGCAGTTCCGCGTGCTCTCCGAGGAGTTCTCGGAGGCCGACGACACGTTGACGCCGACGATGAAGAAGAAGCGCCGGAACATTCTGGACCGCTACGCCGATCAGATCGAGATGCTCTACGAGTAGCGGACGCCGACGCCGTCCGCTCCGCTTCGAGGCGTAGCTTTATACGGTATCGAGCCGCCGAAACAGAGGTATGGAGGATCGATAGTGGCGGCAGCTGGCGGCGGGAGTCTGCTCCCGATCGTGGCGGCGATCATCGGGATCGGCGTGATCGCGCAGATCCTCGCGGACCGGTTCCAAGTCCCCAGCGTCGTCTTTCTCATCGCCGCCGGCGTCCTCCTCGGTCCCGAGGTGCTCGGCGTCGTCGGCCCCGACTCGTTCGGGAACGCGCTGGGCGCAATCGTCGGTCTCTCGGTGGCGATCATCGTCTTCGAGGGCGCGTTCCACCTCCGCGCCGAGAAGCTCCGGGAGGCACCGGAAGCGACGCTGAAGCTGGTCACGGTCGGTGCCGCCGTCGCGCTCGTGGGGACGGCCGTCGCCGTTCACTTCCTCCTCACCGCGCCGTGGGACATCTCGTTTCTCATCGGATCGCTCCTCGTGGCCACCGGGCCGACGGTGGTCACGCCCATCCTCGACGTGGTTCCCACGCGCGACCGCGTGGCGGCCGCCTTGGAGACGGAGGGCATCGTCAACGACGTGACGGCGGCGATCCTCGCAGTGGTCATCTTCACCGCGATAAACGTCGGAATCGACGATCCGCTCCCGCTTCTGACGTTGTTCGCCGAACGGCTCGGCGTCGGCGTCGTCGTCGGCGGCGTCGTCGCGGGGCTGCTGGTTTATGCGCTCCGGTACGTCGACCTCTCGCCCGGGAACGCGCCCAGAAACGCCCGACTGCTCGTTCTCGCAGGGGCGCTCGTCGCCTACGGCGCGGCCGACACCATCGCGACCGAGGCGGGCGTGGCGGCCGTCGCGACCGCGGGAGTCCTCCTCGGCAACACCGACATCCCGTACGAAGAGGAGATCTCGGCGTTCAAAGGCGACGTGACGCTCGTCGTCCTCTCGTTCGTCTTCATCGCGCTCGCGGCGCTGCTTCGCTTCGATGTGCTCGTGACGATCGGCCTCCGCGGACTGCTGGTCGCCGGTATCGTCGCGCTCGTCCTCCGCCCGGTGCTCGTGTTCGCCTCCGCGAGCGGCGATCGGTTCACCACCGGCGAGAAGTGGTTTATGAGCCTCGTCGGGCCGCGGGGCATCATCCCGGCGTCGGTCGCGACGCTCTTCGCGATCGGGCTCCGCGACGCGGGGCGAACCGCGTCGGCGGACCTCCTCGTCGGAACCGTCTTTCTCGTCATCCTCGTCACCGTCGTCGTCGAAGGCGGCTTCGCCCGACAGATAGCCGAATACCTCGACATCATCCCCATGCGCGTACTCATCATCGGAGGCGGGAAGGTGGGCCGAACGCTCGCCGAACGCCTCGAAGACCGCGGAGAGAACGTAGTGCTCATCGAAGAGAACCAAGCGGTCGTCGAAACCGCCCGGAACGCCGGGTTCACCGTCCACCACGGCGACGGGACCGACACGGAGGTCCTCCGATCGGCGGGTGCTGGAACGGCTCGGATCGTCGTCGGCGCGACCGGCGACGACGACGTGAACCTGCTCGTCGCGCAGTTGAGCAGCTCGAAGTTCGACCCCGAGACCGTCCTTGCGCGGGTGAACAATCCCGACAACGCCGAGGCGTTCGAAGAGCTCGGTGTCCGGACGATCTCGGCGACGCGAGCGACTGCGGAGGCGATGGACAACTACATCGAGCGCCCCTCGATGATGGACTGGATGGGCGAGATCGGCCACTCCGGCGACATCCAAGAGGTCGAAGTCACCGCCGAAACGGTGCTCGGCCGCCCGTTACGGGAAATCGGTCCCGAGCTCCCGGAGGACTGCCTGATCGCGCTCGTCCAACGGGACGGGGAGACGCGGGTCCCGCACGCGGAGTTCACGATCGAGCGGGGCGACCGCGTCACGATCATCGGCGGTCGCGAGGAGGTCCGCGAGGCGATCGAACTCGTCAACCCCGACCGGTAGCGACGGGCTCGTCTACGGGCGGAGCAGGCGAAGCCGGCCTACCGAGAGAATTCGATCGCTGCGCCCTGCCCGAAGCCGACGCAGAGCGTCGCGAGCCCGCGCTCGGCGTCGCGCTTTCGCATCTCGTGGATCAGCGTTACGGGGAGGCGCGCGCCCGACGCACCCAGCGGATGCCCGATCGCGACCGCGCCGCCGTTGACGTTGTACTTCTCGGGGTCGACGCCCAGTTCCCGACGCGCGTAGACGCACTGGCTCGCGAACGCCTCGTTGAGCTCGACCAGATCGTAGTCGTCGATGCCGCGGCCGGCGCGCTCCAGCAGATTCCGCGTCGCCGGGACCGGGCCGATCCCCATCACCGTCGGATCGACGCCCGCGACGGCGTTGGTGCCGACGTCCGCGAGGATATCGAGGCCGTGCGATTCGGCGAACGCCCGTGAAGTGACGAGGGTCGCTGCCGCGCCGTCTGTCATCTGTGAGGAGTTGCCCGCGGTGACCGATCCGTCACCGGTGAACGCCGGCGAGAGTCCCCCGAGCGCTTCGAGGGAGGTGTCAGGTCGGATCCCTTCGTCCTCGGTGACGGTACCCGATTCGGTCTCTATCGGAACGATCTCGTCGTCGAAGCGACCCGATTCGGTCGCTTCGGCGGCCCGCTGGTGGGACCGAAGCGCGTACTCGTCTTGGGCCTCCCGGGAGACGTCGTACTCCTCTGCGACCTTCTCGGCGGTCATTCCCATCTGGAGCTGGAAGACGTTGTACTTCTCGGAGAGTTCCGGGTGGAGATGTTGGTATGAGTCGCCGTCCATCGGCACGCGGCTCATACTCTCGACGCCGCCGGCGATAACGCACTCGCGATTGCCCGCGGCGATGGCGTCGGAAGCGGAAATGATCGCCTGCATCGACGAGGCGCACCAGCGGTTGATGCTCGTCGCCGGGACGCCTTCGCCCAACTCCGAGAGGAGGGCGATCACGCGGGCGACGTTGTTGTCCTGCTCGCCGCGCTGCTGGGCGACGCCCCACATCAGATCGTCGACGGCGTCGCTCTCGATACTGTTCTCCGCGAGAATATGGTCGATCAGCGCGACGGAGAGATCTTCGCTCCGGACGTCCGCGAACACGCCGCCCGCCTTTCCGAACGGGGTTCGGTGAGCGGCGACGATGACTGGCGTTGGCATACTACTCGTTCCCGTCGCCGTCGTCATAAAAGGGGTAGAACGCGAGAAACCGTGCCGGGAGTTTTCGATTCCGTACCGTGCCGACCCAGCGACGTTCCGACGCGCTTATGCGAGTGAGACGGCAACGTGTTTGGGATGAGTAACCGGGCTCTCGAAGTCGTAGAATTTCTCCTCACGGCGCACCTCTACAGCGACAACCGTGATCTCGACGAGAACGATCTGCCGCCGCGGTACCGACGGGTCTTCTGGACGGAACCGGACGACGAGGACGAAGACGAAAACGACGACGGACCGAACGTCGTCGGCATCGAACGACCCCTCGTCGTCACCGACAGCGTCGCGCGGAAGGCGACCGGCGTCGAACACCCGTGGGAGACGGTCTCAGATCTGCTCTTCACCCAGCGCGAGGAGTTCTCCGGCCGGATCTCGCTGACGCAGCCCGAGATGGCGATCGAGTGGTTCCTCGACCGCGCCGATCGCGAACGACTGGAGACGAACCCGACGATCGCGGCCGCCGTCGAGGGGCGCGAGGGCGTCGACGTCACGCACGCCGAAGCGCGCGAGCACACCCGGCCGATTCAGGCCGACCGCGTCTGGATCGACAGCCTCCTTGAGGAGTACTTCGACGAGGAGGAGGACGCCGAGATGCTCGATCTCGTGCAGGTGCGCGCGCCCGAGGAGATCGAGATGACGCTCGAGGACCTCGTCCTCACCGGCGATCAGGAGGGGGAGATCCACAAGCTGATGCAGGCGATCGAACACCGCGAGTACCTCGCGGACATCGGCCTCCGCGAGATCGGCAAGATCCTCTTCGTCGGCCCGCCGGGGACCGGGAAGACGACCGTCTCGCGCGCCCTCGCGCACGAACTCGGACTCCCGTTCGTCGAAGTGAAGCTCTCGATGATCACGAGCCAGTACCTCGGCGAGACGGCCAAGAACGTCGAGAAGACCTTCGAGGTCGCGAAACGGCTCTCGCCGTGTATCCTCTTTATCGATGAGTTCGACTCCGTCGCGAAGACGCGTCGCTCCGACGAGCACGCGGCGCTGAAGCGCGCGGTCAACACGCTCTTGAAGAGCATCGACGACATCTCCCTGATCCGCGACGAGGTGATCCTGATCGGTGCGACCAACCACCCCGATCAGCTCGACGCGGCGGCGTGGCGGCGCTTCGACGAGATCGTCAACTTCCCCAAACCGGACAGTCAGATGCGCGCGGATATCCTCCGGATCATCACTCGTCGGATGGACATCTCCGATTTCGACCCCGAGGCCGTCGCCGAGCTGACGGAGGGCCTCACGGGGTCAGATCTCCGGATGGTGCTTCGGGAGGCTGTGTTGGAAGCGCTGACCGAAGAGCGGATGACGCTCACCCAAGAGGACATCGTCGAGGCCGTCGAGGACTTCGAGGAGCGCGACAATCTCAAGAATATGGATATGATGTCGGACGGCGACCAGCTCGTCGCGGGCGACGGCGACGACCACGATCACTCGCACGATCACGATCACTGATCCGATGGCAGCGAATCGGGTTGTCGCTCCCGAATCATTAACAACGCGGCAGGAGTGCGGCCGATATGGTCCCGTCGATCACGACCGTCCTCCTCGGTCGGAACCGAACGGCTCGTCACCGATACGTCCTCGTCGCGCTCGCTGTTGGTTCCTTTTTCGCGACGTTCGCGGGATACGCACTCGGGATGTTCGACGTCTCGGGCGGAATCGTTTGGATCCCGTTCTATGCCGCGGTCGTCGGGATGATCGCCGCCGGCTGGGTCGGTTACCATCGGGCGGGGTTGGTGTTCGGGTGGGTCGTCACCTACACCTCGCTGCTCGGCTGGCACGCCGACTGGGCGCTGTACGCGATTTCGCGTCGGCCACTCGCTGACCGGATCGCCTATTTCGTTCGACCGGACGGATTGGCGTTCCTGGCTGTCCAAGCATTCATTCTTGGAACGCTCGCGTTCATTCTGGGCCTTCTGGTTCGATGGGGATCCGCATCGCTCCGGAGCGAGACGAGTCCGTTCGTCGGCGACGAGTGAACGGCTCGGAGGTCCTCCCCACCGCGATCCCGGCCGAGTGAGTCGACGGCGGTGGATTCGACGTCGTACACGTTCACACGGACGATCCGCGCGCAGCACCGTCGTCGGCGATGCATCCGGTTCCAGTCTCGACACCGGTCCGCTTCGGGCACGCTTATCACCGTTCGCTCGCAACTCTCTTCGATGCGGGTTACGTTGCTCGGGACGGGCGATACGACCGGGACGCCGACGGTCGGCTGCGACTGCGACACCTGCGCGGAGGCGCGTCGGCTCGACGTCGAGCGCACGCGCTTTTCGGTCCACGTCGAGAACGAGCGCACCGGCGAGTCGCTGCTCGTCGACTTCAGCCCCGACTTCCGACACCAGTTTCTCGCCCGCGAGGTCCCGCTCCCGGACGCGGGGCTCGTCACGCACATTCACTTCGACCACCTCGACGGCCTCGGCAACGCCTACCGGCTCTTCGACGACCTTCCCGTCTATGCGGCCGACGAGACCGACCCGAAAACGGGCGAGAGCGTCGCCGAAACGGTCTCGCGGAAGTACGACTACCTCGATCGCGTGACCGTCCACCCGGAGACGCCCTTCGAGCCGTTCGAGGTCTGCGGGCTTGAGGTGACGCTCGTGCCGGTCGATCACCCGCCGCTGATCTGCTTCGGGCTCGCGATCGAAGATCCCGAGACCGGCGCGAAGCTGTCGCTGTCGGGCGATACCAGCTACGGCATTCCCGAGCGGTCGCGGGCGGTCCTCGACGACCCCGACCTGCTTCTGGCCGACGGCATCGTCCCCGCGTCGCTGAGCGAGCACCACCCCCGCGGCGGGAAGCACCTCGACGCCGACGGCGTCCCGCGGACGTTCGGACAGAAGCATATGACCCGCGAGGGCGCGCTGGCCTTGGCGAACGATCTGTCGGCGACGGAGACCCGAATCGTCCACACATCGCACTTCTACCCCGCCGAGGAGGCGTTCGCGGAGCCGCTGGCGGTCGACGGTGAAATCTACGAGCTGTGAGCGCCGGCGACGGAGTGAAATTGTGAGCGTCGTCGACGCCCGAAGAGCGCAATCGGCCGTTATTGACTGGCCGATCGGAGCTGCGGAACGCCGCCGCGCAGCAGGACGCTGAGCGCGACGACCGCGACGCCGGTGAGCTGAACCGCGAGGCTCGGCCCGAACGCGATCACGAGGAACAGCACCGCTCTGAGCGCTCGCTCGTACCGCGGGAGCCGACGCCCGAACTCGACGCCCATCGTGACCGACAGCGCGACCATCAGCCCGATCGACTGAACGACGACCGCGATGAGCGTCTCGGGGAACGACCAGAAGATCAGCGAGGGGTTGTACACGAAGACGAACGGAATCAGGAACGTCGGGCCGCCGAGCCGGATCGACTCGAGCGCCGTCTCCAAGAAGTCCGATCCGGAGATGTTGATCGCCATCGCGACCGCTAACGCCACCGGCGGGGTGAGCGCCGAGAGGAGCGCGAAGTAGAACACGAACATGTGCGCGACGATCGGTTCGACGATGAAGTCGTTCACGCTGCCGAGTTCGACGATCACCGGCGCGATGATCGTTGCCACCAGCAGGTACGCGGCGGGCGTCGGCATCCCGAGACCGAAGAGCAGCGCGAGGATCATACTGATGACGAGGATGCCGACGAACGACGTGCCGGTGAGCGTCGACAGCGCGAACGTGATCCGGTTCGTCAGCCCGGTCGCCCCGAAGATGTTGATGACGACCGCGAGCGCGGCGAGCAACGCGACGAACGGCGCTGCGGACTCCCCGCCGTGTCTGAGTCCCGAGAGGAACTCGCGGGCGTACTGGCGGAGCGGTGCCCAGCCGAGACCGTCGCTTGCGAGCAGGTAGACGAACCGCGTCGCGAACAGCGTCAACACGGTGTACAGACCGCTGTAGAGCGGGCCGTACCGCATCACGATGAGGAGGTAGATCAGGACGACGAGGGGGACGATGAACTGCGCGCTCTGCAGGAAGAACGTGCGTCTGGACTTCCCGTCCCCGTCCGACGGCTCCTCGGCCCCGTCAGGCGATTGCACTTCATCCTCGTCGCGTTCCCAGTCGTACCAGATCGACCACTGGTAGACGCCGTAACTGGTGACGCCGTAGTACAGAAACGCCGGGATCGCGGCGGCGATCGCGACGTCGGCGAAGGGGATGCCGAGAATGTCCGCCATGATGAACGCCGCAGAGCCCATAATCGGCGGCAGGACTTGCCCGGCCGTGCTCGCGACCGACTCGATCGCGCCGGCGTGCTTGCCGAGAATTCCCCGCTCTTGCATCAGCGGGATGGTGAAAGAGCCCGTCGCGGCGACGTTGACGCCCGCGCCGCCCATCATCGTGCCCATAAACATACTGGAGACGACGGCGGTCTGCGGGACCGCGCCTCTGAACGAGCCCTCCAATCGCTCTGTGAGTTCGAGGATGAGGTCGAACCCGCCGAACCGCCGGACGATTCCGGCGAAGATCACAAAGATCGCTACCCACGTCGCCGCGATCTGCGTGAGGAACCCGTAGACGCCCTGCAGGGAGATCGTGTTCTTGAACACGATCGTCTCCAGCGAGATCCCGCCGTGGCTGAGGATGCCCGGGAGGTACGGCCCGCCGACGCCGTACAGTACGGTCGCGAGCACGAGCGCGCCGAGGAAGTGCCCGAACTTATCGGAGGTGACGACCGTGACGAGGACGATCAACGACCCGCCGACGAGCAGGTCGACGTTGTTGTAGATCACGAACGCGCCGGTTTCGAGCCAGCGATCGAAGACGAGGTGGACGTATGCGACCGACGCGATCGAGGCGACGAGCAGGAGGAGACTCCCTGCGGTGACAACTCGGGAGACGCCGTCGTCGCTGTCGTCTTCCGGAATCAGCCCGCGGTTGACGAAGTACGTCGCGAGCGACAGGCCGAGCACGAGGTTCGTAAACAGCTGTTTCGGAAGGTATGGTGTCATCGCGTAGGCGATGACTGCGATCGAGAGGAGGGCCGGTGGGGTGCCTAAGACGAGCTTCCGAACCCATCCGTGACGGCCGATGAATGAACGGAACGTACCCATCGTGTGCCTCGTTCGTCGCCCTCAGAAACTCCCCGCGGTGAGGTCGTCGTTCCAGAGTCCCTGCTCTTCGAAGAACTCGACGGCTCCCGGATGGACCGGGATGTCCGGGTGCAACGTACTCGTCCACACCTCGTCGTCCTCGAACAGCCGCCAGCCCTCGTGAGCGTCGATGAGCGCTTCGCGGTTGCTCCAGAGCGCGTCGAGAAGGTTGTACACGCTGTCGGCGTCGACCTTGTCGGTCGTGTAGTGCGGGTAATCGACGCGGACCGTCGTCGTCTCGCTCTCGTCGGTGTACTCCTCGATGCTGTCGCCGAAGTCCCCGTTCGGAAGCGTCTCCAGCGAGAGCCACTCGTGGTCCTCGATCGCCTGCTCGGTCTCGTCGGTGAGCCCCAGCAGCCGGACGTCGTTGTCGGAGTACGCCTGCTGCATGAACCCGGGCGTCAGTCCGCTCACGATGCCGGGGCCGCCCATCGCGTCGACCCGACCGGCGCTGAACTCTTGGGGAATCTCAGTCGCGCCTTGGTGGACGAGTTCGTAGTTGCCCTCACCGACCGCGAGGTCGAGTGCGGTCCGGTAGTACTCTTGATAGGTCGACCCCTGCGTCCCCGTCGCGATGGACGCGCCGTCGAGGTCCGACCAGTACTCGTAGTCGCTGTCGGTCGGCACGAGGATCGGCTCGATCAACGTCGTCTGCGTCATCATCTGGTAGATCTCGTGGTTGAATTCGACCTGCGAGAACTCCGCTTCGCGGTTCATCGCGTTGAGCCCCGCGAAGGCCGTCCCGAAGGCGAGTTCCTCGTTGCCGCCGACCAACCGCACCATCGACTCTCCGCTCGTCCCCGAGACCACGTCGAGGCCGACGTCGCTCTCCCTGTCGAGCACGCCCGCCGCGGCGTTGTGCATCAGGAACGTCACGCCGTTCTGCGGCCCGGAGATGATCCCGAACGTCGAGACGGACTCGGGCTCCGACCCGCCATCGGTATCTCCGCCGTCGGAGTCACCGTCACCGGACGACGAGTCGCCCCCGTAGCTGTCTCCGCCGCTGTCGCCACCACTGTCACCTCCGTTGTCGCCCGAGCAACCGGCGAGCCCGGCTAACGCGGCGACACCGCCGATCGTCTTGAGCGATTCGCGTCGTGTGATAGACCTTCTCATTGTCATCCTACTCGTGTGGAACCGATTATCGATTATAATTGTTACGATTAATTATGTTCTATTGAGCGGAACACCGAATATCCGGCGTATGAGGTGTGAGAACGCAATATAATCCTATCTAGAATATTACTAAAAATTGGCATTATCGAAAATCATCCGGTAGACGCGCTTAACCGTCCGCGTAGCCGCACTCGCCGGCATCGTCGTGGCTCGCTGAAAACCGGCTCTCACCGAGTGGTCCTGTTCGCACGAGCGAAACGGGAACACGTCTCGTAGCGCATCCACGCTTCGTACCGTATTCAGCTGTCGTAGTGTCTTTACGCCTCATATCGCATACTCAGTTCGATCTCGTTTTTCGTCCCGAGCAGCAGATCCGAGAGCTCCGAGCGCAGGTACGACTCGTTCAGCCTGTGAGCGGGGCCGGCGACGCAGACCGAGCCGATCGGCGAGCCGTCCTCGTGCTGGATCGGGACGCTGATCGCGTTGCCGCCGTCGACCGCCTCCTCGAGGTGAAGTGCGTACCCCTGCTGTCGAATCCGATCGAGTTCCGCGAACAGCCTGTCTCTGTCGGTGATCGTCTGCTCGGTGTACGCGGGGAGGCCTCGCCGGTCGAGGATCGCGTTCACCTCGCTTTTGCTCATCCGAGCGAGAATGGCCTTCCCCGCCGAAAACGCGTGGAGGTGTCCCCGGTAGCCGACGCGCGTGAACGACCGGTACAGCTCGTTGCCCGACTGCATATACAGGTAGACGGCGTACCCGTTCTCCTCGACGACCAGCCACACCTTCTCACCAACTTTCTCCGCCAGCGCGTCGATTTTCGGCTTTCCGGCCTCGTACAGCGGATGCGACCGCTGCGCTTCGATACCGTAATCGAGGAACAACTGTCCGATCCGGTAGCCGTCGTCGGTCTCGACGAGATAGCCCGCGTCCTCCAGCGTCCGGAGGTGGCGGTAGACGGTACTCTTCGCGCTGTCGGTTCCCTCGGCGATCGTCGATAGCGTCGCGGGGCCGTGCTCCTTGAGAAACCGAAGGACGCCGATGGATTTCTGCGTCGCCTCGACGTAATTCGGGCCGTCGTTTCCGCGTTCGGTTCCGCCTTCCATACTGTGGGGTATCGACGGACACACAAAAGTTTCACTCTCGCGAACAGACTCCGAGAAACCGACAACAATCACCGGATTCTGCAGCATTCAGAACGTATATAGTAAAAATGGCGAATGACTAATTATGAACCTCGATCCGACTCGCAGCGAGGTGCGGCCGTCGTGAAAACGACCCTTCTCGGGACCGCGAACCCGATCCCGACACTCGATCGCGCGGGTAACGCGATCCTCGTCGAGGTCGCGGGCGAACCATACCTCGTCGACTGCGGCCCCCGAACAGTGTACGAACTCCTCCGAAACGAGGTTGACCCCGGCGACGTCGAGAACCTCCTGTTCACGCACCATCACATGGATCACAACCTCTCGTTTTTCCACCTCGCCATCGTCGGCTGGACGGCGGGCCGAGAGTCGCTCGAGATCTACGGCCCCACCGGGACCGAGGAGCTCGTCGACGGGCTGTACTCGCTCTGGGAGGAGGACATCGAATACCGGAAGGAGGCGGGCTATCCCGCCGACGGAATCGAGCGCATCTCCACGACGCGCGTCGCGGAGGGTTTCGAGTTGGTGACCGACGACGTCCGCATCGAGGCACTGCCGGTCGAGCACTCGATCGAGACCTACGGCTACAAATTCACCGAGCGGGAGACCGGTTCGACGACCGTGCTCTCCTCCGACACCGCGAAGATCGACCGGCTCGCGGCGTTCGCGTCCGACGCCGACGTCCTCGTGATGACGTGCGGGATCGTGCCGGTCGGTGAGACCCCCGACGACGGCTTCGTCTGGGAGCGATACACCGAACCGTACGAGGAGGAGCGCCGAAACGTCCTGATGAACTACCACGTCACGCCGACGCAGGCGGGCGAGATCGCGGCCGACGCCGACGTCGACACGCTCGTCCTGACGCACTTCACGCCGTACCCCGACCGCGACGCCATCGAGGCGGAGGCAGGGGCGGTGTTCGACGGCGAGGTCATCGCCGCCGAGGACGGCTTTTCGATCACCGTCTGATCGGTCGCTCGCGGCTCGTCTCTTCTGACCGCGGTCGTGCGTATCCACTCACGAGCGCACAGAAAATCGAACGTGCGGTCGCACACAAAACCCGAACGCGCCGAGACGGTTCCGCGGCGCGTCTCGCCTGCCTGCACAGCACCGCGCTACCCGAGCAGGTACTTCGCGACCCGACGCTCACCCAGCTTCGTCCGTTCGATGACCGCGTCCAGTCCGAGGACGCGTCCCGCGCCGAGAACGCCGACGGTGACGAACAGCAGCAGTCCCATCAGGTCACCGTTGACGAGGCCCTGCCCCCAGCTGGCGTTCCCGAGGTAGAAGAACGCCATCAGGACGCCGCCGAAGAGGCTCGCCAGCCTGACGAGCGCGCCGACGACGAGTCCGAGCCCGATGAGCGTCTCACCCACGGGAATCATGACGTTCGTGAACTCCAGCAGCCACGTCGTCTGACCGGCCCAGACGAGGAAGCCCTGAATCGGACTCGCGGCCGGGGCGTTGGCGAGATACCCCTGCGCGCTGAACGGTTCACCCGAGACGAAGGCGAACTTGGTGATCCCCGCGTGCAGGAACCAATACCCCGTGAGGACGCGGAGTACGGCGACCCAGTACCCCGCGAGCGTCCCCTGCAGGTCGAAGTCCAGCGGGTTCGCGACCGTCGTTCGAGTGGATGTGGCCATCGTCCTTCACCTCACATCTGAACGATGGGACGGAAATACGGTATCTCTCTAGGATGGTTTTCAGATTCTTGGAACCGATGAACTACTATCCGAGTCAACTCAGCGGACACGGCCGCTCTCGGCTCAGCGGAACCGATCCAGCCCCGACTGCCGCCGCGCGACGCCCGGCGGGTCCCGCTTCCACGCCGTCCGATCCGCGCGAAGGCCCTCGGTGTCGACATCGGGCGGGGTGTCTTCCTCGTACGCGGAGCAGTCGTCGCCGCAGCGTCGACTGGGTTCGACGACACAGTCGAACCGCGAGCAGTACGGACGGCCGTCTGGCGTCGCGGTCGCGTGCACACAGGCGGGGAAGTCGTAGGTCCGCCAACCTTTCCCGTAGGCTCGTTCGGCGATACGCCGCCTCGCTCGCGCCTTCTCGTCGGCGTCGACGACCGCCACGTCGGTTCTGAGCGCTCCCTCCTCGACGAGTTCGACGCCGGGTTCGTCGGTGGCGAGCGACGTCGGCTCCCGAATCACGTTCTTCTCTCCAGTCTCGGGATCGAACCGCCAGACGCCGACCTCGCGCGGGATCCGGTTCAGGTGCGCGCGGGTGACGTGGCTCTCGGTCGCGAGGATCACCTCCTCGAACAGTCCGAGCGAGACGTCGGTGCGGAGTTGCCGCGAGAGCGCGCCCGGGTCGCCGAGGTCGGGCTTGTTCTCGATGCCCACGAGACCCGCGAACCACTCGTCGGGGTACCGAGTCGTCCGCCGGAGGAACTCTCGACCGCTCTGGCGCTCGGTCTCGAAGAACCCGACCTCGACCGCCCGCTCGAGCACCGGTTCACGAAGCCCCCACTCGTCGCGGAGCGCGCGGTACCGCGAGACCGCCTCGCCGACGCCGACGTCGCTCTCGATCGCGCGGACCGGAATCGTCCGATCGGTGATCCGGGCGCGTTCGTCGAACGCCGGGCCGGGAACGACGCCAACGACGTCGACGATGCGCCGCCCCGATCGGTCGACCGCCGCGCCGAGTTGGCGACTCAGCACCCACTCGGTCGTCGCTTCGAGATGCGAACACAACGCGAGTTCGAAGGCGAACTCTTGAGGCGTGTCGGCGTCGGCCACGCCGTACTGAGAGAGCTACGGAACCAAAAGCTCCCCGTCGCCGCCGCGGGTCGACACCCAGTCCGAGACGCGGGTCGACGCCCCGTCCGGGACGCGACTCGTCGCCGCGTCCGGACCGGACCCGTTCAGAAGTGTCCCGGATCTTCAGTGCCGTACTGGAGTTCGCCGCCGCGGCCACCTTCGACGGTGCTGCTGCCGTGGTCGCCCGCGCTCGGAACCTTCACGCGGACGTCCGTGATCTCGTCGAACTCCATCATCAGGTCCGCCTTGATGTTGTCGGCCGTGATGTTCGAGATGCCGCAGCCGGCGCACGCGCCGCCGAGTTCGACGACGACCTCGCCGGAGTCGGGATCGGCCTTCCGGACGACGCTCTCGCCGCCGTGCATCTGGATGATCGGCATCTGCCCGGCCATCCACGTCTCGACGCGTCGCCGGAGAGACTCATCGGATTCGCTCATTGGCCCCTCTTGGAGCCCGACGCTTTGGAACTTTGCGGTTGTGATCACGCCGTCCGCGGGTCGAGAAAAGTGTGTCACGGTCGTTGCGGGTGGTTCGGGCGTCACGGCCGTTGCGCGTTTCACTCACTCGCGGGTGCGCCGCGCGATCCGCCACGCGGCCACTCCCAGCGCGCTTACTGCGGCCCCGACGCCGAAACCTGGGGCGCTGATTCCGTCTTCGGCGGGCGTCCCGTCGGACGCCGTCGAGTTTCCGCCCGGTACCGTCGAATTCCTGCCGGACGCCGCGGACGTCCCGCCCGCAACCGTCGCCTCCTCGGCCGTCGCCGCCCCGCTCGGCGTGCGTGTCCGGGGTCCATACGGCGTCGACGTCCCGTCCGGAAGCGTGTCGGGCGGATCGGCCTGTTCGCCGGCGTGATCGGGGAACGTGTACAGCCCCCCGGGGACATCGCCGACGCCCCAGTTGCTCGCGACGAAGAACCCCTCCCGCTCGCCCGCGTGTGCGAGTTGCGCGGTCCAGAAGCTCGCCGCGTCGGGGTCGCGCCACCACGTCACCTCCCGCGGCGCGGCGGGATCGGAGACGTCGTGGCGCTTGACGCCGCCGCGGTACCACGACGAGTAGAGCGTCCCGGCCGCGAGCTCGAAGTTGTGCGCGGTCGTCCAGACGCCGCCGTAGGTCGGCTCCGGTGACGCCGGTGCGGGGATCGTCGCTCGCAGTTCGGGCGCTTCCGGGTCCGACACGTCCCAGAGGTCGATCCCCGACGGGCCGCCGACGTACGCGGTGTCGCCGGCCTCGGTCGACGCGGCGGTCTCCGACTGCGTTTTGGCGTCGGCCGACTGGTTCGTCGTCTCGTCCCCCTCTGCCGGCAGCGCCCACGACTCCCGGCCGACGCCGAGGAGCGTCCCCGACTCGTCGGTCGCGACGTAGTGGTGGTTCCCGGGCGGGAGCGTCGCTTCGCGCCGGGCTTCGGCCCCTGAGCGATCCGCCAGCATCGACGGACCGGGCGCGTCGACGCTCCCGAGCGCCGTCGGCGACGCCGGGTCCGACACGTCGAGGACCCACGTGCCAGCGTCCCACAGCGCCACGAACGCGCGATCTTCGTGAACGTACACGTCGTGGACGCTTCGGGAGGCGTTCGGGACGTCGTCCCACGCCTCGTCGACGTCGGCGAGCGCCCACCGGCCGCGTTCCTCACCGGTCTCGACGTCGAGCGTCACGATCGGATTGCGCCCGCCGTCGTTGCCGGTCAGGAAGGCGACGCCGTCGCGAACGAAGCAGTTGTGGATCGGAAACGACGTCTCGTGGAACGCCCGCTCTTCTGGGTTTTCGGGATCGCTCACGTCGACGACCAGCGCGCCCGAGATCGCTCCGCGGAGCGGGTTCGCGGGGCCGACAACCAGAAGCGTCGTCGGGTCGGTCGCGTCGAGTTTCACGTCGAAGATCCCGCGCAACGGACCGTCCTCCCGATCCGCCAGCGGCTCGCGGACGTCCGCGAGGAGCTGCGGGCGATCGGGCGCGGCGACGTCGACGACGGCGTAGCCGCTCGTCGTCGCGAGGTACGTCACGTCTCGTTCGGGATCGACGACGGCCTCCTTCGCGCCCTCGACGTCGATCGATCCGTAGGGCTCGTACGGTCCCGGGTGCGCCCGGACCGTTTGCGTGGTTATCTTGCTGCCGCCGACGCCGACCGCGACGCTCGCGCCGACGAGCGCGCCGCCCCGACGAAGTAGCTCGCGCCGTCGCATCGTCGATGGTCGGCCCGTCACAGTCTCGATCGGTCTCCCGTCCCCCCGGTCATCGCGCTGGCGAGCGCGCCCATCACGACCACGTCGTCGCCGAGGGTCGTCAGTTGGATCTGCGGGACGTTCGACATCACCATCTCGTCCATCCGCTCGCGGATGGGATCGAGAGTCAGGTCCGGGTTGTTGAGCGCGACCGCGCCCCCGACGTAGATGACGAGCGGCGCGTAGGCGTGAACGATGTTCGCGACGCCCATCGCGTTCCAGTGTCCGAGCTGTTCGACGACGTGCGTCGCGAACTCGTCGCTCCCGGCGTGGTCGAAGACGTCGACGGCGGAGAACTCGGGATCGTCGACCGGCAGTGCGGTCTCTACGGGGTCCTCCTCGTAGAGGAACTGTGCGTACCGCGGGATGTTGTTCCCGGAGCAGTACCCCTCCCAGTGGCCGTCGTGGCCGCACCCGCAGGTGAGATGTCCCTGCGGGTCGAGTGTCATATGCCCGACCTCTCCGGCGTTGCCGTCCCACCCGGAGAGGACGTTGCCGTCGACGCAGACGCCCGCACCGATGCCCGAGGAGATGGTGAGATACACCATGTCGTCGGGGTTCCGTTCGGAATAGAACCGCTCGCCGATGACGCCCGCGTTCGTGTCGTTGTGGAGGTACACGCGGTCGGTGTCGAACAGCTTCGAGAGCGGCCCAGTAAGCGGGATTCGGTCGATCGTGTCCGGGAGGTTGGCGGGGTTTTCGACGGCTCCCTCCGCGAGGTCGAGCGGACCGATCGCCCCGATGCCCGCCGCGTTCACCCGCTCGGGGGCGATGTCGGCGTCGGCGCACGCCTTGCGAGCGACGCGGAGGACCGCTTCGGTGACGCCGATTCCCGTCGGACCGCGCGGCGTACCGTCGTCGCTTCGTCCGATAACCGTGCCGTCGCCGTCGGCGACGATCGCTCGGACGTTCGTCGCCCCGAGGTCGACGCCCACGTAGTAGGCCATCGTGTCGTTACGAGTGAGCGCGACACTTAACTAAGCGGGTTCGCCCTATTTTGTCCCGGCGCGGACGAACGTGACCGGACACGGTGAATCGAGCAACACCTCCTGTGCGGTGCTTCCGAAAACCGCTTTACCGGTCGGCGAGCGGCGTCGTCCGCCGATGACGACCCGGTCGGCGTCCGTCGACTCCGCAAACGTGACGATCGAATCCGCGTGCTCGCCGACGTCGCCGTGGACCGCGCAATCGACGCCGGCCTCTTCGAGTCGCTTTCTGATCTCTCTGACGCTCGCGTGCCGGCGGGCGACGTCGTTCGCGGAGACCTCGTCGACGGTGCGGTCGAATTCGAGGTTTTCGAGCGCGTCCTCGTACTCCGTCTCGGTGAACACGTGTCCGATCACGACTCTCGCACCGGTCGGGCCGGCGACGTCGAGCGTCTCCTCCGTGAGCCGATCGAGTTGGTCTTTGTCCTTCGGACCGACCGCCAGTACCATCGTCTCGATTGTCATCTATCGCCCCGGAGTTCACTATCACACGATTTAAAATTACGGTCTGGTACCAAGCGATTCGCGCGGTATCTGTCCAACCGGTGACACGCGTTCGCTCGTGAAACCGTACGCGAGCGCGGCTGCTGGCCCGACGACACGAAGAAAACCGATTCCCGGGTTACGATACCCGCTCAGTAGTCCGGCGCGTCGTCTTCGACGTCGCGCTTCATCGAATCGCGGCGCGACTTCGCGTCCCGGCCGGTCGCTTCGAGGAGGAAGTCGTTTTTCGCGTCGACCGCGTCACCGGCGGCCTCGAGATCGTCGGGCGAGAGCTCCGTCGGGTCCCGTTCTTCGAACTCGACGCCCAGTCGGTCCTTCTTCCCGCTGTACGATACCGCACCGGCGACGATGCGCTCGAAGACCGGGTTGTCCGGTTCGGCGACGACGTACAGATCGCTTCCCTTGTACTCGGTCGTTTCGGTGATCGGTCCGAAGTACTCTTCGACGGTCGATTCCATATCCGGAATTCGATCTTCGAGCGTCTCCCCGCGACGCATCTTGTACTCCTTCATACGCCCCGATTCGATAGGTGATGGTTTACCTGTTTCGTCACCGGTTGCGGCGCGTCGCCGTCGCGCGGCCGGTCACGGAACCCCGAGGCGGTCGCTCGGTCGCGGTTCATCGCTCTCGTTCGGCGATGTACCCCTGTTTGCACTCCGGACAGATGTCGCCGGCGCGCATCGACGACGCGCCCGCGCCCCGGGCGTGCCCGCAGTTGGGGCAGTAGAACTCGACGCGGTCGTCCGGGACGTCCGATTCCAGACTCGTCGACGACCCCGCGCGGGCGAACCCCTCGTCGGCGCGAGACTGTCCCCTCGCCCGCTCTCTCGACGGCTCGCGTTCGCCCTCGACGGCGACGCCCTCGACCGAGTCGGCGTCGTCGAGATCGGCCCGTCCGTTCACGTCCGGCGTGAGGCCGCTCCCGCCGAGTTCGACGTCCTCGTCGACGTTCGTCGTCGCGTCGAACCCCTCATCATCGCTCTGGTGTTCGGGCCACCCGCCGGGCTCGGGTCCGTCCTCACGCTCGGGCCACTCGCCGTGACCGCGCTCTTTCTGCTCCTCCTCGTCAGTCCCGTCGATGATTTCGGCGTCGTTCGTCACCTGCTCGTCCCCGTCGTCCGGGGCGGCTTCCCCGTTCTCGGCCGCCTGAGACTGCTGCGCGGCGCTCGCGGGGTCCGTTTCGGCCTCCTCGGGCCATTGCGCCTCGTCGCGCTCGCGCTCCGTCTCGTCGAGGATCACGCCGTCGTCGGCGTCGGGGTCGGCGTCGACGTCCTCCCAGTCGTCGCTGCCGGTCTCCCATCGGTCGGACGCTTCCTTCGTCTCCTCGGACGCCGCCTCCGCCTCGTCGATCGGGCTGTCCGCTTCAACGGCGTCGCCCTCGGCGGCCGCCGGGCTCTCCGCGCTCGCCTCGGCCGGCGGTTCGCCCGCTTCGTGCCCTTCGTCGTCGACGCCCCCCGCCGCGTCGGCATTCGTCGCGCTCTCCACACTCGCCTCGGCATCCGCTCCCTCGGCGTCACTCGATTGTGCGTCCCCGGAGGCCGATTGATCGACCTCCGCGCTCGACGCCGGGGCAGATGCCGACTGTGCGGCGGGGTCTGCTCCCGGTCCAGACCCGCCGGTCTCGGCGTCTCCGCCGAGGCCGACTTCGGCGGGCGTGCGGATCGCCGTCACCTCCTTGTTCTGACTGACGGTCTGTTCGGCCCCGCAGCGCTCACACACCTGCACCTCGCGGATCGTGACGACGACCTCGTCCCCCTGTTCCTCCCTCGTGCGTTGGACCTCGGTGTCCCCGTACGTATGGCCGAGAAGACGGCACTTGAGTCCCATTAACCGACGTTCGGACATTCAGGGCCAAAAGTGTACCTCCTCCGTCAGACGAACGGCTGACGCGCCGCTCGCGGAGCGACGGTTCTCTATGAGGCCGTCCTCGCCACGCGCCGGCGGTAAGCGTAAACCGGACGGGAGCGAACGACCAGCTATGAGAGCGCGGCGGGAGTTCAGAGATCGACGCGACGTCGAGGTAGCGGTGCTCGACGCGCTCGTCGATCGTTCACAGGAGGGAATGACCGTCTTCGAGGTGCGCGCGGCCGTCGACGCCGACATCGACGAGATCGAGAACGCGCTGGCGGCGCTCAAGGAGGACGACTTACTCTCCGTCGAGAACGGCGACGACGACCGCGTCGTCATCCTCGTCGACGACCGCGTCGTGCCCGATCCCGAGGCGGGCGCGACCGACGAGCAGGGGTTCGTCGACGCGATCCGAGACCGCCTCGGCCTGTGATGACGACGGGAGTGTGACGGCGAGACCGTGCGGAGGAGCGATAGCGAAGTGACGACGAAACCGGAGGTCGACGACGGCGAAGTGCGGACGACACTTGACGGTCGACGACAGAGACATCTCTCGACCGCAATTTCGTGGCGAACAGCTGGCACCCGCTTTCGTGGCCCGTACCGTTGATGAGACCACGCTCCTCCGTTCCCGCGTCGACGCGCCAGACAACCGCTGCCCGACGCGGGGTGGTTCCTACGTCACGGCGACGCTGGCCGCCCGATCGTATATAAACACTCGGCGCTGGTCGTTCTGGTCGACGGGAACGGCGGCGAACGATGGCGCTGCGGTTTTCCCCGTGGGACGCAGAGAGGTGGACAATGACGGTCGTCACGGAGATGCACGAGGAACACGGCGCGACGTTCGAGGAACGCGGCGGTCGCCGGATCGTCACCGACTACGGCCGTCCGGAGCGGACCCACCGCGCGATCCGAAACGGCGCTGGCGTGATCGAGATGGGATACGGCGTCGTCGTCGTCGAGGGTGAAGACCGGGTCGAGTTCGTCGACAATACCGTGTCGAACGGCGTCCCGCGGACCGACGGCGAGGGCGTCTACGCGCTGCTCTTGGACCCACAGGGACGAATCGAGACGGACCTGTACGTCTACAACGCGGGCGAGCGTTTGCTCTGCTTTACGCCCCCGGCGCGCGCGAAGCCCTTGGTCGACGACTGGTCGGAGAAAATCTTCATCCAAGACGTCGAGATCAGCGAGGCGTCGACGGACTTCGCGGTGTTCGGCGTGCACGGCCCGAAATCGACCGAGAAAGTCGCGAGCGTCCTCACCGGGGCGGGATCACCCGAGCCCGCATTGACGTTCGTCCGCGGTTCGATGGGCGACGAGGGTGTCACCGTGATCGCGGGTGACGGCCTCACCGGCGAAGAGGGGTACGAGGTCGTCTGCGCCGCCGACGCCGCAGAGCGCGTCTTCGAGACACTCCTGACGCTCGGGATGAACGCCGTTCCGTTCGGCTACCGGACGTGGGAGACGCTGACTATCGAGGCCGGAACGCCGCTCTTCGAGACCGAACTGGAAGGGAGAATTCCGAACGTGCTCGGCCTCCGCAACGCCCTCGACTTCGAGAAGGGGTGTTTCGTCGGTCAGGAAGTCGTCTCGAAGGTCGAGAACCGCGGGCGGCCGAGTCAGCGGCTGGTCGGGCTGCGGTTCGACGTCGACGACGCCGATGGGGCTCCAGAAGCCGGGCTTCCCGAACCCGGTGCTGCGGTCCTCAACGAGAGCGACGAGCGCGTCGGCGAGGTCACACGAGCGGACGTGAGCCCGTCGTCGGACGCGTCGGTCGCGCTCGCGCTCGTCGATTTCGATCTCGGAACGACGTCGCTGGCGATACGCGACGACGCGACAGATACCGACTACACGACCGAGCGAACGGCGCTCCCGTTCGTCAAGGGCAGCGCCGCCTCGGCGCGGCTTCCGACCTATCGTAGCGTCTGCAACTGATTGCTCACCCGATCGCCCTGCGGCGTGCGATCGAGCGAAGACTTGTACGTGCAACATACGGTGAACCGACTTTCCACCACCGTTTTCGCCGGCTACCGGCCGAGTAACTTCGCCAAATGCTCCCGCGAGAAGAACGACGTCGGCCGATCCATGTGAACCCCGATCTCGCCGGACAGCGTGTGGAGGCCGACGCGCTGGATCGGCTCCGGCAGCGAGTACGCCCGGCGGAGCCAGTGGCCGAGCGCGATCTCTCTCGACAGTTCCGAGCGCCACTCCGAGTCGTAATCGCGGAGCGTCCCCGGATCGTCGGGATCGATCGTCTCCGCGGCGCAGTCGGCGGCGGTCATCCCGTAGAGGATCCCGCCGCCGGTGAACGGTTTCGTCTGCGCGGCGGCGTCTCCGAGGAGGAACGCGCGTCGGCCGTGCACCCGCTCGGGCGGCCCGATCGGGATCGCGCCCGAGCAGAAGTGCTCGGTCTCGACGCCGTAGGCGTCGGTGAGTCTCTCGAACAGTTCGTTGACCGAGCGCCCCGGCGGCGCGGCGAGGCCGTACTCGACGCCCGCGTCGCCGCGGGGGATCCGCCACGCGAAAAAGCGCGGCGCGGTGAGATGGACGTCCACGAAGTCACCGTCGTCGGGGTCGGGATCGAACGCGAGCACGCCGTGGAGGATCTCGTCGGGTTCGGGGAGCCCGCACTGCCGTCGCACCCGCGAGGTCGGACCGTCGCAGCCCGCGACCATCTTCGCACTCACGGTCTCGGTCTCGCCCGCGTTCGAGACCGTGAGTTCGACGCCGTCGTGGCGCTCCTCGACGTCGACGACGGTGTGCTCCTCACGGACGTCAGCGCCCGCCGCTCTCGCGCACTCCGCGAGCGTGCGATCGAGTTCGACCCGGTCGATGACGTTCGAGATCTCCTCGCGCTTGTAGAAGGGGTAGGCGGCGGAGTCGGGGCCGCCGACGTGGAACCGAGCCCCGTAGACGCGGTTCTGGAGGAGGTCGGCCTTCGCCTCCTCGGGCACGTAGTCCCAGATGTCGGTGCTGACGTGGCCCGAACACGCGAGCGGCGTCCCGACGGTTCCCTGCTCGAAGGCGACGACGTCGTGGCCCGCTTCGGCGGCGCGCCGGGCGAAGCGCGCGCCCGCGGGACCGACGCCGACGACCGCGAAATCGTGCATTCGTCTCCCTCTACCGGATCCGTCGGCATATACCTTCTCGCTTCCTCCGCGGACTCCTCCGTTCCTCTCTTCACTCGTCGACGACGGCGAGGCCGCTCGTCGTCGCCTCGCGGAAGGAATCGGGCCACTCAATGTCGAGTCGTTCGAAGGCGTCGCCCCCGTCAGTCGTTCGGAACAGCCCGCGATCCGTCAGGGCGAACAGTTCGCCGTCGTCGACGCCGGGCGCGAGCGTCGGTCGGAGCAGCCCCTCGCCGGTCGGGACGCCGGCGGTGTCGAGCCGTTCCCACGCGGTCGGGGAGGCGTCTTCGTGGTTTGGCACCTCGCCGTCGACCCGCCGGTACAGGTACGACGCGGCCGAGCCGGCGCTGTGCGCCCGACGCGCGCCCGCGGCCGCCGACAGGAGCACGCGACCCGGGTCCCCGGGGTCGATCGACACACTCCAGCAGTAGCGGTGCTCGAGCCCTTCCTGTGGGAATACCCACGATTCGCCGCCGTCGCGGCTCTCGGCGTAGCCGTCGCCCGCGGCCGTGCGGACGACGTCGGGCGCGTCGGGGTGAATCGCCATCGAGTGGGTGTCCCGGCGCGTCGACGGGATTCGGTCCTCCCACGTCTCCCCGCCGTCGCGGCTCTGGATCAACGCCCCGGCCTCAATTGCAACAAAGAGGTGTTCGGGGTCGGCGGGGTCGACCTCGATCCAGCGCACGTGATGGGTGTGCGGCCGTGGCGGGAACGCCCACGTCGGCGCGGAGGGCAGGTCG
Source organism: Halobellus sp. LT62 (assembly GCF_037031285.1). Classification (NCBI taxonomy): domain Archaea; kingdom Methanobacteriati; phylum Methanobacteriota; class Halobacteria; order Halobacteriales; family Haloferacaceae; genus Halobellus; species Halobellus salinisoli. The sequence goes on from NZ_JAYEZO010000002.1 coordinate 345,620, forward strand.
GTCAGCCCCGGCAGTTCCGCCCACGTGTCGCCGCCGTCGATCGAGTGATAGACGGTGCTCGGTTCGGTGCCGACGTAGACGACGCCCGGATCGTGCGGCGAGACGGTCACGCTCGTCACCGACGTTGAGATCGCGTCTCCGCCGACGCGCTCCCACGATCGTCCGCCGTCGGTCGAGCGGTGGAGCCCGGCGTCGAACGTTCCGCAGAAGACCCGCTCGGGGGCGTCGCCTGCGGCGTCGAGACACTCGATGTCGTCGCGCTCGAAGGTGTACTCTGCTGCGGGGCTCTCGGTGGAGGCATCTCGGACGACGAGGACGCCCGCGCTGGAGGCGGCATAGCAGGTGACCATAGTGTAACAGATGCGCCGCGGGAACTTGGAATCGACGGGTGAACGAGACGCGAGACGCGATCGAGCGCGAATCTCGGGCGTCGGCCGTCTCTGAGGGCCCGCAGACGGTCACTCGCTGCGCGCGGTGTCGCCGTCCGCTCTGAGCGACTGGAGCTCGTTCGCCAACACGCCGATCGTCCGGTATCGGTCGGATTTCTCGCGGGCGAGCGCTTTGCGGACGATCCGATCGAGGCCGGTCGGTAGTTCCGGTCTGCGCTCGCTCGGCGGGCTCGGCGGCTCGCCGTCGACGACGGCACGCATAATCGCGAGCTGGGACCCCGTGTGCGGAGGATCTCCGGTAACGACCGTGTACAGGAGGGTGCCGACTTGGTAGACGTCGGTGAGCATATCCGGGCCCCCGAACGCCTCCGGTTCGAACTGCTCGGGAGCCGCGCACGCGACCGAGAGAGCTTCTATCGTCCCCGTCTGTTCGGCGAGCTTTCGTGAGATCCCCCAATCGGAGAGTTTCGGAACGTCCCACGAGCCGTCGGGCGTCTCGCGAAACAAGATGTTCTCGGGCTTCAGGTCGAGGTGTGCGATCCCGTAGTTGTGCGCGAGTTCGACCCCGCGACAGAGACACTCGCCGATCCACAGCGCCTCGTCTACGGGGAGGCCATCCGGATGTTCGGCCAGTCGGTCGGCGAGACTCCCCCCGTCCATATATTCCATCGCGATCCACGGCAGGTTCTCGCCCGTGTCGACGACGCCGACGATGTGTTCGGAGTGCTCCCACCGCGGCTTTCCGCGCTCGCGGTCGTCGAGCATCTTCCACGTCTCCGCCTCCTCGATGAACGCGTCCACGACCGCGGTATCGAGCGTTTCGTTCTGTTGGAGGGGCTCTTTTACCGCGACTTTCTCCGGGGCGTCTGCCCCCGCAATGTGCGCCTCGCTGACGACGGCCTGCCCGCCGCTCCCGATCGGATCTCGGATTTCGAGTTCGTCGTACGAGAGCGACCGACGCGGCGGGCTCGAAACGTCCGTCAGATCCGGTTCCCGAGACGTCGGCGGGGCGGAGCTGACGGCGTCGCGGGCGTCTCCGGACTCCGTCGCTGACACCGGCGCTTCGCTGTCGGAACGCTCTCCGGCGGCCTCTCCGTCGGTCGCCGCGGAGGCCGGCTCCGAGCCGATCGCCGTGAGTCCGGGATTCGTGACGAGAAGCCGACCGCTCGCCACCGCGAGCGCCCCACCGAACTCGGATTCGAGACCCAGTTGCCACCGGCTTTGGCCCGTACGGGCGTTGATCGCGTGGATCTCCTCAGCGGTGTTGAGAAAAACCGTCTCCCCCACGCAGATCGGATCAGAACAGATCTGGAAGTCCTCTTCGCTTCCCCACGACCACTGAATCGAGCCCGTAGACGGACTGTGAGAGCGCAGGACGCCGTCGGTACCGACCGTGATGACCGCGTCGTCCGTGATAATCGGGTTAAAGTACGAGCCGCCGTGGGTGCTGTACCACTGTTTCTCTCCGGTGGATGCGTCGAACGCGCAGAAGTCTCCCTCGAAATCACCGAGGTAGACGGCTCCGTTGCCGACGGCCGGAGTGTGATAGTCTCCCTCATGGTCGGTGTTCAGCCACGCGATGTCGCCGGACCCGCGATCGAACGCGTAGAGGCCGTCCATCGTGTTGGCATACACCCGCCGCTCGTCCGCCGCCAGCGAGGTTTCTTCGATGGGCACAACGTCCGTGTGTTCCCAAGACTGCGTCCCGGTGTCGGTGTCGATGGCGACGATCCCGACATCGTCTGCGGTCTGCACAGAGGCAAAGAGCGTCCCTTGAGAGACGATCGGGTAGGTCAGCCGCCGGACTGCGGACTCGTTGCGCCAGCGAAGCGATCCGCTTACCCCGTCGACGGCGATGATCTGTTCACCGGTGCCTGCGAACACGGCGTCGCCGTCGGTGGCGAGACTCGTGACCGACTCGTCGGCCTCGTACGTCCAGCGCACGTCATCGGTTCGGAGATCGACGGCCGTCACACCGAATTTGTCGTCGTCTCCGTTCCAGCCTGCGTCCGCCGCGCTCCCGAAGTACACGGTTTCCGTCGCCGCAACGACGGGCTGGTCGGCGGTCGACGACTGCCCGTGGATCTCCCACGCAACTTCGGGTTCGATGGAGGCCTCGTCGCCCGATCGATACCCGGAATTACGAGCGTCAAAACCGCGATTGGGCCAATCGGTGCGTGCGTCGCTTCCCGGTTGTGTCCCCGTCACACGAACCGGGTCACTCCACGCGACAATATGTGTTTTGCCGTCGTAATTCTCACCGACAACCCGCGCTTTTCGGGCTTCCGCTCAGTCGTCGTTCATCGGCGCGGCGGGCTTTCGCCGATCGGAGCGCGGTCCCTCGACCTCGACCGCCGGCAGGAGGTCGCGCAGGTACCGCCCCGTGTGCGACTCCTCGGTGCGCGCGACGTCCTCGGGGGTTCCGGTAGCGACGACCTCGCCGCCGCCCTCGCCGCCCTCGGGACCGAGGTCGACAATGTTGTCCGCGTTCTTCACCAAGTCGAGTTCGTGCTCGACGACGACGACGGTGTTGCCGTTGTCGGTGAGCCGCTGGAGCACTTCGATCAGCTTCCGCTCGTCTTCTTTGTGCAGGCCTGTCGTGGGCTCATCGAGCAGATAGAGCGTGTCGCCGGTCTGCTTTTTCCCCAGCTCTTCGGCGAGTTTGACGCGCTGGGCCTCGCCGCCGGAGAGCGTCGTCGACGGCTGTCCGAGCGTCATATAGCCGAGGCCGACGTCCTCCAGTAACTGGAGCCGACGTCGGAGCTGTGTGTTGGCCTCGAAGAACGCCAGCGCCTCCGATACCTCCATATCGAGCACGTCGGCGATCGTCTTTCCTTTGTACTCCACGTCGAGCGTCTCGTCGTTGTAGCGCGCGCCGTCGCACTCCTCGCAGGGGACGTAGACGTCGGAAAGAAAGTTCATCTCGATTTTCACGGTCCCCTGCCCGCCGCAGGCCTCACACCGGCCGCCCTTCACGTTGAACGAGAAGCGGCCCTTCTCGTAGCCGCGCTGCTTCGAGAGCTTCGTCTCCGCGAACAGGTTTCGGATGTGATCGAAGACGCCAGTGTACGTCGCGGGGTTCGAGCGGGGCGTTCGTCCGATCGGCGACTGATCGATCAGCCTGACCGTCTCGATCTCGTCGATCCCCTCGATGGCGTCGTGATCCCCGGGATCGACCGAGGTGTTGTCGTTCATCTCGCGCGCGAGGCCCTTATACAGGATCTCGTGCATCAGCGTCGACTTCCCGGACCCGGAGACCCCGGTGACCGCGGTGAACTGTCCGATCGGGATCGAGACGTCGAGGTTCTTCAGGTTGTGCTGGCGCGCGCCGCGGATCCGGAGCGCCGAATCGGACTCGCGGCGATCCTCGGGGACGGGGATCTCCTTTCGGCCCGCGAGGTAATCGCCCGTGACCGATCCCTCGCTTTCGACGATGTCGTCGAAATCCCCGTGAGCGACGATCTCGCCGCCGCGTTTGCCCGGGCCGGGGCCCATATCGATGACGTTGTCGGCGCGGCGCATCGTCTCCTCGTCGTGCTCGACGACGAGCAGCGTGTTTCCGAGGTCGCGCAGGCCTTCGAGGGTGTCGAGCAGGCGGTCGTTGTCGCGCTGGTGCAACCCGATCGAGGGCTCGTCGAGCACGTAGAGGACGCCGACGAGGCCGGAGCCGACCTGCGTGGCGAGGCGGATGCGCTGGCTCTCTCCGCCGGATAAGGTCGACGCCTCGCGGTCGAGTGTGAGGTACTCCAACCCGACTTCCTCCATGAATCCGAGCCGCGCGCGGATCTCCTTGAGGATCTCCGTGGCGATCGTCCGCTCGCGCTCGGTGAGTTCGGCCTCCAGCCCCTCGAAGTGCGCCAGGGCGTCGCCGATGCTCATCCGGTTGACCTCCGTGATCGACGTCCCGGCGACGAGGACGTGTCGGGACTGCTCTTTCAGGCGCGTGCCCTCGCACTCGGGGCAGGTTGTGACGGCCATATAGTCCTCGATGTGCTCTCTCGTCGATTCCGAGTCGGTCTCGACGTGGCGTCGTTCGAGGTTCGGGATGACGCCCTCGAAGCGCTTGGTCTTCCGACGGGTGCCGTTTCTGGTCTGGCGCTCGAAGACGACCTCCCTGTCGGTGCCGTAGAGGAACTGCCGCTGGACGTCCTCGTCGAGGTCCTCGAACGGCGTATCCACGCTCACGCCGAAGTGCACCGCGACGGAGTCCAGCCGCGTTCGGTAGTACGAGCGGTTGTACGACCACGCCTCGAAGACGTGCTTGATCGGCTTCGAGGAGTCGCGGACGACGAGGTCCTCGTCGATCTCTTTGGTCTGACCGAGTCCCTCGCAGGCGGGACAGGCCCCGTGCGGGCTGTTGAAGGAGAACGAGCGCGTCTCGATCTCCGAAAACTGGAAGTCCGAGTTGGGGTTCCCGAGCTCCTCGGAGAACTCGACGACGAGCCGATCGTCTCCCTCGCCCGCGAGCGCGCCCGTCGAACGGGTGTTAGAGGCGAACGGGACGTCTTCGGGCGGATCGGGGACGATCACCTTCAGGACGCCGTCGGCCTCTTCGAGCGCGGTCTCGACGGAGTCGGCCAGCCGCGAGCGACTCGCCGGATCGATCTTCACGCGGTCGACGATCACGTCGATCGTGTGGTCGTAGTTCTTGTCGAGGTCGGGTTTGTCGAGCGTGAGATCGTACTCCTCGCCGTCGACTTCGACTCTCGCGTACCCCTCGGCGACGAGTTCTTCGAAGAGATCCTCGAACGCGCCCTTCTGGTCGCGAGCGACCGGCGCGGCGATCTTCGCGCGGGTACCTTCTGGAAGTTCCAAAAGCTGACTGACCATATCCTGTGCCGACTGCTCGCCGACCTCCTCGCCCGTTATCGGGTCGTACTGCGTCCCGACGCGGGCGTACAGGAGGCGGAGGTAGTCGTGCAGTTCGGTCACCGTCCCGACGGTCGAGCGGGGGTTGTTGGCGGCGTTCTTCTGGTCGATGGAGATTGCCGGCGAGAGGCCCTCGACGGCCTCGACCTGCGGTTTGTCCATCTGCCCGAGGAAGTTGCGGGCGTACGCCGACAGCGACTCGATGTAGCGCCGCTGACCCTCGGCGTAAACTGTCTCGAACGCGAGCGACGATTTCCCCGACCCCGAGAGACCGGTGACGACGGTGAACGCCTCGCGCGGAATCCGGACGTCGAGGTCCTTCAGATTGTGCTCTTCGGCACCGCGAACCTCGATGAAGTCCTTGCTCATCTACGGACGCGTACGGAGAGCGGAGAGGAAAGTTCGTCGGTTCCGGCGTCTACGACTCGCCGTTGGCATTCCGTGGCTGCCCGCGCGGATCCGTCGGCGGGCTCAGTTCAGTTTCTCTCGGGAGACGCCGACGCCGGTCGGCGCGATGATGATCTGATCGTCGCCCTTCTGGGCGATGTCGCCGTCGACCTCTTGGGCCACCTGTCGGAGGTCGTCGATGATGTGCTCCATCGTGCTGTCGCTCGTCGTGTGTCGCGTGATGTCCGCGATGACCAAGTCGCCGTCGTAGACGGCGTCTTTGATAGCGATGACATCCTGCTGGCCGCCGATCGTCGCGATCTTGACGCTCATTCCGGCCTCACCGCGGGCGGATTCGACGCCCTCGATGTCGAGATCGAGGTACTCGTCGGTCGAATGCTGTCCGCCCCCGCTGATGATCTTGCTCATAATCCCCATAGCACTCTCAAACGGCAGTAACACGTTAGTTCTTACGTCAGACGATCGTCTGACGGCAGCGGCTCTGCGATTGGGTCCGGCGTCAGACCGCGAACTCGAAGAGTTCGTCGCCGACGTGGTGGATCGACTCGACGACTTTCCCCGAATCGCCGGTCATCTCGTCGCCGTCGACGAGCGCGCGGCCGATCGCGAGCATCTTCCCGTGGGTCTCCTCGGCGATAGTGACGAGATCGCCCGCTGCGATCCCCCCGTCGGCCTCGACGATTCCCGGCCGCATCACGTCCGCGCCGTCGCTGACGAACGAGATGGCCCCCGCGTCGACGGTGACGATTCCCCTACTGGGCTCGTGTCGGTTCGCGCCTTGGACGGTTAGAAAGGCCTCCTCGTCGAACTGCACGACGTCGGGTTCGCCGTCGACGAGGACGACGTCGAACGGCTCGCCGGCGAGTTCGACCATCTCGTAGGCGTCGCCCCCGAGCGCGACGCCCGTCTTCGACTCGATTGCGGCCTCCAGTTCGTCGATCTCGTCGGCTCGGAGGTGATGGCGGGATTTGACCTGCATATCGATCCGCACGACGCGCCGGCCGATAAAAGGCGCGACACCGAGTGCGCGCCCGCGGTCGGTTTCCCCGGCGTGTCGCTTCCCCGCTCGCAGCTACGCAGTCACGTCCCCGCAGACAAACGCTAAGTGGCGGCGGCGCTTGCGTCTCTGTATGTGGCGTCCCCGGGACGATCGGGACGGAACGACGGTGGTTTGCATCGCTTGTGGCGCGTCGCTCCCGCGCTCGGACACGCGCGAGTACGACAAGCACGGCAACCGCTGGGAGCGACACGGAAAGTCCTTCGAGCACCTCTGTAAGGAGTGCTACCGCGAGCTCTGCCACCAGCCGCGCGGCGAACTCGAAGCGCTCCTGATCGATGTCGAGGACGAACTCCGCCCCGGGCCGTCCGTCGATCGACAGACGGTCTCCGAGGCCGATGCCGAAGCGCACGGTGACGCGGACAGTGATACCGATTCCGAGGGCGTATCGACGTCGCAGGCGGCTTTCCTCTCGACGTATCTCGAAGTCGTCGAAGCGCGCTACGGTTCGATAGAAGAGTCCGAACGGGACTCCGAGTGACCGACGACGACCGCTTCGCGGATTTCTAACGCCGTCTCGAACTCCTCGCGCCGTCCGGCGCTCGCCCCGAGCCGTCGGAGCTGCTGGGCGTGCGCCCGACGGAGGGCGTCGATCTCGCGGTCGGGGAGACCGAGCTCCGCGGCGACGTCGGCCCAATGGCCCTCCGGAACGAGGAAGACGTCGCGGTCGTCGTCGACGAACGCGCGCTCGTAGGAGCGTCGGTACGTGTCGAGTTGGGGACCGAGATGCGCTTGGACCGCTCGGAGTAGCGGGGCGAGTCGCTCGGGTGCGACGCTGGCGGTCGCGCCCGTGTACAGCAGGACGTCGCCGTCTAACGGGAGTTCGACGTCGGCGGCGTCGCTCTCGACATCGTCGCTCTCGGCGTTATCGACCGCGCCGTCGCCGACCTCGCGGTCGCTGACCTCGCTTTCGTCGACTCCGTCGCCTTCATCGCGGCCGTTTCTCGGCACCTCAGCCACCGGCGCGCATCGCCTTCTGTGAGAACCGCTCGATCAGCCCGTCCAAGGCGTCGGGGTCGCCCTCGAAAACGACCGTTACCTCCGTGAGTTTCAGCGTCGGACCGATCGACACCTTCTCGGCGGACAGCGAAGCCGTCCACTCGTCGCTCTCGACGCGCTCGTCGTCGACGACCTCGCCGCCGAGCTTTTCGAGGTAGTGACGGGCTAACCTGAGTGAGATCCCTCGGTAGGACTTCTCTCTGGTCTCTTTGGTCTCGCTGGATTCGCTCACGATGTGCTCTCCTTCGACGCACGCGCGGTCGGGATGCTCGTCGACCCGTCCGCGGCGGTCGACTCGCACCCGTCCGCCGACCCGCCCGCGACGGGCGGGAAGATGCTCAGTGTGTCGTCGGGTTCGATCGGCGTGTCGACGCCCCGTTCGTGCTCGACGTCGCGCCCGTTCAGGAGGACGTTCACCTGCGGTCGGACCGCGCCGTCGTCGAGGATTTCGCCGGCCAGCCCCTCGAACTCGGATTCAAGCGTGACGAGGACGTCGCCGACGGTCTCGGCGTCGTACTCGCGGGTGATCGTCTTCGTCCCCACCGCCTCGCGAAACGTGGCGAAGAACCGCAGTTGAAACGACATACCCGATGCTGGGGCGCAGCGGGCAAAAAAGGTGCGCGCCTGTGCGATGTCGCTACCGCTGTCGCTGTTTCGATGTGTGCGCTGTCGTCGACGGGTTATAGTAGCGTTTGCAGGTCTTCACTCACTCGATCGCACGACTGCGTGCGATCGGATGGGAAATCAGTTGCAAACGCTACTGTAGCTACCGGCCGCCGAACCTGATGCCGTCCTCGACGAGTCGATAGTTGCGCTCGCGGTCGATATGGGTCGCGAGCCACTCGTGCTCGTAGATCTGCGCGATCAGCTCCGCGTAGAGGTTCCGCCACGCGATGGCGTAGATCGGCGACTGCCCCCACGCGCGGAGTTCGGGGATGAACCCGTCGTACGTCTCCATCCGCTCTTCGAGGTGTTCGACGGCGTCGACGGCGTACCCCGCCGCCTCGCCGTCCGATTCGGCCGACTCGAACGCGTCTTCGAGACTCCCTTCCAGCCCCGCGACGGCCGTCTTCATGTCCGCCGCGGCGCTGTCGCCGTCCGCGGGGAGCGATTCGAGCACCCCTTTCGGGACGCCGAGCGAGAACTCGTGGTCCGTTCCAGACGCCTTGTCTGTCATAGGTTCACCGAGGGTCCACGGGGTGAAAAAGTCGCCGTCGGCGGGCGGGTCGGCGCGCGATGGGATTTCTCGGGACTCAATCGCCGAAGATCCCGACGAGCTCTCGTTGTGCAGCGACCACCTCCGGATCCAACTCGGCAACGAGATCGTCCTCCCGGCGATCTAACGCGGCGTGAACGCCGCCGTCAGGGCGTGCGACGAGCGACCGCCCGGCGTATTCGACGGAATCGGCGTCCGGGAGGTCGCGGCGGCCTGTTCGCCCCGCGCCGACGACCCAGCGGACGCCGTCGAGCGCCCGGGCGCGGAGCAGCAGCGTCCAGTTCTCGCTGTAGGTCGCGGGCCACGCGCCCGGGACGAACAGCGCGTCGACCCGCTCGCGGGTGAACGCGGCGCTGTCTGCGACGAAGTTGAGATCGTAGCAGGTGAGCAGTCCGGTTCGTCCGGCGGGCGTGTCGACGACGACGCGCCTCTCGCCGGGTTCGAGGACCTCCCGTTCTCCCGACCACAGGTGTCGCTTCCGGTAGCACGACGGCTCGCCGTCGGGCGGAACGTACGCCGTCGCGTTGTACAGCGTGCCATCGGACCGCTCGACGAACCCGACGAGCAGCGCGGTTTCGGTCTCGTCTGCGAGCGTCCCGAGCCGTCGGAGCACCGCCCCGTCTCGCCGGAGTGCGACCTCGGCGATTCGGTCGTCGGCGACGAAGCCGGTGAGCGCGTGCTCGGGGAAGAGCGCGACGTCGACGTCTTCTGAGAGTCCGCGAAGGCGTGTCGTCACAGCGTCGAGGTTGGCGTCGACGTCGAGGTCGTCGACCGCGAGCTGGCAGGCCGCGACGGTGGTCATACCGACTCTTCTGACAGACAAGCACAAACATCCTCGGATGCGGTTTCGTCTTCGACGAGTGTGATCGACCTGACGCTCGCAACGACGGTTTGTCGCCGCCTAACGAAATACGCTGACGCCGTGCCGTACCGTGTTCAGGTCTCGATGGTCCCCGCATCCCGCCTTCCGACGCACGATCGATTTCGCCGCTTCATCGCGTGGTACACCGTTATCCTCGGCGGCTTCTCGACGCTGCTTCTGGGCAGCGTGATCCTGATCGCCTACGTCTTCGACGGCAATCTGTCTCTCTACATCGACAAATTCGGTGAAGCGGGCCTCGAGGTCGCGCTCTTCGCGATCGTCTGCGGGACGGTCCCGTTCGGTCTCTACGTCCTTGACGACTTTCTCCGTACACGCGAGCCGTGAACCGGACGAGCTCGCATTCGAGCGATTACTTCTCTTCGACGTGCCGCACCTGCACCGCCTCGCCGCGCGTCGATTCGACCATTTCCGATCCGAACATCTGCGCGCGGCCGACGGCGAAGGCCTTCGGCCCCTCGACGACGACCTCGTCGCCGACGCGGATGTCCTCGTCGGCGTCGACGACGCCCGGCGCGAGCACGCTGCCGTGCGGGACGAACCCGTCGATCTCGACGCGCTTCGTCGGGGCGTCGGAGTCGTCCCAGACGCGCGCGCCGTCGAGGGTGAACGAGAGCACGCCGTACTGCGGGACCATCGTCGCGAGCTGCGCGCCCTCGCCGCCGTCGTCGTCCTCGCCGTTCTCGTCGCGTACCTGTAGCTTCGGATAGCGACTCTTTGTTTTCAGCTCCACGTCCGCGAACAGTTCATCTCCTGCGCCCGGGCCGAACTGGTAGTCCGCGATGGCCTTTACGACGTTATGCTGGCGCTCCCGCTTGCCGTACTTCAACTCGCCGTCGAGCGTCGACATCAGGTTCGCGATCGACTCCGTCGTCGTCGGGTGCTCCTCGACGGTGTACTCGAACTCGACGTCGACCTCGCTCGCGACGCGTTCTGCGATGTCGCGGTAGCCGCCGTCGGGGACGTGCGCGATCACCCGCGGGTACTCGTTGCGTTCGAGGTAGCGCCGGAGCACGCGCGCGACGAACGACTTCTCGTCTTCGGACCACCGGCCCGTCACGACCGAGTCGTAGTGCTGGGCGGGATAGGTGAGCTCTAACTCCATCGGGACGACGCCGATCGGCGAGGTCATCGACGCGTGATGGGCGCGGTACTGGATCGCGTCGTGGAACTGCGAGTGGCTCTGCGATTCGCTGTAGGGCTTCGTCGCCGAGCAGGGAACGAGGACGAGCGGATTCTCGAAGCGGTTGCGGTAGCGCCCCGTCACGCGCTCGGCGAAGCGCTGGATCTCGACGCGCCGGAGGGTGTCTTCGGTCGCCGCCGAGAGCTCCGTGTCGCGGATGACCGGCGTGCGTTCCTCGATGTACCCGTACTGCCCATCGAACTCGCGGAACGCCGCGGTGAGCCACTGATCGTGACGCGCCTGTCCCTCGATGTAATCGCGGAGTCGGCCGTCGCGGATCCGTCGTCGGACGGTCGCGAGTTCGGATTTCAGCGCGTACTCGTTGTGATCGGCGCAGTCCCCCCGGTCGAAGGCGGCAGCGCGGGCGGCGTTGGTCTCGGCCTCGTCGGGGTCGACGTCCAGACGTTTGCCCTGACACGCCGGGCAGTTACACGGCAACTCATCGAGGTCTTCGAGGAAGTACTCGCCCTCGCTCGTGAGGTAGAACCCCTCCAAGCCACGAACGCGCGCTTTCTTCGCGTCGAGGAGGTCCACGCCGGCGTAGACGAGCGTCGCGGCGTTCCGAGGCGTCGCGACGCCGGAGAGATACAGCGCCGTGTCAGCGGGCAGCGCCTCGCGCGCGGCGATGATCTGCTCGCGGAACGCCGACGCGTGGCCGACGAACCCGGGCGCATTCGAGAGGATGTACGCGTCGGCACCGTAGTCCGCGGCGGTCTCGGCGGTCACGACCGCAGCGCTCGGGTAGTCGACGTCGGGATAGTCGACCGCGAACGTCTCTTGGACGCGCTCGTCGGTGCCGGCCGGAAACGCGCGGTGCGGCAGCACCGTCAGAATCTCTCTGTACCCCTTCGGAATCCCGCGCTCGTCGGTCCAGCGGCTCCCGGCGTCGTCGATGCTGTCGTCGACGAGCGCGGGCGTCGTCAGCGGATCCGACAGACGGAGTTCCCCGAGACGGGCGGCCCCGTCGCGCCCGTGTATCTCGAAGTAATCGGTCATACACCCGTATGTGCCGTCATCCGTGAATTATCTGTCTGTTCGTTCCCCGATTGCGCCGTCAGGAACGTCGCCGGACGAGACTCTCTGCAGAATCGGCCCGCGGGCTTTTGCGATCCGTCCGTGAAGGCGTCGTATGGAGGTTACCGGCGCGTGGTCACGGCCCGAACTCACGGAATTCCTCGACGCCGAACGGGTGCCGGTGCGACTCGCGTGTCACACTCCCAGCGGTCACCTCTGGATGCTCTCGCTGTGGTATCTGTGGACCGACGGCGACGTCGCCTCCGAGCGGCTGCACTCGTGGGACTTCTCCGAGCGGATGGCCGACGTCTCGCTGGCGAGCGACGATGCGCGCGCGGCGGATGACGAGGCGACCGCGAGCGACGAATCCTAGCCAGCCGTCGCCCTACTCGCGCTCGTCGCTGCCGACCGTCTCTATTTCGACGCTCTCAGGCACCCGCTCCAGTGTCGACTCCGGCCAGCCGTCGTGCGCGAGCACGAACGACGAACCGGGATTCGTCTCGGCCACCCGCGCGACGCCGTCGGCGGCGGCCTCGTAGGCCTCGCGGTCGGTCCGCTCCGGCACCTCCGCGGTGAGCGGATACGTCTCCGAGAGCGCCCGCGGGAACGGCCCGAACGGCGGAACCACGCGCCAGACGGCGTCGAACGCGTCGCCCGAGGGCGTGCCGCCCTGCGTGAGCAGCACCCGCGGGTCGGCGTCGATGCGAGCGATGCGCTCGTGATGTCGCAAGACCTCGGGACGCCGCGCGGACTCGTTCGAGAGGTAGAAGAATGACCCCTTCGAGACGGGGTCCTCATGTTCCAGTTGGTCGGCGTGATCCAACAGCGCGCGGTAGCCGTCGAGCATCGCGGGGTGCGAACGGGCACGCGCTTCCACCAGTTCGAGGAGGTTGCCCGAGCGGATCGCCTGCTTGATCCGGCGGATCTCGGCGAACGAGACGTGGAGGTTGTGCTCGGCCAGCAGTCGCTCGCGCTCCTCGTCCGCCAACCCGCGGAGTTCGCCCGGGCTGTGCGCCGAACAGACTGCACACGAGCAGGGGAAGTACTCGATGTCTTCGAGGTGTTCGGTGCCGCGGACCGTCATATAGCGGTCGTCGCGCGCGTAGATGGCGTAGGCCGCCGAGTCGAAGAGGTCGCAGCCGGCGGCGACCGCCAGCGCGAACATCATCGGATGACCCGCACCGAACAGGTGGACGGGGGCGTCGCGACCGAGGCCGCGCTTCGCGCCCGCGACGACGTCGATCATATCGGCGTAGCGGTAGCTGTTCATCAGCGGGACGACCGCGCCGACGGGGAACACGTCGAGGTCCGTCTCGTCGGCGCGTCGTCCTGCGGCCTCGCGGAGGTCCGGATACGTCGATCCCTGCACGGGCGCGTTCACGAGCATCTCGCCGGTATCGACCCCCTCGGCGTCGACGAGCGCCTCTTCGGTCGTCGCGAGCTCGCGCTCGGCCTGTTCTCTGGGGACGTCCGGCGGCGTCGGGATGTCGACCGGCGTCCCGATGTCGGAGCCGATGTCGTGCTGGAACCGGAGGATCTCCCGCGTCGTCACGTCGATGTCGCCGTACTCCGCGAGCTGAAAGGACCCCGAGTCGGTGACGATCGCGCCGTCGAATTCCAGCATCTCGTGGAGCCCGACGTCGAGCGCTCGCTCTCTGAGGTCCTCGTTCGAGTTGATGATGTAGGAGTTCGTGATCAGGATCTCCGCGCCGAACTCAGACTGCAGGCGCGCGGGTGCCACCGTTCGGATGTTCGGGTTGATGACCGGCATCAACGCCGGCGTCTCGACTGCCACCCCCGCGCGGGGGACCGTGAGCTCGCCGATCCGTCCGGCGGCGTCCCCGTCGCGGAGCTCGAAGTGATCGCGCATACCCGGGTGTCGGCGGCGACTCGGTAAGTACCGTCGCTTTCCGTTTGTCGGCGTTGTTGATTGACTGCGGAGTCAGCGGTGACAACTTTGGAAGCCCCCACCGTCTCGACTCGATGCGCTTGCTGCGGTCCTCGTCGCTCGCTTCGCTCGCTCCTGCGGTCCTTGCATCGCGCGTCTTCGCCGAGACGGTGGCCCCTTCCATTCCCACCTCGCCGAATACCGGTAGCAATCGCTCGCCGACGGACGAGTCAGTCGTTTCATCTCGGTCGATCAGTCCATTGTAGACCCACGGCTGATCGGTTTGGCGAACAGTCGGCACCCGCTCGCGACCCGCGACGATGGCCCCGCCAACACCGGCGCTGTCGGTTGTCTCCCGCGCTGCTGTGCCGAACAACCGCTACACAGCGCGGGGCGGATATCAGATCACGCTGGGTGTGGTCCCATCTTCACAGATAAACGCTCGCCGCAGAGGAACCACCGAGTATTTGTGTCCGGACGGACAACGAAATCGCCGTATGCGACACCTCGGACTGAAAGCGCGGATGGCGATCGTCGGATCGATCCTGTTCGCGTTCTACGCCGTCGCGGCCGTCGTCGTGATGGGCGTCTTCGGCTGGCCGCTGCCCCTCGTGCTCGCGGGCAGCGTCGCCTTCGTCGGCGTCCAGTACAAGATCGGTAAGTGGATGGCGCTTCGGAGCGTCGGCGCGGAGGACCTCTCGGAGGACCGGTATCCGGAGATCCACCGCCGCGTCGAGTCGCTCTCGGAATCGATGGGGATCGACAAGCCCCGCCTGATGATCGCGCGGATGGGCGTGCCGAACGCCTTCGCCATCGGTCGGAAGGGCGCGGGAACCGTTGTCGTCAGCGAGGAACTCCTCTCGCGACTCGACGCCGACGAGGTCGAGGGCGTCCTCGCGCACGAACTCGCGCACATCCGTAACCGCGACGTCGTGATGATGGTACTCGGGCAGGGCGTCGCCTCCATCGTCGCCATCGTCGCCCAATGGGTCGTGCTCCTGACCGGCGACAACGACATCGCCGATTTCTTCCTCGCGATCGTCGTCGGCCAGATAACCCAGTTACTGGTGATGCTTTTCGTCTTCGCCATCTCGCGGTATCGCGAGTACGTCGCCGACGGCGACGCTGCAGACGCCATCGGCGGCGGCGAACCGCTGGCGCGGGCCTTAGAGAAGATCAGCCGCGGCAACGAGCGGAGCCAGGACTCGGCGGTCGACTCGCAGGTGAACGCGCTCTGCATCTTCGGCGAGGAGCGCGGTCTCGCGCGGCTGTTCGCGACGCACCCGCCGATGGAAAAGCGCATCGAGCGGCTCCGGAACTGATAACTGAAGAGAGATGACTGACTCGACGCTACGATGACCGACGTGCGAACGCTCGCGGCGGCCGTGTTGGGCGTCGCGCTCGGGATCCTGTTCGTCGCGGCCCCCGGGACGATCATCCAAGTGCAGACGGCCGGGCGGCTCCCGCAGGACCGACACGGCCGCTACGGTGAGGACGGCGTCTCGGTCGACAAGGACGGGGTCTCGAACGGCGAGGGCGACGCGTCGGGTGGTGCGGGGAGCCGGGGCAGCGACTCGACTGCTCTCGCCCGTTGGCGTCGACTCGTGCAGGTCGTCGGCGTCGCGTTGATTCTCGGCGGCGGCTACTTCGCGTGGACGCTCCTCTGAGCTAGAACAGTAGCGCCGCGGCTGTCGCGGACTGCTGGAGCTCTTCTGCGCCCGCGAATCGGATCGCGAGATACAGCAGCGAAAAGAGTGTGGCGTTGTACGCGCCGTGGATCAGCGCCGGGACGACGATGTTGTCCGTGAGTTCGTACATCGTCCCGAAGACGAGCGTCGGAAGGACGAGCACCGTGATACTGACGACTCGGGCCTGCGGCGCGCCCGACAGCGAGAAGTAGTGGATCGACGCGAAGATGAGGCTCGCGAGGAAGATCGCCAGCGGCGCGGGAAGCGCCTCGCTCAGTCGGTTCTGGACGATTCCACGGTAGAGTAGCTCCTCGCCCGGGCCGATCAGGAGAAACGACGCCGGGATGAGAAGCAGCAGGAGCTCCGGGTTCTCCATTCCCATCTCCGCGGTCGTGTTCGGAGCCGCCTCCGCGCCGACCGTCGTGATGATCACCGACGCGAGCATAAGCAGCGCCAGCGAGGCGACGTAGCCCGCGACGACGAACGCGACTTCCCGGAGCGACGGCACACGGACGCCGACGTACCCGATGCCCGCGCCGCGGTACCGGAGGTACGCGAGCGCGACGCCGCCGAACCCGACGCCTGTCGCCAGCGCCAGCGAGAGGATGACGCTCAGGAGCGGGGTGATCGAGACCCCGGCGACGCCGAGCGCGAGGACCGTGGCGACGACGAGGATACCGCCGACGCCGATGCCGACGACAGAGAGCAACACGGCGACGAGGAGCGCGCGGAGGACGGTGAGAACGGAGTCGGACGTGGGCACCGAGTCGTCCGCCCCGCCGGTTGGATTCAGTTCGGAGGACACACTCGACGTTCGCACTCGCGCGTCAAAGTCCTGTCTCCGTCGACCGAGGCGCGTCGAGCCGCTCTCGGTTAGCAGTAAGTCGCAGGTCCGATACGGATCAGCGCCAACGGTCGGCGAGTTCGTATCGCGTGATCCCGAGGACCGTGCGGCCGTCTCGGATCTCTCCCTCGACGACGTCGCCCAGCAGCTCCTCGTAGTCCGCCACGTCGACCCGGATGCTCTCGTTGAAATCGAGGTCCTGCTCTCCGACCGGCTCGCAGTCGCGCGCGAGGAAGTAGTGATGGACGCTGTTCAACAGGCCGTTCGCCGGTTCGGCCGCGAAGAGGTGTTCGACGCTCCCCGCTTCGTAACCGGTCTCCTCGGTGAGTTCGCGGCGGGCGACCGCCGCGAGGTCGTCGTCCTCGGGTTCGGCGCTCCCGGCCGGCAGGCCGCGGTTGATCCGACCGACCGCCTGCCGCCACTCCTCGATGACGACGACGTCGCCGTCGGGCGTGAACGGGAGCACGACGATCGCGGCCGGTTCGTCGACGTAGTGGAAGTCGGTCTCGGTGCCGTCCGGGAGCACGACGTCGTCGCGGCGGACGTCGAACCCCGGACACGTGTAGTCGACTCCGCTATCGGTCGTCTCCCACGTCAGTTCGTCGACAGGCGATTCGTGCTCATCGCCGTCGGCGCGCTCGTCACTTTCGATCCCCTCGTCGCTGTCGGGGCCGCTCTCGGCTCCATCGTCGCTGTCGGGGCTGCTCTCGCTCCCGACGTCGCCGTCGAGTGTCTCGGAGTCAGTCATACCGGTCCCCTCTGCCCGGACGGACAAGAAATCGTGGGGTGTCGGTCACTGAGGGCTCTCGCTCAGCCCCGAGTCAACCGATCGCGGAGGATGACTCCGAACCCGGAGAGAACGCAGACGAGCGAGACGATCGTGACGGCGACGTGACCCTCGTTGAACCAGAACGGCGTCTGCAGCCCCGTCTGGAAGATCACGAGCAGGAAGGAGAGGACGGGAACGTCTCGGCCCTCGCCGATCGTCGTGGGCTCGTCGCTTTCGGCGTCGGCGTAGGAGGTCGCACCGACCGTTTCGCCCTCGGGGAGGCGTTCGGCCTCGTACGGTACTTCAGGCGTCCCGTAGCTCCAGACAGTCGCCCCAGAGCGGTTCACCTCGACGATCCGTTTGTTCAGCGAGTCGGTGATGAGCGTGTTACCGTTGTCGAGGCGGTCGGCGTCGCGCGGCCAGTTGAAGTTGACGCCCTCGGCGGCGTAGATCTCCCAGACGACCTGCCACTCGCCGCTCTCGTCGCGTTCGAGTTCGACCACGCGGTCGTTGTGGCTGTCGGCGACGAGCACTCGGCCCTCGCCGAGCCACTGCGGGTTGTGCTGCTGGCGCAGCAGCGTCGGGTCGCCCTGCGTCGTCTCCTCATCACCGTTGACGACTTCGACGACGCCCTCGCCGCGCTCGACGATCACCAACTGGTGGGCGTTGCGGACGGAGACGAGGTAGCGATCCTCGCTAATCACGTCGACGTCGTTGATGTGGAGCCAGTCGGTTCGGGTGGGGTCGTCAGGCGCGTCGTAGCGATCGCTGGCGTTCCACTGCCACGTGACCTCGCCGTCTTTCACGGTGAAGATCCGCTCGTGCTCCATATCGCTCACGAGGAACTCGCCGGAGTCGAGCAGTTCGACGTCGTGGACCTCGCTGTTCGCCTGAGAGCGCACGGGGAAGGAGTACTCGTATTCGACTTCGGGCTCAGCGGTGCTGTCGTCGTTCGGATCGATGATCCGGAATCCGGTGTGCGTAC
Organism: Halobellus sp. LT62; assembly: GCF_037031285.1. Lineage (NCBI taxonomy): Archaea > Methanobacteriati > Methanobacteriota > Halobacteria > Halobacteriales > Haloferacaceae > Halobellus > Halobellus salinisoli. The sequence continues at coordinate 363,809 of NZ_JAYEZO010000002.1, forward strand.
ACGGCGATTCGTAGGGGCCGCAGTCCTCGTAGCCGCCCTGCATGAATCCCGCCATCACGCTACCGTTATCGAGCATCGTGACGTCGAAGTAGCTGTCAGTGTCGCCCGTTTTCCACGCCGTCTCGCGGCCGTCCAACAGGTAGACGGAGCCGTGATCGTGCAGCCCCGGACCGCCGCCCTGCGACCCGACCAGCGTCTGTCGGGTCTCGTTGTCCGCTGCGCTCCCGACGTCGGGCGCGAGCGCGGCACCGACGACGAGCGAGGAGACGAGGAGGAGAACGCCGATAGCGACGAGCACGACACCCGCGCGACACCTGAGGGGGGAACCATCGCCGAAAGGGACCAGATCTCGCATCGATTGGGTAGTTCAACCACGACGGACGAGAAAAGCGGTTCGATGCACAGTTCCCCCCGCCCGCTAGTGCGGGTCCAGGGTTCGCGATCGAATCGATGTTCGACTCGACGGCCGGTTCCACGTGCGATTCGACAGTCTATTTCACGCCTGATTCGACGCTGCGGCTTTCAGCTCGATCCGGTAGTCGAACGGATCGGTGAGATAGACCGCCGGCGCGACGCCGGTCGCTCCGAGGGGTTCGAGCCGTCGGTCGATATCGACGCCCGCGGCCGACAGTGCCGATTCGATCCCGTCGATCGTCTCGTCGATTCGGACGGCGACGTGGTCGTACGCGGTCCGCTCGCTCGCGGGATCGAAGTCCGCGTCGGGCTCGAGATGTATCACCGCTCTGGGCGCGAGTCGAACCGAGAAGAACGGCTTCTCGCCCGATTCGTACAGGCCCATCCCGTCGATATCGAACCCGAGTGCGTCGCGGTAGAACTCCACTGCGGTTTCGACGCCGTCGTCGGGGATACTCAGGTTCACGTGATCGATCGCGATTCCGTTCATAGGGGTCGTTCGAGCCCCGAAAGCAAAAGGCTGGATGCCGACTCCCGTCTCCGAACGGGCGAACTGGTGAACGGATCGCACGCGGTGCGAGTCGACATCCGAAGAGCTATTTTCCGCGCCGGGTAGATCCGACCTGATCGATGTTCGTCGGCCACGAGTTCCTCGCGTTCGCGCTCGTCGGGTGGGGCGCCTCCCGACTCGGAGCCGACTCCCCCGCCGCCCTTCGGCTCGGTGCGGTCGCGGGACTCGCGGCGCTGCTCCCGGACCTCGACGTCCTCTACGCCGTCGCGACCTACGCTGTCGCCGTGACGGCCGGGACGCCGCTCGGCTGGGAGGCGTTCTGGGGCGTCGCGAACGGCGTCCACCGCGTCGTTACCCACCCGCTCCCCGTCGGCGTCGCGGCCGCGCTCGTTTTCGGGGTGGGGGCCGCGGTCGGTTCGAGACGCGCTTCATCCCGGGCCGTTTCCCTTCCTCTGGCGACACTCCTCTACGCGCTCGCCGCGATTCTCTACGTTTCATTTCTCGTCTATTTGCTTTGGACGACCGCGGGAACGGCCGCCGCAGTCGTCGCCAGTGCGTTTCTCGCGGTCGTCGGCGCGGTCGGCGGGGTGGCCGGCCGACAGATTCGACTTCCCGCGGTCGTACTGGCCGTCGCCGCCGGTGTCGGATTCCTCACGCATCCCTTCGGCGACGTTTTTCTGGCCGCGCCGCCGCCCCTTCTCTCGCCGTTCGGCCCGCCGGTTCTCACTGAACGAGTCGCCCTCGCCGCCGACCCGACGCTGGAAATCTTCGGCGTGCTGTTCGTCGAACTCGCGGCCGTCTGGCTCGGCGTCCTCGTCGCGTTGGATCTGGGAGTCGCGGAGGCGCACAGGTCTTCGTCCGCTACTGTCCGACGTGGCGTTCTCGGGCAGCTACGTGCAACGATCGACCGCTATGCGGGCGTCGGCGTCGCGTACGCGGTCACCGCGCCCATCCTCCCGCGGCCGACGGTGGTCGACGCTCACGTGCTCGGATTCACAATCGTCCCGTTGGCGGCGGTCGTCGGTCTGTCGGCCGCCGTTCGCCACCGGTCGCGGATCACGCGGTGGGAGCAGGCGGAGGAGTCGGAACCGACGCGACAGCCACGTGCGCACTCGGCGCTCTTCGGCCTCGTCACCGGTCTCGCGACGTTGACCCTCGCGGCAGTCGCGTACGTGTCGACGTACGCACTCACGACTGCTGGAGTGCTGCCTCTCGCGCTCGGGTGAGGAGATTTTCCCGTTATCGAATCCCGATTCCTGTCATCGAATCCAAACGTTTAGTACTGCTTGTAGTGAATCGATAGTACGAGGCTGACCCGGTCGTTCACCCCTCCGACCTGATTTGATCCCCCTCAGTACAATGGTCACAGACTTCGACTCCTCGATCGATATTCTGGAAGAAAACGCCCTCCTTTGGTGGTGCGGGGCGATCACGTTCTTCCTCGTCGGCGACGTCGTCACGACGCTCGCCGGCCTGCAGTTGCGAACGGTCGTCGAGGCCAGTCCCGTCGCAGCGTGGCTGATCAACGCCTACGGGCTGCCGATGATCCTCCCGATCAAGGTGCTCATCGTCTGCGGGTTCTACGGACTCTACCGACTCGTCCCCCGGCCCCACTGTATCGGCGTGCCGCTCGGACTGTGCGCGCTCGGATTCGTCGTCACGGTGTGGAACGGCGCGGTCATCGCGGCTGCCGTGATGTGAACGCTCTTCGTTTCCGTCGCTATCGCTCGTGGTCGGTGAGAGGTGGGGAAAATGGGCCGGCTCAGATTCGAACTGAGGTTACGGCCACCCGAAGGCCGAAGGATACCAAGCTACCCCACCGGCCCGCATACGAACAGTCGGCGTTTGGTCTTTTAACGCTTCCGAACCGAATCAGACCGCGCGCGGATCCACCAGCCTGCGACCGTCACGCCTCGAAATACAGCGATCGATGGCGACGACACCCGGGGTTGAACGCCGCTCCGCAGTTCGGGCACGCGTCGTCGCCGTCGAGATACGCTCGCGCTGACAGCGTCGTCTCGCAGATGCCGCACAGCACCGCCGCCTCGTCGAATCGATCGCGCGGCCACAGTTCCGGGTCGTGATCGGCGGTTTCCGCGTGGCAGGCATGACACGGCGAGAACACCTCACAGCAGCCGAATCGAAGCGCGACGACGTCGACGGCGGTGTGCCAGTGCGCGCACCGGGTCTCGTCGTCGACCGCGACGCCCCGGAGCGATACCGGAAACCGGTCGTCGAGGGCGGGCGCGTGCGTCGTCCGAAGCGGTTCGGTGCGCGCGTCGTCGGACGCGGGGGGCGTTCCGGGTTCGCCCGTTCGATCCCGACGGTCCTCACACATCGCTCTCAGTACTCGGTGTAGCCTCGGGTGTCGAGGTAGTTGTGCGCGACGGTGATCGTGTGGTCCGCGTGGAGGACTTCGGGACCGACGCGGACCCGTTTGTCGCCGCGCTCTGCGAGGAGCGAGCGCTCCTCGTCGGTGAAGTCGTGGTGGTCCGAGAGCACGAACAGGGGGTCCTCGGGCGGGTCGACGTCGACGATCGGGTCCCCCTCCTCGTGGAGCGTGAGAAGCGTCGGGTCCTCGTGGACGTCGTCGGCGACGGCCTCGAGCGTCTCCTCGAACCCCATCCGACGGATCGAGACGCCCGGGGTGCTCTCGGCCGGCATATGTCCGATCGCGTCCTCGCGGTGTTCGAGGGCTTGTCGGACGAGCGCGGCCGTGCTCCGCTCGTCGGGGTTGAGGCGGCGGAGTTCGCCCCCCTCGAAGCGGACGGTAAACTCGTCGCCGAGGACGAGGTGGACGCGCACGTCCTCGCGGATCGAGTGCGAGAGGAAGAACGCGCTGTTGACGCAGCGGCAGAGGACGTCGAGCCGTCCCGCCGCGCCGGCGAGGTCGTCGAGCGAGAAGTCGGGCGTCGTCGGGGCGTCGTGGCCGACGATCAGGAACTGTCGCATAGGGCGTCTCGCCGCTGGAACACCAAGAGTCGGTCGTTCGCGGGCGGCGGCGTCGGGACCGGCGTCGACCGCCCCCTCGACCCTATTCCGCGAGCCCGTAGCCCCGCCGGAAGAGCGCGACGTCGAGCGCGAGCACGACGACGGTGAGCCCCGCGAGCACCGCAAGCGACGCGTTCGGATCGACCTCGCTGACGCCGAGGAACCCGTACCGGACGCCGTTGACCATGTAGATCATCGGATTCAGGAGCGACACCTGCTGGACCGTCGCGGGCAACTCGTTCAGCGAGTAGAAGACGCCGCCGAAGAAGACCAGCGGTCGGAGGATGAACTGATTCAGCATCGTCAGGTCGTCGAAGTCGTCGGCCCAGAGCCCGGCGACGACGCCGAGGCTCGCGAACAGCGCCGTGATGACGACGCCGAAGGCGACCAGATACAGCGGCTGGACGACGCCGACGTCCGTGAAGAACGCGCCGATGAGCGCGATGAGCGTGCCGACGATCGCGCCGCGGATCGCCGCGGCGAGGACGTACGCGCCGACCATCGTCTCGTACGACAGCGGCGAGGTGAGCACCTCCTCGATGTATCGATTCCAGCGGCCGTGGAAGATGTTAAACGAGGTGTTCTCGAAGGCGTTCGAAATCGCGCCGAGGACGACGAGGCCCGGGAGAATAAAGAGGATGTACGGCACGCCGGCGATCTCGTTGATCCGCTCGCCGAGGATCACCCCGAAGACCGAGAAGTACAGGACGTTGGTAATAAATGGCGGCAGGAAGGTGTTCCGCGGGCGACGGAGGAAGCGGAGTACCTCTCTCCGCAGCAACGCGAGGAAGCCGGTCGTATCGACGCTCATTGCGACGCCACCTCCGAGGTCGCGCGTCCCTCCTCATCCGCACGCGTCATCTCGACGAACACCTCTTCGAGCGACGTGCGCTGGATTTCGAGGTCGACGATCTCGTGGCCGTCCTCGTCGAGCAGTCCCACGATCTCGGGGGCGACGAGTCCGCCCTGCGTGGCGGTCACGACGAGGCGCGTGCCGTCCAGTTCGACCGACTCGATCCGGTCGTCGCGCGCGGCGAAATCCGGCACTGCGGTCGGCGCGTTCCGCAGTTGTACGACGACGTCGTCGGTGCCGCGGTCCATCAGTTCCTCGGGGCTGGCGACGTCGAGGACGCGGCCGGAGTCGAGGATCGCGACCTCGTCGCAGAGCCGCTCGGCCTCCTCGATGTAGTGCGTCGTGAGCAGGATCGTCGTCCCCCGCTGGTTCAGGTCGACGATGGTTTCCCAGAGCTCGTGGCGCAGCTGCACGTCGACGCCGGCGGTCGGCTCGTCGAGGATCAGCAGATCGGGCTCGGTGATGAGCGCTCGCGCGAGCATAAAGCGGCGCTTCATCCCGCCGGAGAGCCAGTCGAAGCGCGTGTCGCGCTTGTCGTAGATTCCGACGCGTTTCAGAACCTCCTCGGCCCGCTCGCTGGCGCGCTCCCGGGAGATCCCGTGGTAGCCGGCCTTGTGTTCGAGCACCTCGTGGATCGGAAAGAAGCGGTCGACGTTGAACTCCTGCGGCGCGAGGCCGATGCTGTCGCGCGCCTCGCGGTAGTCGTCCTCGACGTCGTGACCGAACACTCGCGCCTCGCCGCCGCTCTTGCGGACGAGTCCGACGAGGACGTTGATGAACGTGGTCTTGCCCGCGCCGTTCGGGCCGAGGAGGCCGAAGAACGACCCCCGGGGGACCGTGAGATCGACGCCGTCGAGCGCCTGTACGTCGCCGTAGGACTTCCGCAAGTCGCGGATCTCGATCGCAGGCTCCATTCACACACCGGTCCGGTCTCCGTGGACCTAAGGACCACGAAGTCCGACAGCGCTGCCTCGACCGGTGGCGGGGCCGCCGGAACACCGAAGCGCGTTCGCATCGACGAGCGACCGTGAACCGGACGAACCGCGAACCCGGAGACGATGGCGTCGTCGCTGTCGACTCCGACGTCGTCGATGGTCTCTCTCCCGGCGCGACGGAGCGACTACTCCGCATCCGTCGACTGAGCCGCCTGCTCGACAGCGCGGTCGAGATCCCCGGAACGACCGTGCGCGTCGGGCTCGACCCGGTCTTGGGGCTCCTCCCCGGCGTCGGCGACGCGACCGCCACCGCGGCATCGGCGTACGTTGTTGCCGAGGCCGCGGCGCTCGGCGCACCGCGGGCGACGCTCGCACGGATGGTTCTGAACGTCGTTGTCGATGCCCTGCTCGGGTCGATCCCGCTCGTCGGCGACGCCTTCGACGCGGTCTGGCGCGCGAACGACCGGAACGTCCGACTCCTCGAACGCCGACTGCGCGATCCCGGTGACGACGGCGTGCGCCGGGACCGACGCGTCGTGATCGCGTTGGGGTTCGTCGTCTTCGCCGGTACGCTGGCCATCAGTCTGCTCGTGCTCGCGACCCTGTGGTGGCTCCTCGGCGTCGCTGGCGGCGTCCTCTGATCGGCGATTGCTGACCGGAGAACGTCGACGGGTGGGAATGGAAGGGGCCGCGCTCTCGACGTAGGAGGACGACGTAAGCACCGCAGGCCGAAGGCCGAGGAGCGCAGCGAGTCCCCCGAGTCGAGAGCGCGGGGGCTTCCGGGGTCTTCACTGCGTTCTCACAACGTGACCACTCGAATCCATACTGTATCGGCGGCGAAAGGACAAGAACAAAGCGAGCACCCGCACAGATACCGATATGAGCATTCTCGCCGACGCCCGCGCGCTCGCCGCGCAGGAACCCGTCTGTGACGCCTGTCTCGGCCGGGCCTTCGCGGATCGGAGCTTCGGGTTGACGAACGCCGAGCGGGGCAAGAGCCTCCGGATTGCGGCCGCGCTCGACGACGACGAGCCGTACGAGCCGGTCGACACGGTCGACTGCTGGGTGTGCGAAGGCCGCTGCGCGGAGTTCGACCAGTGGGCCGAGCGCTGCGCCGCGGCGGTCGAGGGCGTCGAGTTCGACACCTACCAAGTCGGGACGCGCACGCCGCCGCTGATCGAGGAGAACGAGATCCTGCTCCGGGAGGGCGCGGGCCTCCCCGAGGGCGCGGGCGAACTGTTCAAATCCGAGTTCAACCGCGAGGTCGGCAAGCGAGTCGGGCGACTCACCGACACCGACGTCGACTTCGGTCGTCCGGACGTCCAGTTCACGCTCGATCTGGAGGCCGACTCCGTCGACGTCGCCGTCCACTCGGCGTTCGTCTACGGCCGCTACCGGAAACTCGAACGCGACATCCCACAGACCGAGTGGCCCTGCAACGCCTGTCAGGGCTCGGGGTACGTCGGCAAACAACCCTGCGAGAAGTGCGACGGGACGGGCTATCTGTACCAGGACAGCGTCGAGGGACTCACCGCGCCGATCGTCCGCGACGTGATGGACGGGACGGACACGAAGTTCCACGGTGCGGGCCGCGAAGACGTCGACGCGCGGATGCTCGGCACCGGCCGCCCGTTCGTCATCGAGGTGATGGAACCCCGTCGCCGCCGAATCGATGTCGAGCGGTTGGAGGGCGATATCAACGCATTCGCGGAGGGCCGCGTCGAGGTCGAAGGGCTCAGACTCGCCGACTACGAGATGGTCGAACGAGTGAAGAAGCTCGACGCCTCGAAGCGCTATCGGGCCGAAGTCGAGTTCGGTTCTCCCATCGCTGCGGACGCGCTCGCCGAGGCCCTCGACGAACTCGAAGGCGCGACGATCGAGCAGTACACGCCGCACCGCGTCGATCACCGACGGGCGAGTCTCACTCGCACGCGAGAGGTGTACGAGACGGGCGGCGAACTCGACGACGACACGCACGCGACTGTCGAGGTTCACGGGGCGGGCGGCCTGTACATCAAGGAACTGATCTCCGGCGACGAGGGGCGCACGAACCCCAGCCTCGCGGGGATCCTCGATGTCGACGCCGAGGTGACGGCGCTCGACGTCGTCGGCGTCTACGGCGAGGACGAACCCTTCGAGGACGAGACGTTCTTCCTCGACGGCGACAGCTCGGCGGCGAGTGACGCGGACGGTGCTGTTGCGGAGGGCGACGAGGTCGACGCCGTTGACGACCCGGACGACGCGAACGACGAGGAATGACACCCGGAGACGCGAACGTCGGCAGCGACGAGGCCGGAAAAGGCCCGGTGCTCGGCCCGATGGTCGCCGCCGCGGTGCGCGCGTCGTCGGAGGCGATTCCGGACAGCGTAGACGACTCCAAACGGCTCGCCCCCGAAACCCGCGAGTCGATCGCCGAGCGGCTGCGGAGACACGAGGACGTCGCCATCGGCGTCGCGGTCGTCTCGACCGATCGGATCGACGACCCCGAGACGGATATGAACTCGCTGACGGTCGACGCCCACGCCGAGGCTATCGCCGCCGTGGCTCGCGGGGACGACGCGGTCGTCACCGACGCGGGCGACGTCAGCGAGTCACGTTTCGGGCGTCGCGTTCGCGAGGGCGTCGCGTCGCGCTCGCGCTCGGACTCTCTCCCGCTCGACGTCCACGCCAAACACGGCGCTGACGAGACGTACCCGCTGGTCGCGGCCGCGTCGGTCGTCGCGAAGGTCCACCGCGACGCCGAGATCGACGCGCTCGCCGAGGAGTACGCCGAGTACGGGCCGCTCGGCAGCGGCTATCCGAGCGATCCGACGACACGGGATTTTCTCCGCCGGTACGTCGCCGAGACGGGGGAGTTGCCCGCCTGCGCTCGCGCGTCGTGGTCGACGTCGACAGACGTGCTCGCGGCGGCAGAACAGTCGGCGCTGTCGGAGTTTTGAAGCGAGGATCCAGCGGGCGAAGCGCACGCGACAGACCTGACTACTGCATCGAGTCGAGGGAGACGAACGATCCCTCTTCGGCGGAGATCCACGTCGTCTGTCGCGCTTCCGGCTCCGTCTCAACGGGATAGATCGTACACTCGTCGGCATCGCCCTCGTACGTCTCGACGCGGGCGACGAGGACCTGTTCGCGGTCGTGCTCGTCAGTCTCGGTGTCGCCAGCGAGTGCGTCGGCAGCGGTGCCGTTTTCGTCGGACGGGCGGTCAGTGGGGAGATCAGTGTCGATGGGCATTGTGTGTCTCGTTTCCTCCGTTTCCGACGGAGAGTCGGTGATAGTTGTCGCCCAGTACAGTTCGGAGTTGTCGCGGTATCGTATTTAAATGGTCGCCTATTCTTGTAGGGTGAGATTCGGCGACGAGGAGGCGTCTGTGGCGTCGTCAGCGACGGAGTGGGCGTGAAAATCCGGTTCTCTCAGCGGTCCACCGTCGTCAGCGCCCGCAGGATGTCTCCGTACGCCGGGCGAGTGACGAGCACCCCGACGAGGACGCCGAGGATGGTGAAGATAGCGAAGCCCTGCAGGTCGCCGAGCGAGAGGATCGCCAGCGGCGACATCGCGATGATCGTCGTCGCCGCCGCGGCCCCGATCACCCAGAACGCCTTCCGGAAGCGCGACTGGAAGACGCGTCTGGAATCGATCTGGCCCTCGGCCATCACCTCGTCGGCGATGATGATGAGGTCGTCGACCCCGGTACCGATGACCGCGATGAACCCGGCGATGACCGAGAGGTCCAGCGGGTAGCCGATCCCGGCGGCGAATCCGAGGAGGATCACGACCTCCGAGAGCGCGGTCACGACCATCGGCGCGGCGACGCGGATGTCGCGGTAGCGGAAGAACACGGTTCCGCTGACGGCGAGCACGGCGATGATTCCGGTGATGAGTGAGTTGGTGCGGAAGTCCGCCCCTTGACTCGGCGAGATGTACGAGGTCGTTCCGCCGCTCTCACTGGAGAAGTCGAGCTGTGCGGGGAGCGCACCGGCGCGGAGATTGATCGAGACTTCCTGCGATTCCGAGACGTTCGTCGTCTGGAGTTGGAAGACCGGGTTCTGCGCCCATTCGCCGCTTCGCATACTGTCGGCCAGTCCGGGGCTCATCCCGAAGGCGTTCGTCACCTCGCCGTTGACGACGAGAAGGAGACACGGCTCGGTGCTGTTCGGGTTGCGCTCGTAGTCGCAGCGCGTTCCGCCGGACTGCGCGAGGCCGGAATCCCGCATCGACTGTTGGAAGTCGGGTGCGACCGACTCGGAGACCGTAACGGGAACGTACGCGCCGCCGCCGTCGCTCTCTTGGGCGGTACCGATGCTTTGGAAGTCCTCCTGCTGGAGGACGACGTCGCGGTTGTAGTCGCTGCCGTTCTCAGCCGGGTAGTACGCCTCGATCACGACCGTCCCGCGCTCGCCGACGAGATCGCGAACCTGCGAGGTGTCCTGATTCGGGACCTCGACGAGGATGTAGTTCTCCCCTTGGGCGGTCGTCACCTGCTGGACCGTCCCGCCGGAGAGTCCGGCCTCGTTGATCTTGTTCTCGAGGATGCGGACGACCTCCTGTCGCGTCGTCTCAGTGACGCCCTCTCGGGTGCTCTCGTAGTCGTACCCGGCCGCATCGAGCGCCGCTTCGAGGTCGTCGGTGCCGACGCCCTCGGCGGTCACTTCGACGGTACTCGTCGGCCCCTGCGAACCGGGCTGTGCGGTCGACTGACCGCTCTGTGTGCTGATTCGGGCGATCACGTCGGTCGGGCCGGCCCCGTCGAGTTCCTCGGCGACGTTCTGTTCGACCGTCCGCGGCTCGTCGCCGCCGAAGTCGACTTCCTCGGCTGTCACGCCGACGAGCGGCGCGCGGACGCGGGTGCCGCCGGATAGTTCGAGTCCGTACTGGAGGTTGGTGATTCCGGGCTCGGCGGCAGTGTTTCCGCCGCCCTCGCCGCCGTCGTCGGCCCCGAGCGTCGGTGAGAACAGCGCGAACCCGGAGATGAGGATGAACACGACGAGAAGGAGGACTCGCCAGTTGTCCCGGACGTCGATCATTACTGGTTCACCCCCTCGAACTTGTACCAGCGAAGCAGACTCAAGTTAAGCAGGTACGTGTTCATCAGGTCGGTCGCCAGTCCGAAGACGAGCACCGTCCCGATCGCGGCGAGCAACTGAATTCCGAACAGCGTCGCCGTGATCGTCATCACGATCATCGCGACGATCGACGTCAGCGTCATCGTCACACCGGTCCGCATCGCCCGATATGTCGATTCGTAGAAGTCACCCGAGCGACGGAGGATGTGATTATTGAGGAGGATGTCCGAGTCGACGGAGTACCCGATGAGCATCAAGAGCGCGGCGACCGTCCCGAGCGAGAGTTTGATCCCGAGCACGTTCATCAGCGCCAACGGGATCATAATGTCCGAAAACGCGGAGATGACGACGGCGATCGACGGGACGAACACGCGGAACATCGCGAAGACGAGCACGCTCATCCCGAGGAATGCGACCGCGAGTCCGCCGAGTGCGAGCGTCTGGGTGTCCCCACCGAAGTTGGCTGAGACAGTCGAAATGGACCGTACGTCGAGTCCCGCGTCTTCGGCCTGCTGCTCTAACTCGGACGCTTGGACCGCGTCTGAGCCCGGATCGGACTGGAACGTCACGACGTAGACGTTCTGGGCGGGAACGGATCGAATGGACTCCGGCTCCGCGGAGAAGGCGGTTCGGATCTGCTGTTCGGCCTCCGACTGCGGGCCGTCGATCGCGACCTGTACCTCCGTTCCGCCGGTGAAATCGATGCCTTGGTTCACCGGCGAACCCGTCATCACGTACCACCCTCCGATGATGAGGAGCGCCACCGCCAAGACGGCCAACGGAATCGCCGCCAACTGGCGGTTCGTGTACCGGGTGTAGTCGACCTCCGGTACCGTAAACTCGACCATAATTGCCGGTGGAGAGCGCCGCCGAATAAGCCTTCTCATCGGTCGACAGGGGCTGCACGCTCGGTTTGGAACCACTTGCCGGGACCCGACGGAGTCGGTGGCGGTGAGGGCAACGCGTCGAGAACGCCGAGCGCGCTATTTCTCTTCGACGACGTCTGCCTCCTCGAGGCTAATTGTCCCGGTGGGCCGGTCGCTCCCGTCGAAGATATACCGTTCGTCCTCGGTCTCGATGACGATCGCGTTCGCTCCGAATTCGCTGGTCTCGTCTCCGATCGAGACGGCTATCCCGGCACGGTCTCCCATCGTCTCACCGAGGAACTGGGCGTCGGCTCCCGCGAGGTCGGTGAGCTCCGCTTCGTCTACCGGGCCGTAGAACAGGTACGCGGCACCCGCCTCCGTGTTCCCGATATCGCTGTCGGGGACCCCGACGAGAAGTCCGTCGAGCCCGCTTGACGTGGCCTCTAGCCCGCCCGACGAAGCGTTGTTACGGCTGACGACCCAGCCGGGGCGCTCGTCGATCGACAGTCGCGCCGAGCGATCGGGGAGGGGCTGTACCGGTTCCGCGAAGTCCTCCGGTCGGTCCTCGACGCGGAAGAGCCCCCAGAGACCGGCTTCTAACCGACGACGCATCTTCATCCCTTGGTAGATGAAGTCGCCGGTCTCGTTCCGGAGACCGCCGGCTCTCCCTTGCGGCTCGATCCGAAGCATTTTCCCCGGACTGATGGAGTTTTCGACGCCGATACGGGGCGTTTGGGGAACGCGACGGAACCGGTTCCACAGGTGGCCTGCGATGTGGATCGAGACGCCCCGTGGTCCACCAGACGCCTGACTCACCTGAAACTGCACGGGGTCGTCGAGGTAGGCGTTCAAGACGGGAGTCGCCGGATCGCCGTGGATATCCGAGCTGTAGACGAGGTGCTCCGCCGGGTTCTCATCGAACCGCCTACTGAACGGTTCGGCCCGGTTGTTGACGCCGACGTACCCCTGGTCTTCGGCGTCGCCGATTTGGTTACACGGCGTGTTCGGATCTTGGTCGGGATCGTCGTCGTTCCTCGGAACGACGCACGATCCGTCGGGGTTGACGACGTACCGTTTGTCGCTTATCGAGAGCGAGAACTGCCGGTAATCGGACCCGTTCGGATCCTTGACCATTACGTCCGACCCGACACTGACCGGTTCGGCCGTCCGTGAATCGAGCCACGTCGATCCCTCGGGTTCGATGTACAGATTGCCGGACGCCCCGTGGTGATGGGTGCCTCGCGGATCGGCCATATCCCACAGCACGCACCCCTCTAGGTTGCGTTCGGCGTACCAGCGGTAGGTAATCGACTCGCCGGGTGCGATCGTCTGATCGTAATTGAACCCCACCGTCGCCCCGTCTGATCCGTTCACGTCGTACGTGAGCCGCTGGGGATGTAACGAAATTCGGTTCGAGCGCTCCCACGGCTTATTCGTACGCATTTCGGGATCTGCGTGTGCGTCGTCGGGCGTTTCGGGCAGCTCGTTCGTGAGGGTGACCTCGACGCAGTCGCCCGCGTTCGTGTGAATAGCGAGCGGTTCGGCCGGACGATCTCCCGACCGGATTTCCTCGACGTGCTCGTCGATCGCGTAGACGATTCCGTGGGGGTCGTGATCGCCGTAGTCGTTGAACTCGATCTCGTTCTGGAATGCGGTGACATCGTAGCTTCTGACCGGCGCGCCGTCGGGACAGGGATCGCCGGGATTCGGCGCTTTGGGTGGGGCCGCTCCGATCTGGTCGTTCCGTCGTGCGTCGTGGTCCGCCGGACGACTTCGGTCAGCGTTGTCATCGTAGCGGAGCTTCGCCTTGTGACCCAGTTCCGTCCACCGCCCGTCGAACGGGGCCGGGTGGCCCATCTCTCGAAGGTCGTCATCGCCGATACTCGGTTCGGGCGATTCGCGGTCTGGGAGCGGCTGGAGGTGATTCACTTCGCCACCCCACGAACGGAGGAGTCCCCACATCCCATCCCAGAGGTCGTCCATAACCGCCGAGCCGTAGAGGTAATCGCGGACCGGCAGGCCGTTCGGGTTGTCTCTTCTCGCGAAGTCGGTCTCCTCTCGAGCGCGGAACGTAAACGCTTCGGAGGGACCGATGACCTGCGACGTCGAGTCGGCGGGATCGAATCCGTCGGGGTTGGGAAGGAGGCCGTGCGTCGTGAAGTTGTGCTGCTCCTCGTGGTTCCCGTTCACGAGCCGGATTCGAACCGGGTCGTCCTCGTACATCTCACAGACCGGTGTCGACGGATCGCCGTGCACGGCGGAGCTGTGAACGTACGCCGCGTCCTCGTCGTCGCGGTGGTAGTACGGGGCGTTTCGGTAATTGATCGCCATCGTTCCGGCGTTGAGCGCGTGCTGGGTGTCGGGATTGACGAACTCGTCGGTCGTCCCTCGCTCGACGAGGGGCGCGAAGTCGTGATACAACAGCGTGAACTCTCGGAAGTCCTCGCCGTTCGGGTCCTCGATCATCGCCTGTGTCCCGCTCCGGATCTCGTCGCCGGTGTGCGGATCGAGCCAGCGCGACTCCTCCGGTTCGACGATCAAACTGGCGAACGTGCCGTGCATTCCCTCCCCGGTAGCCGTCATATGGTCGTGGAAGAAGACGGCCCCTTCCTCGTCTGCGTACCAGCGGTAGGTCCCCTCCTCGCCGGGATCGACGCCTTGGCTGTAGTTGTAGCCGACCGCCGTCGAATCGGAGCCGAGCACGTCGTACCCGACGAAGTGAACGTGGTTGGACACCTCTCCGGCGGGCTCGCCCGGAAGCAGGGCGTCCTCGGTCAACTCGTTTTTGAACGTGATCTGTACCGCGTCCCCGACGTTCGCGCGGATGACGAGCGGTTCGGGATTTATGTCGCCGTTCCGAACCGCCTCTGCGTCCTCTTCGAGGACGAACACGCGCCCTCGGGGGTCGTGGTCGCCGGCGTCGTTGTACACGACGTCTGCCGGCAGTGCGACGATCGTGTACTCCCGGACCGGCGCGTCGTCGTCGACGACGGGATCGACGTACGGTGCGCCCGGAACGAGCGCGTCGAACGCCTCCTGCTCGGCCTCGTTGGGCGCTCGATTCCATGGATTTCCGGGCGACATACTCGGCGCGTTCGGCTGAAGCTCGCCCTCGTCGACGAGCGTATCGAGGACTTCGATCCACCCGAGGTCGTCCGCGTCGGTCGGAATTTCCGGAGGGTTGTCCGGTAACGGCTGCAGATCGGGACGCTGCTTGTCGTGAACCCGCATAACGGCGTTCATCCCTTCCGTGTAATGCGGGAACAAGTGACAGTGAAACAGGTAGTCGCCAGCGCTCCCGTGGACGTATCCCGCGCCGACGGAGAACGCCTCCTCGAACGTCATATCCGGACGTGTCGTGCGCTCGCCGGCCCCAGCGATGAGATACTGTGGATAGGTCGCCCCCGGGCCGATCGTCTGTGAATCGATGGTGTCGGAGTCCAATCGTCCCTCGACCTCCTTCAGGCGGTGACCGTGGAGGTGGTGGACGTGATTCTCCTCGAGGTTCGCGCCGATCGGAACGAACTTGATCGGATCGCCCTTGTACGCGGGGAACGCGTTGTCCCCGAATCCGGGGTCGCCGTGGACCCACGAACTGTAGAACGCCTCGGTCGGTTGGTCCGCCAGACCGACACGCTCGCTCGTCTTCTCGGCGCGGTAGTTGATCCCGTGGGTGGTCTGAGGGACTCCCTCCACGTGGTCGACCTCCCCTTCGTTGAACGGGAAATCCCGTTCGGGAACAACGTCGCCGGGGTCGTGATATATCGGGACGAACTCGCGGTAGTCGGGAGCGTCGGGAGCGTGGATGTCCGCTTTCGTTCCGCTTCGGAGCGTGCCGCCGGTCACCGGATCGGTCCACGTGTAATTCCGGGGCTCGACGAGTATCGCGCCGAACAGTCCTCGGGCGAGCGCATTGGTTTCCTCCGGGTTTCCCTGCGGGTCGCTGTCCCACGCGTGGGCGGTCCCGTCCGCGAAGTAGAACGCGCCTTCGTTGTCGGCGTGTATTCGGTACGACGTCGATCCCCCCGCGGGGACCGTCGTGTCCGGGTTCCGTCCGACAGCCATTCCGTCCGACGTGTTCAGGTCATACGGCAGTCCCGTCGGATGGATCGAAGCCGGGCGATCGAGATCGTTGACGAACTCGATGTTGAGTATGTCGCCGTGGTTCGCTCTGAGGACGAGCGGTTCGATCACCGAGACGTCCGCCGGCTCCTCGTAGGACCCTTCGGCCGCTCGGACGGCCTCGATGTTCTCTTCGAGGACGTACATCGCGCCGTTGGGCTGGTGCAGTCCGAACGTGTTGTACGGGATGTCGACGTCGATCGCGTGGACGGTGAAGTTCCGAACCTGCGGTTCGCCGTCGTTGTGACGACATTGCTCGGCGTAGAACCCGAGCCTGAACGCGGCGGAGTCGGTCTGGATTCGGTTGCCGACGGTTTTCGGTACCTCCCATTCGAAACGGATGTGCTGGGTCTCTGAGTTCGAAAAGCAGTGTCGGTCCGTCGCCCCTCGGTCGCCGTCGAGGGGGACACGGCGATCGAGCGCGTCCAGCACCTCCCTTAACGTTCCGGAGATGATCTCTTCTCCGTCCTCGTACACCGCTCGGGCGGATATCACTTCGGGGAGTTCACCCACTCCCGTAACGTCCTCGCCTTCGGCCGCTACTTCCGCCTCAGTCTGGCCGTTCTCGTCGTTCTCGAGGAGTTCGCCCGTCAGCCAGACGAATCCGGGGTTATCGAACAGGTGGAGACTGAACGAGACGGATCCGCTATCGCCGGGTTTCACGTCGTCGAATTCGAGGACGGGTGGGCGGCCGCCGCCGTCGTCGAAAAGCTTCGAGAGGTCCGCGAACTGACCGCGGAAGGACGCCTCGACATCGGCCTGTTCGTCCCGGTCGAGTGCGTCGTAGTAGACGCCGTAACGCTCCCGTGCGATCTCATCGCGCGTTTCGATCTCGTCCTGTTCGTCATCGTCGTTTTCGTCCGGATACGCGTCGACGGGCTCTCCGTTGTAGATCTCCTGCCAGTCGACTTTCATATCGAACTCACCCGCTACGAGCGTGCTCTGCGTCGTCTCCGTATCGCTGAACATCGACCACGTCTGGCCGCTGGTGACCGCACCGATCCCGGTCGCGCCGAACGCAGCGAGGATGTGGCGTCGTGTGAGGTTTATCTCGGTCGATAGGTTCGTATTCGTCCCGCTATGCGTCTCGTCACCGCTGTCGAGATCGTCTGAATCGTGCTTCATACTGTGTTCCCTTCGATGTCACCGCTGCAGGCTCTCGCCCGAAACACCGTCTTCAGTCCCGCCGTCGAACGGGACGAGGCCCCCGTTCGCGCGAAGTCACCCGAGCTATCAGCGCCGTCCGAGTGGTCTACCCGGACTGAAAGCGGCTATGACCGGTTTCCGGAGGAGTCGGTATTGTTACCAGTTCCCTTCGAAACGGCAAAAAATGCTAACGAAACGATAGAAACGTAAAATCAGACGGTAACAACGTTTTAATGAGCGAATAGCTGTCGCTCTCCTCACGTCATTCGATCGATACTCAGCCCGAGCGAACAGTGCCGCGAGAGACGAGCGAGGCGTCGGACGGGAAGTGCAATCGTTACGGATCTCTCAGGGCGTCACGGCATATACCGCACCGAAAGCACGCCCGGCGACGACCGCACTTCGACGCGGTTCACGCCGAGACGCGCCGCCCGCGAGAGCAACTGTTCCTCGTCGTCGAGGACGTCGTCGACGGCGGCTTCGGTGTCGTCTTCCGGGACGGTAATCACGTGGATCTCGCCCGTTCCGGCGCGTTCTTCGAGCGCGAGTCCGCCGACCTCCTGATCTGCAGCGAGCTCTTTCGAGTGAGTTGTCGGCGGTTCGTCGCTCCGATCGATCGACAGCGATCGACGCGACGACGTTTCGACGAGCTGATAGGAGACGTTCAGCGGCGGGTCGGGGGCGACGACGCCCTCGACGACGTCGGCGCGTTCGACCCCCGGGTTCGAAGAGAGCGTGTGCACTTGGCCGCTCTCGACGTTTTTCAACACCGCGGAGTCGGACTCGGCGGCGGTCACGAGGAACGTCCCTTCGATCACTCCCTCGTCGTCGGATTCGGTAGCGACGCCCTGATTCGGTCTATCGAGGTCGCGATCGGCGTCAGTCATTGCCCCGTGTAGTCGGTCAGCGCACTTGCGGGTTTCGTCTGATCGTCGCCCGAACGGAGTCGAACCTTCAGCCGAAGATACGGTGCGCGAGGGCGACGAGAGCCGCTCCGGCGAGCGGCACGCTCCAAGAGAGCACGGGCGGAACCGCGTACAGCGCCGCGATAACCGGCGCGAAGGCCCCGCTCGGGGTCGGACGCGTCACGGTTTCGCCGTCCAGTGCGAACGTCTCCGGCATCGACGCGACGAGGCCGAGATACAGCGAGAGGAGGAAGACGAACCCGGCCACAGAGAGCGCCGCTTCGTGCCGTGTGGAACTCTCTTCGCCGCGTCGACGGCGGCGGGCGACGATCAGTACGGGAGCGATCGCCGGGAGCACCACGAGGAGCCCCACTACGATGTAGAACGCGCGCGAGAGCGTGAGCGAACCACCCGGGACGGCGGCGCTCTGACCGATCAGGACGACGACGGCGATGCCGACGAGCAGCGTGATCAGGCCGATCGCGAGCGCGCTTGCGACGACGTAGCACTTGAACAGCCGCGATTCGCTGGAACGCAGCGCGTAGGGGAACGCCCCGAAGACGCCGTCGTACCCGGATGCCATCGGACCGATTTGGACCCGCGGCGATTTCAACTACGCGGTTGTCGGCCGCTCCGGAGCCGTCACGGCCGTCGCCAGACCGACCGGTTTTTCGTCCGGGACGGTCGTTGAGGACGTATGTACGTCGACCTCGGCAGCGCGCTCGACGCGACGCCCGGCGTTTCCCGGGAGTCGCTGGAGCGACTGGACGAACAGGTGGCGGTCGCTCACGAACGGATACAGACCGGCCGCGACGACCACGAACACGGCTACGAGGCGCTGAACCTCCCCTCAACGGTCGATCTCGACGCTATCCGCGCCGCCGTCGAGCCGTTCTCTGACGTGGAAGCCATCCTGACCGTCGGCATCGGCGGGAGCGCGCTCGGCGCGGCCACCTTCGCCGACGCGCTCGCGGGGCCGGACGACCCCGACGCGTACTTCCTCGACAACGTCGATCCCGCGCACGTCTCGCGGCTCCTCGCTTCGCTTCCGCTCGATCGGACGGTCGTGAACGTGGTCTCTCGCTCGGGGACAACGGCAGAAACGCTGGCGAACTTCCTCGTCGTCCGCGAGGCGATGGCCGACGCCGGCGTCGACTGGACCGAGCAGACGTTCGTGACGACCGGCGAGTCGGGCAATCTCAGCTCGCTCGCGGCGAAACACGATCTCCCGTCGCTCGCGGTTCCCGACGGCGTTCCGGGGCGATTCTCGGCGCTCTCGACGGTCGGACTCGCCGCCGCGGCGATTCAGGGCCACGACCTCGATGCGATCCGGGCGGGCGCGAGCGAGGCGGTGACGGGGCTCTCCGGCTCGCTGTTCGAGACGCCCGCGTACGCCTACGGCGCGACGACCTACGCGCTGGCGAACCGCGGTGCGGTGACCAACGCGATGATGCCGTACGCCGAGCGGCTGGAGACGTTCGCCGAGTGGTTTTCCCAACTATGGGCCGAAAGCCTCGGAAAGGACGGCCTCGGGCAGACGCCGGCGCGGGCGCTCGGCGCGACCGACCAGCACTCACAGCTCCAACTGTACCGCGCGGGTCCCCGGGACAAGCTCGTCACGCTGGTCCGACCACGGGAGTACGCCGATCGATCGATTCCCGAGACTGACCTCGACGGGCTGGCGTACCTCGGCGGCTCCTCGCTCGGCGACCTGCTCGACGCCGAGTTCGAGGCGACGGAGGCGAGCCTCGTCGAGTCGGGCGTGCCCGCGATCCGCGTCGAGATCGACGCCGTGGACGAGCGGAGCCTCGGCTCGCTGCTCTACGAGATGGAGGCCGCCTGCGTGCTGTACGGCGAGCTCGCGGCGGTCTCGACGTTCACCCAGCCCGCGGTCGAGTGGGGGAAGCGCGCGGCTCGCGGGCTGCTCGGCGGCGGCGACTTCGCGGAGGCCGATGCGGTCGACGAGCGGACGAGCCTCGTCGTCGAGTAGTCGCGGTTGCAGTTGATGGCTTACAGTCGGCACCCGCATCGGTGACGTCGTCGGAACGTCTGCCACGTTCCGGTCGTCACCGACAATCCCGTGTCGCTGTGCCGAACAACCGCAGCACGACACGGGGCTATCGTCAGATCACGGGGACGCTGGTCCCGCCCTCGTATATAAACACTCGCCGTCGTTTGAGCAGGCGACGGCGACGGGCGATCATCACTTGCCAGCGGTTCGCCGCAACTTCTTTATCCAAGTCCCACGTGTGTCAACGCAACACGAGTGCTGAGGGTACTCGTGATGGTGAGCCGTGCTTATCCGATCCGAAGTTGGCAAGGGTTAAATGGCTCCCATCCGAACCGGGCTGTAGTATCCCGTGAGAATTTCTTCCCCAACCGACACCCACCGCACTCAGATATGGTAGACGTAAGCCAACACGAGCTCGTCCCGGAGCACACGCTCATCGATGAGGAAGAGGTCGAGTCGATGCTGACGCAGTACGACGTCAAGCGCGCGGAACTTCCGAAGATCAAACGGAAGGACCCCGCGATGCCCGACGACGCGGAAGTCGGCGACGTCGTCAAGATCGTCCGCGACTCGCGAACGACAGACAAAGCCGTCTCATACCGACTGGTGATCGAATGAATCGAGAGGACCGACGCGTCGTTTCGAGAGAGTACTTCTCCGAGGAGCGACTGGCAGAGCATCACTTCCGCTCGTTTAACAACTTCCTCGAGCGCGGAATGCAGGACGTCGTCACCGAGAAAGAACGTATCGAGACAGATATCGGCGACAAAGAGGGCGAAGAGCCCGTCTACGTCGAACTCGGCGACGTCCGCATCGAAACGCCTCGCGTCCGCGAGGCCGACGGGTCCGAAGAGCTGTTGTTCCCCCAGGAAGCCCGCCTCCGCAACATCACCTACGCCGCGCCGGTGTTTATGGAGATGTCCATCGTCCGCGGCGGCGAGGAAGAAGAGGAGATAGTCGTCGACACGACCGAGACCAAGGTCGGCCGGATGCCGATTATGGTCGGCTCGACGAAGTGCAACATCGCCGGCCTCACCGAGGAGGAACTGATCGAAATCGGCGAGGACCCCGTCGACCCCGGCGGCTACTTCATCGTCAACGGCTCCGAGCGCGTGCTGATGACGTCGGAGGACCTCGCGCCGAACAAGATCCTCGCCGAGTACGACTCCAAATACGGCGACGAGATCCAAGTGGCGAAGACGTTCTCCCAGCGCCGTGGCTACCGCGCGCTCGTTCTCTGTGAACGCAACCGCGAGGGGCTGCTCGAAGTCTCGTTCCCCTCGGTATCGGGCAGCGTGAACTTCGTGACGCTCGTCCGCGCGCTCGGACTCGAATCCGACGAGGAGATCGTCCACCGGGTGAGCGACGACCCCGAGATCGTGAAGTTCATGCTCGAAAATCTGGAGGAAGCGGACGTCCAGACCGAGCAGCAGGCGATCGAGGTCCTCGGTGAACGCGTCGCGGGCGGCCAAGGCAAGAACTACCAGCTGAAGCGGGCGAACTACGTCATCGACCGCTACCTGCTGCCGCACCTCCACGAGGACGGCGTCGAAGACGAAGACGTCCGAATCAACAAGGCGTACTACCTCTGCCGGATGGCCGAGGCGTGCTTCGAGCTCGCCTTGAACCGACGGGAGTCCGACGACAAGGACCACTACGCCAACAAGCGGCTGAAGGTCTCCGGCGACCTGATGAAGGACCTCTTCAGAACGGCGCTGAACAAGCTCGCACGCGACGTGAAGTACCAGCTCGAACGGGCGAACATGCGGAACCGCGACCTCACGGTCAGCACCGTGGTCCGCTCCGACGTGCTCACCGAGCGGCTCGAACACCCGATCGCGACGGGTAACTGGGTCGGCGGCCGCTCCGGCGTCTCCCAGCTCGTCGATCGGACGGACTACATGGGCGTTCTCTCGCACCTGCGTCGGCTCCGCAGCCCGCTGTCGCGGAGTCAGCCGCACTTCGAGGCGCGCGACCTGCACGCGACCCAGTGGGGTCGAATCTGCCCCTCCGAGACCCCCGAGGGACCGAACTGCGGACTGGTGAAGAACTTCGCGCAGGCGATGGAGCTCTCACAGAACATCGAGGACGAACAGTCGCTCAAGCGCGAACTGGCGTCGATGGGCGTCGAAGGAATTCCCGGTATCGAGGGACCGGCAGCCGGCACACCCGCGGACGACTAAAACGATGGCTCAGGCACAACGAGAGGCGAAAGTCTACGTCAACGGCAGTCTGGTCGGGACGCACCCCGATCCCGAACAGCTCGCAGAACAGATCCGAGAGGCGCGGCGTCGCGGCGACGTCAGCGAGATGGTGAACGTCTCGGTGAAAGAGCGCACCCGCGAGGTCATCGTCAACGCCGACTCCGGCCGCGCGCGCCGACCGCTCATCGTCGTCGAGAACGGCGAGCCGCTCCTCGGCGACGAGGAGATCGAAGCGGTCACCGAGGGCTCCCTAGAGTTCGAGGATCTCGTCGACCGCGGCTACGTCGAGTTCATCGACGCCGAGGAAGAAGAAGACATCTACGTCGCCGTCGACGAGGACGAAATCAGCGACGAGCACACCCATCTCGAGATCGACCCGCAGCTGATCTTCGGGATCGGCGCGGGGATGATCCCGTACCCCGAGCACAACGCCTCCCCGCGGATTACGATGGGTGCGGGGATGATGAAGCAGTCGCTCGGAATCCCGGCGGCGAACTACCGCATCCGTCCCGACACGCGACAGCACCTGCTGCACTACCCGCAGCTGTCGATGGTCAAGACGCAGACCACCGAACAGATCGGGTTCGACGAGCGCCCGGCGGCGCAGAACTTCGTCGTCGCCGTGATGTCGTATGAGGGGTTCAACATCGAGGACGCGCTCGTGATGAACCAGGGCTCCGTCGACCGCGCGATGGCCCGCTCGCACTTCTTCCGGACGTACGAGGGCGAAGAGCGCCGATATCCCGGTGGTCAGGAGGACCGCTTCGAGATGCCGAGCCAAGACGTCCGCGGTGCGCGCGGGGAAGACGCGTACACGCACCTCGACGAGGACGGCCTCGTCAATCCCGAAACCCGAGTCGACGAGAACTCGGTTCTCCTCGGGAAGACCTCGCCGCCCAGATTCCTCGAAGAGCCCGACGATATGGGCGGGCTCTCCCCGCAGAAGCGTCGGGAGACCTCCGTCACGATGCGCTCGGGCGAATCGGGCGTCGTCGACACCGTCACCCTGATGGAAGGCGAGGACGGCTCCAAACTGGCGAAGGTGTCGGTGCGCGACCAGCGGATCCCGGAACTCGGCGACAAGTTCGCGTCTCGACACGGTCAGAAGGGCGTTGTCGGCCACTTGGCTCCCCAAGAAGACATGCCCTTCACCGAGGAGGGGCTCGTCCCCGACCTCGTGTTGAACCCGCACGCGCTCCCCTCGCGGATGACGGTCGGCCACGTGCTGGAGATGCTCGGCGGGAAGGTCGGCGCGCTCGAAGGACGTCGCGTCGACGGCACCGCCTTCCAAGGCGAATCCGAGGACGAACTCCGCGGCGCGCTCGAAGACCACGGGTTCAAATCCTCCGGCAAGGAGGTGATGTACTCCGGCGTCACCGGCGAGAAGATCGACGCCGAGATCTTCGTCGGGACGATTTTCTACCACAAGCTGTATCATATGGTGAGCAACAAGCTGCACGCCCGTTCGCGCGGGCCGGTGCAGGTGCTCACCCGTCAGCCCACCGAGGGGCGCGCCCGCGAGGGCGGCCTCCGACTGGGCGAGATGGAGCGCGACACCGTCATCGGCCACGGGGCCGCGATGGTGTTGCAGGAACGCCTGCTCGACTCCTCCGACAAGGAGACGGTGTACATCTCCGCGGAGACGGGGATGGTCGCCGTCGAGGACCGCGGACAGCGCCGAATCTACGACCCCGTCACCGGCGACGAGGACGACATCCACGAGATCGAGATCAGCTACGCGTTCAAGCTGCTGCTCGATGAGATGATCGCGCTCGGCATCCGACCACGGCTGGACCTCCAAGACGCGGTCTGACCACTCACAACCCACTCACACAATGTCAATGCAGACACCCAAAGAGATCGGTGCCATCCAGTTCGGGCTGATGGACCCGGAGACGTACCGAGACATGTCCGCGACGAAGATCATCACCGCGGACACGTACGACGACGACGGTTACCCAATCGATATGGGGCTGATGGATCCCCGACTCGGAGTCATCGACCCCGGGCTCGAGTGCCGGACCTGCGGGTCGCACTCGGGATCGTGTAACGGGCACTTCGGCCACATCGAACTGGCCGCACCCGTCATCCACGTCGGTTTCACCAAGCTCATTCGACGACTGCTTCGCTCGACGTGTCGGGAGTGCGGTCGGCTCTCGCTGACGCCGGAGGAGCAAGACGAGTTCCGCGACGGCCTGCAGCGTAACGAGGAACTCGGCGAGGACTGGACAGACGTGCTCAAGGCCGCCGTCCGACAGGCGCGGAAGGCGAGCCGCTGTCCGCACTGCAGCGCACCGCAGCACGACATCAAACACGAGAAGCCGACCACCTACTACGAGGTCCAAGACGTCCTCGCGGGCGATTACTCCGAGCAGATCGCCTCGGCGATGCAGCCCGACCCCGACGACGAGGACGACAGCGGCGTCTCCCCGAGCGAGCTCGCCGAGGACTCCGGACTCGACCTCAGCCGCGTGAACGACATCCTCTCGGGCGAGTTCCGCCCCGTCGGCGAGGACCGAAAGAAGCTGGAGAAGGCCCTCGATGTCGACCTCACCGAGGAGGACATGAACAAGCTCATGCCCTCGGACATCCGCGACTGGTTCGAGGACATCCCCGACGAGGACATCGAAACGCTCGGAATCGACCCCAGCCGGTCGCGACCCGAGTGGATGATCCTCACTGTCCTGCCAGTCCCGCCGGTCACCGCGCGGCCGTCGATCACGCTGGACAACGGCCAGCGCTCCGAGGACGACCTCACGCACAAGCTCGTCGACATCATCCGCATCAACCAGCGGTTTATGGAGAACCGCGAGGCCGGCGCGCCGCAGCTGATCATCGAGGACCTCTGGGAGCTGCTGCAGTACCACGTTACCACCTTCGTCGACAACGAGATCTCGGGCACGCCGCCGGCGCGACACCGCTCCGGTCGCCCGCTGAAGACGCTCTCACAGCGCCTGAAGGGCAAGGAGGGTCGCTTCCGCGGTTCGCTGTCCGGAAAGCGCGTGAACTTCTCCGCGCGGACCGTCATCTCGCCGGACCCGACGCTCTCGCTCAACGAGGTCGGCGTCCCAGAGCGCGTCGCCCGCGAGATGACCCAGACGATGAACGTCTCCGAGCGGAACCTCGGCCGCGCCCAGCAGTACGTCCGGAACGGCCCCGAGGGCCACCCGGGCGCGAACTACGTCAAGCGTCCCGACGGTCGCCGACTGAAGGTGACCGAGAAGAACTGCGAGGAGCTCGCAGAGAAGATCGACGTCGGCTGGGAGGTCAACCGGCACCTGATCGATGGCGACATCGTGATCTTCAACCGGCAGCCGTCGCTGCACCGGATGTCGATTATGGCCCACGAGGTCGTCGTGATGCCGTATAAGACATTCAGACTCAACACCGTCGTCTGCCCGCCGTACAACGCCGACTTCGACGGCGACGAGATGAATATGCACGCGCTGCAGACCGAGGAGTCGCGGGCGGAGGCCCGCGTCCTGATGCGCGTCCAAGAGCAGCTTCTGAGCCCGCGCTTCGGTGAGAACATCATCGGCGCGATTCAGGACCACATCTCGGGCACGTACCTGCTGACCAACGGCAATCCCGAATTCACCGAGACGCAGGCGCTGGACCTGCTGCGGGCGACGAGCATCGACACGCTCCCCGAGCCCGCCGGCGAGGACGGAAACGAGCCCTACTGGACGGGTCAGCAGCTCTTCAGCGAACTTCTCCCCAACGATCTCAATCTGGAGTTCACGTCCTCGGCCGGCGACGACGTGGTGATCGAAGACGGACAGCTCATTTCGGGCACCATCGACGAGGACGCCGTCGGCGCGTTCGGCGGCGAGGTCGTCGACACGCTCGCGAAGGTGCACTCGAAGACGCGCGCTCGCGTGTTCGTCAACGAGGTCGCGTCGCTGGCGATGCGCGCGATCATGCACTTCGGGTTCTCGATCGGGATCGACGACGAGTCGATCCCCGGCGAGGCCAACGAGCAGGTCGACGAGGCCATCGCGAGCGCCTACGACCGCGTCCAAGAGCTCATCGAGATCTACGAGGCCGGCGAGCTGGAATCGCTCCCGGGTCGGACGGTCGACGAGACGCTCGAAATGAAGATTATGCAGCAGCTCGGCAAGGCCCGCGACTCCGCGGGCGAGATCGCCGAGGACCACTTCGCCGACGACAACCCGGCGGTCGTGATGGCACGCTCCGGCGCGCGTGGGTCGATGCTGAACCTCACGCAGATGGCCGGCTGCGTCGGCCAACAGGCGGTTCGCGGCGAGCGGATCAACCGCGGCTACGAGGGCCGCACGCTCAGCCACTATCAGCCGAACGACCTCTCGGCGGAGGCGCACGGCTTCGTCGAGAACAGTTACCGCGGCGGCCTCACCCCCCGGGAGTTCTTCTTCCACGCGATGGGCGGCCGCGAGGGGCTGGTCGACACTGCGGTCCGGACGTCGAAGTCCGGGTACCTGCAGCGTCGGCTGATCAACGCCCTCTCCGAGTTGGAAGCGCAGTACGACGGCACCGTCCGCGACACGTCGGGGACGGTCGTCCAGTTCGAGTTCGGTGAGGACGGCACCTCTCCGGTGAAGGTCTCCTCCTCGGAGGACAACCCGATCGACGTCGAGAACGTCGCCGATCGCATCCTCGACGCCGAGTTCAGTTCCGAAGAGGAAAAGGCGGAGTTCCTTGGTCGCAAGGAGCTCCCGACGAACATCTCCGAGTACGCCGGTCCGGGGCTTGACAAGGCAGGAAGTCTGGAGGTGGAGTCCGATGACTGAGGAGTACGAGCACGTCGACGACGACATCGAGGCGATCGTTCAGGACCACAACCTGCCGGAGAGCCTCACACATCGCATCTACGAGACGATCGAAGACCGCGGCGGCGTCGACCTCGAACAGGCCGACGAGATCGCCCAAGCGATCTCCTCGCGCTACGAGGACTCCCGCGTCGAGGCGCACGACCCCGTCGGCACGGTCTCGGCGCAGTCGATCGGTGAGCCCGGAACGCAGATGACGATGAACACGTTCCACTACGCGGGCGTCGCCGAGATCGACGTCACACAGGGGCTTCCCAGACTGATCGAGCTGGTCGACGCGCGGAAGACGCCCGACACGCCGATGATGACGGTCCACCTCGAAGACGAGTACGCCGAGAACCGCGAGCGCGCCCACGAGGTCGTCTGGCAGATGGAGGCGACGAAGATCCTCGCGCTCGGCGACATCTCGACGAACGTCGCGGATATGATCGTCCAGATCGACCTCAACGAGGACACGCTCGCCGAGCGGTGGCCGACCGTCGACAGCGTCGACACCGTCGCCCAAGAGATCACCGAGACGATCGAAGACGCCCTCGGCGTCGACACGCGGCGATCGGAGACGCTCATCGAGTTCGGTCCCGACCAGCCCAGCTACCGGCGGCTGCTCCAGCTCGTCGAGGAGCTGCGAGACATCGTGTTCAAGGGCTTAGAGGACATCTCCCGCGTCGTCATCCGCAAGGAGGACAACGAGAAGACCGACGGCGAGGAGTTCGTGCTCTACACCGAGGGATCGGCCTTCGGCGACGTGCTCTCGATCGAGGGCGTCGACGCCACGCGCACGACGAGTAACAACATCCACGAGGTCTACCGCAACCTCGGCGTCGAGGCCGCCCGCGAGACCATCATTAACGAGACGATGGAGACGCTGAGAGAGCAGGGCCTCGACGACGTGAACATCCGTCACCTGATGCTCGTCGCCGACATTATGACGAACCGCGGCGAGATCGAATCGATCGGTCGTCACGGCATCTCCGGCTCGAAGGACTCCGTGCTCGCCCGCGCCGCGTTCGAGGTCACGGTCAACCACCTGCTCGACGCCGCAGTCCACGGCGAGGAGGACGACCTCGACGGCGTCATCGAGAACGTCATCGTCGGCAAGCCTGTCTCGATCGGGACCGGCGACGTCGACCTCCGGATGGGGTCGATCGAGGCCGACGGCGGCACAGCCGACATCGAACTCGAACCCTCGGACGACTGAGCGATGCGGATCACCCTGTCGGACGAGGCGCGCCGGTTCATCGCTCGCTTTGAGGACGAGACGGGCGCGACGGCCCGCGACTGCCTCGTCTTCGAGGAGCGGGTCGTCATCCTCGTCGCCGCGGGGGAGATGGGCTCGGCGATCGGCCCCGGCGGGAAGCACGTCCGCGCGGTCGAGGAATCAATCGGGCGCGACGTCGAACTCGTCGAGGACGCCGACACCCCGTCGGCCTTCGTCGAGAGCGCGCTCGCCCCGGCGGCGGTCCGGCACGTCACGCTCTCCGAGCAGGGCGGCGAGCGGATCGCCTACGCCGAGGTCCCCGACGCCGACCGCGGCGTCGCCATCGGCTCCGGCGGGAAGAACATCGAGACCGCGAGGACGCTCGCCGAGCGGCACTACGAGATCGACGACATTCAGTTGACGTAGCCGCTCGATCGGTCTCCGGAGCGTCGTCGAAAGAGACGACGCTCCGGAGACCGCGAGCCGTTCCCACTTCCGCTCTCGCGGCCGCACCCCACACTTTTTGCGTTCGTCGCTGTCTGTCCGGCCGTGCTTTCCGAACTGTTGGCCCCGGCGCTCGCGGGGGTGGGTCAGCTCGTCCCGCCCGGACCGTTCGAGGGGATCGTCACCGAGCCGTACGCCGACCTCGCTCGCGGCGTGCTCGGGTTCGCCGTCGCCGCGGCGGTGACGTACTCGCTGGGCCGGATCGTCGCCGTTCCGCTCATCGTTCGCGTCGTGGCCGCGCGAAACCGGAACAACCCGACGATCACGTCGGCGACGCGGACGTACGTTCACGTGCTCGTGCTCGTGCTCGCGGGGCTCGTCGGCATCGCGGGGGCAGGGCTGTGGTCGCTCCTGACGAATCTCTCGATCGTCATCGCCGCGCTGACGCTGGTCGTCGGCGCGGCGAGTCAGGACGTCGTCGGCTCGCTCACGAGCGGGCTGTTTCTGGTCTCTGATCCGGATTTCAACGTCGGCGACTGGATCGCTTGGCCGGGCGGCGAGGGGTTCGTCGAGGAGATCGACTTCCGCGTGACGAGAGTCCGAACGCTGAACAACGAGACGATCACCGTGCCGAACACCGAACTGACCGCGAACGCGCTCACGCGACCGTACGGGCGCGACCGATACCGCGCCGTCGAGAGCTTCGAAATCGGCTACGACGACGACATCGAACTGGCGCTTCGCGAACTCGTCGAGGTCGCTCGCGACGACGACCGCGTGCTGGCGGATCCGAGTCCGACTGCGACGCTCGAGGAGTTGGGACCGGGCTCGGTCCGGATTCGCGCGGAGTTCTGGATCGACGACCCGATGGACGCGGACTTGGTGACGCTCAGATCGGACTTCCGCCGGCGCGTGAAAGCCAGATTCGACGAGATCGACGTGACGCTCGGGCCGCCGGCCGGGCGCGAACTCAGCGGGTCGGTCTCCGTCGACGTCGAGAAGCGGAGTGCGACCGACGAGCGCGACGAACGGTGAACGGGGGCGAAACGACCGGCTCTCAGCGCCGTTCGGGGGCTCTCCTTCGTCGAGCGGGCGTATCCCAAATCGAAACGACGGCCTCAGATCCGTCCTTAGGGGGCGCTAATCCGACCTGCGCCCGTTTCGTCGGGTCAGAAAAGGGAGGCTTAAGTAGCTCCGTGGGGAAATTCGGGTCACTATGGCGAACGGCAAATACGCCGCGCGGAAACTCAAGCAGGACCGGCAGAAGCGACGCTGGTCCGACTCGGAGTACGCGCGACGCGAGCGCGGTCTCGGCGCAAAGTCCGACCCGCTCGAGGGTGCCCCGCAGGGTCGCGGGATCGTCCTCGAGAAGGTCGGTATCGAAGCGAAGCAGCCCAACTCGGCCATCCGAAAGTGCGTCCGGGTGCAGCTCATCAAGAACGGGAAGCAGGTCACCGCGTTCTGTCCCGGCGACGGCGCGATCTCCTTCATCGACGAGCACGACGAGGTCACGATCTCGGGGATCGGCGGCGCGAAGGGTCGCGCGATGGGCGACCTCTCCGGCGTGAACTACAAAGTCGAGAAGGTCAACGGCGTCTCGATGATCGAACTGGTCCGCGGTAACGCAGAGAAACCGGTGCGCTAAGATGTCCGAAAGCGAAGCCCCCGAACCCGACGCTCCCGCAGACAGCGAAGAGGCCGAGACGAACGCCCAACTGTTCGGCGTCTGGGACGTCACCGAGATCGAGTACGCTGATCCCTCGACGGAGCGCTACATCAACGTCACGCCCATCGCGCACACGATGGGTCGTCACGCCGGAAAGCAGTTCCAGAAGTCCGAAATCAGCATCGTCGAGCGTCTCGTCAATCGGCTGATGCAGACCGAGGAGAACACGGGCCACAAGCAGAAGACGATGAAGATCGTCAAGGAGGCCTTCGAGATCGTCCACGAGCGCACCGAGGAGAACCCGGTGCAGGTGCTCGTCCGCGCGGTCGAGAACGCCGCCCCCCGAGAGGAGACCGTCCGCCTGAAGTACGGCGGCATCTCCGTCCCGCAGGCCGTCGACGTCGCGCCGCAGCGTCGCGTTGACCAAGCGCTGAAATTCATCGCCGAGGGGACCCAGCGCGGCTCCTACAAGAAGCCCCAGAGCGCCGCTGAAGCGCTCTCGCAGGTGCTCATCGGCGCGGCCGACTACGACGTTCAGTCGTACGCCATCGGCCAGAAAGAAGAGTCCGAGCGCGTCGCCGAAGCGGCCCGGTAGACCGTTCGACCGACTCTCGTCTCTACTCGGATTTCGTTTTCTGCGTCGGCAACGCAGCGACTGCAACACGGTACGACGGTTCTGTTGTAACTTCTCGTTCGGACGGACTCGGTCGTGAAACTGTCGTTCTGTAGCTGTGCGAATGTATCTCGTAGCGTTTGCAACTGATCGCTCGTCCGATCGCACGACTGCGTGCGATCGAGTGAAGGCTTGCAAACGCTACGATCGTAGCACGGGGAGTCGTGGTACCTCGACCCTCGCAAGGGTTATCCCTCACTCAACCCTCCGTTTGGTTGTAATGGCAAACGGTAAGGTTGATTTCTTCAACGACACAGGCGGCTACGGTTTCATTTCGACTGACGACGGCGACCTCGACGACGACGAAGACGTGTTCTTCCACATGGAAGATGTCGGCGGCGAAGACCTCACGGAAGGTACTGAGGTCGAGTTCGACATCGAGTCCTCGCCCAAGGGGCCTCGCGCGACGAACGTCGTCCGGCAGTAACACCGAGACACCTGTCGCTCACAGCGACAGACGACACTCTCGATTTTTTAGACGATTACGCGTTCGAGCTGACGCTATCTGTACATCTGTACTGAGCGATTGATACTGTAAAATTATCAACAGCCCCCGGTTTCAACTGAAGCGGTACGACAGCGTTCGATCCGTCGACCGCAATACGATACGACAGCGACTGGTTCAGTCCGCGGCGACGTCGCCGCCGGATTCGCCGACGACGTACGCCCGCGTGGCGTCGACGAGCGCCTTCCGATACTCGCTGTCGGTGGGGTCGTCACCGAGCGAGCGGAAGCGCCGCTTGAACGCGTCGAGGTCGATGTCCGGGGCGTCGTCGGCGGCGGCGTGGGCCAGATCGTAGATGCGGTGGTCGCGGTCGACGACGTCGTGCCGCTCGACGAGGCCGAGCGCGAAGGCGGCGTTGACGGCCGTAATCTCGGGATCGGATCCGGCGGTGACGCGTCTGGAGTCGGGCCACGGTGCGGGCTCCGAGCGCGCCGCGACCGCCCGCGCGAGTTCGGATTCGAGGAAGGCGATCAGCTTCGCGGGCGGCGTCACGGCGAGGGTGATGTCGTCGGCGTAGATGTCCTTCATGTGGTTCGCGATCTGATAGCAGTGCGCGACTTTCCGTCGCTCGACCGACTCGCCGGACAGCGCCAGAAAGAGCGCCTCCTCGGTCTGGAGGTGATGGGAGACGTGCCCCTCCTCGTTCCTGGCCATATGGGCGAGCTCGTGGACGATCAGCTCGCGGGCCATCGCGCTCGTCGCCGCCTGTCGGGAGATGTTCAGGACGTGGTAGCCCTCGTAGTGGGCCGCCCACGTCCGCTCGTCGGGATCCGTTCGAACGTCGACGTACACCGGCAGATCGAGGTCGCACTCGGTCTCGAAGATGTCGGCCGCGCCGAGAAACGGGCCGGCCGGGACGTCGCCGCGCACTCGCAAGTCCATGCGTACCGTTCGCACGTGATCACCGAACAAGACTCTTGCCCCCGTTGGAGGCGGTTCTCGTGAGTTTGCTATAGTAACGTTTGCAACTGATTACTCATCTGACCGCGTGCGACGGATGAGCGGTCAGTTACAAACGCTACATACGGGGCGTGTCTCACCGCCGTGGTAATCCGAAGCATACCTGCGCAGCGACCGCCGTAGCGGGCGATTTCGCCATCGACAAAACACTACCCTTTTGACCCTCCTGCCGGTACTGGCTCGTATAATGGGCCGACGAAAGAAGATCGTACAAGAGTGTGAGCAACTGATGGACAAACCGGAGCAGATCCGGAACATCGCCATCGCGGCTCACGTCGATCACGGGAAGACGACGCTGACGGACAACCTCCTCGCGGGGGCGGGTATGATCGCCGACGAGGGCGAGGCGACCCGTCTGATGATGGACACCGAAGAGGACGAGCAGGAGCGCGGGATCACCATCGACGCGGCTAACGTTTCGATGACCCACGAGTACGAGGACAAAAACCACCTCATCAACCTCATCGACACGCCCGGCCACGTCGACTTCGGTGGCGACGTGACCCGCGCGATGCGCGCCGTCGACGGTGCGCTCGTCGTCGTCGACGCCGTCGAGGGCGCGATGCCGCAGACCGAGACGGTCGTTCGGCAGGCGCTGCGGGAGGGCGTCAAGCCCGCGCTGTTCATCAACAAGGTCGACCGACTCATCTCCGAACTCCAAGAGGGTCCCGAGGAGATGCAAGAGCGGCTGATGGACGTCATCGGAGACGTCAACGAACTCATCCGCGGGATGACCGAGGATCGAGACGACATCGACGACTGGACGGTCTCCGTCGAGGGCGGCACCGTCGCGTTCGGATCCGCCCTCTACAAGTGGGGCGTCTCCGCGCCGTCGATGGTCCGCACGGGCATCGGCTTCCCCGAGATCATCGAGATGGAGCGCAACGACCAGCGGCTCGAACTCCACGAGCAGACGCCGCTGTCGGACGTCGTGCTCGATATGGTCGCCGAGCACTTCCCGAACCCGCTCGACGCCCAGCCCCGCCGTATCCCGCGCGTCTGGCGCGGCGACGACGAGTCCGAGCTCGCGCGCCAGATGCGCGAGGTCGACGACGACGGCGAGGTCGTCTTCATGGTGACGGACATCTCGATGGACCCCCACGCGGGCGAGATCGCCACCGGGCGACTGTTCAGCGGGACGATCAAGCAGGGCCAAGAGCTGTACGTCTCCGGGACGGCCGGAAAGAACCGCGTGCAGTCGGTCGGGATCTTCATGGGCGGCGAGCGCGAGGAGCTCGACCGCGGCGTCCCCGCCGGGAACATCGCGGCCGTCACTGGCCTTCGTGACGCCATCGCCGGTTCGACCGTCTCCTCCGTGGAGATGACGCCGTTCGAGTCGATCGAGCACATCTCCGAGCCGGTCATCACGAAGTCCGTCGAGGCGGAGAACATGGACGACCTGCCGAAGCTCATCGAGACGCTCCAGCAGGTCGCGAAGGAGGACCCGACGATCCGCGTCGAGATTAACGAGGACACCGGCGAGCACCTGATCAGCGGGCAGGGCGAACTGCACCTCGAGGTCATCACCCAGCGTATCCAGAAGAATCAGGGGATTCCGGTTCAGACCGGTGAACCGATCGTCGTCTACCGCGAGGCCCCACAGCAGGCCTCCCGCGAGGTCGAGGGTGTCTCGCCGAACCGCCACAACAAGTTCTACATCACCGTCGAACCCCTCTCGGAGGATATCGTCGACGCGATCAAGCTCGGCGAGGTCTCGATGGATATGCCCGAACTGGAGCGCCGCGAGGCGCTGCAGGAGGCCGGGATGGACAAAGACACCTCCCAAGAGGTCGAGCACATCCACGGCACCAACATCCTCATCGACGACACGAAGGGTATCCAGCACCTCAACGAGACGATGGAGCTCGTCATCGAGGGTCTCGACGAGGCGCTCGACGACGGTCCGCTGGCCAACGAGCCAGTGCAGGGGGCGCTGCTCCGCCTGCACGACGCGAAGCTCCACGAGGACACCATCCACCGCGGTCCGGCGCAGGTTATTCCTGCAGTTCGGGACGCCGTTCACCGCGCGCTCATCGACGCCGACATCAAGCTGCTCGAACCCATCCAGAACGTCCGCATCGACGTTCCGTCCGAACACATGGGTTCGGCGTCCGGCGAGATTCAGGGTCGTCGCGGCCGCGTCGACGACATGTTCCAAGAGGGCGACCTGATGGTCATCGAGGGCATCGCGCCCGTCGAAGAGATGATCGGCTTCTCCTCGGACATCCGCTCGGCGACCGAGGGTCGCGCGTCGTGGAACACCGAGAACGCCGGTTTCCGCGTGCTCGTGGACAACCTCCAGCGCGAGAAGATTATGGAGATCCGCGAGCGCAAAGGGATGAAGCTCGAACTCCCGAGCTCGGTCGACCAGTTCTAACTCGGTCGACGCTCCCGTTCGCACCGACTCCGAAACCTGTCGGCCCGCCGTTTTGCGGTTCGGTTGTTCCGTTCTGACGGAATCGCCGCGAGTCCCTCGTCTCTCAGCCTGTGATTCTCTGCTCCGATACTGGGGCCAGTACCTTCAAGCGATCGTCACCCTTGGCTCGCACCTATGCAAACGCAATTACTCTCTCTTCTCGATCGGATCGGCTTCGGATCGCCGCCGGAGTCGGTGCGCTCACACGGCGGATCGCCGGTCCGGATCGTCGCCAGTGCCGTCGTTTCGCTGACCGGCCTCGCGCTGTTAGTCCCGAACCTCTTTCCGCTCCTCGAGGGCAGCGGGGCGTTTGCAGTCGTGCTCGGTCTCCTCGGTGCGGTCGTTTCAGTCGGCCTCGTCGTCGTCGGCGGGCTGTTGTACACCAGCGGGTTCAGCGACACGAACGCCGTTCGCATCGCGGCTTGGAACGTCCTCGGTGTCGTCGTCTTGGGAAGCGTGATGTTCGCGCACGCCGTCGCACAGAACCGCCTCTCCGGTGGGATCGCCCCCTCGATGTTCACCGTCGGCAATCTGCTCGCGATCGGCGCGGCCGCGCACGTCATCATCGGCGTGTACGACGCCCGGCGGGTCCGCGCGGAACAACTCGCTCGCGAACGGCGTCGGACGGCGGTGCTGAACCGAGTGCTCAGACATAACCTCCGCAACGAGGCGCAGGTGCTCGCCGGGCATGCCGACATCGTCGCCGACATCCCCGACGACGCGCAGCTCCGGCGCTCGGCCGGCGTGCTGAAACGCAGCGCCGACACCGTCGGCAGTCTCGCGGAGGGCGCGAAGACGATCACGCGCGAGCGCGACAGAGCGCCCGACGAATACGAGCCGGCGGATCCGACGGCCGTGTTCGAGGAGGCCGTCGAGCGCGCGCGAGACCGGTATCCTGACGTCGCGTTCGATTTCGACGCGCCGGACGAGATCGACGCGACAGTCCGCGCCAGCGACGGGCTCCGCACGGCGCTGAACGAGTTGCTCGAAAACGCCGCCGAGCACGGCGAATCGCCGGTCGACGCGTCCGTTCGTGTCCTCCCGCAGACGATCGAGCTGTCCGTCACCGACCACGGCGACGGTATCCCCACCCACGAGCGCGACGTCGTCGTCGGCGACGCCGACATCACGCAGCTGACGCACGGAAGCGGACTGGGGCTGTGGGTCGCAAAGACCGTAGCTGACACGCACCGCGGTTCGCTGTCGTTCTCAGACGCACCCGAGTCGACGACGGTCACGCTATCGCTTCCGCGGGCGTAGGTGCGATCCCGTCACTCTCGGCGTGGCCGCACTTCTCCCGACTGCACGGTGCCCCGCCTTTTCGTCATCGGCAACGCGTGCCATCGACGAAGGCTTATATCGGTCCGGCAGTTGACGTTGGAGTATGTGTACGAAATCGATCTCACGGTCGCGCTCCCGGCGGACGGGACGGGGCCACCGAGTCGCCGCCTCGCGGATCGAGGGGGTTCGTGAGGAACCGGAGCGCGCGGGAGTGACGTATCTGTGACCCCCGCACTCGGATCCGACTCTGAGACGGAGCGTGCGGACGACGCGGAGCGGAGCGGGCGATCCCGCGGCGATATCGACGACGCCGACCGCGAGCCCCAGCCGCACACCATTCGGCTCGAACTCGCGGACGAACCGGGGCAGCTTCTGGCCGCTCTCGAACCGATCTCGGAGAACGGTGGGAACCTGCTGTCGATCTTCCACGAGCGGGGGAACGTCACCCCGCGGGGTCGAATCCCCGTCGAGGTCGACGTCGAGGCCACGCCGGACCGTTTCGAGGCGATCGTCGCGGCGCTCCGCGAGGGCGGACTCAACGTCGTGCAGGCGGGCGCGGAACACTACGCCGAGGAGGTCGTCGTGCTCCTCGTCGGCCACCTTGTCGACACCGACCTCTCCGATACGCTCCGTCGGGTCGAAGGGAACCCCGCGACCTCGATCGCGGACTTCTCGCTGAACGCGCCCGAGGGTCGTAACGACACCTCGAGCGCGCGCCTGCGCATCGCGACACGCGCGGGCGAGACGACGGCGGCGCTGGAACTCGTTCGCGAGATCGCATCGGAGAAGGACCTCCACGTCGTTGAACCGCTCGCGGGAGGTGCGCTATGAGCGACGGAAAGCGACTCGCCGTCCTCGGCGCGGGCGCGGTCGGCAGTTCCGTCGTCGACCTCGCCGCCGAGTACGGCCACGAGGTCGTCGCCTTCGCGGACTCCTCCGCTGCGGTCGTCGACGCCGACGGCATCGACGCCGCGGCGGCGTTAGAGCGGAAGCAGACCGAGGGAACCGTCGGCGACGCCGACCCCGACGCGGCGCTTGCCGCCGACTACGACGTGCTCGTCGAGGCGACGCCGACGACGCTCGGGGACGCGGAACCCGGATTTTCGCACCTCAAAACGGCGCTGGAGCGCGACCGACACGTCGTCCTCGCGAACAAGGGGCCGGTCGCAGAGCGATACGGCGACGTCCGCGCACTGGAGCGTGAGAGCGCTGGAAACGTCCGTTTCGAGGCCACCGTCGGCGGCGCGATTCCGATCATCTCGACGGTCGAGGACCTTTCGCCCTCGCACGTCACCGCCGCCCGCGGCGTGCTCAACGGCACGGCGAACTTCATCCTCTCGCGGATGGCCGCCGAGGGTATCGACTACGAGCACGTGCTCGCGGAGGCGCAGGACCTCGGCGTCGCGGAGGCGGACCCGACGTTCGACGTCGAGGGGACCGACGCGGCGCTGAAGTGTGTCATCCTCGCGAACGTACTCTCGGCGGGCGAGCGGGAGTTCACGCTCTCGGACGCCGAAGTCGAGGGCATTACGAACGTGCCCGGCAGCGCGCTCGAACTCGCCGCAGAAGACGGACGGACGATCAGACTGGTCGGCGAGGCGACCCGCGACGGTATTCGGGTCGGGCCGCGACTCATCCCGCAGAACGCCGCGCTCGCGGTGACCGGGACGCGCAACATCGCGCAGTTGGAGACGACGAACGCGGGACAACTGAACCTCAGCGGTCGCGGTGCGGGCGGTCCTGAGACGGCCTCGG
This sequence comes from Halobellus sp. LT62, assembly GCF_037031285.1. NCBI lineage: Archaea > Methanobacteriati > Methanobacteriota > Halobacteria > Halobacteriales > Haloferacaceae > Halobellus > Halobellus salinisoli. The sequence goes on from NZ_JAYEZO010000002.1 coordinate 401,533, forward strand.
CGGTTCTCGGCGACGTGGGACGGCTCGATTAGCGGCGGGGCGGCGGTGATTTTTGCCGTGGATTGCTTCGATATGCACCGTAATTACTGCCGATTCGACCGTGGTAGATGCTCCCACAAACCGCGATACGACGGCGTTTCGGCCGTCTACGTATCGAAATGGTTTTAGGGCTTTCTGGCCAAAGAAGCCGGTACAGAGCGCCTTAGCGCGTGACCCACACTATGAGTGACAAACCGCACCAGAACTTGGCCATTATCGGCCACGTCGACCACGGAAAGAGTACGCTGGTCGGGCGACTCCTGTTCGAGACAGGGTCCGTCCCGGAGCACGTAATCGAACAGCACCGAGAAGAAGCCGAAGAGAAGGGCAAGGGCGGATTCGAGTTCGCCTACGTGATGGACAACCTCGCCGAGGAGCGCGAGCGTGGTGTCACCATCGACATCGCCCACCAGGAGTTCGACACCGACGAGTACTACTTCACCATCGTCGACTGTCCGGGCCACCGTGACTTCGTCAAGAACATGATCACGGGTGCCTCGCAGGCTGACAACGCGGTCCTCGTCGTCGCCGCCGACGACGGTGTCGCGCCCCAGACCCGCGAGCACGTCTTCCTCGCCCGCACGCTCGGTATCAACGAGCTCATCATCGGCGTGAACAAGATGGACCTCGTCGACTACAGCGAGGACACCTACAACGACGTCAAAGAGGAGGTCAATCAGCTCCTCAAGCAGGTTCAGTTCAACTCCGACGACGCACTGTACATCCCGATCTCGGCTTTCGAGGGCGACAACATCTCCGAAGAGTCCGAGAACACGTCGTGGTACGACGGCCCGACCCTGCTGGAAGCGCTCAACGGCCTGCCGGAGCCGCAGCCGCCGACGGACGCGCCGCTGCGCCTGCCGATCCAGGACGTTTACACCATCTCCGGTATCGGGACGGTCCCGGTCGGACGTGTCGAGACGGGTACGATCAGCCCCGGCGACAACGTCTCCTTCCAGCCGTCGGACGTCGGCGGCGAGGTCAAGACCGTCGAGATGCACCACGAGGAAGTGCCGCAGGCCGGCCCCGGTGACAACGTCGGGTTCAACGTCCGCGGCATCGGCAAGGACGACATCCGCCGCGGTGACGTCTGTGGCCCCGCCGACGATCCGCCGTCGGTCGCCGAGACGTTCAAAGCGCAGATCGTCGTGATGCAGCACCCCTCGGTCATCACCGCGGGCTACACGCCGGTCTTCCACGCCCACACGGCGCAGGTCGCCTGTACGATCGAGTCGATCGATCAGAAGCTCGACCCCGCCTCGGGTGAGGTCGCGGAGGAGAACCCCGACTTCATCCAGTCCGGCGACGCAGCGGTCGTCACCGTGCGACCGCAGAAGCCGCTCAGCATCGAGCCGTCTGGCGAGATCCCCGAGCTCGGGTCCTTCGCTGTCCGCGACATGGGTCAGACCATCGCGGCCGGAAAGGTCCTCGAGGTCAACGAGCGATAGATGCAGCAGGCACGCGTCCGTCTCGCCGGAACGAGCCCGGACGACCTCGACGACATCTGCGACGATGTCCGCGAGATCGCGAACAAAACGGGGGTTAACCTCAGCGGACCGATCCCGCTGCCGACGAAGACGCTCGAAGTGCCCGCGCGGAAGTCCCCCGACGGAGAGGGGACGGCCACGTGGGAGCACTGGGAGATGCGCGTCCACAAGCGTCTCATCGACATCGACGCCGACGAACGCGCGCTCCGGCAGCTGATGCGGATTCAGGTGCCGAACGACGTCAGCATCGAGATCGTCCTCGAAGACTGAGCGGTCGACTTCCGACCGCCTGACGCCCCTTTCGCCCCGTTGTCGCGGTCTCACGACCCTACGGGTGTGGCGCTAAGGCGTCGACGTCACCTCCTGTCGTCGCCTCGCCGTGGTGTGATTCGCACGCACGCGAGGGACGAAGCAGAAGGTACAAATGACGCGCCGCCTTCGAACGTAATGCGGGCTCGTAGATCAGTGGCAGATCGCTTCCTTCGCAAGGAAGAGGCCCTGGGTTCAAATCCCAGCGAGTCCACTACTTACTCTCGACACCATTCCGACGAGCAGTGACTCCGTCAGGAGTCCTGTGAGTACCGTCGGTGTCGAGTGTAATCGTGCCTGTTTGAGCTGGGATTTGAGCAGCGAGCAACGCGAAGCGTTGCGAGTGAGTTCAACATCCCAGCGAGTCCATCTAACTTTCCCGTCATTTCGAGTTCTTAGATATTCCCGATTCTTAGCCGCTGCACGCGGTATTTGCAGAAGAGTATCACCTGTAAAAAAACACTGTTTCTAAATGAATTACTAACGATCGGACATTCACGTCACCGCTGTACCCTGATTCGATGACGCCGCGCGGTACTACTGTCGGATGCGCGGCGGCGGCATCGCCGGCGGGGAATTCTCGACCGAAGTCAGTCACCAGACGAAAGAACGCCCGATGTCCTTCGAATCCAAAGGAGCCCGCGAGGTGCGAAAACGTGAGTTCGTAATTCGAGAAGCCGATCTCGGCATCGACTACTCACTGGTACAACTACCGATTTGTCTCTCCCGGTGAATCCGCGACGCTCTCACACCGTTTTCCACGCGCCTCTGATGTCTGTCGGCGACATCTGGGTGTCGTGCGTCTCCCGTGCGTGTTCTTGGACGAATTCGATGAGCTGGTTCTCGTCCTCGGATCGAATCATAAAGTCGCAGTCGTATCCTGCTTCTCGACAGGAGATTTCTTTGGCCATCGGTTTCGGACCTCCGTGCGGAGGGATGGGCGAACGCTATTTTGTTATTCACCGAGATGTCCACAATCCGGGAAGCGGGACGTTCGAACGGTGATCCTATCGATCGGTGTGAGTCGGAATTCTCTCGGGCTACGTGGGCTGTGTCCCTGACTCCTTGCATCTCGAATTCTCGCATAATCGGCGAGGACGCCACCGCGCGTAATTGCGGCTTATCTCTCGGCTGAGGCGCATAGCGCCGTCCTAGTACCGAATAAGACTGCCTTTCTGGGTGGTTGCACCGCTGCGTGAGAACTGCCGATATCACAGTTACAACTGATTGCCCGTCCGATCGCACGCTTGGCGTGCGATCGAGAGCGGCACGGATAATTCTCTGTTAACCGACATTGGTAGAGCCCGGTCGCGAGGAGCGGATAAATCGCGAGGCTGTACGTGAAGGGGTTCACCTCCGACGTGAGCGGCCAGCCGACGTGGTTACCGCGAATGACGTGGCCGATGTGATGGGCCGCCCCCAGCGCCGTCGGCATCACGGTGAGCGCGAGGAACACCTCCGTCAGACTGTCGTCGACTGTCGGCAGTTCGTCCGAGAATCGATCTCTGATCGCCATAGTCGAGCGTCGTTCTCAACTGGGATCAGATTTTGACCCATATGTTGGGTCGGTGAACTGATGACGACTATAGTAGCGTTTGCAAGTCTTCACTCACTCGACCGCACGACAGCGTGCGGTCGGATGAGTAATCAGTTGCAAACGCTACTATAGCTCCCCCGGATAGCATAATCGCATCCGACTGATCCGATTACGAATCTCTCAAAACACCTAGCCCCATCGCTGTTTATCCTCGATAGTAGCACGTCAAAGATCGATATACAACGCCATTTTTCCACCCGAATACTTATCATATGTGGAACTATCTCCTAAATTAGACGTCACAATGGACAACGAACGGACTACTCGACGAACCCTCATTCGATCCGCAGCAGTCGGCTTGGGACTCGGTGCGCTCGCGACGCCCGCCACCGGACGCCGATCGAAGGGCGGCAACGGCCGAGGACGCGAGACAGACAACGGCAAAATCTCGCTCGTTGACGGCGACGCGGAGTATCGAATCTACATCGCCGGCGACGGGGACGGCGCGGCCGACACCGTCGAGGCGTTTGCGTATCCGAAGGAACCGGTGCTGGCCTCCGAGGACCCTGTGGGCGGGCTATTCGATGCGGGTGACATCGAAAAGACGCCGAACGGGCAGACGCTGCATCACACGTTGCGGTTCTTTCAGGGGCTGCTGATTCGGAAAGACCGCGGCAAGCCGTACGTGATGGTACATCAGGGTGACGGGCGCTTCGTCTCGAAGGGTCAGTCGATCAACTTCGAGGCGCGGACCACGGAGGAGTTGTGGGCGCTGTTCGAGGGGGCCGGCTTCGACCCGGACTTCGCGGCGCTCGAACCGTTCGCGACGCTCGCAGGCGGTCGCTGGCGCGCCTTGGCACGCGACGTCGTGCAGTTCGCCGGCGACCCCGAGACGAGTCGGTCTATCGCGTGGTCGATCACGCGCGTCGACTTCTACACGCGGGGCGGCGGGCGACCGTCGCCCGAACTCTCGGCGCTGTACGCGATCTATCCGAATCTGGACGAAGACGGCCGTCCGACGACCGCGAATCCGCTGGATCCGACGATCAGACCGATGCCCGGACCGACGCGGGAGACCGGACGCGAACTGATCGCTGACGGACGAGCGAACCTCGGCGGGCAGTAGCGCCCGTGCGACGTCGACGCGCCGCTGAAAGCTCTGGAAGGTCAGCCTGCGAGCCGCTGCCGATTACGGTGCCGCTGACTACGGCCGTCCGACGCGGTCGTGTCGCCGCCAGAGGTAGTAGCCGCCGGCCGGGACGGAGAGTATCCAGATCATCGGGAGCAGGACGTTGAGCAGGTGGACGACGCCGACTACGGCCCACAGCGTGCGGTTCGGCTCCCACTCGACGTCGCTCTCGCCGACGGCGAGCGCGTCGAGGTACAGCGAGAGGCTGAACATCGGGATGAGCACGACGCCGAGGATCAGTGCGAGGACGAGAACGAACGGGAGCAGCGCGGCGAACGCGGGAACCGTCTCGTAGAGGAAGGCCGCGTTCTCCTGTACGCCGATGAGCGTGAGGACGATCGGGGCCGACACGAGGATCACGGCGTAGGTCGCGACCGTGAGCGCGACGCCGTAGTACCACCGAGAAACGCGCTCGGAACGTACTGGCCCCGCCTCGTTGTCCACGTTCTCGCTGTGCTCGTCGTCGGTGGGTCCTGTTCCGCATTCGACTGGGTTCGTGTCGCTATCGGACCAACTGTCCCCGTCGCTATCGCACCAACCGTCCCCGTCGCTGTCGTACCAACCGTCCCCGTCGTACACGTCGCTCGCGACGTCGACGGCGGCGTCAGTGGAGCGCCACCGACGAAGCAGGTACGCCGATCCGACGAAGAGGAGCAGCGGCAAGTCCGCAACCGCGAAGCCCGCGATCGGAACGGCGATGCCGGCGAGACCCCAGAGCCGATAGTTCGGCGACCACGACTCCGCGCTGCGGGCGACCGCCCGGGCGTCGAAGTACAGCGACACCGCAAAAACGGGGATCAACAGCATACTCACCACGACGAACACGACGGGAAGGAAGTCGAAGGCGGTCGGGGACGCACCGGATTCCAGATCCACCAACTCGATGCCGATCCAGCCGGCGATTTCGAGCAGCGGAGGGAGGGCGACGCCGACCCACCAATCTGAGTCGACCATACGCGTCCGGCACGTGCCAGCAGTAGAACCTTTTCGGTCGCGACGACGGAATCGAACGACCGGCGAACGGAGCGGCCGCTCGCGGATGAGATCTCAAAAAACCGCTCGACGCGGGGTACTCAGGTAACGATCACGCGACGTTGAAGCCCTTGTCGCGGAGGAAGTCCTCGACGCGACCGGTGTGGTTCCCCTGCAGTTCGATCGAGCCGTCCTCGACGGTGCCACCGCAGGCGAATTTCGACTTCAGATCCGAGGACAGGCTGTCCATATCGACGTCCTTGGGGTCGAACCCTTCGATGACCGTTACCTCTTTTCCGTAGCGGCGCTCGTCGATGCGGATAGTGATCTCCTGGGACTCTTTTGCGACGTCTTCGCAGACGCAAAGCTCCTCAGGGAGTCCGCACGTCGAGCAGACTTCCGACATTACAACCCGAACCTACAAGATGGGGATATTAAACAGTATCGGGAATTCACCGCGACCGCACGGCAGCGGCGGGTGTGCGTTCTCGATCTCCGCGATACCGGAAGCGCGTCGTCCCGGTGTCGGCGGCCCCGCTGGGATGCACTCTCCTCACCGAACTCGCCGAACGAGCGGCGTCGACGCGCGGACCAGTCTGTCCACCCGGTTCACCGCTTCGTCGGCCTCATCCCGTTCGACCCCGTCGCCGTACCGCACCCGTTCGTACAGTTCGAGTACCCGGCGGACATCGGTGGCTGTCGTACCGTCTTCGATCGACAACGACTCCACGTACGCCCGCGGCGTCTCGCCCGGTCGACGCGACCGGTAGCGCCGTTCGAGGACCACTGTGAGACGGCGATGTGCGCGGATCACGTCGGCGTCGGGACCGGCGTCGGACCGACGTTGGAGCTGGACCGAGAGCAGCCGACCCGCTCGGTTCGCCAGTCCGCTGTGTCGCGCCCCCGCACCGACGCCGACGGCTGCGACGAGGGCGACGAGGAGCGTCCGCTGTGACGGCAGCGCCGGAATCGGAATCGATCCGTCCTCCGACGAATTCGGCGTCGGCGCGCCCGCGTTCGGCCCCGCCGGCGCGTCCGTCGCGTTCGTCGGGTCCGTCGTGGTGATCGCACCGGATGTCGACTCGCTCCCGTCCGTCGCCGCCGTGGTGGTCTCCGAGCCGTCGCCCGGCGTCCGCGGCGTCGCGTTAGCGTTCGGCAGGTCGACGCCACCGACCCCGTTCTCTCTCGCGTCAGCGATCCGGGCGTCTTCGGCGCGCTCTCTGGGCCCCGACGGCGTCGGATCGAACCGAACCCACCCGACGTCGGGGAAGTACACCTCGACCCACGCGTGGGAGTTGAGACCGCGGACGACGTAGCTGTCGTTTCCGGCCTCCTCTCCGGGCGTATAGCCCGTCGCGAAGCGCGCCGGGACGCCCTGCGAGCGGAGCATCACGACCATCGTCGTCGCGTAGTACGTGCAGTAGCCCGCGTCCATCTCGAAGAGGAACTCGTCGGCGACGTCGCCGCTCGGAGCGGGCACGTCGAGTGAGTACTCCTTGTTCGATTCGAGGTGCTCTTCGATCGCGACGGCCTTGTCGTAGGGCGTCGGCGCGTCGCCGGCGATGCCCTCGGAGCGCTCGCGGACTCGATTTGTCGTGCTCGTCGGCAGTTGGAGGTACGTGTCGGTCACCCGATCGGGGTAGTCGGTGCCGGCCGCGCGGAGCCGCTCGTTCGACGCGTTCGGCACGCTACTCGTGACCGTGTACTCCTCGCCCGCGAGGAGCGTGGTGTCGGGCCTGACGGTTCCCTGCGGCGTCACGACCGTCTCGGAGGCGACCTCGCCGTCGATTTCGACGGGTTTCCACGCCGCGGGGAGAACGGATATCGCGCCTTCTGCGGTCACGGTCTGTTCGAGTTCGTCCGTCGGTCCCGGCGGCCCCCGGAGCCGTCCGTCGTAGGGGCGCACGTTTCCGGTCCGAACCCACCCATCACCCGTGTAGCGGTCGTACGCGCCGGTCTGCCAGTACGCCGCCTGCGGACTGTCGACGGTGAATCGAACCGCCGGCGAGAGGCGGATGCTGCCGACGACCTCGATTTGGTCCTCGGCGTCGACAAGGTTCGCTTCGGCCGTCGGCGAGCCCCGGTCCGGGAGCACCGGCGACCCCGCCGCCCCCGGCAGAACCGAAGCGGTCGCGGAGACGACGATCATCGCCGCGAGAAGCGCCGTCAGCGCGTCCGCCTGTCGGAACTCGATCCCGTGCCGTTCGACGGTCGCGGCGGCGGTCGTCACGGTCGCGCCGATGACGCCGACGAGCGTCGTGATCCCGCTCACGTCCCCGGTCAGCACGACGAGAGCGAGCGCGATGCTCCCCGCGACCGCGGCGGCGACGTACCGTCGCCTGACGGCGAGATACCACGAGAGGAAGACCGGGCCGGGGACGATGGCGACCGCCCACACGCCAGCGCCGACCAAGCGGAGGATCGAGAGCCCCGTCAACAGCGCGACCGTGTCGGCGACGGCGCGCTCGGGCGTCAACAACTGCGCCTGACTCCGCGGCAGGGCACCGAGATACGCCACCAGTCCCAGCGCGAGCAGGATCGAGGTGAGGCCGAGTGCGGCGCGGACGCCCACGAACCGCCCGATAACGAGGGCGAGTGCGAGCGCCGCAGCGACGACGACGAGGAACTCGCCGCTCCTGCCGACGACGTCTGTGACCTCCCACAGGACGCTCGTATAGGACGCCGTCAGCGCGGCGAGCCCGGCGACTGCGAGCACGCGGGCGCTGTCGAGTCCGCGGATCCGTCCGAGCCACTCGTACCGCTGCTCGCCGGCGCTCACGTCCGTCCCTCCTCGCCGCTCGTCGCGGTCCCTCCGCCGCTCGTCACGCTACCTTCCATCTGCGCCGACGAGTCCGCGCGGTCCGTCACGATCCCTTCGAAGTCGCGAGCGCGCCCGTCGAACCGGACCGCGACAGACTCGTCGTCGGCGAGGATCCGCACGTCGACCGAGGCCGTCTCCGCTGTCCCGCCCTTCGCGACGGCGAGGTGTTCGAGTAGCGGTCGCGTCCGTCCCGGTGACGCCTCGACGCGGCCGGACGGCGTCGCCAGTGCGACCGCCGCGCCGTCGTTGACGAGCGCCAGACACACCGTCGCGGCGGCCGTCGCCATCGCGTCGGTGGGTGTGACTGCAGATGTGGCCGCGGAGTGACCGACCGCGTCGTTCGATTTCGACGCCGTCTCCGCGGCGACCGTTACCGTCTCGAACTCCGCGTCGCTGGCGAACTCACGGACGACGAGTTCGCTCCGCTTCGCCGATGACTTCCAGTGTACGTCTCGAAGCGAGTCGCCACTGACGTACTCTCGAAGCGTATCGAACTCGTCTCGTCCGCCGGGCCGCCGGGTTCGTGCCACCGTCGTTAGCTCGCCACGGATTGCCTCCGGCAGTGATCGAACCGACGGGTACACCGCGACGGTATCTCGGACGTCGATCTCGTACGTCCGCCTGAGGAGTCCGAGAACGTCGGTGACGACGACCGACGCGGGGCCGATCTCGTGTCGCCCGCGTCGCCGCCGCACGATCTCGTAGGTGATCGCGTCGCCGTCGGTCGTCGCGTCCACGACCGCCGTCGACTCGCTGCCACCCGTCTCGCTCTCAATCCCTGATGGCAGCCGGTCTCGAACCGTGATCGGGTACGGTCTCGACGCCGACAGGTGCACTTCGACCGTACCGATCGTTCCGGGTTCGTCCGGGGACGGCAGTCGCCGTTGGAACTCCGGGGGTTGCGTGCGCCAGACCTGCACCACTCCGGCGAGGAGGGCGACCGCTGCCGGGAGGACGACGGCGTCGAGCGTTCGCGGACCAAAGAGCGCCCCGGCCGCGAACGCCCCGATCGCGACGCCGAGGACGGCGTACCCGCGCCGCGTCGGTCGGATGGCCGGAGTCATCGGCGTCCGTCGGCGCGCCGCATCACTCCACGGGCACCTCCGCCAACGCGCGCTCGACGATCGCCGCGCCGTCGGCATCCGTGTCGGTTCGGATGCGGTGACTCAACACCGTCGGGGCCTCGGTCTGGACGTCGTCGGGGGTGACGTACCCGCGCTCCTCGAAGACCGCCCGCGCTTGGGCGGCCCGGAGAAGGGCGATCGATCCGCGCGGACTCACGCCCAGTCGGGCGTGTTCTCGCGTGTATCCGGCCAACCGTGACACGTACGCTCGAACGGGTTCGCGGACGGTGGTCCGAGAGACGGTTTCGCGTGCGCGCTTGACGTCCCCGACGGTTGCGACGGAGTCGAGCGATTCGATCGGGTGTTCGCCGGCGACGCGCCCGAGCAACGTCGTCTCCTCGTCTTCGGTGGGGTAGCCGAGCCGGATCTTCTTCGTGAACCGGTCGATCTCCGCGACCGGGAGTTCGTACGTCCGACCGGGTTCGACGTCGTTCTGCGTGGCGATCACGGTGAAGGGGTCGGGGACGGCGTGCGTCGCGCCGTCGACGGTCACCTGCTGCTCGGCCATCACCTCCAAGAGCGCCGCCTGCGTCTTCGGCGGCGCGCGGTTGATCTCGTCGCCGAGGACGACGTTCGCGAACACGGGGCCGGGCTGGAACTCGAACTCCCGGGTCTTCTCGTTGAACACGCTCACGCCGGTCACGTCCGACGGGAGAAGATCCGGAGTGAACTGGACGCGGTTGAACGAGCACTCGAGCGACGTCGCCACCGCGCGCGCGAGCATCGTCTTTCCGACGCCCGGGACGTCTTCCAGCAGGAGATTCCCCCGCGCGAAGACCGTCACGAGGATGTGTTCGATCGCGTCGCGGTGCCCGACGATGACGCGCTCGACGTTGTCGACGATCCGCTCGGTCAGTTCCGCCGCGTCATCGATGTCGAGCGGACCGGGCGACGACTCCGTCGGCGTCGACTCCGAGATAGCGTCTGCATCTGTCATAGCTGGGAACCAGTGTGCGCGAGTCGGAGTCTCCGATCACTACTACGCCCCCGCTCGCGCTCTCACCGGGCTATAGCTTCCGCGTCCACGTAACTCTGCTGGGCACCCGGCCGACGTCGGGGCTGATCAGCCGGCCGGCGTTCAGCGCGATCGCGTTTCCAGTCCGCTTTTGGTCCTCGGCGGCCGTCCGGTAGGTATGGAACGGGCGGAGTCCGAGACGGACGACGAGACGGGGGCGCGCGTCGGCACCGGCGATACGGACGAGGACGTCGATCCCGACGACGACGCTTCGACGCCCGGCGCGGCTGACGAGTCCGAGCACCGGTCCGAACGCGTCGAAGACGCCGACGACGCGGGACTCCGTCCCGAGGGCCCCCCGGAGAAGATGCTCGATCGCCGCGAGGAGCTCACGCCGATGCTCTCGCAGTATCTCGATCTCTGTGAGCGCCATCCGGACGCGATCGTGCTCTTTCAAGTCGGCGACTTCTACGAGGCCTTTTGCGAGGCCGCCGAGACCGTCGCGCGCGTCTGTGAGGTCACGCTCACCCAGCGCGAGGACTCGACCGGGACCTATCCAATGGCTGGCGTCCCGATCGACAACGCGGCGTCGTACCTCCAGTCGCTGCTCGACGCGGAGTTCCGCGTCGCCGTCGCCGATCAGGTCGAAGACGCCGAGGAGGCGACCGGGCTGGTCGATCGCGCCGTCACGAACGTCGTCACGCCGGGCACCGTCGTCGACGACGAACTGCTCGACCGCGCGAGCGCGACGTACCTCGGGGCGCTCGTCGGCGACGGTGCGGGTGGGGAACCCACCGCAGGCGACGAACGGGCCGCGCTCGCGACGCTCGATGTCTCGACGGGCGAGTGTCAGGTGACGAGCGCCCCCGGCGACCGGATCCGCGACGAACTCGAACGGCTCGCCCCCGCCGAGTTGCTCGCCGCCCCCGACACCGACCTCGACGTCGAGACCGTCGGATTCGAGACGATGACGACTGAACACGAATCGGCCTCGTTCGACCTCGAAACCGCCGAAGAAACGCTCTCGGGCTACCTCGCGGAGCCGGCGGCCGTGCTCGATTCGCCCGCCGAGCGCCGCGCGATCGGCGCGCTTCTCTCCTACGCCGAGTACACGCAGGGCGACGACGGCGCGCTCTCGTACGTCTCCCGCGTCCGGCGCTACGACCTCCGCCGGTCGCTCCGCCTCGACGCGACCGCGATGCGAAGTCTAGAACTGTTCGACTCGCGGCACCCCGGCCGCGGCGAGACGCTGCTTGGGACGGTCGATCACACCGCCTGCGCGCTCGGTCGCCGGAAGCTGGAGGCGTGGCTCCGCCGGCCGCTCGTCGACCGCGAGCGGATCGAGCGTCGCCACGACGCCGTCGGGGAGCTGCTCGACCGACCGCTCGTCCGCGAGACGCTCTCTGAGCACCTCGAAGACGTCTACGACCTCGAACGGCTGGCCGCGCGGGTCGCCAGAGAGCGCGCGAACGCCCGTGACCTCCGTTCGCTGCAGACGACGCTCGCCGTCGTCCCCGACGTCGTCGACGCGCTCGCCGACGCTGATTCGGCGGCCCTCCGCGACCTCCGCGACTCGCTGGACGAACTCGCTGACGTCCGGGGATTGATCGACCGGGCGATCGTCTCGGATCCGCCGCAGGAGATCACCGAGGGCGGCGTCATCCGATCCGGGTTCGACGACGAACTCGACGAGGTCCGCGAGACGGAGCGGGAGGGCCGCGAGTGGGTCTCATCATTAGAGGCCCGCGAGCGCGAACGAACCGGTATCGACTCTCTCGAAGTGGGATACAACCAGGTCCACGGCTACTACATCGAGGTGACGAACCCGAACCTCGATCGCGTCCCCGACGACTACACCCGGCGACAGACGCTGAAGAACGCCGAGCGGTTTTACACGCCAGAACTAAAGCGCCGCGAGGACGAGATCCTCTCCGCCTCCGATCGCGCCGACTCGCTGGAGTACGAGATCTTCTGCGAGGTGCGCGCCACCGTCGCCGAGGAGACCGACCGCATCCAGTCGCTCGCGGACGCGCTCGCCCGGCTGGACGTCCTGACGTCGTTCGCCGCCGTCGCGGCGAGTAACCGGTACGTCCGCCCCGAGATGGGCGCGGAGACGCTCCGGATCGAGGAGGGGCGACACCCGGTCGTCGAGCGAACGCAGGATGAATTCGTCCCCAACGGGGTCGACTTCGGAGCGGGCCACGTCGCGGTCATCACCGGGCCGAACATGAGCGGGAAATCGACGTATATGCGGCAGGTCGCGCTCATCACGCTGCTCGCGCAGGCCGGCGGGTTCGTGCCCGCCAGCGACGCTGAACTCCCCGTTCTCGACAGCATCTTCACGCGCGTCGGCGCGTCCGACGACATCGCCGGCGGCCAGTCGACGTTCATGCGCGAGATGGCGGAGCTGACCGAGATCCTCCACGACGCGACCGAAGACTCGCTGGTGCTCCTCGACGAGGTCGGCCGCGGCACCTCGACTGCCGACGGGCTCGCGATCGCCCGCGCGACGACGGAGTTCGTCCACGACGAGGTGGGCGCGACGACGCTCTTTGCGACTCACTACCACGACCTGACCGACCTCGCCGAGTCGCTGCCGAACGCGTTCAATCTGCACTTCACCGTGAGCAAGGAGGGCGACGCCACCCGCGGGGACGCAGCCGGGGGAAACGACGCTGGCGAGGCCGCGACCGACGCACCGGCCGCGTCGCGGTCGGGCCGGGATTCGGACGTGACCTTCCTCCATCGCGTCGCCGAGGGACCTTCCTCCTCCTCGTACGGCATCGAAGTCGCAAAGCTCGCGGGCGTCCCGGACCGGGTCGTCGAACGGGCGAACGAGTACCTGCGGGCGTCGGCAGCGCCCGACTCCCCCCAGCCGTCGCCGGAGGCCGGTTCTGATTCGCCGTCCGACCCATCCGACCCATCCGACCCATCCGAATCGGACAACCGAGGCGACACCCTCGCCGCCTTCGTGGAGGACCTCGAAGACGAGACGGCGCAGGCGAAACACGACGCGGAACGGGCCGACGGCGTCGACGACGTCGACGTTCCGGCGACCGACCGATCGACCGACGACGACCACTTGACGGAGGCCGAACGGGCCACCCTCGAGGAACTCCGCGAGGTCGACGTGGCGCGGACGACGCCGCTCGAAGCGCTCAACACGCTGGAGGCCCTACGACGCAAACTGAATGAGTGAGACTCCGGGCTCGGCGTCCGACTCCGCACGCGTGCGACGCCTCGACGAGGCGACGGTCGCGAGCGTCGCCGCCGGCGAGGTCGTCACCCGCCCGGCGGACGTCGTCGTCGAACTGGTCGAGAACGCGCTCGACGCGGGCGCGACGCGGGTGGATGTCGCGGTTGCGGGCGACGGTACCGAGCGAATCCGCGTCGGCGACGACGGCCGAGGTATGAGCCGCGCGGACGCCGAACTCGCGGTCGAGCGCCACACGACGAGCAAACTCGCGTCCGACGGATCGATCTCGGCGGTCGACACGCTCGGGTTCCGCGGCGAGGCGCTCGGAAGCGTCGCGACGGTCGCCGACCTCGAACTCGTGACGAACGACGGCGGCCCGGAGGGGACGCGCGTCGTCGCCGACGGACCGCGCGCGGCGCGGGTCGAACCCGCGGGTCGCGCTCGCGGCACCACCGTCACCGTCCGCGACCTGTTCGCCGACACGCCCGCGCGCCGGGAGTCGCTCGGGACCGCGCGGACCGAGTTCGCCCGCGTGAGCGACGCCGTCTCGCGGTACGCCCTCGTCCGCCCGGGCGTCGCGTTCGCGCTCTCGCACGACGAAACTGCGGTGTTCTCGACGCCCGGGACGGGCGAGTTCGACGACGCGCTGCTCGGGGTCTACGACCGCGAGGTCGCCGCGCGCACCCTCGATTTCTATTCGACGCGGGCGCTGGACGCTGATCCCGATGCAGTGGCGGAAACCCGCATCGAGGGGTCACTGGTCCAACCGTCGGTCACCCGCGCCCGCCGCGAGCACGTCTACGTCGCCGTCGACGGTCGGCCCGTCCGCAACGACCGCGTGGCGCGGGCGGTCGTCGACGGCTACGGCGACCTCCTGCCTGACGGACGGACACCGATTGCGGTGCTCTCGCTCGCACTTCCCGAGTCGTGGGCGGACCACAACGTCCACCCCAGAAAACGAGAGGTGCGACTCCGGTCGGCCGATGCGGTCGCGAGCGCCGTCGAGGCCGCCGTTCACGACGCGCTGTCCACTGCCGACCGCCGCCGGGCCGAGGAGCTGTCGATGGACCTCGGCGACTCCCTCGAACCGCTCTCCGGGTCCGACGCCGACTCGGCGTTCGAGGACGTCATCGTGATCGGGCAGTACCGCGGGCTGTACCTGCTCTGTGAGCTCGATGGCGACCTCCTGATCGTCGATCAGCACGCGGCGCACGAGCGAGTGAACTACGAGCGGCTCCGCGAGGCGGTCGACGGGGCGGTCCCGACTGCGGCCATCGACCCGCCCGAGAGCGTCTCGCTGACGCCCGCGCAGTACGCGACGGTCCAGTCCTCGCGCGGAGACCTCGACGCGCTCGGCTACGACTTCGAACCGTTCGGCGAGACGACGGTCCGCGTCCGTCGCGTGCCCGCGCCGATGGGTCGCGCCGCGGCACCTGAGAGCGTCCGCGACGCCGCGGACGCGCTCCGAAACGGCGAGTCGCCGGAGGATGGCCGCGAGGACCTCCTGAAGGACCTCGCGTGTCACCCCTCGCTGAAGGCGGGCGATGCGCTCGACGACGAGGAGGCCGCGGCGCTCGTCGACCGATTGGGAACGTGTGAGAACCCCTCCGCGTGCCCGCACGGCCGCCCGACGGTTCTCTCGGTCGAGGAGGCGACGCTGGTTCGGGGGTTCGGTCGGCGCGGGACGCGAATGGAGTGAACGAGCTCGAAATCGGCGGGACGCCCGCCTACCACTCTTTGCAGTCGATGCAGACGTGCTCGTCGCCGTCGGACCAGAGCCGATCGACGACCCGCCCGCACGCGGCGCATTCGACGCCCTCGGGACTCCACCGGTACGTCGACGACGCCGGTTCGACGTCGAGCGCGTCGTCGACTTGTCCGTCGGTGTCGTCACGGTCGGGCTGACCGGCGGTGTCGCCGGCGTCGGCCTGAACGTCGCTGTCGTCTGCGTCAGCCTGAATACCGCTGTCACATTCTTCGGCCGTGTCAGCAGACTCGTCGGTGGACGTTTCGGTGGACTCGTCGGTGGAAGCCTCGGCGAACTCGTCCAGTGACCGATCCCGATCCATACGTCCGAGAAGTGACGGCAGCGGCTTAGCCGTGGCGACTTTTCGAGCCGAGGGCGCGACCTTCTTAGCCGAGTATGCGTCCCGCCGAGAGCGTCGCTCTCCGACGGCATTCCCGCACACACATATACGATGACTTCCAACGGTCAGTATGGTCACGGTCATCGACTTCGTCGTGCAGTTGCTCACGAGTATCGTCGGCCTCGTCGACATCTTTCTCACGGACGTCGTCCTCGGCGTCGACCCCATCACCGCGATCTCGTTTCTGGTCGGTGCCGGGCTGACGACCTTCGCGGTCGGCTTCTTCGGCTACCTCGTGTTGGGTGCGCTGGTGAATCTACTGACGGGACTCGGATCGAGCGCACGCGAATCGACGCACTAGAGACGGTCGATCCACTGGGGAGACCGATCAGCCGCGGTTCGACCACGCGCGGATCGCCCGCCGGACGACGTCGGTCTCGACCTCGCGGAAGTGGGCGTCGCTCTCGCCGTGGTCGCCCCACTCGAAGTCGCGGACGACGACGACCGGCGTGCCGTCGTCGCCCTCGCCGGCGAGGAGGTTCGCGGCCGCGGCGAGCTCGTCGGCAACGCTCTCGACGGTGATTCCGAGTTCGCGGCCGTCCCTGTCGGTTTCGCCGCGCCAGTCACGCCCGGGGGCGAGCCCTGCCCAGCCGATCGCGACGCCGCGTTGGCCGTGACGGAACGGCCGTCCGCACGTGTCGGTGACGACGACGCGGTCGGCGGGCAGGCCCTCGCGGATCCGCGCGGCGCTCTCGGAGGGGTGCTTCGGCAGCAACAGCAGGTCCGCGCTGGGGACGTTCGAGCGGTCGATTCCGGCGTTGACGCCGATGTGCCCGAATCTGGTCTCGGTGAGGAGAAACGGGTTTTCTACGAGCACCTCGACGCTCTCTTCGAGGACTGCTTGCACGAACCACGGCGGCGGCCCCTCGTCGGTCTCCGCCGCCCGATTCGAGACGATCTCGCGGGCCCGCGGTCCGGCCGGGAACTCCGAGCGGTCGGCGGCGCGTCCCTCCGCCTTCGAGACGACCGTCGAGGCGACGCAGACGACATCGTCGGGACGGAGATCGACGCGCTCGCGGATCAGCGCCGCGAGATCGTGTCCGGGGCGGATCTCCGGGAGGTCGGGGACGGCGAACAGCTCCATAGCGGGGGCACTGCGCGCGCGGGCAAAAGCGGTCTGGTGCTGGACTCGCCTCCAGTGCTCGAGACCCCGACGAGCCCGCGTCGACCGCACCGAAACACCGTTTTCTCTCCCGCGCGAACGACGTCACGATGGCGCACGTGGTGACCTGCTTCGTCCGCAACCGGGCGCAGATCCTGCTCGCTCGCCGGAGCGAGGCGGCCGGAACCTACCGCGATCGGTGGGGCGGTGTGTCGGGCTACGTCGAAGGCGATCCCGCCGACGCCGAACGCGACGCGCGGCGCGAGCTCCGCGAGGAGGTCGGCCTAACGGACGCGGATCTCGAACTCGTCCGGAGCGGGGAGGCGCTCGTCGTCGACGACGACGGGCGGTCGTTCACCGTGCACCCGTTTCTCTTCGAGAGCGACACCCGAACACTGACCACCAACGAGGAGATCGCGGCCGTCGAGTGGGTCGATCCGATCACGATCCGAGACAGAGCGACGGTCCCGCGGCTCTGGGAGACGTGGCGGCGCGTCGCGCCGACCGTCGAGACGGTTCGCGGGGATCGAACCCACGGCTCGGCGTGGCTCTCGGCCCGCGCGCTCGAAGTGCTCCGGGACGTGGCCACCGAGGTTGCGAACACCGACGGGGACTGGCAGACGGTCGTCGCCGTCGCTCGCGACCTCCGCGACGCGCGCCCCGAGATGGCCGTCGTCGCCAACCGCGTGAACCGCGTGCTCGCGGCGGCCGTTCGGGCGGACTCGACTGATCCTGATCCGGAGACCGTCGTCGACGCCGCTATCTCTGTGCTTTCCGACGCATTCGACGCCGACGCCGCGGCGGCGGCGACGGCCGCGGAGCGCCTGCGATGCGACGGGGCGGACTCGATCGCGACGATCTCGCGCTCGGGGACCGTCCGCGAGGCGCTCTCGTTGCTCGACCGCGCCGAACCGGGGCTCTCGGACCTCGTCGTCGCTGAGTCGCGTCCCGAACGCGAGGGCGTCGCGGTCGCCGAGTGGGCCGCCGCCGAGACCGACGCCGCGGTCACGCTGACGACGGAGGCAGCGCTCCCGACGGCCCTCGACACCCGCGACGTCGACGCCGTCCTCGTCGGCGCGGACTCGGTGCTCCCGAACGGCGACGCGGTGAACAAGACCGGGACACGCGTGCTCGCGCTCGCCGCGCGGGAGGTCGGCACCCCGCTCTACGCCGTCGCCGCGACGGACAAGGTGCTGGCGGCGTCGGCGGCGGCGGTGGAAGCGAGCGCGACGGCCCGTTCCGATATCGAGTCGCCGGCAGCGGCCGTGTACGACGGCGACGCCGACGTCGCCGTCCACGCGCCGACGTTCGAGTTGACGCCCGCGGCGCTCGTCGACGGCGTCGCGACCGAGGCGGGCCTGCTGGACGACGCTGCGGTTCGGGAGGTGGCAGAAGAACACGCCGCGACCGCCTCTTGGGACGAGTGAGGCCGTCGATTCCGTCGTCCCAGCGCTCGAAGCGTGGGATACTTCACCCGTGCGGTCCCACTTTCAATCGGTGGCGATGACGAGGGTTACCCCCACTCAGCCCCTTGTGATGACAGCTTTTCACCGAGCCACCGTTACTGTCCGATGACGTGACGCGTCGGTCGATTCAATCGACGAACTTCAGCTTTAGCTGACGAACTTCAGCAAGTCGTCGCGCTTTTGCTCGTGAAAACGCGCCCGAAGCGCCTCGTTCAACGCGTCGATGTCGCCGCGCTTGGCGCTGATCGGCGCGATGGTCTCGCGCCACTGCTTCCACGGCGGGTGGAGTCCGAGGCGGTCGCAGAGGTCGTCTAGCCGCTCGTCGCGGTCGTCGACTTTGTCCATCTTGTTGACGGCGACGACGGTCGGCACGTCCAGTTCCCACAGGAAGTGAAACAGTTCGACGTCGTGGGGGATCTCGTCGGGGCCGGAGTGCCTGTCGATGATGTCGATCACGCTCTTTCCGTCGACGACCAACACGGCCGCGAGGACGTCGTCGGCGTTCGACTCGATGTAGCGGACGATGTCGGTTTTGATCTGCTCGCGGCGCTCCTCGTCAACGCCGGACATGAATCCGAAGCCGGGCAGATCGGTGAACATGAAGTTCTCCGATGTCCAATCGAAGTGGTTCGGCGACCGCGTCACGCCGGGCTTCCCGCCGGTCGTAAACTTCGAGTGGCCGGTCAACTCCCGCATCAGCGTCGACTTCCCGACGTTCGACCGGCCGACGAGGACGACCTCCTGACGGTCCGGACGATCTTCGAACATAGCCGGAAAACGCCCCGGCGTCGGTTAACGCTGACGTTCAGCGGTGGTCGATACCGCTCACAGGAGCCCCTCTTCGCGCGCTAACAGCACGCCTTCGAGCGTCGCGTCGTTCGGCGTCCCCGAGCGCACGGTGTCGAGCACCTCGTCTACGGGCACCGAACGGACCGAGAGAAATTCGTTTTCGTCGAGGTCGCGCTCGACGGGCGTGAGGTCCGTCGCGAAGACGTAACCGCGGTGGTGCCGGAGGACCCCAGTCGAGCACCAGACTGTCTCGAGGAGCGCGGCGGTTTCCGCGGCGAAGCCGGTCTCCTCGCGGAGTTCGCGCGTTGCGGCTCCGGTGAACGATTCGCCGCGCTCGACGATTCCCGCGGGAAGCTCCAGCTGTGTCTCGCGAATCGTGGGGCGGTACTGCTCGACGAAGACCAGCGAATCGTCCTCGACGGCAACGACGACGACCGCCGTCGCGAGCTCGGCCCAGTAGTAGCGCTTCGTCGACCCGTTCGGCTGCTCGACGAGGTCGTATCCACCGGTGTACCACCCGGTTTCGTACTCCGTCGCCGATTCGCGGACCGGCCACTCCGGCTCGGGCAACGGCTCGTGTCTGCGTCCGTCGTCGGGCATACGAGCGTGTCCGGTGGGCGTCGGCTTAACCGTGGTTACTCGCGGCACCGCCCGTCGCCAGCGGTCGCCGCCTGCCCCGTCTCTTCGCCTTCACTCCTCGCTTTCGAACCGCGGCCGATAGATCTCCCCGAACGCCTGTCGTCGGAGGGTTCCGACCGCGGCGTCGCGCTCGTTCTGGTACGTGGCGACGACGACCGCCTCGACGAACGGCGCGACGTGCCAGACCGCGCGGTCGACCTCGTCGCTGCCCTTGCGTTCGACATTGTATTCGGGGTGGTCGTCGACCCACGCCTCGAACTCCTCGACCGTCCCGACTGAAACGGCCAGCCGATCGGCGAAGAGCACGTTTCGGGCCCGCTGGACGACCTCGCTTGTCACTCTCTCGTGATATTCCTCGCGGTCGAACTCCATCGCCTTCGCCGTCTCTCGGACGACCTCCTGTGCGGTCGGGCCGACGGCCTCGAAGGCCGCTTCCGCCTCTTCGAGCGTCTCTGGCGACAGCGTTCCCTCGGTTTCCATACGCGTGGCTCGGCCGCTCGCGCACAAACGCTTTCGGTCTTCGATTCGGCGAGGGTTTATATGGGACAACGCGGCCAGATGTCCCGTGACGTAGAAACGGCCCCGCGTCGTGCTGCGGCTCGCCGCGTTTGCAACTGTGTTGCCATCCGATCGCACGTCAGCGTACGATCGATGGCCGCTGACTTGCAAACGCGGCGAGGTTGTTCGGCACAGCGGCGCGGGGACGGGTCGGAAACGGCGACGGCCCGACCGCGCGTGCCGACTGTTCGCCATCGCTGTCGCAATTAGTCTCGACTTTCGGTGTCGTCCTCGTCAGCGCTCGATTCGGCGTCTCGATCCGCGCCGTCCCCCTGCCCGAGCATCTCGGCGGTCAGCTCCCGTGCCTCTTCGAGGATCGCCTTCGTCTCCTCGTCGAGCGTTCCGCTCCCGGCCGCTGCGGCCAACTCTGGATCGATGCCGGTTGAACTCTCGGCGTCGCCGTGTCCGGAGCCGCGGCTGTGATCTCCGCGCCCGTGTTGGTGATCGTTTCCGCCGTGCCCGTGAGCCTGCGCGGTGTCCTCGAACACCTGCTCGTAATCCGTTTCGTCGGCGAGTTCGGCCACTTCCGGTGCGAGCTCCGATTCGCCGTGCGTCTCCCAGTCGGGGACGTGTTCGTCCAGCCACGTCTCGTGCTCGTCGCCGTGGACCATCGCGGTGAACGCGAGGTGGTTGGCGAGATGCGTCGCGTCCTGCTGGGGGCTCTCACAGACGGGACAGGCGAATCCCATAGCCGCGGGTACGGCGCGGGCGTACAAGTGCGTGTGGTTCCGGCGCTCTTTCCCGTGCCGAACACTGCACCGACGCCGAGTCGCTACACTGTCGAGCGCCACGAATCGACGTCGACGACGAGAATCAGCGCGTCCTCGCCGTCGCCGTAGTACCTCGATACGCGCCGCGTCGGCTCGAATCCCTCCTCGCGGTACAGCGACCGGGCGGCCTCGTTGCTCTCGCGGACCTCGAGTTTCACGACCGCCGCGCCGGCGAGCGCGAGGCCGAAGAGCGCCTCGCGAAGGAGTCGTCGGCCGATTCCCTTCCCTCGTGCCTCCGGGCGGACGGCGAGGTCTTTGATGTGACCGATGTCGTGGCCGTGATTCGGCATCACGTCGCCGACGACGTACCCGAGGAGCGTCTGCGGACCGTCGACGCCGTCGCCGACGGCGACCAGAAACGCCGGCGCGTCGAGGACTGATTCGAACGCCACGTAGGGCCACGGCTCCGAAAACGCGGTCCGTTCGATCCGGAGCACGTCGAGCAAGTCCGCGCGGTCGGCGGGGCGAACGGTGACCGTCGACGCGCCCGCGTGGTCGGGACCGTCGTGAGACCGTTGGACTTCCTCGTCGCCGGACGTGTCGCTCACGTCCTCGGCTACGAACCTGTGCGGCAAAAGTCCGCTGGCTCCGCATCGTGGGGGATCGCTCCGGGTCGAGTGCTGTCGCTCGCGTGGTAGCATCAAAAAAATCGTGTGGCCGGATTCGAGCGGTCCGCTCAGTCGTCGGCGGGGGCCGCGCCGCTGCCCTCTTGCTCGTACTGCTCCTTCGTGAGGCGGAGCTTGCCGCCCGCTTCGAGGATGCCGCGCTCGCGCTCGGAGGCGTCGAGTTCGGCGGTCGCTTCCCAGTCGTCGTTCACGCGGATGACGAACTCGGTCTCGCCGGAGGCGACGGCCTCGGCGACGTCGGTGACGATCTCGACGTTGTCTCCCTGCTCGATCTTCGCGTAGGTGTCCTCGTCGATCGCCAGCGGGACGATCCCGAAGTTAAACAGGTTCGCCTTGTGGATGCGGGCGAACGACTGCGCGAGGACGGCCTCGATGCCGAGGAACTGCGGGCACATCGCCGCGTGCTCGCGTGAGGAGCCCTGACCGTAGTTCTCGCCAGCGACGAGGACGCCGCCGGGGGAATCGAGCGCGCGCTGTGCGAACGTGTCGTCGACGCGCGAGAGCGTGAACTCCGAGAGCTTCTCGATGTTCGAGCGGTACTTGAGGATATCCGACGTGGCGGGGATGATGTGGTCCGTCGTGATGTTGTCCTCCATCTTCAGGAGCACCTCGCCCTCGATGTCGGATTCGAGCGGCTCGCCGATCGGCGCGGAGCCGATGTTCGGACCCTTGATGAGGTCGTCGTCAACGGCCTCGTCGGGCTCGATGATGTCGGTCTTCGACCCGTCGTACTTCTCGGGCAGTTCGACGCCGGGGGCTTCGAGGTCGCCGAGCTCCTCGGCGAGATCCCGGGGGTCGACGAGCTCGCCTTTGATCGCCGCGGCGGCGGCGACCTCCGGCGAGGAGAGGAAGACGGAGTCGTCTTCGATACCCGAGCGGCCCTCGAAGTTGCGGTTGAACGTCCGCACGGAGACGGAGTCCGAGGAGGGGACGTGACCGATGCCGATACAGGCACCACACGTCGCCTCCGAGAAGTTGACGCCGGCGGCCATCATCTCGGCGGTCCAGCCCTGACGGGCGAGGATCTCCGAGGCCTGCTTCGAGCCCGGCGCGACGATCATCTCGGTCTTCATGTCCACCTCGCGTCCCTCCAGCATCTTCGCGGCCGGGAGGATGTCCTCGTAGCCGCCGTTCGTACAGGAACCGACGATGACTTGCTCGACGGATTCGCCGGCGACCTCGCGGACGGGGACGACTTTGTCGGGCATCGACGGCATCGCCACGAGCGGCTCGATCTCCGAGAGGTCGATGACGATCTCGTCGGCGTACTCGGCGTCCTCGTCGGGCGAGAGCTCGACGTACTCGTCCTCACGGCCCTGTCGAGCGAGGTAGTCTCGCGTCTCCTCGTCGGTCGGGAAGATCGAGGAGGTCGCACCGAGCTCTGTGCCCATATTGGTGATCGTCGTCCGTTCGGGCACCGAGAGCGTCTCGACGCCGGGGCCGGTGTACTCGAAGACCTTGCCGACGCCGCCTTTCACCGAGAGGCGTCGCAGCATCTCGAGGATGACGTCCTTCGCGCTGGACCACTCGGGGAGCTCGCCTTCGAGTCGGACGTTGACGACTTCCGGCATCTCGACGTAGTACGCGCCGCCGCCCATCGCGACGGAGATGTCCAGTCCACCGGCACCGATCGCGAGCTGACCGAGCCCACCGGGCGTCGGCGTGTGGGAGTCCGAGCCGAGCAGCGTCTTCCCGGGCGCGGCGAAGTTCTCCTTGTGGACGTTGTGGCAGATGCCGTTGCCCGGGCGGGAGAAGTACGCGCCGTAGGTACCCGCTGCCGATCGCAGGAAGCGGTGGTCGTCGGTGTTCTTGAAGTCGAACTGGTACGTCTGGTGGTCGCAGTACTGCGCCGCCAGTTCGGTCTGCACTTCGTCGAGCTCCAGCGCCTCGAACTGCAGCCACACCATCGTTCCGGTCGTGTCCTGTGCGAGCACTTGGTCGATCTCGATCCCGATCTCCTCGCCGGGTTCGAGGTCGCCCTCGACGAGGTGGTCGTCGAGAATCTGTTCCGTGAGCGTCTGTCCCATAACGTCCGTGGATCGGCCGTCTACGATTATAAATCCCGCGTGTTTGAGGTCGGAGGTATGTCCCTTATACACATAGTTTGTCCTAATTCGATACGAACAGACACCGTCTCAGTCGGACGATTTTCGCCGTTCCCTCTGGACCCGTGTGCGTGATTCGACGACGTATTGTGTTGTTCCGACGAGGTCGGGGACGTGGAGAGGTCGCTCTCGAACGCGCCGAGAGCGACATCACTTTGCGCCCCCGCGTCGGCCATCCGGTATGTTCCGCGCTGGTTCCTTCGTCGCAACGCGCGTCGACCCCGTCGACGACGAGCAGGTACAGCCGAACGGCGTCGACCTCACCCTCGGTGACGTCCTCGAACAGGTCGAACCCGGACACGTCGGAGTCGACGGAAAGACGGTTGGGGATCGCGACCCGGTCGACGACACCGACGGCGTCTTCAGCCTCGATCCCGGCGGATACATCCTCCAGTACGCCGAGACGATCGCGATTCCCGACGGGCATATCGGCTTTCTCTACCCGCGGTCGACCCTGATGCGCAACTCCTGTATGCTCAATACCGCGGTCTGGGACGCCGGATACGAGGGAAAGGGCGAGGGACTGCTGCAGGTGCATCACCCGATTCACCTCGAACGCGGCGCGCGCGTCGCGCAACTTGTGCTCGCGGAGGCCGCTCACGACGAGGTCTACGACGGGTCGTATCAGGGCGAGCGGGTCGAACGCGGAGACGACGGCTAGCTCCCACGACACCCACAATCGAGCGGGGTTACCCAAAGGCACATTTACGACCGTCTCCAAGAACGGCCAACTGATGTCCCGGAGTCCATCCCTTCCAGATCGCCCTCGTCTGGACTTGGATCCAGAGATGTCGGACGCCGAGCGGTTATCGGCGATCCGCCAGCACTACGAGCGTCTCGTGACCGTCAACGACGAACTCGACGATCGGCTCTCGGCGGCGACCGATCAGCAGGAGGAACTGCGGGAGGAGGTCGAACAGCTGAAGCGGCGTAACGAGACGCTGAAGACGTCCTCGCTGTATCTCGCGACCGTCGAAGAACTCACAGACGACGGCATCGTGATCAAGCAGCACGGAAACAACCAAGAGGTACTCACCGAGGCGTCACCGCACCTCGACAGCGAACTGCAGGCGGGTGACCGCGTCGCGATCAACGACTCCTTCGCCATCCAGCAGCTGCTCGACGACGAGACGGACTCCCGCGCGCAGGCGATGGAGATCGACGCCTCGCCGTCGATCACCTACGACGACATCGGCGGGATCGACGAGCAGGTTCGGGAGGTCCGCGAGGCCGTCGAGGACCCGCTGACGAGTCCCGAGATGTTCGAGCAGGTCGGCATTCAGCCGCCGTCGGGCGTGCTGCTCTACGGCCCGCCGGGAACGGGGAAGACGATGCTCGCGAAGGCCGTCGCCAACGAGACCGACGCGACGTTCATCAAGATGGCCGGTTCCGAGTTGGTTCGAAAGTTCATCGGCGAGGGTGCCCGTCTCGTCCGCGACCTCTTCGATCTCGCGGCCGAACGCGAACCGGCGGTCATCTTCATCGACGAAATCGACGCCGTCGCCTCGAAACGGACGGACTCGAAGACCTCCGGCGACGCGGAGGTCCAACGGACGATGATGCAGCTGTTATCGGAGATGGACGGCTTCGACGACCGCGGCGACGTCCGCATCATCGCCGCGACCAACCGCTTCGATATGCTCGACGAGGCGATCCTCCGCCCCGGTCGCTTCGACCGCCTCATCGAGGTCCCCAAACCGACCGAAGAGGGCCGCGAGCAGGTCCTCGAGATCCACACCCGCGATATGAACGTCGACGACGACGTCGACTTCGAGGAGTTGGCGGCGGCGCTCGAAGACTACTCCGGGGCGGAGATCGCCGCACTGGCGACGGAGGCGGGGATGTTCGCCATCCGGGACGGCCGCACCGAAATCCGCCGACGCGACTTCGACGACGCCTACGACAAGATCGAAGACGCCGACGAGCAGACGACGATTCCCGGACCGACGACGTACCAGTACTGAGCTGCGTTCGCCGCCGACTCGATACTGGGTCCGATCCGTAACCGCTTATTCGCCGCGCGGTCGTTCTCCATTATGCACACGATCCGGATCGTTCGCGGCGTGGGCGATGCGCCCACGAAGATGGCCTCCTACGACGCCGCCCTCGCCGACGCGAACGTTCACAACTACAACCTCGTTCCCGTCTCCTCGGTCATTCCCGCCGACGCGACCGTCGAGGACGTCGACACCGCCCCGAACCTCGGCCCGGCCGGAAACCGCCTCACGGTCGTCGAAGCCCGATCGACCACCGGCGGCGTCGGCACCGTTTCGGCGGGTCTGGGCTGGACCACCGGCCCGGGTCCGGGGCTGTTTTACGAGGCCTCCGGCGAGGACCCCGACGCGGTGCGGCGAAGTGTCGAGGTCGGCCTCGCCGCCGGTCGCGACCTCCGCGAGTGGGAGTTCGACGAGCGGGAAGTCACCGTTACGACCGCCGAGGCCGACGGCGAGGGCTACACGACGGCGGTGACGCTCGCGGTCTACGGCGAGAGTGATTCGATATTCCGCTCCCCGCGAAAGTAGGCCGTTACGTCGGTCTTGCGGATCATCGATGGTTCTGCTGCCGCCGACGGGTTTATACGGCGTGTCCCCCTATTTTCGAGGACATCACGAAATGAATGGAAACAACCCGTACGCGGGCGCTCCCGGCGTCGTCGACGCGGGCCGTCCCGAGGACGTCGACCTCTCGGACGCACAGGTACGCAGACTCCGTACCGCCGTCGCAGGCATCGTTTCTCGCACGGAGGCGTACCTTCCCGAGGGCTACGTCGTCGGCTCCGAACTCTCCTACGGTGCGAACGGCCCGCAGGCCACCGTCGCGGTTCGTCCCCCCGCGGGGCACCCCGTCAGCGCCGGCTTCGCGCCCGACGAGGAGGACCTCGAATCGGGACTCACCGACGAGGACCGCGACGAGGTCGCCCGCGGTCTCGCCGCGAGCGCGGCGCTTCAAGTGATGAACACCGTCGGCGACGGGCTGACGCCAACCGCGCGGTAGCGTCTCGAATCAGTTCTCGGTTTTCGAGTTCGATCAACTCGATGGTCCGCGTCCCCGCAGGCTTCGCTCGGGGCGCGGCGCGTCGACGAACAAGCCGTATCCGAGCAGCAGCGCCGACGGGACACTGCCGAGACCAGCGGCCGCCGCGAGCGGCATATCGGTGAGGACGCCGCTACCGAGTCCCAAAAGCAGCGGGATCGGCAGTGCCGCCAAGAGGAGATCGTAGCGCGATACGCTCTGAGACCCATCCGTGGTTATCGACTCTGTGCGGCTCATAGGTACTCATCTCCGGTTAGAACTACTCGATCTTCAATTGTAAAACTTACTCCGGACAGGCGCACGCGTTCGCTCGAAGGCGGTGTAACGATAAAACTCAGCTACGCGAATAATATGCGAATACGGCGTGCCTCGGAGGTCGCTCAGCGAGGCGACGACCGACGAGCCCGCAGCGAGCTACTTCCCCCAAAACGGATCGCGCTTCCGGTGCTTGTCGAGGTAGCTCGTCAGCGCCTCCAGTTCGTCGGCGGGGATGTCGTCGGAGAGCTCCTGTTCGAGGATCTTCGCGTGCTTTTCGGGGAGGTCGATCCACAGCTCGTCGCCCTCGTCGATCTGGCGGCCCACCGTGGGCCCGTCGATGGCGACGGAGACCCGCGTCCCGGCGCGAGCCTCGGAGACGTCCTCGCCCTGCTCTTGGATCCCCGAGAGCTGGCCGACCCGCGTCGCCTCGTTGCCCTCCCACTTCACGACGTTCTGGTTGTTCTTCAGGGTTCCAGAGAGCACCTCGACGCCGACGACGGCCGGGTCCGACTGCCGGAAGACGTGATCTTCGAGGATTCGGAAGCGACACGGTCGAACGATCTTATCGAGGACCGTCTCCTGTTGTGCGCGCTCGATCGATTCGACGTGCTCTTCGTACTCCTCTATCAATTGATAAATCACGTCGTCGTCGAACAGTTTCACGTCGCTCTCGTCGAGTTCGCGCTCGGCGTTCGGGAGCACGTCGACGTTGAAGCCCAAGATTACGCGGTGTTTGTCCTCGTTGGCGGTCGAAGCGACGGCGATGTCTCGCGGGGCGATGTCGCCGACCTCCGCGCGGAGGATCGGAACCTCGGCCTCCCGCAGCGCGTTGGCCATCGCCTCGAGGCTCCCGAGCGTGTCGGCCTTGACGACGACGCCCTCCTCCTCGGTCGATACCTGAATCTCGGCGAGCTCGGACTCGACCTCCTCGATCACTTCCGCTATGTCGCGGTCGCGGACGACGCGGATCGGCGCGCCCGCCATCGCGTCGTCGAGTTCCGGCGCGGCGATCTTGATCCCCGCCGCCGCGCGGACCTCATCGACCTTGTCGAAGCGTTTCTCGACGCGGATTTCGGCGTTCGGTCGGGGTTGCAGAAGCGCCCGCACCTCGGTCACGATCGGGCCGTCGATCCCGCCGACGACGATTTTGTCGTCCGGGCGGACGCTGCCGTCGTAGAGGACGACGTCGACGGTCGCGCCGAAGCCCCGCTCGTCTTTGACTTCCAGCACCGTCCCCGCGCCGGGTCCGGTGACGTTGACGGCCATCTGCTCTTTCATATATCGCTGCGACAGTCCCATCAGCACGGCGAGCAGATCCGGCACGCCCTCGCTCGTGATCGCCGACAGCGGGACGACCCCGACGTTCTTGGTGAAGTTCTGGACGCGCCAGTACAGATCCGCCGAGAAGCCTTCATCGGACAAATCGCCGATGATCCGATAGAGGTTCTCGTCGAGTCGGCTCTTCGCGTTCTGCGATTGCTTCTCGTAGGTCGTCTGAATCGGCATCCCGTCGTTGGGATTCCAGCCCGGCGTCGTGTCGATCTTGTTGGCGGCGACGACGAACGGGGTTCCCGTCCGCTGGAGGATTTCGAGCGCCTCGATCGTCTGCGGTTGGAAGCCGTCGTTGACGTCGACGACGACGACGGCGATGTCCGCCAGCGCGCCGCCTCTGGACCGAAGCGTCGTGAACGAGTGGTGCCCGGGCGTGTCGATAAACAGCAGTCCGGGCAGGTCGAAATCCGTCGGGTCGACGAGGTCGCCCGCCATCTCCGAGACCGTTTCTAACGGGACCGCGGTCGCGCCGATGTGCTGGGTGATCGCACCCGCTTCGCCCTCGCTCACGGCGGAGCCGCGGATCGTATCGAGCAGCGTCGTCTTGCCGTGGTCGACGTGGCCGAGAACGGCGACAATCGGTGTCCGCAGGGCGTCCGGTTCGGCTGTCGAGGCGGCGTCGGCGTCGGTGTCAGACATAGAGAATCACCCCGGAGAAATTCCTTGTCGTAAATCACTGCTGGACTGTAGTTAAGTCCATCGTCATCCACAGACGACGCCGATCGCGTGGGCTTCGGCCGGCTCACGCACGGGCCGCAGGCGACTGTCACGGTTCGGTTCTCTGACGCCACGTTCGTCGATCCGTCGTCGTCGACCGCGTCGAGGACCGGATGTTCACACTGTCGGACGTACGTCCGTGAAGCATTTCGGACACTGGGTTCTGATACTCTTCACATAGACACCTCCGACAGAATCGGGCCCGTGGCGTTTATGTAATAAGACGCAGTAGCGTGGGGTATGCCAGACGAACTCGCTGAGGATCTCTCCGGGAAGGGCGTGATGGGGTCGAACGGTGCCCAACTCGGCGAGCTGTACAACATCGAGATGAACCTCAAAACGGGCGCTATCGGCGACCTGCTCGTCGCTCCCTACGAGGACGTCAACCCGAGCCAGCTCGGCTTCGAGACGGACACCGACGAACACGAGCAGATCGTTCGCATCCCCGTTTCGCGCGTACAGGACGTCAGAGACTACATCGTCGTTCAACCGTAATCTAAGGCACTGTCCGATGCAGATCCTCGATTCTTCGGCGTTCATCCACGAGTACCACACCACAGACGATATCGCCTCGATCCCGATGGTCCGCGAGGAGTTGGAGGGCGAGGCGTCGTACCGCTACGACGCCGACGAGGGCTCCGGGATGCACATCCACATTCCCGCCGCGGGCACCGTCGAGAAGATCCAGCGCGCCGCGGGCGAAACCGGGGACGCGGAGGCGCTTTCCGAGACTGACGTTCGCCTCTTGGCCGCCGCCTTCGAGCTCGACGCGGTCCTCGTCACCGACGACTACGCGATGCAGAACGTCGCCGACCACGTCGACATCGACGTGAAGATCATCGCGCGCGAGGGAATCTCCGAGAAGCGCGAGTGGACGTTCCAGTGTCAGGGCTGCGGCCGCGAGTTCGACGAGCACCGCGACCGCTGTCCGATCTGCGGCACGGAACTGGCGCGGAAGAACCCCGCGTAAGCCTGTCGGCGTATCCATTCACCCGACCGATTCGGTCAGCCGAGTATCCCGGTCGTCGTCGCGTAGAGTCCGACGAACTGGACGGTGTTAAACAAGCCGTGTACGACGGCCGGCACGACGAGGTTCTCGCTCTTTTCGTAGATCACGCCGAGCGTCCCGCCGAGCACGAGTATCGTCCCGAGCGTCACGAACAGTCCGTCGCCGCTGTACGAGGAGAGGTGCACGGCGGCGAAGATCGCGCTCGCGGCGACGATCGCGACGCGAGTGCCGTACGCCCGTCGAAACAGGCCTTGGACGATCCCGCGGAAGATCAGCTCCTCGGCCGGGCCGACGAGAAGCATCGTCACCGGAATCAGATACAGGAAGTAGACCGGCTGACCGCTGCCCTGTTGGGCGATTACGCTGTCGGCCCCCTGATATCCCAAAGCACTGAGGAGCGCCGACGAGCCGACGTACAGCGCGAGCAACGCGGCGAACCCGATCCCGAGCCACTTCAGATCTCCGCGCGTCGGGCGGCGAACGGGGACGAGATCCGACTGATCGGTGACGACGAGGTAGCCGACGCCCGCGACGCCGAAGCCGACGAACTGAAAGGCGCTCCGCAGCGCCAAGCCGAGCGCGCTCTCGCGAGCGATCCCGGCGGCGTCGATGAGCGGATACGCGAGCGAGACGGCGATCGACGCGAGGAGGACGACGAGCGCGACGACGACGAACGCCCCGCCGAGCGCGCGGAGATGCGTCCGCGGATCGCCGATCGAGGACGAACGGGCGTCGGAAGCCATTCTTGGACGGTGGTACGGTTTCAGCGCGAATAGGGATACCGATCTCACTCGTACGCGATAGATTCGGTTCGCGTTGTACGAGAACTTGAACAATGCATCTCTTGGCGTATCCGTGATTAATATTTAATAATGTAGGATGTGTGTCATCGGGTTATGAGCGTACTGGACACCCTGCGTCGATGGTGGGAACTCAACGTATGGTTTTTCGGACGACTCCACAGCGTTGCCGACGTGATCGCGGGGATTGCGTTCGTGCTTTTGATCCCGCTCGGAGTGCTCCTCTTCCAACGGCCATTGGGACTCACGATACCGCTTCCCGACGGGGCGGCTGCACCGCTGTATTACGCCTTCATCGCCGTTGTCGCGGTGTTTGCAGTTGCAGTGCTCCTTCAGACGATCGCCGCCCTTCGTGCGTTCTTTATGAAGGTGCATATCCAGATCCTCGATTTCCTCCGTGAGTAACGGGGAAGAACGGATGCTAAGCGGGATGCACCCGACTGTTTGCGTGACCCTTCCTCATGTCCGCACGCGGGCGATAGATCCTTTCACGCTGCACCCGTAGCGGTGCGTATGGGTGCCGACTGTCCGGATTGCGGTGTCTCACTCGTAGACGTTCCCGTCCCTGCGGACCTCCGGGGCTTCGCTCCGGACGAGGGTACCGTGATCTGGTGTTGTCCTCGTTGCCTCCGTACGTTTCCGATCGACGTGACGGATTCGAGAGAGACAGAACGCGACGCCGATCTCCCCGCGACGGTCCCGGACGGAGACGGCGGAGTCGCGTTGCTGCTTCTCGTGAATCTCCTCGATTCGCTCGCGCTCAACCGCGCGGCGGTCCAGTCGCTCCTCGACTACGCGGAGGCGTCGGGAACGGACGTTTTTCTCGCGCTCGATCGGCTCGCGGCCGACGACTCCGTCGACGCACGTGTCGATCTGGCGCGTCGTCGCCGACAGCTCGAATCGATGCTCGATTGCTGATCGGCTGGAAGTGTGTAAAGCGAACAGAGTGTTTCAGTGACAGGTAACCCGAATTGATCAAGACAGCCACCTTTTGCTGACTCGGGTGCCTCCGGCGCACCGCTTGTTGCAAAAAGCTGGACCAAAACGTGTCCGACTCCGCCGCCTTCGGCGGCTCCGTCGGGGAACCGCTCGCTCACTGGGTTCGCTCGCGGATGCTCAACACGCACGCTTATTTATGCAGCTAATTTGTCCCGAATGACCCTGAAATTACGTTTGAGGAACCACTCAGGATGGCGAGAGATATCGGGCAATCGTCGGAGTTGTTATCCGACGACTGAGTGGCTCGAAGAGCCCGGAAGGTCGCCGGTTTACTCGCCGAAGGCAAGGCCCAGAGCCGACCGAAGGGAGGCTCGCAGGCTTTTGGTGCAGATTTTACCAGCGAGCCGAAGGCGAGCGCAGTAAAAGGTGCGTTCTAGACGCCGGTAGAGTACCGCAGAATCCCGGCGATCCCACCGAACGCGTCGTAGAGCTGTTCGCCCTTCTCGAAATCAGTGGAGATGAACTTGGTCTCGGTGCCGCGCTGTTCGGCGATTCCCATCAGGTACTCGATCACGTCCTCGCGGTCGGTTTTCTCGGCCTCCTCGCCGCACTCGGTGCAGGTGTGTCCGGGATCGCCGTGTCGGCGGTCGACGACCTCGTACTCCTCGTGCTCGTTCGGGCACTCGTAGATTACGACGTCCGAGCGGAGGTCCTCCGAGAGGAGCAGTCGGTCGACCGAACCCATCATCAGGTTCTGTCGGGTGGGGCCGAACCCGTAGGTAGCCTCCTCGCCGGTGTGCAGTTTCTTGAAGAACTCTTCCATCTCGGATTTGTCCTTCATCACCTCTTGGTCGGCGAGGACCTCTTGAGCGGCGTCGACGAGGTCGTACAGCCCCGACTCGTCCGTGTAGGAGACGTCGAACTTCCCGACGACGATGTCGCCGACCTCGTGGTGGAGGTAGTCGCCGTCGAGGAACTCGTCTTTCGTCGGCGAGGGACCGCCCACGAGGACGCCGTCCATCTCGTGGCGCTTCGGGACGAACAGGTCGTTGGCCATCCCGGCGACCTCCTGATAGAAGTTGTCGATCGCTTCGAGCCGGAGGCGGGCGAACCGCTGGGCTGACTGGCCACCCTTCCGCTGCTTGCCGGGGACGAGCGACGACGCGGACTTGACGGGCTCGACGCGCTTGCCCTTCAGCCAGCCGACGTTCGCCTCGCGGCGGTCGAGGACGATCAGGCCGAACAGGCCCTTGTCGGTCAGCATATCCTCTAACGGCTCGGTGAGGAAGTCCGAGTCGCAGTGATAGCGGAACGACTGGATCGGCTCGGGCGGACTATCCAGCGCGCGCGTGACCATCTCGGTCTGGCCGCCGCCGGAGTTGACCGCGCCCGAGAAGAGGACGATGCCGTTGTCCGGGGGGAAGGTGTCGTAGTAGCGGAGCCGGTCTTTGATCGACGTCAGCGCGTCCTGCACGTTCGTCCGCGTCTGCTTGGACTTGATGTTGGACGCCTCCGAGTGCTCCTGGGTAACGTGGGCGACGACGTCGGAGATCTGCTTGTCCGGGGGGATGTAGATCGTGACGAGCTGCGTGCCGGAGCCCTCGTACTCTTTGAGCTCCTCGATGACCTTTCGGAACTCGTACTTCCGACGGTCCTCGTTCACCTCGTCGGCGTCGGTACTCATTACCCGTACTAGCCGCTCCAGCAGGTAAGTAACCTGCGACTACGGGCGAAACGGTGCGGTCGACGGGTCGGTCGGGGTCGGTGCGGTCGGCGTCGGGTCGGGGAACGCCGCCGCACGCGCCGATTATCAAACCGCCCGGTTCGCCGGACAGATTTATAAGCTCAACGCGGGAGTCACGGAACGAACCTATGGGTCGTGTCTACGCAGTCGTCAGTGCGAAGGGGGGTGTCGGCAAGACGACGACGGCGGCGAACCTCGCCGCCGCGTTGGCCGCCGCGGGATCGAGCGTCGCCGTCGTCGACGGCGATCTGGGGATGGCGAATCTCGCGAGCGCGCTCGGTGTCTCGCTCGGGGACGCCACGCTCCACGACGTCCTCGCCGGTGATGCCGACGTCGACGAATCGATTCTCGAGGGGCCGCACGGGCTGGCAGTCGTCCCCGGCTCGCCGGATCTCGACGCGTTCTCTCGGGCGGATCCGGACGAACTGGACGCCGTCCTCGCTGATCTCACCGAGGAGTACGAGTACGTTGTTCTCGACACCGGTGCGGGCCTCAGCAACGACACCGTCGTCCCGATGACGTTCGTCGACGAGGTGCTCTTGGTCTCGACGACGACGCGCGATTCCCTCGGCGACACCGACAAAACGCGCCAAGTCGCCGGACGCCTCGGCGTCAGCGTCGCGGGCGTCGCGCTCAACCGGGCCGACCGCGAGACGCTCGACCCGGAGTTCGTCAGCGACGTACTCGACGCGGAGATCCTCCAGATCGTGCCGGACGCGGCCGTGATTTCGCAGGCCGCCGAAGCGGGCGAACCGCTGACGACGTTCGCACCGGGCAGCGACGCGGCGTCGGCGTACCGCTCGCTCGCGGGACGTCTCACCGGCGATGCGAGCCTCGCCGACGAGCGCGACGAAACCGGTGAACTCGACGCACCCGACGAGAGCACTCACGCCGGCGGGACTGACCACTCCGACGAGGATGTCGCCGCCGACGTTTCCGAAGATGATGACGAGGGCGTCGACACCGACGAGGACCTCGACGACGAGGATTTCGACGCCGACGAGGAGGCGGACCCGGTTTCCGGGGACGAAGCAGTCTCAGCGGATGAGCCCCCCTCGGGGGGTGAGGCCTCCTCAAAGGATGAGGTTCTCTCAGAGGAGCAGTCCGTCTCGGATGACGAGGCCGCGGACGAGGACTCACCGACGAGCGATGAGGACATCGTCGTCGCGGGGGCCCACGAGGAGGACGGGCCCGGCGGCGACACCGATCCCTTGGCCGAATACGACGTCGGAGCCGATTCCGTCGACGAATCGAGCGCGGACTCGGCCGCGCCCGGTGTCGAATCCGACTCGGAGGACGACGGAACGGAATCCGACGACGACGAATCGGACCCGCTCGTCGAACCCGCGAGCGCGGACGAACTCACCGCCGCGAGCGACGACGCGGAGGCGGACGCCGACACCGGTGTCTACACGACGTCGCTGTCCGACGACATCGACGCGGCTGAAGGCCCCGAAGACGAGACGGGCGGCGATCCGGCCGGCGGTGTCGACAACGCGGACGCGACCGGCAAGGGGGCCGACGCCGTCGACGCGACCGGCGAGGGGGTCGACGATTCGGTGGACGCGACTGGTTCTTCAGAGGAAGACGTCGGGGAGGAAGACGCTGACGACGGAGCGCGGGACGAAGCGGCGGAGACAGACGAGACGGCCGACGACGACTCCGGGAAAAAGAAGGGCCTCTTCGGTCGATTCTTCGGATAGGCTAGCGCGCGGAAGCGGGAGCTTCTTTTATCCGGGAGCGGTGAGTCGTCGATATGGCAGAAACAGATTCGCGTGTCCCGTTCTGGTGGTTCATTCTGTTCGTCGTGTTGGCGCTCGGTGCCGGTGTTGCGACCGTGTTCGCCGTGGGTGGGGATCTGACGGGGATGATCGGCCCGTTCGCTTCGTTCGGTCCGTAAGCGGCTACCGATCTCGACGCCGAGACCGTCTCACATCGATTCGGGGGCCTCGATGCCGAGCGCGTCGAGCGCGTTGGCGACGGTGTGCCGCGACGCTTCGACCAGTCCGAGACGCGCCGCGGCGACCGCGTCGTCCTCCGCGTTGAGCACCGAACACTCCCGATAAAACGTGTTGAACGTCTCGGCGAACTCGCGGGCGAACGTGGCGACGACGTGCGGTTCGAGGTCCTCCGCGGCCTCCTCGATCACCGCGGGGAAGCGCGCGATGTCGGCAAGTAGTTCTCGCTCGGCGTCGGTGTCGAGCAGTGCGGTGTCGATCGCGGGCTCGATACCCGCGTCGGCCGCCTCGCCCTCGATGCCGCAACACCGCGCGTGAACGTACTGGACGTAGGGCGCGGACTGCGCCTCGAAGTCGAGCGCGCGCTCCCACTCGAAGGTGATTCCCTTGGTCGGCTGCTTCGAGACGATGTCGTAGCGGACCGCGCCGATGCCGACTTGGTGGGCGATCCGGTCGATGTCTTCCTCGCGCAGTTCGTCGTTTCTGACGCGCGAACCGAGCCGGTCTTCGACCTCCTCGCGGGCGCGTCGGATCGACTCGTCGAGCAGGTCGTCGAGGTCGACGCCGGTCCCCTCGCGGGTCGACATCCCGCCCTCGGGGAGGTTGACCCACGAGTAGAACGTCTGTCGAAGCTGGTCGGTGTCGTTGCCGAGGATTTCGAGCGCGGCTTCGAGCTGTTCGGCCTGCAGTTTGTGGTCCTCGCCGAGGACCGTTACCGCCTCGTCGTAGTTCTCGAACTTCCACTCGTGGTGGGCGAGATCTCTGGTGGTATACAGCGTGGTGTCGTCCGAGCGGAGGAACACGAGGTTCTTCTCCAGCCCGAACGCCGAAAGGTCCAGCTGCCACGCGTCTTCCTCGTAGACGGCGTGATCGGACGCCTTCAGCCGCGTGACGACGTCGTCGGCGGAGCCGTCGCGGATGAACCCCGTCTCCTTCACGAAGCGGTCGAACTCCGCGGGAAGCCGTTCGAGCGAGGCTCGCATCCCGCCGAGCACTTGATCGACGACGATCGCGACGCGCTCGTACGTCTCCTCGTCGCCGGCTTCGAGCCCCTGCATTATCTCGGCAATCTCCGCTTCCGCCGCCTCGACGACGTCGCCTTCGGCGTTCTCTAAGAACTCGTTACCCTTCCGGTAGTAGCGGACGAGGTCGTAGTCGGCGCGATCGCGCTCCGGCTCCGGCAGGTCCGACTCGTCGAACGTCTCGTAGGCCCACGTGAAGACGGCCACTTGGCGACCGGCGTCGTTGACGTAGTAGTGCCGTTCGACGTCGTTACCCGCGTAATCGAGGACGCGGGCGACCGCGTCGCCGAAGATAGGGTTGCGGGCGCGGCCGACGTGGACCGGACCGGTCGGGTTCGCGCTCGTGTGCTCGACGACGACGGACTTGCCCGTCGGCGGGAGCGTGCCGTAGTCCGCCGCGCGTCCCGCATCGAGCGTGTCGGCGTAGTAGGAGTCGGAAACATAGAAGTTCACGTAGGGTCCCTGCGTGTCGACGCGGCCGACGTACTCGCAGTCGCCGAGATCGATCGCGTCGGCGACGTCCTGTGCGACCGCGGGGGGTGCCGCACCCACCTCTCCGGCGAGGCGGAACGCGACGCTCGAAGCCAGCGTCGCCGGGACGTCCTCCGGCGGTTCCTCGACCCCGAGGTCGTCGGTCGGCAGGTCGAGCGCGTCGAGTGCCGCTTCGACCGCGTCCTCGACCTCCGAACGGAAGGCTCTGAACATACTCGCCGTTCAGCCACCGCGGCTAAAGGCCTTTCCGAACGCCCTCGGACGGCGCTGCTGGGTGGCTCCCGAACGTCACCGTCGCCGGGATCGACGCCTTTAGGAGTCGGAGACCACAACTTCGTGATACCTCCTACAATCGAGACTCTGCGGGCGATGTCGCGAATTTTTCGCGTTCACTCCGCTCTTCCCATCACAATTCTGGAACACGTTCCAAAGTCGTTATGCTTAACACGAACGGCCTCGAATTACGGACAATGTCAGAATCGGCAGTCTCCGCCGTCGGCCACGACGAGTTGGCGGCGCTGAAATTCGTCGCACTCGAAGGCGCGCTTTCGGCCCCCGTCAAGATCTCCTGTTCGGCTCTCGCCGACCGCCTCGACGCCTCGAACCAGACGGCCTCGCGTCGGCTCCAACGGCTCGAACAGGCGGGTCACGTCGAGCGCGACGTCGTTGCCGACGGGCAGTGGGTATCGCTGACGGAATCGGGCGAGGCGGCGCTCCACCGCGAGTACGCGCACTACCGGCGCATCTTCGACGGAACCGATCCGTCGACTGTCGACCTCGACGGCACGGTCACGAGCGGGATGGGCGAAGGACGGCACTACATTTCGCTGTCCGGCTATATGGAGCAGTTCGCGGAGCGACTCGGGTACGAGCCGTTCGCCGGCACGCTCAACGTCGATCTCGACGAGGAGAGCGTCAGGGCCCGCTCGGCCGTCTCCTCGCTCTCCGGCGTCCCAATCGACGGCTGGGAGGACGACGAGCGGACGTTCGGCCCCGCGACGTGCTACGCGGCGACGGTCGAATACGACGGCGAGGTCGCCGAGACCGCTCACATCATCGTTCCCGAGCGGACGCACCACGACGAGACACAACTGGAGGTCATCGCTCCCGTTCGGCTCCGCGACACGCTCGATCTGGAAGACGGCGATGTCGTGACCGTCAGCGTGGAGGCGGTAGAATGACGCGGACGACGACCGACATCGCGCCCGAGAGCGCCCGGGAGACCGACCGAGACGGCGACAGCGTCGTCGAGCACCCAGACGCCGACAGCACTCTCGATCGTGAGGCTGACCACGCAGTCGACCGCGCGCTCGCCGCCTTCCGGCGCGGCGAACCCGTCCTCGTCCACGACGCCGCGGACCGGGAGGGCGAGACGGACATCGTCTATCCGGCGAACGCGGTCGACGCCGCGGCCGTCGCCCGACTTCGCCGCGACGCGGGCGGGCTGGTCTGCACGGCCGTCTCCGATACCGTCGCCGACGCCGTCGGCCTGCCGTTCCTCGAAGACGAACTCGAACACCCCGCCGCGGCCGATCACGACCTCGCGTACGACGACCGCTCGTCGTTCTCGCTGCCGGTGAACCACCGCGAGACGTTCACGGGCATCACCGACGACGACCGCGCGCTCACGATTCGTCGGCTCGGCGAAGCCGCAGAACGCGTCGAACGGCGCGAAAGCGACTACGACGCCGAGGCGTTCGCCGACGAGTTCCGGACGCCGGGACACGTCCACGTCCTCCGTGGCGCGCCCGATCTCCTCGCGGATCGCCGCGGCCACACCGAACTGGGACTGGCGCTCGCCGACGCCGCGGACCTCCCGCCCGCGGTCGTCGTCTGCGAGATGCTCGACGCCGACACCGGCGGCGCTCGAACGCCCACCGACGCGGCGGCGTACGCTCGCGAAAACGACCTCGTCTACGTCGAAGGCGCAGACATCATCGACCGGCTGGGTTGATCACCGAGGAGACCGCGTCCGACTCTTCGATCGCCCTCCGAGACGCGATACGTCCCCGGTACCCGGCCTGTACCTCCGAAGTCGCTCTTGTATGGTTTTATATTCCGGGGAGTAAACCACGGCATATGGGATTCGACGACATGGACGTCGGGACGATTTGGCAGGACGGTTCGTTCGTCGACTGGGACGACGCGACGGTCCACGTTCTCACGCACGGTCTCCACTACGGCTCGGGTATCTTCGAGGGCGTCCGGTGTTACGACACCGAGAACGGCCCGGCGATCTTCCGCTGGGACGAGCACCTCGAACGGTTCTTCCAATCGGGGGACCCCTACGATATGGAGCTTCCGTACTCCCGCGAGGAGCTCACCGAGGCGACGCTCGAACTGCTTCGCCGCGAGGAACTGGAGTCCTGTTACATCCGCCCGGTCGCCTTCTACGGCTACGGTTCTCTCGGTGTCAGCCCGAAGGACAACCCGGTGAACGTCGCCATCGCGGCGTGGCCGTGGGGCGCGTACCTCGGTGAGGAGGCCCTCGAACGGGGCGTCGAGGTGATGATCTCCTCGTGGCGCAAGCACGCTTCCAGTCAGATTCCGACGAACGCGAAGACGACCGGACTCTACGTCAACTCGATGCTCGCCGGCGAGGAGGCCCGCCGCAACGGCTACACCGAGGCGATCGTCCTGAACAAGGAGGGCAACGTCGCCGAGGGACCCGGCGAGAACATCTTCCTCGTCCGCGACGGCGAGATCTACACGCCCGGGCTCTCCGAGAGCATCCTCGACGGCATCACCCGCAACACCGTGATCGAACTCGCCCGCGAGCGCGGATACACCGTCCACGATCAGGCCAGTATCTCCCGCGGCGAACTCAACACCGCCGACGAGCTGTTCTTCTCCGGGACGGCCGCCGAGGTCACGCCGATCCGGAAGGTCGACAACGTCGTCATCGGCGACGGCTCCCGCGGTCCCGTGACCGAGGAGCTCCAGCAGGCGTTCTTCGATCTCGTCGAGCGGCGGACCGACGCCCACGACGAGTGGTTCACGTACGTCTAGACACCCACCTTTTTACTGCGGAGGGGTCCTGCGGACCCCTCCGCGCAAAAACCTGTCTTGCTGAGCGGAGCGAAGCAAGGCTCGTGAGACGCGCAGCGTCTCACGGCGGAGGGAAAAACTCCCCGCGTGGAAACCGCACTGCCTCCGCCCCGCACCACCTCCGCACTGCCTCCGCTCCGCACTGCCCGGATTACTTCGATTCGACATTCGTTTCGCTTCGATCGTTTCCGGCCGCTACCGCGGCTTCGACGCCGGTGAACAGCCCGTGAACCCCGGGGAACAGTCCGGCAACAAAGAGTGCGCTGTATGAAAGTTGAACGCCGACGACGAACGCGTCGCTCGCGAGCCCGTACGCGAGCAGCGCGACCGCGAGCCGATCGCGACCTTCGACGTGTGGTACGCGTACGTCATCTCATTCGTCCGTCCGCGCGTCGATATCGATCGGAGACGTCTGCTCGTTCTCTCCGAACCCGGCGGACAGCACCCGCGTCAGCGCCTCCTCGACGCTCTCGTCCGTCTCCGTGATGTCGGCGCGGTCGACTTCGAGCACGAATCCCGTGGTGATGTTCGGTGCCGTCGGCATAAACAGGACCACGCGGCCGTCGTCGGTCGTTTTCCCGGTCTTGAACGCCGTCATCCGCATCCCGTTCCACGGCTCGATCTTCACCGGCTTCTGGAGGTCGTCGGTGCCGGACACCGCCGTCTCGACCGCGAGTTTCGAGGCGTTGTAGAGGACGCGAATCAGCGGGACCCGGTTCATCGCGGCGTCGAGGTACGTCTCGAACAGCCGTCCGATCGTCGTCCGCATCAGATAGCCGACCGAGAGCACGAGCATCACGAAGACGACGACGGCGACGACGAAGCCGAGCGGTTCGTCCAGTCGTCGAATCACGGGCAGATCGACGATTCTCGAGTAAAGGTAGTTGAGGACGAGTAAAATGACGAGAACCGGCGTCAGGACGATCAGTCCGCTTGCGAAATCGCGCCTCCAGGAGGACATCTCTCGGTACGTACGTCTCACTGGGGGGTTAAAGTGACTGGTGTCGACGCGGTCGCTCCGTGCGGTCGATCCCGTCACCGGAACCGGACATTCTTTTGCGCTCGCCGTCGCAGCCGACACCGATGCTCGTTGATCTCGTTGTCGTCGCGTTCTGGGCGATGCTGCCCGCGTACGTTCCGAACAACGCCGCCGTCCTCGCCGGCGGCGGCGCGCCGATCGATGGCGGTCGCACGATGGGTGACCGACGCCTCCTCGGCGACGGCAAGACGTGGCGCGGAACGGCTGTCGGGACGGCCGTCGGCGTTCTCCTCGCACTCGGACTCAACGCCGTGGGTCCAGCGGTCGTTGCGGCCGTCGACGTCGATCTCCCGTCGTTTCCCTTCCTCGCCGCGTTCGGCCTCGCCTTCGGCGCGATGCTGGGAGACATCACGGCGTCGTTCCTCAAGCGCCGGACGGGCCGCGAACGCGGCGCGGCCTTTCCGGTCGTCGACCAACTCGACTTCGTCGCCGGGGCGCTCGCCTGCACCGCGCTCCTCGACTACGGGTGGTTCACAGAGACCTTCACGCTTCCCGTGCTCGTCGTCGTCGTCGTGCTCACGCCCGTACTCCACGTCGTGACCAACGCCATCGCGTATCTGCTCGGCCTGAAAGACGAACCGTACTAGACACCCACCTTTTTGCACGATGGGTTCGCGACGCGAACCCATCGTCCAAAAACCTGGAGGGAAAAATGCCGCCGACGAACGGCCGAAGGCCGTGATGTCGGCGGTGAACCGCTCGCTCACTGCGTTCGCTCGCGGATGCTCAATACAGCCTTCAGACCTAACAAAAACGTGTTTTGAAAGAACGGGTCTGATAGTGTCGTAATGCACCAGTAGTATCTTGGCAAGATTTATTTGTAGAGCGTAAGGGTTCAACTTATGTTTCGTAGAACGTCGATGACCCTACGGCAAGGGGGAGCCTTTGCCATATGGGGATTCGGAGTCCTCCTCGTCCTCGGGCTTTGTTTTGCTGTTCTACAGATAAGAGGCAATGAGCTGCTTGTGATTGCAATTGTCGTCAGCTTTGTGTCGTTCTGGACTATATTTCTGCCACTCTGGCGACGTCTCCCGGAAGACTGGAGACGAAGTTGACCACTCAATAGTCGAGTTAGGCTCAACACACAAGCTCGCTTTGACAGGAAATCCACTCTCACAAACCTGAAATAAATCCTCTGCGTAGTTCCTCGTCTCCGGCCGCCTCCGCTCGGAATCGTCCCGTTTAAGCGCCTCGCCCGCTCGTTCACATCCAATGGCGAACGACGAACTCATCGAGGCGCTGCGCGACGCCGACGCCGTTCGGTTCGGCGAATTCGAACTCTCTCACGGCGGCACCTCGGAGTACTACGTGGATAAGTACCTCTTCGAGACCGACCCCCACTGCCTCCGGCTGATCGCGGAGGCGTTCGCAGCGGAGTTAGACGGCGAGAAACTCGCGGGCGTCGCCCTCGGCGCGGTCCCGCTCGTCGCCGTCACGAGCGTCGAAACCGACACGCCGTACGTCATCGTGCGAAAGCAGGCTAAGGAGTACGGCACGGGCAACCGCATCGAAGGTCGACTCAGCGAGGGCGAGGAAGTCGTCGTCCTCGAAGACATCGCCACCACCGGGACCAGCGCGCTCGACGCCGTCGAGGCGCTTCGCGACGCCGGCGCGGTCGTCGACCGCGTGCTCGTCGTCGTCGACCGACAGGAAGGCGCGCGCGAGCGACTCGCCGATGCGGACGTCGAACTCGACGCGCTCGTCACGGCCGAAGACCTCCTCGCAGATAGCTCCTAGCCCCGTCGCCGTCGATCGCGCTCTTGCCGCTACTCGCAGTCGGTATCTCGCGCGGACGCCAGTCCCGCCGTCGCCCCACCCTCACGGCATCCATAATCGTGGTGTTTCCAGCGTGCATACGGATCGACATATTCATACTTACGCAACCTCGCACATCGAAGTATGAACAGAGCGGAGAAGGCTGCCCTCCAGCTACAGTCTGTTGCGGTTCTGCGGATGCTCAAAGAGACGCGCACGTACGACGAACTCGCCGAGCTCACCGAGCTCCCGGCGGGCGACCTCAACCGGTACGTCAACGGGCACGTCCTCCCCGGGACCGAGCGCGCCCGCGACGTCGTCGAGGGAGTGGGCCGCGAGGCGCTGGCGGCGGAGCTGCGCGCCCGCGTCGAGTTCGACGACGAGGGCTACGTCGACAACTCTGCAATTGTCTTCGATCAGTCCTTCCTCGATCTCGTCGCGCCCGCCGCCGCCAACGCGCTCGGCTTCGAACGCCCGGATGTCGTCCTGACGGCCGCGACCGACGGTATTACTCTCGGCGCGGCGATGGCGAGCTACTTCGACGCCCGCGTCGCGTA
The DNA here is from genome assembly GCF_037031285.1 of Halobellus sp. LT62. Classification (NCBI taxonomy): domain Archaea; kingdom Methanobacteriati; phylum Methanobacteriota; class Halobacteria; order Halobacteriales; family Haloferacaceae; genus Halobellus; species Halobellus salinisoli. Next base: position 445,067 of record NZ_JAYEZO010000002.1, read on the forward strand.
CGCGAAGAAATCGAAGGAGACCGCCGTCGAGGAGTTCATCGAATCGCGTCAGCGCCTCGCCTCCGGTATCGAGCTGACGTACTACCTCCCGCAGCGGGCGCTCACCGGCGGTGAGAGGGTCCTGATCGTCGACGACCTCATCCGCTCGGGCGAGACCCAAGAGCTGCTTCTCGACATCGCGAAGCAAGCGGGCGCGGAGGTCACGGGGGTCTTCGCGCTGATCGCGGTCGGTGACGAAGGAATCGATCGGGCCCGTGAACTCACCGACGCGCCGGTCGGTGCGCTCACGACGTTCGAGGACGACTAGCACATCCGATCACCGATCACCGTAACGGAACGTAGGCGCGGTTTGTCCGGCGGCGTGAACTGATTTCATTTCAACTGACAATAGAAATGTTTATCCGGTAAATCCGTGCTATGCTCAGACGTGCATTATGGGGATCAGTGAAAGCGTCTCAGAGTACTTTGGTGTGCAAGAACACGGATCATCAGTCCGTACCGAACTTCTCGCTGGACTGACAACATTCCTGACGATGTCGTACATCGTCGTCGTCAACCCGGCAATTCTGATGGGTGCAATCTCCATCGAGGGCTACTCGGAGGGCCAGATTATGTCGATGCTCGCCATCGTCACGATCATCGCAGCCGCGGTGGCGACATTCGTTATGGCAGTCTACGCGAACCGGCCGTTCGCGCAAGCCCCCGGGCTCGGACTCAACGCGTTCTTCGCGATCACCGTCGTCGGGATCCTCGGCGTTCCGTGGCAGACCGCACTCGCGGCCGTCGTCGTCGAAGGGATCATCTTCATCATCCTCACGGCGATCGGCGCGCGGGAGTACGTGATAAACCTCTTCCCCGAACCCGTGAAGTTCGCGGTCGGGACCGGTATCGGGTTGTTTCTCGCGATCATCGGGCTGCAGGCGATGGGCATCGTCGTCGACGACCCCGCGACGCTCGTCGGGCTCGGATCGGTTGCCGCTGATCCGGTCGCGATCGTCTCCGTCTTCGGTCTCTTCTTGACGCTGGCGCTGTACGCCCGCGGAATCCCGGGTTCGATCATCATCGGGATCGTCGCGACGACAGTTATCGGCTGGCTCGTTACCGCTTTCGGGCCCGTCGCGGCCGACGCTGGATTAGTCGCCGGTTCGACGGGGGCCACGTACGACATCACGCCGCTGGCGGGCGCGTTCGTCTCCGGCTTCGGGAACGTCGAGGCGTTCTCCTTCGCGCTCATCGTCTTCACGTTCTTCTTCGTGGACTTCTTCGACACGGCGGGAACGCTCGTGGGCGTTGGTCAAGCGGGCGACTTCCTCGACGAGAACGGGGATCTCCCCGACATCGACAAGCCGCTGATGGCCGACGCCATCGGGACGACCGTCGGCGGAATGCTCGGGACTTCGACGGTCACCACGTTCATCGAGTCCGCAACGGGCGTCGAAGAGGGCGGACGGACCGGACTGACCGCACTCACCGTCGCCGCGCTGTTCATCGCCTCGCTCGCGATCGTTCCGCTTGCCACGGCTATCCCACTGTACGCCTCACACATCGCGCTCGTCGTTATCGGCGTCGTGATGATCCAGAACGTCGTCGACATCGACTGGAGCGACCTGACGAACGTGATCCCTGCCGGGCTGACGATCCTCGTGATGCCCTTTACGTACTCGATCGCGTACGGTATCGCTGCGGGCATCGTCTCCTATCCCGTCATCAAACTCGCCGCGGGCGAGCGCGAAGACATCCGACTCGGCCACTGGGTGCTCGCGGGAGCGTTCGTCGTCTACTTCGTCGTCCGGACCGGCGGCGTCCTCGCCGCGCAGGTGTAGCGGCTCTCGGCGTCCCACTCGGGTTGATTTCGCAGCGTCCCACTCGATTCGATTTATTCCACGGACCGCAAGAGATTCACCCACCAACTCGTGAGTACAGTACGTGAACGTTCTCGCGCTCTCTCGGACCACCGCAGTTCGACTCCTCGTCCTGCTGGTGATCCTCTCGCTGCTCGCACCCGCTGTCGTCTCGGCGCTGACGTACGATCCCTCCGAGGAGACGACCCTCGAGCGAGGCAACATCACGAGCGCCGCGAACAACTCCACCGTCATCAGCGCGCAAGGGTACACCTTCCAAGGGAACACGAACCCGAAAAAGCCCGCTCGCCTCGTCTCGGTCGACGAGCGCGGCAATCTCGAATGGGTACACGACGATAGAGTCGGCGGCGACGCGTGGTTCTTCGACGTCGATCCGATGCCGAACGGGAACCTGCTCGTCTCCTCGCCGCGGGCGGGCGACACGCTCGTCTTCGAGCTCGACCCCGACACGCAAGAGCGCGTCTGGGAGCAGCGCTTCGATATGACCGACACCCACGACGTCGCGTATCTGGGCGACGACCGCATCGCGATCGCGAATATGCGGCAGTGGAACGAATCGGCCGACAGAAGCGACGACCGGATCGTCGTCTACAACCGCTCGACGGAGGAGTTCACGTGGGAGTGGTACTTCCGGAACCACTACCCACCGAGCACCGACGGCGGCTACAACGACGATTGGTCTCACGTCAACGACGTCGACAAGATCGACGACGACCGACTGCTCCTCTCGCCGCGGAACTTCGATCAGGCGATCGTCGTGGATATGGAGACGAAGGAGATCGTCGAACGCCTCGGCAGCGATCAGGAGTACGACGTGCTCCGCGAACAGCACAACCCCGACTGGCTGCTCAGCGAGAACGGCACGCCGACGATCCTCGTCGCCGACAGCGAGAACAACCGGATCGTCGAGTACGCCAAGGAGGACGGCGAGTGGGTCCGGACGTGGGAGGTCGGCTCCGAGTCGCTCAACTGGCCCCGGGACGCCGATCGACTCCCGAACGGCAACACGCTCGTCACCGACACGCTGAACCACCGGGTGATGGAGATCACGCCGACCGGCGAGGTCGTCTGGGAGTACTACGCGACGTGGGGTCCGTACGACGCCGAGCGGATGGGAACCGGCCCGGAGTCGTCGGGCCCGACGATCCGCGATATGAACGCCAGCGGGACGTACGCGATCACCGGCAGCGCGAACCTCACGGCCGGTGGCGAGGGGAGCGTCGGCTTTGACGGTCGGATTCGCGCGACCTTCGCCGACACGCCGCTCGAAGAACCGATGAACGAGTTCGCGACTCGCTGGGCGCACGTGACACCGTGGCTTCGCCCCGTCTGGATGTCTGGCTGGGACTTCGTCTGGGCGATCTGCGCGGTGCTCGTCGGAGTAACGTGGGCGAGCGGCGAGCTGATTGTCGGGCGACACAAGATCGCAGCCGGAATCCGTCGCCTCGTCGACCGGTGACTGACGTCGCTCTCGCCCTGAACGGTCTCTCGGAACGCCTCTGTGCGTTTTCTACGCACTCGACCACGTGACTCTTTACGTCGGCGTTCCTACCCGGACGTGATGTCTGATCTAGTGCTGTACGAACTCGAAGGCTGCCCGTACTGTGCGAAAGTGATTGACAAGCTGAACGAACTCGGCTTGGAGTACGAGTCGGTGAAAGTCCCCTCCGCGCACAGCGAGCGGACGGCAGTCGAGGAGATCAGCGGCCAGACCGGCGTTCCCGTCCTCGTCGACGAGGCGAACGGCGTCGAGGGGATGCCCGAGAGCGACGACATCGTCGAGTATCTCGAGGAGACGTACGGCGACGCGGCGAGCTGAAGCGGGCCAAACGGCGAACCGGGCGCGAAACGCCGTCGTCCGAGGCGAGCGATGACCATTCGCTAACGAGTGTTCTTTTGTGGACGCGATGAACGCGTTTCGTCGGCGACGATACCCGAACCGCTAGCTACTGGGGCGAATCGTTAGCTACTGAGACGAACCGCTAGGCTTCGGTCGGTTCCTCCGACCGGTCGCGGATGAGGTCGCGGATCTCGTCGGGGTCGTCGATGTCCGCCAGCTCCTCGCAGCTGACGAGTGCGGTCCCCTCGACGGCGTCGCGCTTCGACTGCCCCTCGGTGAAGTACACCGACCGCGTCCGCGTGACCTCGCCGAGCGAGGACATAATCCGCGCGCGCTTCTCGGCGCTGCGCGTGAAGGTCGAGTGACCGGTGAGCATCGGCATGAAGCCGGTCCGGCGGTCGTCGTCCTCGCTGACCGCTTTGAACGGCGCGCGAGCGGTCGGATGGACGGTGAATCCCGCCCGCGTGAGGACGTGCACGACGTGCTCGTCGCCGGATTCGGGGTCCGGATCGTCCGGAGTCGGTTCGGCGTCGCGGACGTCTTCGGCCCCCTCCATCACCTCCACGGGGCTCGAAAACGGCTGGTCGAACATCTCTTCGAGTTGGATCGCGACGTCGATGCTCGCGTTCATCCCGTCTTCGTACTTCGAGACGGTGCGCCGGGAGACGCCGAGCTCCGTCGCCAGTTGGCCGAGGCTCCAGCCGCGTTCTCGTCGTTCGTCCGCGAGGAGGTCGCCGTCGATGTTGACGTACAGGCCGCCCGGCGCGGCGTAGATGAGCGGGGGGACGCCCTCGACGAACAGCTCCATCGCGGTGTCGGGATTGAACACGGGTACGCCGTGGCGGAAGTAGACGACGCCGGGTTTCAGGTCCTCATCGCGGGTTCGCAGGCCGACGACCATCGGCGTCGCGTTGAGGTAGGTTCCCAATCGCCGCATCTCCTCGCCGGTCCTCCCGTCGAACGCGTCGATGTTTCCGAGGATTTTGAGGAGTACGAGGTCCTCGCCCCGCCGCGCGGCGACGTCGAAACTCTTCGGTCGGATCGCACAGCGCTCGCTGACGAGAAATCCCGCGTCCTCGAGCATCGCCGTAATGTTTCCGACTATCGCCGACCGAGACATAGGCACATATAGGGGAGTCAGCCCATATATGCGTTGTGCCGCCGGAACCGCCCGCGTCCGGTGGTTTTGCGGTTTACAAGTCCAGCTCGGTCGCGTCGCTCACCTCGAACTGCGTCACCGTGGGCTCGCCCGCCAGAATCTCCGGCAGGCGCGCCTCGAACTCTTGGAAGTGCGCCGACCCCGCGTGCGCCTCGAAGGCCGGTTCGTCCTCGTACCGCTCGAAAAACCGGAGTACGGTCTCGTCGTCGACGTCCACCGCCGCGCGGTACTCGACGGTTCCCGGTTCCTCGTTCGACTCCTCGACGAGCGCTTCCTCTCGGTGCTCCGGATCGATCGGAAAACTCGCGTGGAGTACGATCATCGGACAAATGGTGTCGCCATACCGACAAATATCCTGCGCAACCCCCCAATCGTCGCCGCGTCCCGAAAGCCGTTAGCCGCCGCGCCGCCTACCCGAGGCCGATGACCGTTATCGGCCTCGACGATACCGACTCCCGCGAGCGGGGGATGTGCACGACGTACCTCGCGACGCGGCTCGCCGAGCGTGTCGTCGCCGAGGGCGGAGCGGTCGATCGCCGCCTCTTAATCCGCCTCAACCCGGCCGTCGAACACAAAACACGCGGTAACGCGGCGCTCGCGCTCCACACCGACATCGACCCCGAGCGAGCGCTGGAACTCGCCGTCGCGGAGTTGGAACCGCTCGCCGAGATCGACGACCCTCGGACGAGTCCCGGCGTCGTCGTCGCCGACGGCACTCCCGACGCGGTCCCCGACGATGTCGCAGATTTCACCCACAGTGCGATCCGCGACCTGCTCGATCCGGCCGACGCGCTCACCACTATCGACGAGTTCGGCTACCGCCACCACGGGTGGGAGGGCGGCCGCGGCCGAATCGGTGCGCTCGCCGCCGTCGGTGCGTGGGCCGCCCTCGACGAATGGACGTACGAGCACATCTCCTATCGGGCGTTCGAGCGCTGTGGGTCACCACGTGACGTCGACGAGGCGTCCGTCTTCGCGGCGGCCGACCGATTCTATCCCGACGCGTGGGACACCGTCGACCGCACCGAGCGGCAGGCGGTTTGCGTCCCCAACGCGCCCGGTCCGATCCTCTACGGCGTCCGCGGCGACGACCCTGACGTGGTCGTCGATCTCGCCGATCGAATCGAGAGCGAGCCGATCGAGCGCTCGGCGACGTTCCTGACGAACCAGGGGACCGACGCGCATCTGCGCGACGGCGCGATCGGTGACCTTCGCGACGGTCGCGCCTACCGCGTCGACGGCACTGTCGCGAACGACCCGGAGACGCGGCGCGGTGGGCACGTCTTCTTCGAGCTTGCGGGTGGGGACCGCGCCGATCCCGCGGCTCCCGACGGCGGGATCCCCGGCGACACCCGTCTCGACTGCGTCGCCTTCGAGCCGACGAAGCGCTTTCGCGACCGGATCAGAGCGCTCCGCGTCGGCGACGAACTCACCGTCTGCGGCGAAGTGAGCGGTGGGACGCTCAAACTGGAGAAGTTCGCCCTCGACTCCCTGCGACGGACCGAGGAGACGAACCCGACGTGTCCCTCCTGCGGTCGCTCGATGGCGAGTGCCGGTCGCGAGCAGGGCTATCGCTGTCGCGACTGCGGAACGTCGACTGCGGAGCCCGCGACCGTCTCACTCGATCGCGACCTCGAACTGGGGTGGTACGAGGTCCCGCCCTGCGCGCGCCGGCACATCGCGAAGCCGCTGATCCGTGGCGGATTCGACGCCCCGATTCACCCCGAGCGGTGAGCGGGCGGTCGCAGTCGCGATCCGATTCGATCCAATTCGACCCGCTCACTCCTCGACGACCAGAACCTCCGTGTTCGATCTCCGGTCGACGTACTGACTTCCCGAGGGCGGCTTCACGTCGACGACGAGCGTCCCGGTCTCTTGATTCGCCCGCGTGTCGACGTCGACAGTAACACTCGCGACCCCGTTCGCGTCCGATCTCGCCGTCACGACTCCCTCCATCTCGGCGCTGCCGTCTTTCACTATCACCGTCGCGCCCTCGACGCCGTCACCGTCGTCGTCGACGACGACGAGTTCGAGCTCCTGTTCGCCCGGCTCGACAACGTCCGGCGTTGGCCGCACGTCGAGTTCGGAGACGGCGAGCCCCTGCACCCCCGAGAGCATATTCAGCATCACGCTCATCGTGGCGACGCCCACCACGAGGGCGATGACGAGTCTGATCGGCAGTCCTTCGATCGCGCGGTCGTCCCCGGCGAACCGTCCGAGTTCGTCGAACATACCGCCCGTGGTCCCGTCTCCGTATATAAACGCTCGTCCGGGGGTTCAAGTCGGATGGCGCGGCCACTCCCTACGATGCACACAGAGGTACTCGGTCGGGGCGACGGTGCCGACGCCGCCACCGACGACGCAGCGCCGACTGCGGCACCGACGTTCGCCGGACGGTTCGGCCACCACCGCGCCCGCGACGGCAGCCGCGGCGCGCCCGTCGCGATCGATTTCGACCGCCCGCACGCCGCGCTGGTGGTCGGCAAACGCGGTTACGGCAAGTCCTACACGCTCGGGGTACTCATCGAGGAAGCGGCCCGAACGCCCGGCGTCGCGCCCGTCGTGATCGATCCGATGGGCGTCTTTCGCGGTCTCGAAGACGACGCCTCGGGCGAGGCCGTCCCGACACGGGTCGTCGAGGAGCCGCGTATCCGCGCGGACGCGATCCCGGCGGCGAACTGGCCCGCGCTCGTCGGCACCGAGCCGGACCGCCCCGTCGGCGCGCTCGTCTGGCACGCCGCGGCCGCGGCGGCGACGCTCGACGGAATGTGCGAGGTCGTTTCCGACTCCGACGCGACGCCCGACGTCCGCCGCGCGGCCGCCAACCGCCTCCGGCGCGCCGCCTCGTGGGACGTCTTCGATCCCGACGGGTTGGACGCGCGGTCGCTCGGAGATGGGTCAGCGACGGTCCTCGATTGCTCCGCGCTCGACGACGCGCCGTCGAACGCCGTCGCCGCCGGCGTCGCGGCCGCGCTGTACGACAGCCGGCTCGGCCGGTCGGCGTCGGACGGAGATGGGCCATCCCACATCGACCGCCTGCCCTGGCTCTTCGTCGACGAGGCGCACGTCTTCTTCGAGGGCGTCGCCAGCGCACCGCTCCGCACGATCCTCACACGCGGCCGCGCACCGGGCGTCTCGCTCGTCGCCGCCACGCAGCGACCGAGCGCCCTTCCCGCGGTCGCCGTCTCGCAGTCCGATCTCCGGATCGTTCACCGACTGACGGCCGGTTCGGACATCCGCGCGCTGGCCGCCGCGGATCCCGCCTACGTCGACGGCGACCTCGCGGCATCGATGCCGACAGAACCGGGTGAGGCGCTCGTCGTCGACGACACCGCTGAAGCGACTCGTACGGTCGCGATTCGCGCGCGCGACACCCCACACGGCGGATCGAGCTCTCGGGCTTCGGCGGTGGCGCGGTCCGTCCACTGCGGAGTGAACGCCACCGAAACTGACGAGTAGTCGCACGGAAAATGGCACTCGATGGCCGATCGGCTCCTCCCGGTGCTCGTCGCCCTCGGCGGCTTCCTCGGGGCGACGGCGCGCTACCTCGTCGGCACGGTCGCCGGCGGCCCAATCGGGACGCTCCTCGTCAACGTCGCCGGGAGTTTCGCGCTGGCACTCGCCGTCGGGAACGTTCGATCGACGCGCCTGCGGACGCTGCTGATGACTGGGCTGCTCTCCTCGTTCACGACCTACAGCACGTTCGCCGTCGAGACGGCATCGCTCGGGCTAGAACTTGGAATCGCCAACGTCGTCGCCACATACGCGCTCGGCTTCGCCGCCGCGTTCCTCGGACTCCTCGTCGGGAGGCGATGGGCGTGACGGCCGTCGTCGCCGACCTCCTCGGCGCGCTCCCCACGCCACTGCTCGTCGGCCTCGGCGGCGCGTTCGGCGCGCTCGTTCGCTACGGCGTCGATCTGGGACTCGACGGCGGTCGACGGAGCACGTTCGCGGTCAACGTCCTCGGGAGCGTCGCCCTCGGCGCGCTCGTCGCCTCCGCGCCCGCGGACGCGACGCTCGCGCTCGCTGGGACGGGATTCTGCGGCGCGTTCACGACGTTCTCGTCCTTTGCGGTCAACGTCACCCGCGCTGTCGACGCGGGCGACTACCGGCTCGCGGTCGCCGACGCCGTTGGGACGCTCGCGTCGGCGCTCCTCGGCGTCGGGATCGGTTTTTGGCTTGGTGGCGGTTGGTAGAATCCGTGCTCGGGAGCCGTCGAACATCTGTGCTTTGGCACGCGATTGCTGATTGACCGACTGTCGGGCGGACTGAAGGGGCCGCGCTCTCGACGAAGACGCGCGAAGTAAGCACTGCAGGAGTGAGCGGAGCGAACGACGAAGCGCACAGCGAGCGCATCGAGTCGAGAGCGCGGGGGCTTCCGAGTGGGTACTGTTCTATTGCGTCAATCGACTCGTTCCACTGAGAACTCGGCGGGATTTGAACTTCACTCGTTCCGCTTCGCTCCACTCGCTAGTTCAAATCCCGCTGTGAGCGTTTTCCGACATCGGGCTCGCTCGTCGCTTCGCTCCTCGCTCGCGTAGATGTCGGAAAAAGCGCCCGAGGCGGGATTTGAACCCGCGTCACGACCGTGACAGGGTCGTATGATGGGCCACTACACCACCCGGGCACACCGTCGGAGCCAAGCACAAAGCGCCCGAGGCGGGATTTGAACCCGCGTCACGACCGTGACAGGGTCGTATGATGGGCCACTACACCACCCGGGCTTGCTCCATCTCCTCGTAGCCCGGTAGTCTAATTAAGACTTATCATCTGACGGCGGCGTGGGAGCGATCCCCGGGGCGTCCGGCGATGGCTCTCGGCCGCTGTGAGTCTCGTCGAAAACGTGGCCGAAGCGTTCGGTTCGCGCGAGCGGTACGCCGGTCGAACAGGAAACCGGGCCGTCAGGCGTCCGCGGGGGCTGCGGCGGCCGCTTCCTCGGCTTCCTTCTCCTCTTTCTCTTCTTCTTCCTTTTTGTTCTTGATCTTTTTCAGTCGGAAGATCTCCTCGCGTTCCTGCTCTTCGAGCTTCTGTTCGATGTACTCCTTGTTCTCGTACAGTTCCGGCAGGAGCTTGAACTCCAAGGCGTTGACACGGCGCTTGGTCGTCTCGATCTCGGTGAGCATCTTCTTCATCGCGGTCTCGACCTCCGCGGCGAGGATGATCGTTTCGAGCAGCTCCTCGTAGGCGTCGGCGGCCTCGTCGATTCGCGCCGAGGAGCCGAGCAGGCCGTAACCGCGCTGATCGAGGCTCTTCTTCACGCGCGAGGACTCGATCTGCGGGACGACGACGCCCATAATGTTCTTCGATTGGGTCGTGATCTCGGGGTGTTCTTTCAGCGCCGCGGCGGCACCGCGGACGGCGACGTCGCCCTCCATCGCCCGCGCCATATTGATCTTCTCTTGGGCGGTCTGGTAGTTCGCGTCGAGTTCCGAACGGACGTCTTGGGCCTGATCCAGAATATCCATAAACTCCATAATGAGGCCGTCACGCTTCTGTTCGAGCGTGTCGTGACCTCGTTCGGACAGTTGGATGCGATCCTCGATCGCCATCAGATTCTTACGGGTCGGTTTGACGTCTTCGGCCATCTTGTAGAACGCTAGTGAACCGAGGCTGTTAACCTTTTACTGTTCGCCCCGGATTCGGGTGCGACCGGCGCTCTCACCCCGATCCGTCCACGTCACGGTCGCGACGTGTGGACTCGCGATTACGAGGCAACGAACTCCCGATTACGACGTACAACATCCCGAGTACGACGTTCGAGATCCATTCGGATGTCACGCTACCGGGTCGCGGTCGGTGCAAAAATAATTCGTCCACAGGGGGACGCCCGTGCCGACTCGAATACCGATCAGTCGGCCGTCGCTTCGGCTTCCGTGTTGTCGGCGTCGGTCGCGTCCTCGTGGTAGTACTCCTCGATGAAGTCCTCGTCGACGCGGTTGAGTTCCTCTTTCGGCAGCATCGAGAGGAGTTCCCAGCCGATTTCGAGCGTCTCCTCGAGCTCGCGGTTCGTCTCGAAGCCCTGATCGATGAACTCCTCTTCGAACCGGTCGGCGAAGTCGAGGTACTTGTTGTCGCGATCCGACAGCGCCTCGCGGCCGACGATGTTCACGAGGTCGCGCAGGTCCTCACCCTCCGCGTACGCCGCGTACATCTGATCGGAGACGTCGGCGTGATCCGCGCGGGTGAGCCCCTCGCCGATGCCGTCGTCCATCAGTCGCGACAGGCTCGGCAGCACGTTCACCGGCGGCTGCAGGCCCTGACTGTTGAGGTCGGGGTCGACGTAGATCTGCCCCTCGGTGATGTAGCCGGTCAGATCCGGGATCGGGTGCGTGTCGTCGTCGCCGGGCATCGTGAGGATCGGAATCTGCGTGACCGAGCCGTCACGGCCTTGGATCCGGCCCGCGCGCTCGTACAGTTGCGCCAGGTCGGTGTACATGTATCCGGGGTAGCCACGTCGGCCCGGGACCTCCTCGCGGGCTGCACCGATCTCGCGGAGCGCCTCGCAGTAGTTGGTCATGTCCGTCAGGATGACGAGCACGTGGTAGTCCTTCTCGAAGGCGAGGTACTCCGCGGTCGTCAGGACCATCCGCGGGGTGACCGTCCGCTCGACGGCGGGGTCGTCCGCGAGGTTCATGAAGACCACGGAGCGCTCCAGCGCGCCGGTGCGCTCGAAGTCCTCCATGAACTCGTTGGCCTCTTCTGCCGTAATCCCCATCGCGCCGAAGATGACGGCGAACTCGGAACCTTCGCCCTCTCCTTCTTCCTCTTCGGGCACACTCGCCTGCCGGGCGATCTGCATCGCCAGTTCGCTGTGCGGCTGGCCCGAACTGGAGAAGATCGGGAGCTTCTGGCCGCGAACCAAGGTGTTCATCCCGTCGATTGCGGAGACACCCGTCTCGATGAACTCCTCGGGATACTCCCGGGAGTAGGGGTTGATCGCCGCGCCCACGATGTCTTGGCGCTCCTCGGGGACGATGTCCGGGCCGCCGTCGATCGGCCGGCCGGACCCGTCGAGCACCCGTCCGAGGAGGTCCTCGGTGACGGGCATCTTCATCGTCTCGCCAAGGAAGCGAACCGATGCGTGCTGGTCGATACCGCTGGTGCCCTCGAACACTTGGATGGCGACGACGCCCTCCGAGGATTCGAGCACCTGACCGCGCAGGGTCTCGCCTTGGGCCGTCTCGATCTCGACGATCTCGTCGTACCCGATCGCCTCGTCGACCTCGGCGAACACCAGCGGACCGCTGATCTCGGTGATTGTTTGGTACTCTTTCATTGTTAGTAGAGACTCCGGAGCTCGTCTGCGATGTCCGATTTGAGTTCGTCGACGTACTCCTCGTAGTCCTCTTGGACACCGATCCGGTTGATCCGCGGCACGGACTCGACGTCGATGATCTCCTCGACCGGAACGCCCGCTTCGAGCGCGTCGAACGCCTCGTCGTGGAACGTCTCGATCGTCGTCAGCATAAGGTACGTCTTCTCCGGCGGACAGAAGGTGTCGACCGGGTGGAACGCGTTCTGCTGCAGGTACGCCTCGCGCAGGTAGCGCGCGACTTCCAGCGTCAGCTGCTGGTCCTCCGGCAGCGCGTCCTTGCCGACGAGCTGGACGATCTCCTGCAGTTCCGCCTCCTCGTCGAGGACGTCGACCGCCCACTGGCGCTTATCGGGCCAGTCGTCGGAGACTTCCTCTTGGAACCAAGGGTCGAGCTGGTCCTTGTACAGCGAGTAGGACTCGTTCCAGTTGATCGAGGGGAAGTGCCGACGCTCCGCGAGGTCGGCGTCGAGCGCCCAGAACGTCTTCACGATACGCAGCGTGTTCTGGGTGACCGGCTCGGAGAAGTCGCCGCCGGGCGGGCTGACCGCCCCGATCGCCGAGACCGACCCCTCGGAGCCGTTGATGTTCTCGAAGTAGCCGGCGCGCTCGTAGAACTGTGAGAGGCGCGCGGCGAGGTACGCGGGATAGCCCTCTTCGCCGGGCATCTCTTCGAGGCGCGAGGAGATCTCGCGCATCGCCTCGGCCCACCGCGAGGTGGAGTCGGCCATCAGCGCGACGTCGTAGCCCATGTCGCGGTAGAACTCCGCGATGGTGATCCCCGTGTAGACGCACGACTCGCGCGCCGCAACGGGCATATTCGACGTGTTCGCGATGAGCGACGTCCGGGCCATCAGCGGGTTCCCCGTCGAGGGATCCTCGAGCTCGGGGAAGTCGTCGATGACCTCGGTCATCTCGTTCCCGCGCTCGCCGCAGCCGACGTAGATGATGATGTCGGCGTCGGCGTACTTCGCGAGCTGGTGCTGGGTGACCGTCTTCCCGGAGCCGAACGGCCCCGGAATCGCGGCCGTCCCGCCCTTCGCGATCGGGAACAGGCCGTCGAGGATCCGCTGCCCCGAGACGAGCGGCGTCCGCGGGGTCTTCTTCTCGACGGTGGGTCGGGCCTCGCGGACCGGCCACTCCTGCAGCATCGTGACGTCCTCGCCGTTGTCGAGTTCGGCGACCGTCTCCTCGACGGTGAACGACCCGGACTCGACGGAGACGATCTCCGCCGTCTCGCCCTCCTCGAGGGCGTCCGGCGGGACCATCACCTTGTGGTCGATGGTGATCGTCTCCTCGACGACGCCGACCACGTCGCCGCGGCCGACTTCGTCGCCCTCCTCGACGGTGGGCTCGAACTCCCACTCCTTGTCGAGTTCGATGCCCGGCGCGTCGACGCCGCGGTCGAGGTACGGGCTCCCCATCTTGTCTTCGAGGACGTCCAGCGGACGCTGAACGCCGTCGTAGATCGTGTCGAGAAGGCCCGGACCGAGGTCGACGCTCAGCGGCTCCCCCGTGTTCTCGACGGGTTCACCGGGGGCGATCCCCGACGTCTCTTCGTACACTTGAATCGTCGTCGTGTCGCCTTCGATCTCGATGACTTCGCCCATCAGACCCTCGTCGCCCACGTAGACGACGTCGTTCATTCGGGCGTCGAGATCGCGGGCGACCACGACGGGGCCACTCACGCTCGCGATGATGCCGTCCTCGCGGACGGCTTGCTCTGTCTGACTCATATATTAATTGTCCTCCTCCATCAGATCGATTCCGATGGCTCGCTTGATCTGGTCTCGGAGGCCGCCCGCGCCCGCGCCGCCGCCGAGCGTGACCAGCGTCGGTTCGATGCTGGTCTCGACGTCGTTGCGGACCGATCGGGAGAGGTACTCGAGGTCGTCGTCGTGCATCACCACGATGCCGACGTTCTCGTCTTCGAGTACCCCGCTCACGGCCTCGTCGAGCTGTTCGTCCTTCTCGTCGTCGGCGACGGTCTCGAACTTCCGGACGCCCGCGAGGCGGAACCCGGTCGTGAAGTCGGGACTGCCGATGACGGCGATCTCTTGGCTCATAGGATCACCAGCTCCCGTTCGATCTGCTCCTCGGGCAGGCCCGCCTCGCGTCCCCGCGCGATGGCGCGAATGTTGTCGACTTCGCGCTCCTTCGCGAGGATGTACGACGCGATCGGCGTGATCGACAGGGGGAACACGTGGCCGAGTGCCTCCGTGTATTCGAGCAAGGCGACGTCGAGGGCCCGCTCGAAGTTGATGAGGCTCTCCGCGGACTCGAGTTCGTCGAGCGCCGCAGAGAGGTCGTCACCGTACTTCGACTCGCGGATCTTCGTGACGAGCTCGTCGCGGTTCTGCGACAGCGTCGAGAGCTCGCTCGCGTTGAAGAGCGACCCGCCGTCGATGTAGTAGTCGGCGGGGTCGATGTCCGCGCCGCTCTGAGCGAGCCGAAGCGCGTTCCGGGCGTTCCGGAAGTCGATCTCGGCCTCGAGGAACTCGCGGTACTGCTGGGTGGCCTCGTCGACGACGAGGTCCTCCAATAGATGCTCGTAGTACGTCCTGTCGACCGCGTTTTCGAGGGGCACGAGGACGCCGGTGTCCTCGTAATCGCCGTAGGCGTCTTCGAGCCCGGGACCGAAGATCGTCCCCGAGAGGCGGTCGACGACGTCCTCGATGGTCGGCGCGTCGAGCAACTGATCGAGCAGTTCCTCGTCGAACTCGCCGGCCCGGATCAGATCGTCCGCGATCGCGTCGCGGTCGGCCTCCGAGTAGATGCCGCGGATGACGGTCTTGACGTTCCACGCGTCGAATTTTCGCAGATAGCGCGCGATCAGGTCGTACAGCCGACCGTCGGCCCAGCGGAGGAGGTCGTCGAACTGCTTCGCGAGGTTTCGGTTGAGGGCGTACTCGATGAGGTCGACGCCCGAGTGCCGCGAGCCGAGCGCGTTGATCTCGGCTTCGTAGTCGGACTCCTCCATGAACCGAGCGATCTCGGCCGGACCCATCCGAATCAGTTTGCGGTACTCTTCGTCCCCGTAGAGCGCGCCGGAGCGCGCTCGCACGCGGGCCGTCACGTACTCGGGGTTGGAACCGCCGGCGGAACTCATTGGTCGAACAGTCTCTCGCTGACGTTCTTGAGGTTGTTCTCCCAGACGCTTCCGAGAACCGAGTCGAACGTGTTGTTCACCCGAACGCGGGAGCTCTCGCCTTCGACGACGACACCGCCGAGGCAGTCGTACTCTCCGGCGTACTCGAAGCCGTCGTGTTCCGCACAGAGCGTTTCGAGCAGCTCTTCGTCGCCGGCGCGTCCGTACACCGACACGGACTCACCCTCGTCGAACTCGTCGGTCGCGTCCTCCAAGAGCGCGCGGGTCAGTTCCTCGCGCTTCTCGTCGGGAAGCGAGGCGAGTTCGTCTTCGACCCGACTCCGGACGTCTTCGAGGACGTCGCGGCGGGCTTCGAGCCGTTCTTGCTTCGCTTCGAGCTTCGCGCTCGACAGCGCCTGTTCGCGCTCCTGTTCGATCTGGCGCTCGACGGATTCCTTCCGCGCTTCGAGGAGTTCCTCGGCGTCAGTCTCTGCCGTCTCGACGATCTCGTCGGCGCGACGCTCGCCCTGCTCGCGAATCTCTTCCGCACGCGCGCGGGCTTCGTCTCGGATGTCTTCGACGACGTTGTCCAAACTCATTGATGGAAAGAGCGGGGGGCGTTCAGACCAGGAATACGACGACGAGCGCGAGAATGACGAGCGTCTCCGGCAGAACGGTCAGGATCAGACCGTTGACGAAGAGACTGTCGTCCTCCGCGATGGCTCCCATCGCGGCCGCGCCGATGCCGCGCTCGGCATACCCTGCGCCGAAAGCCGCGAGGCCGACCGCGAGCGCGGCGGCGGCGGTTGGTTCAAGAGCCGGGGCAGCTTCTGCCTGCTGTAGGAGTGCTTCGAACATTGTTGGTAGTGTTGACCGGATAGTCGTCTCCGAACGTGCGTAATTGAACCCACGTATCTCATAAAGCTTCCCAAACTGACTCGCCGCAACCGGTGCGAAGCGCCCGGACTCGCCCGTATTCGACCGATTTGAGAATGAGTGACACGGGGTTTCGAATCGAGCGTACCGGAGGTTCCGAAAGCGAGGATGCGACCGCACCCGCGAGCGCGATGCGCTCGGTGCGGTGACCCCTCCCGCGTCAGTCCTCGGTCGTGAAGCGCCGCTCGTAGCCGAACGGTTCGTACTCGCGGCCGCCGCCGTCGAAGAACTTGTTGAAGAACTCGACGTATTCGAGACGCACCGCCTGCAGGCCGGCGCTCGTGACGCCGAGTGCGAGGACGAGCAGGTGGCCGAGCACGAGCACGAGCAGTCCGATCAGGATCGTCGCCGCGTCGCCGTGGACGAGCCCGCCGAACATAATCTCGGTCACTTCGTAACCGTGGTAGCTCAGCGTCTCACCCTGCCCGAGCGCCGCCACGGCCTCCGCGTCCGGCATCCCGGTGAGACCGAAGTGCCAGCCGCCGTGGTCGTCGACGTACACGCCGAAGAACAGGAGATTGACCGTGAAGGCCATCCCCGCTTTCGCGAGCAACACCGCGGCGATACGCGTGTACGAGAGGACGTTCACGAGGACGTTCAGGAACTCGACGACCTCGATCGGCTCGCCGATCGCGAGCAAGAGGAGACCGGCGATGAACACGAGGAGCGGGACCGTGATCGGCCCGACGCCGGGGATGGTGAATACTTCCATCGTCGGGAAGCCGCTGAAGCCGAGCGGGATAACGCCCTCGCTGGAGAACGTCGTGTAGAGGAATCCGGGGGCGACGCTTGCGAGCGCGTCGCTGAAGACCCACACCCACAGACCGTTCATCATCAGTAGCCACGAGCCGTTCTCGTAAATCGCGTGTTCGAGGTCGTGTAGCTGGTAGTCCTCGATGAAGCCGAAGATCCACGCCACGTTGAGGTGGAAGATGCCGATGAGGACGCTCACGACGAGCCAGCCGCGGGCCCAGTCGATGCCGGCGGGCGAGAGGCCCTTCTCGATCGGCGGGTGCGCCAGTCCGAGCGCGCCCTCCCAGAAGTACGTCGAGATGACGTGCAGGCCGAACAGTTCACCGTAGAGTACCCCGAAGATCGCCGTGAAGATCCCTGCCGCGATCGTCACGCCGCCCATGCTCCGGAACGCCGGCCGGTCCGCGAAGTTGGTGTAGAGGTAGTAGCCGATCGCGGTGTAGATGATCCCGTAGCCGAGGTCGCCGATCATGAACCCGAAGAACGCCGGGAACGTCAGAAAGAGGATGATCGTCGGATCGAACTCGTAGTAGCTCGGCCGGTTGACGGCCTGTACGAGGATCTCGAAGGGTTTGACCGCACCGGGATTGTCCTGCACCGTCGGCGGTTCGTCGTTTTCCATAACGACTGCGCTGCCGCCGTCGGCGCGGGCCTGCGAGCCGCCGTCTGCGGCCGCCGCGGCTCCACCGTTGCCACCTGCGGGTACCTCCTCGCGGACGTGGTCGGTCCCGTCCTTCGAGAAGGTCGCGCGCTCTAACTCCTCGACCTCGACGCGGTCGCCGACAGCGTCGGTGACTGCGCCCTTGAACTCCGTGTAGCGCTCCGAGGGAATCCAGCCCTCGGCGATGAAGGCGTTGTCCGTCGTCGCAAAGGACAGCGGCGCTTCGGTCTTCTGGACGTCGATCGAGAGCTTCTCCTCGGCGGCGAGTAGGAAGCCCGCGGCGTCAACTTTCTCGGACTCCAGCTCGTTCTCGACGGTCGAGAGCTTCGATTCCAGTTGCTGTTTCTCGTGTTCGAGCTCGGCCTTGTAATCGCTCGGCTCCTCGTTCCCGTCGGTTTCCGGAATCTCGTAGGCGGTGAAGTCCGCGCTCACCAGCGCGTCGACGAGCGCCGAATCGTCCGCGTCCGCAGCCGGTCGAGCGAAGACGGCGAGGACGTCGTTACCGGCGAAGATTTCGTGTGAGCGGAGCTCGTCGGCGTCGATGACCGCGCGCTCGATGGTGTCGCGGTCGCCGGAGCCGACGGCGACCTGCAGCGTGTCGTAGCCCGAGAGCAGGTCGAGGTCGATTCCGAGGTCGACGAACGGCTCGACGGCGTCGAGCCGGTCTTCGAGCGCTCGGATCTCCTGACGGAGCTCCTGTCGACGGTCGTCGAGTTCGTTGACGTGGGTCCGAATCTCTTCGAGTTCCTCGTCGAGCGCCTCGTCGGTGACGATGCGCGTCGGCCCCGCGTCGTCGGCGTCGACGTCGAGAATGCTCTCTAGGGAGCGAACCGTGACGAGTCGGTCGGAGGACTCCTCGGCCCCTTCGACGGGGTTTCCCGGGTCGAAGCCGTCCCACGATCCGTCGTACTCGGTGACGTGCAGGAGGTTCAGGCCGTGAGCGGTCTCGATGACCTCGTCCATCACGGCTTTCGATCCCGTCACCGAGACCTTGCTCATCTGCTCAGGTCTGAGCATGTACCGCCTCCTCGAACTGACTGATCGCGTATTCGACCGCCTCGTCGGCGTTCTCCTCGGCGGACGCGACCAGTTTCTCGCGGGCCTGCTTGCCCTCTTCGATGAGCTCCTCGCGCTCGGCCTCGATCTCCTCGCGGGCCTCGGCGAGCCGCTCGGATTCGTACTCGTCGGCCTCCGTCTCTGCGTCGGCGCGGATCTCCTCGGCTTCGCGACGCGCTTCCTCGATGCGCTCGTCGCGATCCTCCTCGGCCTGTTTCACGATGTCTTCGGCCTCGGATTCCGCCGTTTTGATCCGTTCGAGAACCTCTGGTCTCGGCATACTCGTATCACCGAAACGTTGCGCAAGCGGCGTATAAGGTGTTTGCGAAACACCGTCACCACGCGCTCGCGAAACACCCGCTCCACACGTTCGCCGATCCGCCGTGAGACGGGAGCGGATCCGCACCGTTATGATTCTCCCGTTCCAACCGCCGTCCGATGGGTGTCCTCGAAGACAAGGCCAACGCGCGCCTGTTCTACAAGTACCTCTCGAAGGTCTACGACCGGATCAACCCCTTCATCTGGAACGAGGCGATGCGCGACGAGGCGCTGGAGTGGTTCGACGTACGGCAGGGCGATCGCGTGCTCGACGTCGGCTGCGGCACCGGCTTCGCGACCGAAGGCCTGCTCCGCTACACCGACGACGTACACGGCCTCGATCAGAGCCGCCATCAGATGGAGAAGGCGTTCGAGAAGTTCGGCTCGCGCGACCGCGTGCGGTTTTACCGCGGCGACGCGGAGCGACTCCCCTTCGCCGACGACTCCTTCGACGCCGTCTGGTCGTCGGGATCGATCGAGTACTGGCCCGATCCGGTCGCGGCGCTGACGGAGTTCCGCCGCGTCGTCAAACCCGGCCACACGGTCCTCGTCGTCGGCCCCGACTACCCGAACAACCGCATCTTCCAGCATCTCGCGGACGCGATTATGCTCTTTTACGACGAGGAGGAGGCCCAACGGATGTTCGAGGAGGCCGGCTTCGTCGACATCGAACACCACATCCAACAGGCGTATCCCGGGAGCCCCCGAGCGATCACGACTCTCGCGCGTGCGCCAGAGGAATAATCTAGGACCCCGCTCTCCTGCGACCGCTCAATCAACGGTCCCGCGCACCCGACTCACACGCGCGGATTCGACGTAGACGGTGACCGAGACGGTTCGCCCGCGCCGCAACTGCGGGTCGTTCGTGCCGGCGATCCGGAACGAGCCCGTTTCGCCCTCCGACCAGACGCCGTCGCTCGCGAGGTTGAACGGCCCCGTCGGCCCGCCGCGAAAGCCCGTCGCCGCGAAGAACGGGACGGGCGGTTGATACCGCAGTTCCTCCCCGTCGACCGCGACGACGACTCGCACGTCCGCGAGGGGCAGCGGCGCACCGCGCTCGTGCGTGAGCGCGATCGTATCGCCGTCGAGCCGCAGCGAAAGGGCGACCGTTCCCACCTCGGAACCCGGCGGCGAGGCCGCGTCGCTCGCGATTCCCGGTTCGCCCGTCGCCGCCGCGACGGCCTCCGCACCGGCGGCGACGACGCCACCGAGCACGACTCCGACGAGGAGCAGCAGTACGACACCGATCACCGACGCCGACGCACGGGGAGACACGCGGGGCTCTGGGCGCTCGATGAGTTATGAACCTTCGGCCGCCGCGGGGTCTGTCAGTTGGCAAGAACGCCGGTCGGCGTCATCGACTCCGAATCGTTGCCCAGCGCGCTCTCGTTGACCGCGCCGTAGACGAACGGCGTCGGCGTGGGGTCGACTGAGAGCACGACGACCGAGCTCCCGTCGATGGCGGTCACTTGGTAGGTTCCGCTGGGTGCGAGCGTCCACAGCGAGCCGTCGTCGCCGGTCCGGCCCACGACGGAGCTCCGTCCGCCCTCGGGACCGACGGTGAGTTGCGCGTCGACCGGTTCGTCGTTCGACGTGCTGTTGAGTTGCAGTCGGACCGGACCGCCCGGATACGTCCGGTGGGCGGTCAACTCCAGGCCGTCTTTGACGGCCGAGGTCTCCGACCCGGTCGTCACCTGATCGATCGGGCGGTACTGGTACTCTTTGAACACGCGCTCGCTCCCGCTGTCGACGAACGCGACGAGCCGGCCTCGTTCGTGTTCGATGGTTACGCGCGTGCTGTCGCTCTCCGGGTTCCCGACGATGTCGTCGCGGATCCGAAGCTCGGTGATCGTCGGGTACGCCTCTTCGGTCGCGTTCACCGCGTCGGCGAGCGAGAACGAGCCACCGTTACCGAGTCGAAGCTCCCCGCGGTACGTCTCGCGGACGTACGTACCGTCCCGGATGACCGAGAGCTCGATGCTGTCGGCCCCCGACTGGACGAAAAAGCGCGTCGATTCGGCCTCTCCGTTGAGCACCGACGCCGCGTGGCCCCGAACCGGGCCGGTGAGCGTGTTCAGCTCCAGTTCGATGTTCCCGAAGCGCGACGAGGAGATGCTGAATCCCGGCGTCGACTCGACGAGCGACTGGAGCCGCTCGCGACGCTGCTGGAGCTCCCGCGCCTCGGCGTCGATCACGGCGAGTTCGTAGAGCAGTCGCCGCGGCGTCAGCTCTCCGCTCCCGTACGCCGCGATGACCTGCTGCTGTCTGGTCCGTAGCGTGATCGTCCGCTGTTCGATCGCGCTGACCTCCTGCAGCAGGTACTGCTGTCGTCTGTCGTTGGCCCCGGCGGCTTCGATCCGTTCGACGACCGCGGCGCTTTCGAGGCGGACGTCCGTGGTCTGTGACCCGAACGCGAGGCCGCTTCCGAGTTCGACGTACTCCGTCTTGAGCGTACTCCGAGTGGCCGATCCCTGCGGGATTCCGAGGACGCTGATCGACGTCTCCTCGTCGGTTTCGTTCGGCGTCGAGACCTGCATCGACGGACCGTACCCGGTGGAACCTGACGCGTCGCTGGCGAGCGCGTCCGAACCGTCGGGGAGCGCCGGAACCGCGCCGGCGACGGCGGAGAGGACGAGGAGGAGGGCGAGTGAGAGGGCGGCAGCACGCATACGCAAAGCGTATTCCCGGAACGTTATTAAAAACGCGCCATTCGGTCGGCCGTCGAACGCGTGTCGCATTTCAGCGTTCCACGTGCACTCTCTCGTCGGCGTCGGTCCGGTAGCGCGGTCCTGCCTCCCCACACCGTGGGTGACTCTCACGATGGAAAGCGTTTTCAGCGTTCCACGTGCACTCTCAGCAAATGCGGACGTCCGCGCTGTGGGTTGCCCTCCTCCTCGTCTCCGCCGCGGTCGCTCCAGCCTCCGCCCTCGCCGTCGGCGATCTCTCCGCCGGCTCGTCACCGTCGCCGACCGACGCTGGCCCGCCGGCCGACGAGACAGACGCCCTGCGATCGCCCGCCGTCTTCCAACAAGCGAGCGAAGACGATGTGGCCGCCCGAACGAGCGTCGAGATCGATCTCCAGTCCGACCGGAGCGCGGAGTGGCGCATCGAGACGCACTACGCGCTCGAATCGGAGAACGAGACGCGCGCGTTCAGAAGTCTCGCGTCCGAGTACGAGGCCGGCGAATCAGACGTTGGACCGACCCCCGTGTTGTTCGAGTCGCTCCAACAGCGCGCGAGCGAGTCGACGGGGCGGCAGATGGCGATCGAGAACGTCACGTATCACAGTTCGATCGACGAGGAGGTCGACCGCGGCACGCTCGCGCTGACCTTCCGCTGGACGAACTTCCTGCGTCAGGGCGAGAACGAGACGCTCCTCCTCGACGACGTGTTCGCGCTACCGACCGCCGAGACCGACGAGCAGCGGACGTGGCTCTCGATCTTCGACGACGACCAACAGATCCTCATCCGCCCGCCCGAGAGCTATACCGTCACGGGGACGAGCATCCCCGTTCAGCAGCGAGAGAGCGCGATCATCCTCGCTGAACCATCGGACTTCGAGGGCGAGGACGAAGCGCTCGAAGTCACCTACTCCGCCGTCGGACCCGCCGGACGGCTCCCGGTCGGCCTCCTCGCTGGCGGCGGTATCCTCGCGGTCGTGACGCTTTTCGCCGGGCTCTGGGTGATCCAGCGGAGCGAGACGCGCACCCTTCCGTGGGCGTCGCCGTCGCCCAACGATGCGCCGCCCGGCGGGGCGGTTGGGGCTCCCGAGTCCAACGGCGGAACGGATGCGCCCGCGACGCGGCCCGCCGACGAGACGGCCGTAGACCGATCCGCCGAGTCGGCACAGCCGGTCAGCGAAGGTGACCGACGTCCCGACAGAGACGATCCGTCCGCCGGCGACGTCGAAGCCGGGCCCGACCTGTCGCTGCTCTCCGACGAGGAGCGCGTCGAGCACCTTCTCGAACAGAACGGCGGGCGGATGAAGCAGGCCACCATCGTCGATGAGACGGACTGGTCGGACGCGAAGGTTTCACAGCTCCTGTCAGCGATGGCCGACGAGGGCCGCGTGGACAAACTTCGGCTCGGGCGCGAGAACCTCATTTCACTCCCCGATGACGCCGAAGAGTCGACTGACGCCCCCGACGACGAGTGACGCCCTCCGACGACAACTGACGCTCCCGACGACAACTGACGCCCAACGACGACCGCCGGTGCTGAGGCTGTCGCCGCCACTGAGGGCCGACGCCCGTGTCGAGAAACGGACGATCGGATCCTCGATAGGATCCGCTTTTCGGAACCTCTTTTGCCGCCCCATCCTCAGCGACGGGTAATGGAGTATCTGGAGCGTCGGGTGTCGCTGGTCGAGGCGCGCCTCGAGGAGGTCATCGAGGCAGTCGACCCCCCGGAGCTATCCGACGAGATCGCACACGTCGCGCTGGCGGGCGGCAAGCGCGTCCGACCGGCGGTCACGATTCTCGCCTGTGAGGCCTGCGGCGGGGAGCCCGCGGACGCGGTCGACTTCGCCGTCGCGATCGAGCTGGTCCACAACGCGTCGCTCGTCATCGACGACATCATCGACCGCTCGGACGTGCGGCGCGGCACGGCGAGCGCGTGGGCCGAATACGGGTACGGTCCCGCCATCATCACCTCCGACGGCCTCTTGGGCGAGGCGTTCGCGCTCCTCTCGCGGAACGACCACGCGACGCAGATCGTCGCCGAGTCGATGGTCGAACTCGGCGAGGGCGAGGCAACCGAACTGGTCGCACGCCCCACCGACGAGAGCGAGTACATGGAACTCGCGCGTCGAAAGACGGGGGCGCTGTTCCGCGCGGCCGCGGAACTCGGCGCGGTCGCCGCCGACGCGGACCCCTTCACGGTCGAGGCGTTCGGCGAGTACGCAGAGCGCGTCGGCGTGGCGTTTCAGATCCGCGACGACGTCCTCGACGCGACGGCCGATCCCGACGACCTTGGCAAGCCGACCGGGCAGGACGCGGAGATGGACCGACCCTCCTTGGTGCAGGTCACCGGGCTGTCCGCGGAGGAGGCCAACCAGCGCGCGCACGACCAGTCCGAGCAGGCGCTCGACGCGCTGGCGGCGTCGGACGTCGACGACAGCGAACCGCTCGGGTACCTCACGGACCTCGCGGAGTTCGTCGTCGTTCGCGAGCGCTGACCGAGTCGCCCTCGGCTTCCCGTTTTAGCCCTGCGTGGCTTCCGCAGCGGTCGGGAACCGCGACTCCGCGATCGCGAACGCGAGCGTGCTGAAGACGCCGAGGAGCGTCCCGGCAGTGAGCCCGACCGCCAGCTGCGTCATCGAGAACGACTCGACGCCGGCGATCCCGCGCGGGAGGAAGAACCCCGAGACGACGTAGAGCACGACCGCGATGGCGACGACGTAAAACGGCGCGTTGAGGTAGCGCCACTTGAATCGATCCGCGAGGTACTCGTCGGTCACCTGCCCGAGACTGGAGGTGACGCCGGCCGCGGCGAACCACTGGACGGACCCGTGAACGAGTGCCGCGAGGACGAGCGGCGGCGTCGCGTCGGGAACGCTCGCGCGGACGGTCTCGACCAAGGCGTACCCGCGGAACCCGCCGACGACGAGGAGCGCCGCGGCGGCGACGTAGGTGATGAGGGTGACGCGGCCCTCATAGAGCACGTCGCGGACGCGCTCGGCCGTATCGTCGACGGCGTCCTCCAGCCCGAGGCCGCGAAAGAGGGTGTACAGGCCGAGGAACGCCGAAATGAAGCCGAGAACGACCGCGCCCGGGACGTCGAAGAGGCTCGCGATCGTGACGAACGGATAGATCAGGAGGAGGATGCCGAGGGGTACGAGAATCGTTCCCCGCGTTTCCGGGTCGGCGAGGACCTGTTTCATCGTGTAGTAGATCGATTCGAGGTCTTGGGCCTGCCGGACGACGACCCGGCGCACGCTGTCGATCGGGACGCGCGAACGGATGATCGGCAGGACCGACTCGTCCTGCGCGCCGTCGGTGATGACGATGGCGCTGACGTTCTCGCCTGTCGAGAGCCCCGCCAGCACGCGGTCGATCTCCTCGCCGATCGCGCGGTTGGCCTTCACGTCGCCGCCTTGGGTTCCCGTGACGGCCGCGACGGCGACTTCCTCGTCGACGTCGGGGTCGCGGTCGAGCGCGTCGTGCTCGTGAATCCCCTGAAACAGCACGTTGACGTCGGAGTCCTCCGGGTCCGCCGTCGCGAGCGCAACGGCTGCGGATTCGACGGCGTCGCGGCCGACGACCGGCGTCTCCAACCCGGTCTTGCGGCCGAGGTCGTCGTCGAGGTCGACGCAGAGGACCAACAGCATCTCCCGGAAGGTACGCCGTCGTGGTATATCTGTTTTCGGGAGCACTGCGGCGGCGGCGACGGTCCGGCGGGGCGGACCGTTCGTCGTTCGTGGCGGCCGTTCGCG
Organism: Halobellus sp. LT62; assembly: GCF_037031285.1. Taxonomy (NCBI): domain Archaea; kingdom Methanobacteriati; phylum Methanobacteriota; class Halobacteria; order Halobacteriales; family Haloferacaceae; genus Halobellus; species Halobellus salinisoli. The sequence continues at coordinate 470,485 of NZ_JAYEZO010000002.1, forward strand.
GTCGTCGCTCCAAGTAGCACGACTTTTGAGCCTCCGGACGGTAGCAAGGACAACAGAATGATCTCGAAGGGCTGTGAGCAGTGCGCGAAAGGCGGGAAGATGGTCCTCTTCGTCTACGGTTACTGCGACCAGCGCGACTGCTTTTACTGCCCGCTCGGCGAGAACCGCAAGAACGTCACCGACGTCTACGCCAACGAACGCCTCGTCGAGTCCGACGACGACGTCCTCGAAGAGGCCCACCGGATGAAGGCCCTCGGCACCTCGATCACCGGCGGAGAGCCCCAAGAGGCCCTCGATCGGACGTGTCACTACCTCTCGCTGCTGAAAGACGAGTTCGGCGAGGACCACCACACCCACCTCTACACCGGGATCACCGGCGGTCGGGAGAATATGCGCCGACTCTCCGAAGCCGGTCTCGACGAGATCCGGTTTCACCCGCCCTACGAACTGTGGGGCGACCTCCACGGCACCGAGTGGGAGGAGATACTCTACGTCGCCCGCGAAGAGGGGCTCACGCCCGCGTTCGAGATCCCAGGTATCCGCGCCGAGGAGGAGTTCTTGGACTTCCTCGACGAGGGGGCGGCCGAGTTCTGCAACATCAACGAGTTCGAGATGAGCGACGGCAACTACCGGCGGATGCAGGAGGAAGGCTATGAACTACAGGAGGGCCACATGTCAGCCGTCGACGGCTCGAAAGCGGAGATTCTCGATGCGATGGGCGACCACGAGCGCGTGTACTTCTGTACCTCCGTGTTCAAAGACGCCGCCCAGCACCGCAATCGGCTCAAGCGGATGGCGCGAACGATCCGCCGGCCGTTCGACGAGGTGACCGACGACGGGACGCTCGTCTACGGCAAGACGTGGATCACGGCGGACGAACTCGACGCCCTCGGCGTCCCCGAGGAATTCTACACCGTCAAGTCCCAACACGTCGAGGTCGCGTGGTGGCTCCTCGAAGAGATGATCCAAGAGGGCGACGTGCCCGACGGCGAGATCGTCGAACAGTACCCGACCGCCGACGGAACAGTGGTCGAGCGGACGCCGTTGGCGTAGGGACGTCGCGAGCAACGCTGCTATCCGGGTCGTGACAGCTGTTCTATCGTCAGCGCCGCGTAGAGGCTCGGGACGAGCGCGATCGCCGTTCCGACGAGGAGCCACTCGCCGAGCGCCCCGTCGACGACGAGGCCGACGACGACGACCCCGACGCCCAGCAACCCGCCGCCGGCCGCGGCGCGCCGCTTCGTCCGGCGGTCGACGTCGACACCGCGGACCGAGCCGTAGAGCGCACCCCCGAGCGCGCAGATCACGCCGGCGGCGACGCCGACGAGCGGGTCTCCGACTAGCGTCCCCGAGAGGGCGAGGACGACGCCCGCCGCGGCACCGAGGAGCACGGACGTCCGCGGAGAGAGCGGGTTGACGTCCGCGCCGAAGTGCGCGGCGTACCCCGCCGGGGGCGCGGCCAGTGCGATGCCGACGAGCGCTGCCCGGAGCGCTCCGCCCGCGGTGAGATCGTCGACGAGAACGCCCAACGACCCCGACGCCGCGATCACCGCGCCCCCCGCGAGTAGCCAGCGGGGGCGGAGCGTCGCCGCCGGGTCGTCGTCGCGGACGATGCCGAACCCGACGAACGGGTAGGAGACGAGCGCGCCGACGACGACCGTCGCGTAGAGGCCCCAGCCGAGGGTGACGCCGGTCACGACGACCGAGAGACCGAGGAACACGCCGATGATGACGGCGAATTCGGGGACGCGACGGCTCATACTCGGGGTCGGGGCGAGGCAGCAGAAAGCGTTGCGGTCGTGGGAGGCGACGAGGCAGCGCCTCTCGTGTGCACGCGGGCCGGATGAATCTCGTCTCGCCACGCTCACGTCCGTTGCCACCGACAGGTGCCGTTCGCAGACCCGCAAGCGTTTAGACGACCCGTCAAGTATCTCCCGCTATGTCAGACTGTCCGTTAGCCGACGACTGCCCCCGGTACTCGGAGCGAATCGACGGAATGGGGTGTCAGTACTACGGCGACCGCGGCGGCGCGGAGTGGTGTAACAACTACGAACAGCCGATCCGCGACCTGAAGGCCCAGCCCGTCAAGCCAGGCGAGGAGATCGTCGTCGACGTCGACGACATACACGAGAGCGGCGCGGGCGTCGGTCGGACTGACGACGGGTTCATCGTCCTCATCGACGGGCTCCTCCCGGAGTCCCGAGCCGTCGTCCGGATCGATCGCGTGAAATCGAATCACGCCACGGCGAAGAAGATCGTCGAGCGGCTGCCCCTCGACGAAGACGAGAGCGCTGAGGGAGACGACGGGGACGATGAGGTCGAGGCGAGCGGTGCCGAGAAAGACGAGGACGAGGACAAGAATCGTGACACGGGCGGTCGCGGGCGACCGACCGCGCTCGGAAGCCGCGACAACTTCTGGGGCGGGTAGTCGGCCGCACCGGTCGGCGGAGACCGAACGGACAGTCGGGTCTCCGTCTCGACGGACAGTGACACACCGACGCGAGGAGCGGTCGATCTTCTGTAGCTTTTTTGCGACGGCCGCGCAAGAACACGATATGGCTGATGGCGAAGGCGACGACGGAGACGGCGCAGGTTCGACGGAGCCCGACGGGATGGACGGGTTCGACGTCGACGCCGCGCTGTCGGAGGTCGGATTCGACCCCGAAGAGAGTGTACTGACCCGTCGGCAGGCGGAGGTGCTGGTGCTTCGAGAGCGCGGCGTCCGACAGTCGCGAATCGCGAAGATGCTCGGGACCTCGCGCGCGAACGTCTCCAGCGTCGAATCCAGCGCCCGTCGGAACGTCGAGAAGGCCCGCGAGACCGTCGCGTTCGCGGAGGCGCTGGCCGCGCCGGTGCAGATCGCCGTCGAGCGGGGGACCGACCTCTACGACGTGCCCAAGCAGGTGTACGACGCCTGCGATGAGGCGGGCGTGAAGGTGAACCGGACCGCACCCGAGCTGATGAAAGCCGTCTCCGACGCCGCCGGCGACGCCATCCAGGGACGCGAAGTCCGCGAGCCGCTGCTCGTGGGCGTCACGACCGGCGGGAAAGTGCAAGTGCGACGTACCGCCGAGTAGGATAAGGATCGGCGGTGACAGCCGGCGGAGAACCGCTAGAACTCGCCTCGATCCTGCAACGACCGCACGAGCGATTTGACGTCTTGGGCCTTCGATTTCGGCACCACCAGCACGCGGTCCTCGTACGCGACGACCGCGAGATCCGACACCCCCACGAGCGACACGTGGGCGTCGTCGGCGACGACGACGTTGTCCCCGGCGTCGACCGTCCGGAGCGCGACGTCGCCGTCGGTGACGTTACCGTTCGCGTCGGCATCGAGAACGCGTTCGAGGGCGTCCCACGAGCCGATATCGTCCCACGGGAACGACACGGGGACGACAGCGACGTCGTCGGCGGTCTCGAACACCGCGTTGTCGATGCTGACGGCGTCGGTGGATTCGAACGCGTCGGTGACGCTGTCGTCGTCGGCCCGGAGCGCGTCCAAAAGCGGAGCCAACGGCGACGTCTCGACGGCGTCGAAGAAGACCGCCGGCCGCCACGCGAACAGCCCCGCGTTCCAGTAGTGGCCCGCCTCGACATAGGCCTCGGCCGTCTCGGCGTCGGGCTTCTCGTGGAACGATCGGACCGGAAACCACTCGCTCCCGCTTCCTTCTTCGGCCCCGTCCGCGGGTTCGATGTAGCCGTATCCCGTCTCCGGGCGGGTCGGCTCCACGCCGAACGTCACGAGCCGACCCTCGGTCGTGGCGACGGCGGCCCCGCGGCTGACGGCCGCCGCGAACCCGTCGCCGACGAGGTGATCGCTCGGGAGTGCCAGCACCACGCAGTTGTCGTACTTCGTCGAAATCCGATGCGTCGCGTACAGCAGTGCCGGACCGGTGTCGCGGCCGACGGGCTCGATGAGTACCGTCGCGTCACCGACTCGCTCGGCGACTCCATCTCGGTATGATTCGCGCGTGACGACGACTACCTCGTCGGCGACGCCGCGAGCGCGGGAAACAGTGCGTTCGAGGAGCGATTCGTCTGTGTCGTTCCCATCGTTTCCGTCCGCGGCCAGCGAGAGGAACTGTTTCGGTCGATCTGACCGGCTCGCGGGGTAGAGCCGCGAGCCGGTTCCGCCGGCGAGCACGACGGCGACGACCGGGAGCGGGACGTCGGCGTCGGCGGCACCGGCGTCATCATTGGCCGACGTGGCCGTCGTCCTAGTGTGGGTGTTCCGAGCCATCACCACGACTCCACGATGCCGTCTCGAATGTCGGCGACGCAGCCCTCACAATCCGGATGTCCGGCCTCGTAACAGTCGGGGTGTCCGTCGTCGTCGACGTCGACCGCTCGTCGTTCAGCGTAGCGACGACAGACGAGTCGGACGCGGCCCTCGTCGTCGCGGGAGAGCGCGTCTGCAACTGCGTCCTGACTGCTCGAATCGGTCGAATTCTTTCCGTCTCGGTAGGCGTCGCGGGCGCGAGCGTACTGTCGCCCCGCCTCGCGAAGCTTCTGTCGCAGGATGTGTTCGAGACGGTCGTCCATCGGTCGGGTGTGGGGCACCGATGAACATAGGTCCGTTGGTGAGTTCGCTCGGACCCGGTGGATTGCTCGCTCAACGGCTCCCCCGCAGACGCCCCGACGATGTCCACCGAATTCCACTTTCACTCCGGTTACGACACTTTATTACCCATCGCGCACCAAACGCCCTGTGCCTCCCAATGGAAAACAAGGCGGAGGCGAGTGAAACTATGTCAGACCTGCGAACACACGCAGCGGAGATAGCCGAACAGTTCTCGGACCACCTAGACGTCACCGAAGACGAGGTCGAAGAGCGACTAGAGAACCTCGTCGAAGAGTACCGCGTCCCCGTCGAGGAGGCGCGTCGCTCGGTGATCAACAGCTACCTCGAAGAGGCCGGTCTCGAACGCGACGAGATCGGTCGCGGCGGCAACGACGAGGTGCGCCTCGCCGACATCGACGAGGACGAACAGTGGATCGACGTGACCGCGAAGGTCGTCGAACTGTGGGAGCCCCGGAGCGACTCGATCGCGCAGGTGGGCCTGCTCGGCGACGAGTCCGGGCGAACCAAGTTCGTCGCCTTCGAGACCTCGGATCTCCCGAAACTCGAAGAAGGGGCGGTCTACCGCCTCGGAAACGTCGTCACCGACGAGTACCAAGGAAACTTCTCGGTGAAGCTGAACAAGACGACCTCGATCGAGGAACTCGACGAGGACATCGAGGTCGGCGACGACTCGACCACCGTCGAGGGCGCGCTCGTCGACATCCAGTCCGGAAGTGGCCTCATCAAGCGCTGTCCCGAGGAGGGCTGCACGCGCGTCCTCCAGAACGGTCGCTGCTCGGAGCACGGCGACGTCGACGGCGAGTTCGACCTCCGGATCAAGGGCGTGCTCGACGACGGCGAACGCGTCTACGAGATCATCTTCGGCCGCGAGGTCACGGAGGATCTCACCGGCGTCACGCTCGACGAGGCCCAGCAGATGGCGATGGACGCCCTCGATACGACCGTCGTGGTCGACGAGATGCGCGAGGACCTCCTCGGCACCTACTACCGCGTCTCCGGGCCCGAACTGGGACGCTACGTCCTCGCGGACGAGGTCGAACGACTCACCGAACCAGCGGATCCCGAAGCGGTGCTGATCAAAGCGAGGTCGATCTGATATGAGTTCCAACGAGATTCCGTCCCGAGAAGTCGCCCGACGCGTGTTCGCAGACGAGTTCAACGACTCCGCCTTCACGTTCAAAGAGTCCGACGACGACCGCGCGCCCGTCTACCTGCTATTGCCGACGGGCGAGAAAGCCAACCGGGTGTTCTTCGTGGGCACGTTAACCGAGAAGGACGACGTCGGCGAGGACAACGAGTACTGGCGCGGTCGCATCGTCGACCCGACGGGCACGTTCTTCGTCTACGCGGGGCAGTACCAGCCCGAAGCTGCGAGTATGCTCCGGGATCTGGAACCGCCAGCGTACGTCGCCGTCGTCGGCAAGCCGCGAACGTACGAGACCGACGACGGGTCGGTCAACGTCTCCGTCCGCCCGGAATCGATCCAGGTCGTCGACGCCGCGACCCGCGATCGCTGGGTCGTCGAGACCGCCGAGCGGACGCTCGACCGCATCGCGGCGTTCGACGAGGAGAGTAACGAGTACGCGCGGATGGCCCGCGAGGAGTACGACCTTCCGATCGACCGCTACAAGGAGTCCGCCGTCTCGGCGCTGGAGAGCCTCGAAGAGTCCGACAGCGACGAGTTCGGGCTGGACGGTGGCACCGTCGACGACTCCGCGGCCGAAGACGACGAAGCGGGCCTCCAGCCCGAGCCGTAGGACGGCTCGACAGCGAGCGGCTCAGCGATTTTTTGTGTCTCGTATGAGCGTCTGACGAAGGGTTAAGTGGGTCGCCGGACGAGTTAGAGAAGAGCTATGGGCAACAAAAACAAGACCATCTCGTTCCGCGTCAACGAGGATGCCTTCGAGACGCTGCGCGAGATCGCCGAGGAGCGAGACATTTCGCTGTCGGCGGTCTTCCGCGACTACGTCGATATGCTCGTTGCCCACGACGGCCAAGTGCAGGTCGTCCCCGAGCACGAACTCGACCAGTTGCGCACCGGCGACGACGCGGAGTTCCCGCCGACGGTCACCGTCCCGAAGAGCTTCGTCCGCGAGCACGAGCGCCTCGAACTGGAGGCCGAACACCTCCGCGAGCAGCTCGACGAGCACAAGCAGTACGTGAACCATCTCCGCGAACAACTCGAAGCGGAGGACGAGGAGGTCATCCACCTCGAAGACCTCGACGCCGACGCGGAGGAGCCGTCGTTCCGGCTGGGCTGACGAGGTCGGAACCCGTCGTCGAGGTGGTCAAATTCCGTCGTTACGACAGCGCTCCACGCCGTCTCGGCCGTCAATTCGGTTTTTTGCCACCTATCGACGACATATATTTATGCGTATATCTCCTGAGACCACCGTGCATTCCTTAGACGAGGTGTTTAGGCTATTAAGCAAAGAACGACGGCGGTATGCGCTCTATTACCTCTATCAGCAGGACCGCCCGGTTACGATCGAAGAACTCGCCGAGGCGGTCAACGAGTGGGAAACGGCCGCTGACGACGTCGATGCTCCCGACGAGCGGTTCGAAGATGTGATGCTGACGTTGAATCACAGCCACCTTCCGGAAATCGAGGCTGCCGCGAGCATCGAGTTCGATCAGGAGAACGGGAGAGTGAGAATCACAGACGCCTCGCGCGAGGCCGAAATCCTCATCTCGATAGCGCAGCGGCTCGAACAGTCCTCGTCGGACGTCGATATCGTTGATGTCTCGGAGTTACTCAACTAGTTGCCTGTCCGAAATCGCAGGGGTTTCGGCGGCCTTCACGCTCCGTTTCCACTGCTGTTATTTCCTCTACCCCGATAGTGCCGTCCGCGCGCGGTGCAGTTTCTGTTCCATCTCGTCGTTGCCCTCGACGCCCGCGAGCGTCTCGGCCGCTTCGAGCGTTCTGACCGCGTTGTCCAGAAACGAGAGCACGTCGCCGGGGTACGCGTACAGCATATATTCGTCGCCGATCACGTCGACGATGGCGTCGGGGCCGAGCCCTTGGGCGCGCAGTTCGAGGAGGTAGCGGACGAACTGCCGCTCGGGATAGCCCGTGTAGAGGTCGTCGGGATTCTCCGGATCTAGGAAGTCCTCGGCGAAGTCGAGCAGGCGGTCTCGCGTCGCGTCGTCGACCTTCGAGAGTCCCTCGCCGGAGTAAAGCACGTCCATCGTCGCGCCCTTGAACGCGCCCTTCGGGATGTTGACGTCGAGCTGGGAGACGATCTGGCGGTGGTTCTTGAGGTAGACCTTGTCCGTGATAGCCACGGTTGCGCGTCCGTAGGCCGCTGCGGGCGAAAAGCCTCCCGGTCTCCGTGTGACCCCGCCGCACTCCGGTACGGAGTCGTAACGTATTTGACTGCGACGGGGGTACCTGAAGGTGCGTGTCCGGGTTAGGGTAGTGGACCATCCTTCAGCCTTGTGGAGGCTGAGACGCGGGTTCGATTCTCGCACCCGGACCTAATTTCCGTTTCTCACGCCTTCTACCGTTGGTTTTCGGCACCCATCAAACAAGAGGGAGAAATGATGCCGAAAGCCTATAGGATTAGAACGAACGCCGAACCCGACACCGTACAGCGATTACCAACCTCTCGGGACAAATACAATTCAGAGGTGGAATATGCCACTTCCTGATGCTGTTCCGCTTGTCATTGAGGGCGACCGAGAGTACCTCAATCGTAGACAGTTGGAAGACTACAAACAACACAGGGAAGAGGTGCTTGAGTGGCTATGGACGGTCGGTAAAGACCCGGAACGGAGTGAGGGGTACAGCAAATCAGTCACCCGGAATATGGCATACCGACTCTCCAAGATTTACAGGTGGGTATGGGAACGTGAAGATAGATATACTACCGAAATAACCCGAGAACACGCTGATTCATACCTACGTGAAATCGCGGGGAAGGATTGGAAAAACTCAAACAAATCACAGTATCTCAAGGCCCTCAAACGTCTATTCAAGTGGAAGATACACGAACTCGGTGGAAGCCCGTGGGAGCCTGAAATCACGTTCTATCCTTCCTCGGAAGAGTATCAGCCTCAGGACTATCTTACCCTTGAAGAACGGAAGCGTCTCCGAGAGGCGTCGTTAGAGTACGGTGCTGTTCCTTCCTATGGGAACCTCACTCCAAGCGAACGCTCCCGTTGGAAAGCCCACATCGCTCAACGACTTGAGAAACCAAAGGAGAACGTCTCAAAAGTGGATTGGGAGCGTGTGAACAGTTGGAAGGTTCCCTCACTTGTGGCTACAAGTTTGGATGCGGGCTTACGCCCGGTCGAAGTAGAGCGTGCTGTTACTTCTTGGGTGGATATACAGAATCACGTACTACGAATCCCGAAGGACGAATCATCCAAAAACCGTGACAATTGGATTGTGAGTCTACGGGAACAAACTGCCCGCTCACTCAAGATGTGGTTGGATGAGCGGGAGAATTACGCTAAATACGATGGGGCGGATGCGCTGTGGCTCACCCGCCGGAAGAATCCATACCAATCGGAGAGTTTGAACTATCTTCTATCTCAACTATGCGATGAAGCCGGAATTGATACTACTAATCGTAAGGTGAGTTGGTACAGCATCAGGCACTCTACAGGCACCTATATGACCCATTTTGAAGACCTTGGTGCGGCCAAGGCTCAACTCCGTCACAAGTCGGAACGAACCACGCTCAAGTACGACAACGCTCCCGTCGAAGAAAGAAGAGACGCCTTGGATAAGATGGGCTGAACAAGCAAACCGGCTCTTACGGCAGAAGGACTATCTATTCACTTTCTGAAGACCTTCCCAATGTCATTCGATTTCTCGGAGTGGATAGAAGCCTACGGGAAGGTCGCCCCGGATGAGTCAATAGAGTACAAGGATGACTCCGGGGCTTGGTGTGAAGAGACAGACTATCGATTAGGGTCAATTTCATCTGAGTTTCAGCGACGTGGCTACATCTCCCGAGAAGATTTACGTAAAATCGGGAAGTGGAAAGCAGGGGGTCGGATTGACCACCACATTAGGAAGAACAGCACATCAGAGGTCGAAGACCAAAGCGAACTCGCGCTTCAATCTTCGGGCGATGTAGAGGCTGTAGAGGAGTTGACCAAACTAACAGGTGTGAGAGTTCCTATGGCGTCCACTATTCTCACAATGGCGAAACCAACGGAATTCGCTATCATTGATTATCGGGCGCTTCGCGCTCTTGGCGTTGTGAAGCCTGAACTCTTGGATGCTCAATCATACACCGACTACTCGACCTTTATGGAGTGCTTCAGAAATCCAACCTCAGAAGGATACGTCTTCTATATGGACATAGTACGGAAGATAGCCCGGCAAGAAGACCTGTCCACTCGGGATGTGGATATGGCTCTTTGGGCCTACGACAAATCTATGACCTGAGTTAATTACCGAAGGTGCTGTAGAATCTGTAGAATACGGAATCCGAGTTCCCCATAGTCCTTCTCCGTCTCAGATGCCTTCTCCTGTAGTTCCTTAATTTTCTTAGAATAGCGTTCGTTGATGACCAACTCCAATTCCATCCCCGTCTCTTCCTCAAAGTCGGCTTCCAAGGCATTCAGCCCGCCCAAGAGATATTCTTCATCTGAATTGCCGGGAACAACCGGACTCCATAGTTGGAACACGTATGAATCAGCGGAGTCGAAGAGTTCAGTCACGTAGTTCTTGTCTGAGTTGAACTTCTGCCACAGGCGCTCTAAGGAGTGCTGATAGTCTTTTGCCCCGTATTCGGCCCATCGGTTGGTGTCCGGAGTTCCTACGTAGTGAAGACCGTTCAGGTGCGTTACAACCTCGCAAGTGTAGACTATCTGTTCCCCCTCATCGGTTTTGTCAACTCCTATCACATCAATTTCCGATTGGTCGCCTTCTTTCTGAGGGCGCTGATTATACATCACCAACTCGCACTCTTTTATCAGTCTGAGATACGCCCCAACAAGGAGTTCACCTGATTCCGGTTGTGTAGTCATAATCCACTTATCTGTTTCCGGCGGTCTTCCCAATCGTTCGGTACTCGCCGATACTTCATTCTCAAACCTCTCCGTCACCGTTATCCCTGTATTCTTCAGGAAGCGAAAGAAGAGTATCATCTTGATAGAACATTTCTTCAATATCGCCTTTGTCTGTACCCTCTTTCAGATTTAGTTCTACAAGATGATACAAACCAACAGTAGAAAGAACCTTGTAGTCTCCTCGTTGCTCCATATACTTCTCTACGTTTGGCTCTATGCTAATATCGCGCTCATTCGGCGCAGTTCCCATCTCCGGATTCACAATCAACAGGCCCGAAACATTGTCGTCGGGGTTTTCTGCCACTACGTTCTCAACCCAATCATCCAATTGTCTTCCTTTGCTTTTCTTGATGCCACCCGTTGTTCCCGTGATTTCAAGAGCAAACTGAGTTTTATCCGTGTGTAGGATTCCATCTCGTTTCCCCGGTACTTCGCCGTCTACTGTGAAGCCAAGTTCGCGTAATGCTTCTCTTGTTACTTCCTCAAGGTTAGTGCTTGTCTCATAGAGTAACTTCTTGAATTTCGTTAGCGACTCTAATTCCTCTTCTAATTCTTCAATCTCTTCCTGCTTCTCTTGGATACTGTATTCTATGCCTTCCTCATTTGGAAGACGGTACTCAGAAAGCCAAGCAGGGGGAGCGCGGCCTTCCACATTAGTTTCAATTCCGAATACGTGATGGAGGGTGTCTTTGACAAAATCAGAATACGTAATAGATTCATCCGGTGGAATAATAGCGACATAGCCGTCATCTGAACCATAACTATGAGCGACCTTTGTTGCTATAGATTCTGAATAAGAGTTCTCCGCGATAGTTTCCGAGTTGTAACTTGATTCGTGAGTAGAATGATTGATTATTTTTTCCCAATCAAAACGGCGACCAAAGAACCATTCCCACTCTTCATCAATTGTCTGTACAGATTCACCCGACTCATCAGTATCAATGTCAACTGAAAATGGAAGCCAATTCAAAAGTTCATAATCATCGTAAGGCTCTACCTCATTGTCTTTCTGTCTCGCGTGTCTACCCATCTGCGAAAGTGTTGTCGTATTGCTCTTTTTCGGCTTCGTCGTCGTATTCCCCATACTCACAGTAAGAGACTCGGGTAGATAGACCACCAAGAACCCTCCTGTTCTAATAAACGTAGTAACATCTCCGGAGTCGAACACAATTGGAGATTCATCTGATTCGTTGTAGGGATGGTCGTAGTCTTGAGCCGCTGCTTCTAACGTTCTCAGATTGACAAACACGATATCGTAATCTTTGAAATTGGTAGATTCATCCCACCCTGCAGATTTGTGGACAAATGGCAACTCACTTCCTTTTGATAAGATTCTCATAAGCGGGAGTGTGGTTCGGTGTGCCATAATATTGGCGTAGTAATTCCAAATCGAAGGGATGGGTTCACGCGCCGGGGGTAGAGTACGGAAAGACTGAACCGTTAGACAGACCGCTCAAGGCTCTCAATACCCCTGTAGCCCAAATCTTTGAGTGTAGGGTGTCCCGCTAAACCGAGTCTTCACTTTATATCCCTTCTTCAATTCGCATACAATGGCGTATTCCGACCGTACTACCATACCCTGTGAAAAGTCCACGCGAGAGCGGTTGAAAAGTCTGAAACGCGGAGGTGAAAATTGGGATTCTCTACTGAGGAAGTTGAGCGAATCCTACGACCCCAACTAATCTCACCGCTAACCAATCAGAACGAAGTGAACGGGTAGAGGCAGGTTCCCAAGCCCGATGCCTCACCCACATAGGATGGAGTCACCTAAACGATGACAAACGAAACTACCGGATATAACGCTATAAACATTGGCCTTTCTGAGTCGAATAGCATACAAATAGACAATTCTGATAGCCCTATTATTGGATATGGTGTAGAGTATGCTAAAACATATGCGGAAAGGGTGAAGAGAGCGGAACAGATTCACAAAGACCGCTGTGACGACGTTCCCGCTGATGTAATCGGGGGAACCGCCAAAGCGCAAGAAGATTATCACCCATCCGAATCTTGGAATGAAGTACCGTCTGTTCGTGATGGATACGATGACCGGCGAGACAAACTGTTCTCAGGTGGATGGGCAAATCAAGACGTGTTCACTTCCCTGTATAATGGTGAGTTCGGGAACTACAACCAACTTCAAGCGGAATCATATCTCGCGGCTATGTTCTCCTTCACTTTCGGGAAGAACCACGACATAGTAGCCTATGAGATGGAGCAACTTTGCTTTGATACGGAGTGGGAGATTAATCCCCGACACCGGGTCTATGTCTTGGATGTGGTCGAAGACATTCCTTCTATTTATTGTGAAGGGATTGACCTAACAACGAAATTTAACGTGGCTCAAGAAATTCTACTCTTCACCAACGTAACTGTATCAGACCTTGATTCCCGTCTTGATGTGGGTAGAAGGCATATTTCCAACGTTCTTCCTGTTCTTCACGCTGAAGGATGGGTGAAAAGAGAAACAAGTAGTAGAGTCAATGAGCCGGATATTTGGAAGGATAATGGACTTACAACAGACTATCTTGATATGCTCTTAGAAGCAAAGGAAAAGTTGGAAGAGTAGTTTACCGTCTCTATTAATTAGAGTATTCTTCGTTACTATGTATAGTATAGCCATTTCCCTATGCATACATTTCCTACCAAGCGTTGACATTTCCCTTGGTGAGGCGAGACTATACACAGGTCGGTGCTTTCTCTATACAAGAATTTAGACTCAATAGCGCCTGATACGCCCATACAGCCTGTTCTTCTCTTCTACAACCAATGCCTCTCACCGGGGCGTTAGAATGCGCTGTGACCCCTTCTCAATCCATAGCGCGGCTTCAGGCGTGTTGGCTTTGTCCGGCTTGAAGAGTGATTCGGGCTGAAGGTTGAGGGAACAATAATAGGGGTACTGAGGAAGTTACCTACTCTCGCGGATTTTCGGCTTGTTGCTCCTTACACCACTCAAACAACTCTTCTCTCAGGTCTTTAGACGTTTCTCCGAACAGACTACCAAGACGGTATCCAAGGTTTTCCCAAGTTAGATTCGGGAGTTCAGGATTCTCTTTGTATTTCGACTTGTCCGGGTCATCTTTGAGGGCTTCTGTCCATCCGGCATTGAAATTCCTTAGGTGGTTTGAATCGGGATTCGTGTTCCGCTTGTCTTCTTCGTAACTCAGTAGGTCATCGGACATACACTCATATGTGTTATTGGGTATCAAGATATTTTCCCTACTGAGTAAAGTAGCCTGAGATTCGCTGTTTCAGATGAAATTCTGTCGGAGTCCCACGGGGTTCTAACATACAAAGGGGCGGGGGTGTTCGTACTTGTTAATATAGGGCAAGTATCCCCGATAGGTTCAGATTCTGTGAAAAATCTCTAAACCACTACCCTCAAGTCTGAGAAGTGCCCAAAATCGGAGAAAACCTACCCCCTCAGAAGTGGACAGATGGGAGTAACACATAATCCGAATACAGACCCCTTCCTCTACTGATTCAGATGAAGCGGAGTGCTGATAGAGAGAAAGGCTGTGTGATGTACCTGTGAGTGCGTAGGTGCGCTCTAATGCGTTTCTACTGTCTGTCTGCCCTTCTCAGCACACACGAATAGATGAGTAGAGAAGGCAGATAGGGCGCTCTCACGGGTCTACCTATTCCCACTTCTTCACCGCTACTCCTTACTTGCGCTTCTTGCTGTGTTTTCGTGATTTGAGGAACGGAATAATGGAGAACAGAATACCGATGAAAGTTGCCCATAGACTTGACGCGGCAGAACTTGAGCCGGGTGGCGAGTGACCGTTCTCTCAGACTGTGGAAGAGTACGTGGGCACCGAACCCTTATTCAGGAAGGTTATGAAGAGCCACTATGCCACCATCGGACGAATATGAGGAAAAGATAGCAAACTCAATAGAAGAAATCTACGACCTTCAGTTAGAAGCATTACGACGCGCCGGAGTCGCTAATGAAAAAGAGCAAGGTCTTGAGATTGAGTCAACGGAAGCGGTTAGACTGTTTCGGGAAGCGACAGGATACCTACTCCGTATGCGGGAACTCCGAGATGACGTTGAGATGGAACTTCGTAATAGCCAATTCTACCACATTGAGCGCGTTATCGGACATATTGAAGACTACAATCGGATTCTTCAAGACATACGAAAGAACGATTCCTTTGAAAACGCAATACAAAGTTTCAATGAATTATCCTATGGCCCCGGAAATAAGCAATATGCCAACCGTGCGGGATACAAAGTAACTATTGAAGGGCGTTCAGATTTTGTGCCCTCAATCTATGTTTCAGTAGATGGACTAAAAGGTAAGCAACGACAACAGAATGTACCAATGGATGGGACGACAATTGTTGAGAATTTTGTGTATCCTCGCTTAATCCGTCTAACAAAAGATGTAGAAAACTCTCTTATCGGAAGGTGCGCATCCGGTAAGCGACCATAGCCCATTTTCTCACATCTCGGATATGTCTCAAGATAATCTATGAAAGCGCCCGAAGAGCAAAGAGTGTAGTTCCCGTAGTAGGACCCGAGAGAACCAATGATTTGCCCTGAATGCTCTTGGCATTGGGCCTTTGAGGATGACGGAATTGTATGTCCATTTTGTGCGAGGGCTATAGGAACGCCAACCGATGATGACCCTCAGGAAGCCCACGAAGCGACAACCGAAGTTCAGGAAGCGTGAATGACTGATTCCAATAGAACTCCCGAAGAACAGGCGGTCATCAACAAGGTCGCGGAGAGGAAGGGTGAAGAGTGGGCTGAAGAACACGCGGGACTCATCATTGCTCAGGCTCAGTTGGTTGGAGAGATTTAGGAACCTATCCTAAGGTCTCCCGATGGATTCGTCTGAGAGGGCGAGAATAAGCCCGTGTATGTCTTCGTCTGTTGATGAAGGGAATCCACCGTCTATTCTGAGGTGTCCTCAGCGGCTTCAGATAGCCCTCAGTTCGATTATGATTTTATAAAGAGAATGCGGAGCGCGGGGTAGTACGACTGAAAAATTTCACAGAAGGGCGACGGACTAAACGACGGAGATACTGATATGGGTATCAGAAGGGACCAATCTTTCTCGCTGATAGGTTTGATAACCCCAACGAATTTTTGCTAAATGGTTCCACGTATATATTAAATTTAAAAGAGTCAATCTTCAGCGCATCCGGACTGAATACAGACTTTTATCACTATTCTATCAGTATAGAGGCGACAGGTGAACGGGGATTTATCGGTAAGAACTTTCATCCCACCGTGAATTGGAACGTCTAATGGCTGATTCGTCTGCTATTCTGAACGCACTTCACGGGGTGGCTTCCCGTATTACCGATGATAGTAGTGAACGGGACGTTGAGACTGCTTTTCTCCAAGAGGGGTTCTTCACACAGTTAGGCTATCAGGGAATCGGACACGACCTTCGGAGCGAGTGGAAACTTCCTGATGACCGACGCCCGGACTATGCGACCCTGAACGATAATCAGGCTGTCACCGCTGTCTATGAGTTCAAGAATCCGAGTGAAGACCTATCCGGACACGAATCTCAACTCTTCCACTACACCAAGGAACTCAAGGCTGAGTACGGGGTTCTTCTCAATGGACGCGAGTTCCGGTTATTCAGACGAACAAACGGCTCTCATACCCGCTTGGTAACGCTGAACCTCGCTGATGCAACCCAATCTGATGTTCGGGAACTCTCGGGTGCGTTGGAGAAGCCAACGTGGGACACGACCGACCCGGATATTATCACTCAATACGTCGGAGAACTTGAGCCGGTTTCTCTTGAGGATGAACTTGGGCGAGAAGAGTTCTTTGAGACGTTTAGATTGGAAGAGGGGAGTCCCTTCGCTGAACTTGTTATATCTTCTATGGAACTTCTTCACGAACTCCGAGATGAGCAAGAAGCGAAGTTCGTTGAAGGGGCCTACGACTTTTGGGATGCTTCATACGCAAGTGAGCCGGATGATATTCCGGATTCGTGGGAGCCGTTCATCGATGGGGAGCAGTCTCTTCGTGACTTTATGTTCTGCTTGGAGTCCGGTCACGCGCTACTCGCCCGGCTTCTGTTGGCAAAAGCGAGTGAAGACCACGATTTCTTCCCCGACAACAGGGGACTCCGTAGGTACTTTGATGAACTTCCCGGCTTCGGGGATGAGATTGATTTAGACGCTTACCCCGTTGCCGCTCACGGATTGATTGATGATATGCGGAATCAACTTGTTGAGAGTCTGTTTGAGGATGACCTGTTCATTTGGTGGACTGATGCGTTCCAAGAGTCTACAACCTCTCAGCACGCAAATCCATTCAATCGCTTCCGAGATGTGGCCCGTGAAGGGAGTGGCGTTACCCGAGTGAGCGACCCCGTCCGAGAGAAATTTAGCCGGGCTGTGGCTAACGTGTTCTTCTCCATTCTGAAGTTCGACTTTTCACGGATAGAGGGCGACCCGTTGGGGAACCTCTATCAGCGGTACTTCGACCCTGAGACGCGGAAGGCCCTTGGTGAGTTCTACACCCCACAGCCCGTGATTGATTACATTATGGACGGGGTAGATTATGATGTAGGAGTTTCCGCTGAACGCTTGATTGACCCTGCCTGTGGCTCAGGGACGTTCCTTGTTGAAGCGGTGAGGCGATACAAGCAGGACGTTCGACGATACAACGACGACCCCGATTGGGAGAATCATCTTACGGAACTATGCTCTCGCCCACACATCGTTGGGCTTGATATTCACCCGTTTGCCGTGCTAATGGCCCAAATCCGGTTTATGGTGGAAATCCTGCCGGAGTACCGAGAAGCCAAGCGGAACAATCCTCAGTTCACGATTCGACGGCTCCCGATATTCCGAACAGACAGCCTTCGGAATGAGCGAGAGAGTACCGGGGCAGACCTTGGAAGTGACGGACAACGACAACTCACCTTTGATTCGCTCACCGAAGACAATCAGGACGTACTCATTCCTGTTCCTCTCCCCGTTGAGGTGGATGAAGATGAAGTGGAAGAGACGGACGGCGAGTTCCTTGTTCAGCGCGTCCGTATGCCGCTATTCAATACGATTCAACTACAAACCAATGTGAGCAATTTCGGGGAGTATTTCGCGGCTCTACAGGGCGTCTTGGACGTTGTAAAGTACCATATGAGCGAAGAATGGTGGGAGTATGGTGGCGGTCTTCAGGAAGGTATCTCACGCTATACAACGCGAGAGTATGAGGGTGTAGAGGAGTTCTTCGCGCCGTATGTTGATGATATTCTGAGTACCGTCCGATACCTACGGGAAGAACACGGTGACGGTCGCCTGTTCAAGATGTTGGAAGACAGCGTTCTGTCGCTTGTTGTGAAGAACTACTTGGACTACGAATACGTGGTCGGGAATCCCCCTTACGTCCGGATTCAACATCTACCTGATTCTCAGAAGGACTACTTCGCTCAGTTGTACGACTCTACGACAGGGAATTACGACATTTACTGTCCCTTCTACGAACGGGGATTAGATTGGCTCAGCGAGGGAGATGGTCGGCTTGGATTCATCACACCGAATCAGTTTATGGTGACAGACTATGGGGAAGGAATCCGGAAGGTGATGCTCCAAGAAGCCCAAATCGATGAGATATACGATTTCCGAGATTCGGGTGTGTTTGAAGACGCAACAAACTACCCGGCAATAGTAATCCTGAGCGATGAGGATGATGAATCAATTCGCCGGGAGAATCAAATCCGCTGTGTCCGGGTGAAAGCGAACGTGGATGATGATAGTGGAAGAGCGTTGGATGAAGAGATTATTCAGGCTGTTCGTGACCACCGAGGAGAACCGGGGTATAGCGATGAATATATTGATGTTTTTGATTATCCACAGGGTGAACTCGGAGAGGGTTATTGGCCCCTGATGCCGCCTGAAGAACTTCAAGTTTTCAACAAACTCGCAAATCAAGGTAATACCTCAATTGGAGAGGCAACTGATGCGGTATTCCAAGGTATTCGTACAAGCAAGAACAAAGTGTATATCGTTGAGGTGTTGGATGCAGACCGGATTGAATCAACGGACACGGGCGGAACGGTTACAGTAATTCCTTCAGGGTTCTCAGAAGAGTTTGAAATTGAGACAGACCTGTTACGTCCGTTCTTACAAGGGAATGACGTTGAACGGTGGCGAGGGGAGTGGTCGGGGAGTCACGTTATCTACCCATACCACGTTCAGAATGACGACGGTGAGCGGAGCGCCACCTTGTACTCAGAAGAAGAACTACGGCAAGAGACTCCGTTGACGTGGGAGTATTTCCGGGCCTACGAAGATGAACTTAGAGGAAGAGAGAGGGGGGCTTGGGAAGATAGCGATACTTGGTGGGAGTTCGGTAGAACACAGAATCTTGAGAAATTTGAACAGCGGAAAATTGTTCAGGCCCATATCTGTAGAAATGCTACGTTTATGATAGATGAAGCGGGGACGTGGTACTTCACTACAGCATATGGGGTCTTGCTTGAGCCGGACTACCGAGAAATCACCGAAGAGGTTGCTTGTCAACTGAACTCAAAGGCTCTTGATTTCTACTTCAAGCACATCACCACGGTCAAGGCAGGGGGATACTACGAATACCGCTCTCAGTATGTTGAGAAACTTCCCTGTGTGGTTAGCGAGAATTCTTCCTTCCCGGTGATGCGGGAAAAATCGGAATCTATCGTAGATACCATCGATTTAGAAAGTAAGACAGAACGCTTCCCGGAAGCCTACTTGGGTGACTTTGAGGGCGAGTTAGATTACATTGATTACGAATGGCAAACACGCCGGTATCCGGTGGATGCTCACATACAGGCACAGGCAGACGGGACGTTCGCTGTCGAAGCCGGACGGTCGGATAGCATCACAGACCCACGGATGGATAGCCAAGACCGCGCCAAGTACGTTCACGCCGCTGTAGATGGCCGCAACGTGAAGAGCGGGGAAGAGATGAGTATCCCCATTCCTCGGCGAGATACAGGCGTGAGGGCGCTCTTGGATGCGTTAGAGGAAGACAGGGAGACTGTAGAGAATACGGATATTGGTGAGTTGGAAGCCGATATTGACCAAGCCGTGTATAAGATGTTTGAGTTGACTGAGGAAGAGCGCGAAGTGATTGAAGACTACTTGGAAGTGTTCTGAAGACCTACCAACCACCTTCAAACTCAACTTCAAGACCGCATCTCTCGGCAAATCGCCGTATGTAGCGTATTTTATCCTCTTTGCTCAGATTGGTGAAGAGGTAGTAACCACCGGGCAATTCTCGGTACGTCTTCATCTCGCGGTTATCAGGGTGGGCCGGATGGTCGTTGATTACGGCATTTTTATTGCCGGGAACGTAGGGAATTGAGTCCATCTTAGAAATCAAGTCATAGTTCTCAATCAAGTGGCTTACCGCCTCAGCCATTACCTTTGACTGATAGTTATCTCCGAATGTGGCTAAGGTTTGTCCGTCGTTCTGAAGCCTAATGACGTAGTCACCGGACGCATCTGTGGAAACTTCAGAAACAGACACGGAAGCACCCTCATCTTCCTCATCCGGGGAAACAGCACCATCTGAAACTATCTCCGTGTCAATATCCTGAATCAGCCTATCAATCATCTCCTTGGCTTGAGATTCAGCCGGAGAAGAAATCGCGTCTGAAACCTCAACGGTCAACAACTCCGTCACTTCTGTAGCCAACCTGTCCTTCTCCGATTCAAGCACTCTCCGGGCTTGTTTCAGATTGTTAATTCGGGTGGCAATCTTCTCAGAATTGCCGGTCTGAATGGCGTCCTTGGTGAATGCCCGAAGAATCGTAATCCTCTCCGGAAGATTCTGAAGTTCCGTATCCGCGAGAGCGTTTACATTGACCTTAGAATCAATAACTTGTCTCCGATAGAACTCATACTCGGCTCCATTGGTTAGAACGCCCCAATTCACGTCTTCGCTCTTCATATACTCCTGAATCTGTTCTCTATGGTCATCTGTGAGCGGTGTATCAACGCCCTTAGCCTCAATAAACGCGACCGGGGCACCTTCTAAGACTAACGCATAATCTACCTTGAACGTCCGACGAAAAGCCTTCACCGGGTATTCATGTTGGGTGTCTGCCGGAATTTCCCACCCAAGAAGTTCAAGAAAGTCCTGTAAGATAGCGGCCTTTGTAGTCGCTTCCCCCATCTGTGGCGAATCCTCTATCGTAGATTGAGCGTGTTCAACATATCTTCTCACCACCTCTTCATCCATAATTGTCTACAGACTGTTCAGCCCAATGTTATCAAAGTATCCGAACAGTCCTTCTAACCCGTATTGTCTGAAGGACAAACGAAGTGGGGTTTTTTCACGGTAGTCTTGCTAATGTGGGTGGGTAAAGAGAATCAACGGAAGGTCGTGAAAACACGGAAATTAAGGGTTAGAACCCGTTTAGACAGATAGCGCCTCTACACCAAGGCGGCAAAATCGGACAGGTGCGTGTCCGGGTTAGGGTAGTGGACTATCCTTCAGCCTTGTGGAGGCTGAGACGCGGGTTCGATTCTCGCACCCGGACCTTCTGAGGAACGTAGTGGCGAAGAAGGCCGGAAGGCGAAATCGAACCCTGCCAGTCGCGCGCAGCGCAGTAGTGAGCGAGCACGTCTGGATTCGGTTCGATTCTCGCACCCGGACCTTCTCTCTGAGACTATAACCGACGAGCACCGCGAAGCGTGTGCTCGCCACGAGTGTCGAAGGAGAAGTCGACGAGAGAATCGAATCAGGGAGCAACTGAGCGCAGCGAAGTTGCGAGTGAGGTTCGATTCTCGCACCCGGACCTTGACGATCTAGCCCATCGCTGTCGCGCAATTTTCGGTCGTACACCGGAAGGGACATCGGAAGGATAGTCACAGACCAGCAACTCAGAGAATGCACTGACCATCGAATTTTATTGTGCACTGGATTCAGCGGGACGTATGGCGAGTTCGGATTCCCAAACGTTCAGTGATTTCGTTACTGGGGACAAGCAGTTCGAGGTTCCCCTCTATCAGCGGAATTATTCGTGGGAGAAAGACCACGTAGAGGATCTTTGGGACGACCTGGTCGAGGCCGTCGAAATGGATCGTGACCACTACATCGGCACGTTCCTGCTGATGGATGATGATAGAGCGGATGATTCCGCTCACAAAATCATCGACGGCCAGCAGCGACTCACAACGCTAACGATTCTACTCTTCGAACTGCAGGAGAGACTCGATGAACTCGGCAAGGAAACGGAGGCTCGGAAGATCCGTGGCGAATATATCGCCAGATACGGCGATCAGAAACTGACGCTGGCCGGCGACGACAAGACGTTCTTCAAGCGGACGATTATGGAAAATGTCCTCGATGACAACCGGAAGGGACAGAAGCCGAATGCACTTTCCGATGTCGAGACTGCCAGTCCATCTCAGGGCCGACTTCTCAAAACGAAGGAGCTAATCCGAGTATGGCTCAGAGAGGGTGTTCCTGAGAGTAGCTCTCACGAGGATTATGTCGACTTCTGCATCGATCTCTACCATAAGATCCAGTCGCTCCCGCTTTTGGAGTACACCGTCAGCTCTCGAAGCGAGGCGGCCCGAATATTCCAGACCGTCAACGACCGCGGGAAGTCGCTCACCGATCTAGAGATCACGAAAAGCTACCTTATGCACCGTGTGTCCCTCTTAGAGAACGAGGACGAAGCAGACTCATCGATCGAATCCATTCAGGACTCGTTCAACGAAATCTACGATTCGATCGAGAATATCTCGTCGGGGCCCAGTGAGGATCGCGTACAGCGATACCATTTCATTATGTGGGACGACGAGTGGGGGACTGGCTGGGATCAGCGGCACTATCAAAACCACCTCGAACACCTCAAAGAAGACTTCCGGGCGGTCGGGAGTGTCGAGGAAATTCTACGCTACGTTCAGGAATTGGAGCGGATGTTCGGAAAGCTCGATGAACTCTATAATTACACCGAAAGGGACGATCTCGACAACAAATGCATCGAGACTCGTCTCTCCAATCTGTTCATCGCAGGCCGATTGGCGAATTTCTATCCGTTGTTGATGGTTGCGTACGACCAGTACACCCGCGAGGAAGTATCAGAGATGACAGAAGACAAATTCTGTGAACTGCTCGAAAAGGTGGAGACGTTCATCGTTCGAACGTATATTATCGAGCAGAAGAGTGCGGATACGGGGCGAACGAGAGTCTATCCCCTTGCAAGAAAGCTCCACTATAACGCGAAAGAGACGGTCCCGAATTCGATTAGTCCGTTGCATCCAGACGGTGTTATCGAGCGGCTCAAAAAGCGGATCAACGACTACTGTAGTGACTCAAGGCTCGAATCGACGCTCGGTGAATCGGACGTGTACCGATACTACGGAAGCCGGAAAAGCGAACTCCGACTCCTGCTGTACACCTACGAGAGTTATCTCGAAGATGACGAGGAAGACATTCAGTTCTACGTCGAAGATGTCGTCAACAACAGAGACGATCGATTTTCGATCGAACACGTCTGGCCCCAGACACCGAAGGAAGGGTTCGATGAGGAAACCAAGGAGTTGGTGAAACAGCACACTCATCGGCTCGGGAACCTCGCCCTAATGACGCCGGAAGATAACGCCGTGAAAGGGAACGACCCATTCGAGGACAAAAAGAAGGATTTCACCAGATCGAAGATCCGGATGCTCGAGGCCATCTTCGCGATGGACGAGTGGGGAGTGAATCAAATTGAGAAGCGGGAACAGGGGATGATCCGTGTGATCAAAGAACGCTGGCCTGACGAGTATACGGACTCGTAGCCCTCCGAAACCCTATCCCGAAACACGCACTCCATCGACAGCGACGCGAGCGCCCCGGTTGCACCGAGACACCAACCCGCTCGATTTCCACAGATTCGAGAACCATTTCCCAGTTATATGCTCCGAGCGTGCATCTGTTCATCTGTAAGGTGAACGATTATGAGCACAACCCCCACGACCCGAACCGCGGCTGAGACGACGTTCGGCAACGTCCTCGACTTCGACCTGCAAGGTACCCTCGCCGGGTACTGGATCGCCGCGCTGCGCGTGATCACCGGCTACTGGTTCCTGCACGCCGGCTTCACGAAGTTCAGCTTCGTCGCCGGCGAACCGTTCGACGCGAGCGGCTACCTCCTCAACGCCTCGGGAAGCCCGATCGCCGGCCTGTTCGCGTGGGTCGCCGGGACCCCGTGGCTGCTGGAGTTCACGAACCTCGCGATCCCGCTCGGCGAGTTCTTCATCGGCCTCGGGCTGATCGTGGGCGCGCTCGTCCGATTGGCCTCGTTCTTCGGGGCCGTCCTGATGACGTTCTTCTACTTGGGGAACGCCGATTGGGCGCACGGGCTGGTCAACGGTGACCTGATGGGCCTGCTGCTCTTCGTCACGGTCGCGACCCTCGGTGCGGGCCGGATCCTCGGACTCGACGCCTACCTCGAAACGCTCGACTTCGCGGACACCCGCGTCGCGAAGTTCTTCCTCGGGTAGCTCCCGAGCCCTGTCGTCGTTTGGTGACGGTCTCGCTTTCTCTTTTCTTCTCGTTTGGGGCTGCGCCCACGACGCCGATCCGCGGATATTTTGCTTCCGACACCGACGCTTCGTGTATGGCGATCGACCTCCGAAGTGACACGGTGACGCGGCCCTCCGATGCAATGCGCGAGGCGGCCGCGGACGCGCCGGTCGGCGACGATGTCTACGGCGAGGACCCGGCGGTGAACGAACTCGAAGCGGCCGCGGCCGAGCGGGTCGGCACCGAGGACGCCCTCTACGTCCCGACCGGGACGATGGGCAATCAGATCGCCGCGCGCGTCCACGCCGACCGCGGCACGGAGATTATTCTCGATCGGAAATCGCACATCTACTGCTGGGAGCTCGGCGGGCTCGCCCAACTGTCGGGGATCCAGCCCCACCCCGTCGACGCCGACGAGGCGGTTCCGACGCCCGCACAGATCGAGGAGGCGTACGTCGAGGAGGATCTGCACCGCGCCGGAACCGGACTCCTCGCGCTCGAAAACACGCATAACGGCCGCGGTGGCGTGGCGGTTCCCGTCGAAACGATCTCGGCGGCGGCCGGGGCGGCACACGACCGCGACGTCCCGGTGCACCTCGACGGCGCACGGTTATTCAACGCCTGCGTCGCGCTCGACGTCGACCCCGCGCGGATGGTCCGCGACGTCGACTCCGTGCTCTTCTGTCTCTCGAAGGGCCTCGGCGCGCCGGTCGGGTCGATCCTCGCGGGCGATGCGGACTTCATCGAAGCCGCCCGCCGCGTCCGCAAACTGCTCGGCGGCGGGATGCGACAGGCCGGGATCATCGCCGCACCCGGTCTGCTCGCGTTAGATAACGTCGAGCGACTCGCGGTCGATCACGAGAACGCCGCCGCGCTCGCGAGCGGACTCGACGCCGTCGAGGGACTGCGAGCCGCGGAGCCGGACACCAACATCGTGCAGGTGTTCACCGACGACCTCGGCGTCCGCGCGGAGGCGTTCATCGAGGCCTGCGAGGGCCGCGGTATCCGCGGCGGTCAACACGGTCCCTACCTCACGCGCTTCTGCACGCACCTCGACGTGACCCGCGAGGACGTCGACGACGCCGTCGATCGGATTTCCGAGGTCGTCGCCGACTTCCGAGACTGATCGCTGTAGCGAGTCGAAAGAGAAGCGAGTCGAAAGCGACCCGTTCACAGCCGAGCGGAGACTTCCGGCTCGACGAACACGTGCGTCACGCGGTCGTCGGTGTCGCGAAGCCGCGATTCGATATCGTCGATGACGCCGTCGAGATCGGCGGCCTCCGTTTCGGGGTCGACGGTGACGTCCATCGTCACGAGCACCGTCTGCGGGCCGACGTAGACCGTCCGGAACGTGTCGATGTGGAGGACCTGTGTCGACTCGCGAACCGCGTCGCGGAGTTCGGCCTCGACGTCTGCGGGGAGGCTTTCACCGAGGATCAGCCGCTTGTTCTCCACCGCCAACGCGATTGCGAACCCCATCAGCAAGAGCCCGATGAGCAGCGCGGCGATCGCGTCGAACACCTCGTTTCCGGTCGCTTTCGAGAGCAGGATTCCGACGAGTGCCAGCCCCGCACCGAGGAGTGCGATGGTGTCCTCGGTAAACGCCGTCAGCGTGGTCACGTCGCTCATCTTGCCGAACGCCTCCCTGATTCCGCTCCAGCCGTAGTGGTCGATCTGTCGCTGCATCTCCGCGTTCGCCTTCGCGAGCGCGTAGGTCTCGAACCCGATCGCACCGAGCAGCACGACCACGTTCACGTACCACGAGGGGAACGTGGTCCCGGCGAACGTGAGCGTGCCGCCCACGGCGTGGCCCCCGTGCGTAATCGCGTTGTACCCGTGCTTGAGCGACTCCCACCCGGCGATGCCGAACAGCAGCACGGCGACCAAAAACGAGTAGAAGAACTGTGCTTTCCCGTACCCGAACGGGTGTTCGCGGCTCGATTCCTTCTCGCTGAACCGAAGCCCGACGAGGAGAAAGACCTGGTTTCCGGTATCTGAGATCGAGTGGTACGTCTCCGACAGCATCGACGGGCTGCCGGTGAGGAGAAATCCGCCGAACTTCATCACCGCAATCGCCCCGTTCGCGAACAGCGCGGCGAGGACGACGCCTTTGCTTCCGGCCATATTCACACCACTGAAGACGGGGATAAA
The DNA here is from genome assembly GCF_037031285.1 of Halobellus sp. LT62. NCBI lineage: Archaea > Methanobacteriati > Methanobacteriota > Halobacteria > Halobacteriales > Haloferacaceae > Halobellus > Halobellus salinisoli. The sequence goes on from NZ_JAYEZO010000002.1 coordinate 496,727, forward strand.
GTGGTTTGCACCGATCGTCGATCCGGCAGTTCGTTGGGCAGTTCGGTGGATAACGCGCCTTCCACCGGTGGTCGCACGGTTCTTGAGGATCGACTCCCTATGGCGGCTATGCTCACTGTCGTCTCTGACACCCACAGCACCGATTCGCATCGCCTCTCCGGGCGGACGCTCGAAGCCGTTCGCGAGGCCGACGTCGTCGCGCACGCGGGCGACTTTATGCGCGAGTCCGTCCTCGACGACTTCGAACGCGAATCGACTCGACTGCTGGGCGTCACCGGGAATAACGACGACGCGGGGGTCCGCGCTCGGCTCCCGGACGCCCGGAACTTCACCTACGGCGGGCTCACGTTTGCGATGACGCACACCCGACCCGGCGGACCGACGGCGCTCTCGCTGTTCGGTCGCCAGCGCGGTGCCGACGTGGTTCTCTTTGGCCACAGCCACCGACCGACGTACGACGCGACGGGGGAGGTGGCGCTCCTCAACCCGGGCAGTCACGCCCAGCCGCGCGGCAACCGCGCGGCGCACGCGGAACTCGAAGCGCTCCCCGACGGCGGGGTCGAGGGACGACTCGTCACCGTCGACGGCGACGTGTTCGAGTCGTTCGTCGTGTCCGAACACTAGCGGAATCGAAGCGGCGTCCCCGGCCTCTCACAGCCACTCGCGCTGCCACGCCACCGCGAGGAACGTCACCGCGATGGCTCCGCCGACGAAGAAGAACGCGCCCGGCGGAAGGGCCGACAACGCTTCGGCGACGGATCGGACGGGGCCGTCGCCGCCAGCCCGTGCCGTCTCGACAGCCGCTTTCGTCACGTCAGCGGCGGTCTGGGTCGCCTTCGCAGCGGTTTCTGTCGGCGCTTCGGTCGCCGTCGGTTCGGAAGTTGGCGCTGCCGTCGGTTCCGCGGTCGGTTCGGGAGTCGGCGTGTCGGCCGATTCGGCGATTTGAAACCCGCCGTCCTCGGACGTCGCGGTCGGCTCCTGCGTCGGTTCCGATGCCGGGGTGGCCGTTTCGGATTCGCCCGGCGTCGCCGTCTCGGTGGCGGTCTCCGTCCCGCTTTCGTTCGTCGCGGCGTCGGTGCCGCCGGCGCTTCCGCCGTCGGCTCCGCCCGCACCACCTTCACCCGCACCGCTCGATCCGAGCGATACCGTCGGGGCGGCTCCGGACCGCACGAGCCTGTCGACGATCACGCTCCCGAGCGCGACGACGCCGAGGCCGCCGAGCACTTGAGTCAGAACTGACTGGAGCCCGCTCGTGTCTTCCTCTTTCCCGGCGACGACGACGAGCGCCCGGTCGGCGGGCGCGTAGACGGTCATCTCCCTGCCCTTCTCTGAGTACGCCGTCCCGGCGGACTCGATGAGCCCGGCGGTTTCGAGCCGATCGAGGTGGTACTGGGCGTTCTGAATCGAGGTGTCGACTCGCGAGGCGACCTCCGAGGGCGTCCCCGGCTCGTCGTGCAGTTCCGCCAGCAGCGTGCGCGCCGTCCCGGAGCCGATCGCCGCGAGCAACTCGTCGACCTCGTCGCTGTCGAGTCCGACGACGCGCGGATCCTTATCGTCGTCGTCGGAGACGTCTGGCCGGGAGGGGAGGATGTCGGCCATTTCTCGGAAACCTTTCGACGCACGTGTGATGAGTCTTGCTCTCGCCGTCGGGGTGTGAAACGGACGGCGAAACGCCTTTACTGACGCCGGGGGTAGCGGCGGCTATGTTCGTCTCACCACCAGGTGCGGTCGGCCGCTCGCGAGCCGTGCATCCGGGTGGCGACCCTGCCCAGATCGATGCCGTCGTCGACTTTATCGCGGCCAATCCGGCGCTGGTCATCCTCCTCGCCTTTCTCTTGGGATTCGTCTTCTTCGCGTACCTCTTTGTCAGGCGGACGCTGACGGGGCTCCGCGAGGGATTCGACGACGGGTACGAAGGGAAGTAGCCGGATGGTCGCCCTCGAAACACTCCTGACGCTCGTCGTCGCCGCGCTCGCCAGCCTGTTTATGGCGTGGTCGATCGGCGCGGGCTCCTCGGGGTCGACGCCGTTCGCCCCGGCGGTCGGCGCGAACGCTATCTCGGTGATGCGCGCGGGGTTCATCGTCGGCGTGCTCGGTCTCGCCGGTGCCGTCCTCCAAGGCGCGAACGTCACCGAGGCGGTCGGGAACGAACTCGTCATCGGCTCGGTCCTCACGGCGACGGCCTCGACGGTCGCGCTCTTAGTGGCCGCAGCGCTCGTCGCGATCGGCGTCTTCGCGGGCTACCCGATCGCGACGGCCTTCACCGTCACCGGCGCGGTCGTCGGCGTCGGCCTCGCCAACGGCGGCGGCCCGGCGGTCGCGAAGTACCAGCAGATTGTCTCGCTGTGGGTACTCACGCCGTTTGTCGGCGGCGGAATCGCCTACGCGACCGCCAAACTGCTCCGCAGGGAATCGATCCCCGAGCGCGTCGCTATTCCGGCGCTCGGCGGCGTCGTCGGCCTCCTCGTCGCGAACATCCGATTCGCCGTTCTCGGGGGCGAGACGGGGCGCTCGCTGGCTGAAGTGGGCGCATCAACGACACCACCGATCGAGATTCCGCTCGTCGGTATCGACCTCGGCGTCGTCGCCGTCTCCGGACTGTTCGTTTTGGTCTCGTTCGCGCTCGTCCGGCGCGAAATCGTCGTCGACGCCGCGCGCGGGCAACGCCGCTTTCTGCTCGTGTTGGGCGGACTCGTCGCGTTCTCGGCGGGCGGGAGTCAGGTCGGTCTCGCGATCGGCCCGCTCGTCCCGCTTCTCGGTGCGGTAGCCGTGCCGCTGCCCGCCCTACTGGTCGGGGGCGGTCTCGGACTGCTCGTGGGATCGTGGACCGGCGCGCCGCGGATGATCAAAGCGATCGCACAGGACTACTCCTCGCTCGGCCCGCGCCGATCGATCGCCGCGATGATTCCGTCTTTCGCCATCGCGCAGGCCGCTGTCGCACTCGGGATTCCCGTCTCGTTCAACGAGATCATCGTCAGCGCGATCATCGGAAGCGGCTACGCCGCGGGCGGGGCGGGCGTCAGCAAGGAGAAAATGCTCAAGACGGTGCTCGCGTGGGTCGGCTCGCTCGCACTCGCGTTCGGTGTCGCCTACGCCGCGTTCACCGCCCTCGACGCGCTTCTCTGAGGCGATCACGTGGAACCTCTGTTCGAATTCCGGTTCGGTGGAAGTCCTTCCTGTCCGATTCCGGTTCGGTGAAGGTCACTCCTGCGTCGCGGACTCCGAGCGCTCGGCGTCGGCCTCCGCGTCCGGCTCCTCGCCGTCGGGGTCGGGCGTTTCGGGAATCGTGATTCGCGCCTTCATAATCCGGGTGTTGTCGACCTGCTCGATGCGGATCGTGATCCCGTCGAAGGTGATCTCCTCGCCCTCCTCGACCAGCCGTCCGGCGCGGTTGAAAATGAACCCCGCGAGCGTCTCGAACTCCTCGCCCTCCGGGAGTTCGAGGCCGAGTTCCTCGTTGACCTCGTCGATGTTGACCTCGCCGCGGACGAGCATCTCGCGGTCGTCGACGTACTCGAAGGACTCCTCCTCGTCGTCCTCGAGGATGTCACCGACGATCTCTTCGACCATGTCTTCGAGCGTCACGAGCCCCTCGGTCGTCCCGAACTCGTCGATGACGATCACCATCCGCAGACGGTTGTCTTGGATCTCTGTCAACAACTCGTCGACGTTCTTCGACTCGGGGACGTGCAGCGTCGGCTGGACGAGGTCCGTCAGCGATGCGGTCCCCGTCCCGTAGTGTTTCTCTCTCACGAGGTCGCGGATCGTGACGATGCCGATGATGTTGTCGAGGTTGCCGTCGTAGACGGGAACGCGCTCGTGATCGGATTGGACGCACGTCTCGATAGCCTCGTCGAGAGTGGCGTCCTTCGGGACGGCCGTCATATCGAGTCGCGGCGTCATCACTTCCTTGGCAATCGTCTGATTGAATCGGAAGATACGGTCGAGCATCTCCCGCTCTTCCTCCTCGATGACGCCCTCGCGCTCGCCCGTCTGAATGAGGTCTTGGATCTCGTCGCGGGTGATGTAGGAGGTCTCGATCGCCGAGCGGCCGCCCGTCACCTTGTTGATGACGCGCGTCAGGTAGTCGAAGACGACCACCAGCGGGAGGAGGGCGTACTCGGAGTACTTCAACGGTCGCGCGATCCGCAGCGCCCACGATTCGGTGTTCTCGACGGCGTAGGACTTCGGCGCGCTCTCGCCGAAGAGCAAGACGAGCGTCGTGATACCGAACGTCGAGGCCAGCACGGCCGTTCCCGGGTCGAAGTAGATCCCGACGATCGCCGTCGCGATCGATGACATCGCGATGTTGACGATGTTGTTCCCGACGAGGATCGTCACTAGGAGCCGGTGGGGGTTCGACTTGAGTTCGCTGACGGTCTCCGCTCTCGGGACGTTGTCCTCGACGAGCGAGTCGACGCGGTGCTTCGCCAGCGAGAACATCGCGATCTCCGAGGACGAGAAGAACGCCGAGAGGGCGATCAGGAACAGAATCGCGACCGCGCCAATGATCACCACCATCGAATCGGAGATCGGCGGGAGCTGAAGCGGCGAGGCGGGACCGACCAGTGGATCGACGGACGGACCGCGTGCGGTCGCATCAGCGACGCTGCGTCCCGCCTCGACCGCAGTCTCGATATCGATTCTACTGGGGCCTCGGGCGGCGAGAGATGCGAATGGCGGAGACAAACCCATATAACTACGTCACCTTGTCTTGCCCCGGAATTAAGAGTTACCCTCGCGGTGGGCGCGTCTCCGCCATCTCGCGCCCGCGGGCCGGCCACCGTACCGGCTCCGACAGCCTTAGGGACGACTCGACCCAACCGCGGGTATGAGCGAGTCCGACCCACAGATCACGCTGTATCGGCTCCAAGCGTGTCCGTACTGCGAGCGAGTCGTCCGCGTGCTCGACGAGCTCGACCTCCCGTATCGATCGCGGTTCGTCGAACCGATGCACGCCGACCGCAACGTTGTCAAGCGCGTCTCGGGCAAGCGGAGCGTCCCCGCAATCGTCGACGAGACCACCGGCGTCACGATGTCGGAGTCGGCCAACATCGTCGAGTACCTCACGAGGACCTACGGCGACGGGGGTGCCGCCTGATGGAGCTCGACTTCGAGGTCGTCTCCCTGCCCGCGAGCGACCATCCGACCGAGGGCGAGACCGCGCCCGATTTCACCCGCCCGCTCGTGAACGACGAGTACTGGGAGGACGCGTCGCTCTCGGCGGTCACCGACGAGGGACCGACGCTCCTCGTGTTCCACCCGATGGACGGCGCGTTCCCGACGACGTACATCTGGAACGAGATCGACGACCGCGGGTTCGCCGAGGACGTGCGGGTCGTCGGCGTCTCCGTCTCCTCGCCGTACGAGCACAAGTCACTCCTGAAGGAACGCGCCGACGGCGCGGGTCTCTTCTCGGACCCCGCGGCCGACCTCGCGACGGAATACGGGATCGAGAACCCGCTCGACGGGATGACCGGGGTGACAGAGCACCGACCGGCCGCGTTCCTCCTCGACGAGTCGCGGACGGTACAGTACGCGTGGGTCGCCGAGGAGTGGCCCGCGTTCCCCGAGTACGACGAGATCGAGGCCGCCATCGCCGACCTCGCGTAACCACGCGATCGCTGCCGCTCGCGAGCCGCCGGAATACGCGCCGCTCGAATCCACGATGCTCGATCCGTCACGCTCTCTTTCGTCACGCTCTTTTCCGCCGACCGCGTCGGTCCGATAGATGACGGATTTCGACGAGACGGCGGACCCCGAACTCGCGGCCGCCATCGACGAGGCGGTCGCGGCGATCGACCGCGGCGAGGCCGTGGTCTACCCGACGGAAACGGTCTACGGACTCGGTGCCGACGCGGCCGACTCGGCGGCAGTCGAGCGCGTCTTCGAGCTCAAGGGCCGCGACCGGTCGAAACCGCTCTCGCTCGGCGTCCCGAGCATCGACGCCGCGCGTCGGTACACCCGTCCGAGCGAGCGGGCCGTGCGGTTTATGCGGGCGTTTCTCCCCGGCCCGGTCACCGTCGTCGTCGAGCGGAAGCCCGCCCTGCCGGACGCCCTCACGGCCGGCGGCGACCGCGTCGGCGTGCGGATCCCGGACCACGAGGTGGCGCTGTCGCTGTTCGAGCGGGTCGCGCCGACGCCGGTCACGGCCACGAGCGCGAACGTCAGCGGATCGCCGAGCGTCACCGACGTCGGGTCGTTGGATCCGACGCTCCGCGAGTCGGTCGGGGCCGTCGTCGACGCGGGACCGACGCCCGGGACCGAGAGCACGGTCGTCGACCCCGAGCGCAACGTCGTCCACCGGCGCGGCGCGATGGCCGACGCAATCGTCGCGTGGCTGGCCGACGAGGCCGGCTCCGAACCGATTGTCGAGGACGGCTGACGGGGGCCGCTTCCGACGACGATCGACTGCCGACGATCGGCTGCCGACGGTCACCCGAGCCCGAGCAACGTCTTCAGCGATCGCGTCTTCGTCCCGCAGGTCGCGCGGTAGTCACAGGCGTCGCACTTGGCGGTGTCACGCACGCGAGCGGGCACGCCCGACATCGACTTGACCGTCCACAGGGTCCGTCGATAGGCGCTCTTGTTCCGCGTCGTCAGCCGGACGGTCCGGACGACGCCGTGCGCCGGATACTCGACGAGCGCTCGGGGGATCTCCCGGCCGCGCTCCCACGCGAGCGCCTTCGCGACCGCGACGGCGCGGACCCGCTGGGGATCCCAGACGCCCTGCGGCGGCGGGTCGCCGGGCGAGACGATCGTCGGCGTCGGCGGCGATTCCGCTCGCTCCGCCGTCGAGGCGGCGGGACCGTCACACGCGGACCCGTTCGGGACGTCGCTGTCGACCGCCGGCGCGAGTAGCTTGTGGGCGATCCCGTGGCAGTCGCGGCCGGTGAGGACCGCATCCCGCGTCCGCGGGGCCGCGAGCCGATCGTAGTCCTCCCGTTCGGCGAGCGAAGCGAGGTTCCGCCGATACGTCCCCGGGGCGACCGCGATCGGCAGCCGACGGAGGGTCTCGTCGGTCGCGGTCCGGTTTCGGTCATAGGCGAACGCCAACTCGCGGACGGCGGCCACGTCCGGTGGCGGCTCGTGGTCGTCGTCGCGGCGCGCGTAGTAGAGCTGTCGCGGGCAGTACGCCGCACGCGCGAGGTGCGAGATCGGGATCGAGTCGCTCGGTCGGCTCCCCTCGACGTCGTCGGGCTGACGGACGGGACGGTCGGATTCGTCCGGCGAACTCGTGTCTGGGGCAGTCTCGTCCGACGGGCTCGTAGACGGGTCGACGTGGGCTGGCGGAGGCACGGCGACTGTGGCCTCGGCCTCCTATTTGAACGCTCGGCTCGGACGTATCACTCTCAGTTGGGTTCCTCGGCGACGTCGACGACTTCGAGCTCGAAAACGAGCGTCCGGCCGGCGAGTTCGTGGTTGAAGTCGACCTCGACGCTCTCGTCGGTGACGGCGACGACGTCGCCGTGGAGGCCGTTCTGCGCGTGGACGTGCAGGCCGACTTCGGGCGACTCGCCGACCATCGACTCGAACGTGTCGGGATCGTACGTTCGCACGCGCTCCTCGCTCGCTTCGCCGTAGGCCGACTCCGGCGACACGGTGACGGTGGTCTCCTCGCCGACCGACAGCCCGCGAACCGCCCTGTCGAGCCCCTCGATCACCTCGCCCGCGCCGACGATGAACGCCAGTGGCCCGTAGTCGCTCTCCTCGCGCTCTTGGGCGTCGTCGAGGCCGTTCTCGACCGCGACGGCGTATCTGGAGGTTCCGAAGACCGTCCCGTCCTCGAACCGCCCGACGTACTCGATCGCGACTCGGTCGCCCGCCTCGATGGCCATAGCGGACGTTCGGACGGGGCCGAAAATAGGCTGTCGACTGTCCGCTGCCGGCTCGATTCGGCTGGTGACCGAACAGAGCCGAACGCTTATTGAGCGCCGTCGAGAGGTGTGTGGTAATGACTTCGGACACCGAGCGCGTCGAATCCGTCGACGGATCGGCCGCCCTCTCGCGCATCGGTCGCGTGCTGTTCGGCCTCGGCCTCGCGCTGCAGGCGTCGGAGGACTTCCGCGATATGGACGGGACGATCGAGTACGCCGAATCGGCTGGCGTGCCGATGCCCGAACTCGCGGCCCCGTTCGCCTCCGGAATGATGGTCGTCGCGGGGCTCGGCATCGCTCTCTGGCGACTCCCTCGAGTCGCGACCGGCGCGGCCGTCGCCTTCCTCGCGGTCGTGACGCCGACGATGCACGACTTCTGGAACGACGAGGACGCGAGCAAGGGAGACCGCCTCGCCTTCTTCGGAAATCTGGCGATGTTCGGCGCGGCGCTCGCCTTTCTCCGCGAGGCGTACAAGTAGCCGCTTCCACCGTGTCAGACCTTCCATCAGTCGATCGTCGGACGCTGCTCGCGACGCTCGCCGGCGCAGGCGTCGGGTCGCTCGCGGGCTGTTCGATGTTCGACCGCGAGCCCGACGGCCCGACGACCGAGGCCGATCCGGACTACGCAGAGTTGCTCGCCACCCGGTTCGCGCCGACGCTGTTTTTCGACGCCGCGGAACCGTGGCTGCCGACGGACCCGCGTCCGTACGCCAGCGAGCGTGACGGCGAAACGATCGTCGACGGCTTCGACGCGCTCGATGGGTATCACGAGCGCTACGCCGAGGCGGGCGACCCGCCGGATCCGACAGTGTTCTACCACGTCCTCGAATACGAGGACTCCCCGCTCGCAGTCGTGCAGTTCTGGCTGTACTCGACGTTCGATCAGTTCACGACGAACTTCCACTGGCACGACTGGGAGGTCCTGCACGTCTTCGTCGACACCGAGACCGATCGACCGCAGCTCTACGTCGCCAGCTCGCACTCTCAACGGGTTCCGAACAACGAGTTCCTCGATCCCGACCCCGAGATGGTCCCGCGGATCCTCTCGGAACTCGGCTCACATTCCAGCGCGCTCTCGGTCAACGACGAACCCGACGCGTTCCAGCGACTGCCCGGCGCGGACCTCTTGGCGGACATCACCAACTCCGCGATCGAGGGCGTTGAGTCGCTCTCGGAGCTCCCGCTCGCCTACGGACTCCCGCGCGACGAGGGCGCGAGACTCCCCTACGTCGTCCCGGAGTACGAGGGCGCGGCGGTGTACGAGCACGAGCGACTTCCCAACGTCGGGCGCGACTCGCTCGTCGACGAGGCGCTGACGGTCCGATCGTTCGACTCGCTCGCGTCGCCGCCGACGGACCTCCCCGAGCGCTCGACCGGCGTGGCGTTCAGACACGAGGACCGCGTTGGCAACGACGCGAGCGACGGGGTCCTCGACGCGTCGGCGGAGTACACCTACGAACTCGTTCCGACCGGAGAAATTGAGCACCTCGTCGATTTCACGGGCCCGCAGCTCAGCTTCGAGTTCTCCGTCCCAGAGTTCGCCGAAGACGCTGTCTCGGGGCACATCTCGACGACCGGCGCACCGTGGGGGCAGCCCCGCTACGGGAACCCGGCGGCGGACATCACCGATCCGAACCACCGGGCGACGCTGGCCGAGCGATACGACGCCATCGGCGACGCCGCCGCGATCAACACCGTGGTCGCCCGCGTCACAGAGGCGGTGACGAGCGACGACGCCCCGGAGAACGATGGACTGACTACCGTCGAACCGGGCGTCGAGGCCGTCGCGTTGCTGGAGAGCGATCCGGTCGCCGTCCCGACGTTCGGCGGCGTCGCGGCCGTTCGCGACGTTCCCGACGGCGAGCACCGGCTCACCGTCAACGCGCCCGGACAGGCACCCTACAGCGAGCGACTGTCCGTCGGAGACGACGCCGACTCGCCGGCGTCGATGTCGTCCACCTCGGAAACCGCGCAGACGACCGCGTCGGAATCACCGCGGACGACCGCGTCGGACGCGGCACAGACGACAGCGAGCGAGACCGAAACTACCGATCCGTCCGCGAGCGCTGACACCGCCGCGGACGCGGATCGTGCGGGGCAGCGAATAACCCTCGCCGGCAGCGACGGGCAGATCCCGCTCGTGGCCCGCGAAAACGCTCGGCGACTGGAAGTCGACGCCGACGGGACCGACGCCGATCTCACGGACCTCGCGGTCGATGACGACTTCGCCGGTCGGCTGTACGACGGATCAATCTCGGGGTCGGCCGCGGTCTACGTTCACGAGGGCGGGGCGTACACGGCTGAGGTGCGCGATTCCGACGGGGAGATCGGCGCGTTCCGCGTCGATCCCGATCCGGCGGTCGACGGTGACGGTTCGGATGACGACGACTCCGACAGCGACGCCTCTAACGATGACGACGCCGACGCGTCCGTCGGGCCGCCACTCCGAATCACCCGCCCCGACACTGGGAAGGCGTCGCTCTCGTCGTTTCTCGCCTCGATCGCCGGCGAGACGAGCGAAGACGTCGCGTCCCTCCTCGACGACGTGGAGGCCACTGACGAGAATCTCGTCGGCCGCGAGAACGCCATCCGTGGCCTCGTTACCGCCCTCGATGCTATCGTCTCCGCCGCGGAACGGGCCGCCCAGAACGCCCGTGCGGGCGACAGAGCGAACGCCGACCGGCAGATACGGGCCGTCGAAACCGGGCTCGAACGCGTCGTCGAACGGGTCGCCGCGGCGAGCGACGACCTGCCAGAACCGATCGCGAACGCGGTCCGAAATCGCGTCGACGAGGCGACACGACGGGCTGAACAGGCGCGAAACGCCGACAAACTCTGAGGGCCTTCGGGTCCGCTCTCTCGGCGTGACGCGGTTCTCGCGCGGCGCGCAGATATAAACGGTTATTTTCGAACTCCGAGTACGTCCAGTACTGAGTTCTCGAATGGGAGTCTCCGAGGCGATCCGGCTGGAAGCGACGGAACTGTGGGACGACGGGAAGGGACCGCTGCTCGTCACGATCGCGAGCGGATGGGGGATCCTCCTCGGCGTTCGGATGGTCTATCCGGTCCTCCTGCCGCATCTCCGTTCGTCGTTCGATCTCTCGCTCACCGTGGGTGGATTGCTGGTGACAGTCCTCTGGCTGGGTGCGGCACTCGGCCAGCTCCCCGGCGGGATCATCGCCGATCGCTACAGCGAGCGACGCGCGATGGTCGCCGGGACGCTCGTTGTCGCCGCCGCGATCGGTCTGGTCGTCACCGCGCCGACCCCGTTCGTCCTCTTCGCCGCCACGGCGTTGGTCGGCGTCGGACAGTCGCTGTATCCCATCGCGCGGATTACGATCCTCTCGAAGATCTACCCCGATCGAATCGGGAGCGCGTTGGGCGTGACGATGGCGACCGGCGATCTCGGTCAGACCGTGTTCCCGCCGATCGGCGGGGCGATCGCGGCCGCTGTCGCGTGGCAACTCGGCCTCGGGTTTCTCATCCCGCTGCTTTTGTTCGCCGCGATCGCGCTCTGGACGGTCCTGCCCGCGCCGACATCGTTGGCAGGGACATCGTTGGCGGGGACGTCGCTGGAGGCGGAGAGATCGTCCGGAGGCTCGATCTCCCTCGACAACGCGCGATCGGTCATATCGGACCTCCACGAGGCAAACCTCTCGTTCGTCGCGTTCATCCTCTTCCTTTACATTCTGATCTGGCAGTCCTTCACCGGCCTCTACCCCACCTACCTCGTCGAGGTCAAGGGCCTCTCGTCGTCGCTCGCGGGGCTGCTTTTCAGCGCTTTCTTCGGATTCGGCGTCGTCGTCAAGCCGCTGGCCGGTGTCGCCTACGACCGAATCGGTATCCGGAAGTCGCTTCTCATCGTGCTCGTCGGCCCGGTGGTCGGACTCGCTGCGCTTCCGCTCATCGATGGATTCTGGCCGCTCGCGGCGATAACTGCACTCGTGAGCACGATGCTCGGGTCGGGTGCGATCACCCAGTCGTTCCTCTCGGATGCGATCCCCGACGAGATTCAGGGCACGGGTCTCGGCGTCGTTCGGACGACGACGGCGACGCTCGGAGCCGCGGGGCCGGTGCTGTTGGGCGCGATCGCGGACCGCGGGTACTTCGACGAGGGCTACGTGTTGCTGGCGGCGGTGCTCTTCGGCGTGATCTTGCTCACGCTTCGGTTGCCCGACCCCGAGGGGGCGTGAATCACTCAGTCCGCGAACGCTGGCGAACTCACGATGTGTTGGAGAGAAGGAGTGGGACCCCCCGGATTCGAACTGAATCGAGAACTCACTTCGCTTGGTCTCGTCGAGTTCGAATCGCGGGAGTTTCGAACAGGTTCGAGCGTGCGTCGACCGGGGGCACACGCGGAGATCACCGCGACCTCGCGCCCGCACTTCTCGCACGCTCCGTGATTCGTCGTCGATGCGTTCGCCGTGTCGGGGGTTTTATCCGCGCCCCCAACCTTCCCGTAATCGGTTGTCATAGGATCTGACGACCACTCACCGGACCGCTGTCCAAAGCAGCGGTCTGTGTGTTTTCCAGACCAAATTGGCCCGATGAGCACCGTCACTATCCACGATATAACTGAGGTATTATAAATTTTAACCACGGACGTATTCTTAGAAAGAATATGGATGTAGTTAGAACTAACAACGATGCTGGTGATTTTTGCACTATGTCGACAGATGCTCTCAGAGAAATGGTGGAACGGATATCGTGGTTCTCGCCAGTTGATTACGAGATTTTTCTCTTTTTGGAAACTCACGATATACTGGTGTCGCCAAAGATACTCGCTGAAAATATCGGGTATGACCGACAGTACGTCTACAAGCGTCTCCGGGTATTGACAGAGGCTGAACTTCTCGAAAGCAATGATGGCATCTACGAGCTGACCGACTTGGGTCGAAAGTTCCTCGCGGGCGATGTCGACGAGGACGATCTCCCCGAGCCGTAACGACAGAACGCTTATCCCGAATTGTCGTCTACTACCGAGTCTGAGTATGGGCCGCGAGATCCGCCTGATCGAGGAGGACGATGGCGGCTGGTCGGCGATCGACGAGGAGACGGGAGTCGCCAGCCAAGGCGAGACGCGCCAAGAGGCGCTCGCGAATCTCGACGAAGCTGTCGATTGACGCTCATTCGGACCACCGACCGGCGATGTTACCGTGACGACCCGGATTTTCCTGTGGGTCGGGCGTTCGGACGTCGCGACCCGCTGCGGATCCCTGCTGAATCCGAACGGCGGTATCACAGTCTCGGCAGCGGTGTGCGACACCGTCACCGTCGCCGTAGACGCGGCGGAAGTCGCTGGTGACGTATGCGCCGCAGTTGTCGCAGTACCGAGGCTGCGCCTCGTAGGAGAGGCGCATCATACCGACCACCTCGGAGAGCCGCTAGAACCGGGGGTTTCAGCCGGTTCAAACTTAATGAGTATGGGACCGCCCGGATTCGAACCGGGGTCACGGGCACCCAAGGCCCGAAGTATACCAGGCTAACCCACGGTCCCGCACTCATCACTCGAACGGTCACCGAGTAAAGGATTTCGTTCGGCGCGCCTCCGACATTTGTCGGCTCTCGCTCCGTCTCATACGCCCCAGATGACCGCAATGCCGACGGTCGTCACCGCGGCGAAGATCAACTGCAGCGGGCCGCCGACGCGGATGTAGTCGCTGAAGCGGTAGCCGCCGGGACCGTAGACGAAGAGGTTCGTCTGGTAGCCGACCGGCGTCATAAACGCCGTCGACGCCGCGAAGGTGACCGCGAGGATGAACGCGAAGGCGTTCGCGCCGAGGGACTGGGCGGCCTCGACGGCGACGGGGATCATCAACACGACGCTCGCGTTGTTCGAGATGACGTTCGTCAGGACGGCGGTGAGGAGGTAGAACACCCCGAGAACGCCAACCAGCGGGAGGACGTCGCCCGCGGCGACGACGAGGCCGGCCAAAAGGGCCGCGCCGCCCGTCGATTCGAGGGCGATCCCGAGCGGGATCACCCCGGCGAGGAGGAACACGACGTCCCACTGGACGGAGTCGTAGAGTTCGACGGGACGGAGACAGCGCGTCGCGACCATCGCGAGCGACCCGGCGAGCGCGGAGACGACGATCGGCAGTACGTCCAGCGCCGCGAGACCGACGACGGCGACGACGATTCCCACGGCGATTGGCGTCTTCGACTCCCGGTAGTCGTGCCGTTCGATCTCCTGTGCCACGATGAAATTGCGGTTGGCGTCGAGGCGCTCGATGCTGTCGGCGGTCGCCTGCACGAGCAGCGTGTCGCCGACGCGCAGTGAGACCTTGTCCATCCGTCGCCGGATGAGCTCCGGCCCGCGACGCAGCGCGAGTACGGTCGCGTTGTACCGCTGCCGAAACCTCGCGGACGCGAGTGACTCTCCGACGAGCGAGGAGCCCGGAGCGACGACGACCTCGACGAGGTTCTGTCGGGACCCTCCGGCCTCCAACTCCGCCTCGTCGACCGCCGTAGGGACGAGGTCGAGACCCTCGACGTCCAGCAGTTCGACCAGCGTGTCGCGGTCGGTTCGGAGGGCGAACACGTCGCCCGCTTTGATCTCCTTCGGTCCGAGCGGTTCGAGGAAAACCTCCCCGCCGCGGATGAGCTGAATCAGGTCGACGTCGAAGTCGGTCTCGACGAGCGCGCGCTGGACCTGCTGGCCGACCAGCGGGGAGTCCTCGCGGACGACGACCTCCGTCAGGTACTCCGCCATCCCGAACTCCTCTGTCAGATCCTGTCGGGGCTTGATGCGCTCGGGCGTCAACCACTTTCCCACCGTCAACAGGTACGCCGTGCCGACGACGCTCACGACGATGCCGAGCTGTGTGAACTCGAACATCGTGAAGGAGCGGCCGATGAGCCGCCCGGAGAGCTCGGAGGCGAGAATGTTCGTCGAGGTTCCGATGAGCGTGAGCATCCCGCCGAACATCGAGGCATAGGAGAGAGGGAGGAGGAGTTTCGAGGGCGACGTGCCGCCGCGTTCGGCGAGGTCGGTCACCATCGGGAGCAGGATCGCCACTGCGGCGGTGTTGTTGATGAAGCCCGAGATCGGTGCGACGACGCCGATCGTCGCGCCGAGCTGTCGGTTCTGACTGTCGCCGGTGTATCCGGCGATCAACGCGCCGAGGCGCTGGACGATACCCGTCCGCTGGATCCCCTCGCTCAGGATGAACATCGCGAGGACGGTCAGCGTCGCCTGACTGGAAAAGCCCGTGAGGGCGTCTCCGGGGTAGTCCGAAAAAAGGGCGATCGGCTCTGCGAGCAGTCCCACGGACACGGCTGCGGCCGACACCGGTTGGACGAGCAGCAGCGCGACCATCACGCCGATCGCCGTGACGTCGACCGGCACCGGCTCGGTCACGAAGAGCGCGAGCGCGGCGAGGACGACGAGGAAGACGACCGCGACCCCCGGCGATATCGGTTCCACATCGACGAGTCGCTTCCGCGGTGCAAAATACTGTGGGATTCGTCGGATTGGACGACCGAAACGAGTCAGCCGGCTGACTGGATCGGATCAACCACCGGTCCCCTGCGCTCGACAGCTCAGAACTCGTCTTGCAGTTCCATCTCGGCGACGAGGTCGTAGGGGTCGGTCCCCGACCGGATGCAGTCGAGAATCCGGAACGCGTCTTTCGGCGAGAGAAAGTGTCGACAGACTGCTCTCCCGAGGGGAGTCGGCTCGAAGCCGTCGATGAACGCCCATTGGAGCAGCTTTCCGAGCGCGTGCTTCGTCGGCACCTCGCCGATCATCTGGTCGTTCAATCGCTTTGCCCGCTTGCCCGCGACGACGATATTCGCGAGGGTCTCCTCGGCGGCGGCGGTCTCGTCGTAGCGGGTCAACACGTCCTCCATCTCGCCTTTCAGGAGCGTGAACGCGACCTCGTCTTCGGTCATCTCCATCGAGTTGTGGTAGACGCAGTCGGGTTCGACCAGCAAGTACACCTTCCCCTCGTCGTGGTAGTCGGGCCGTCCCGCTCGCCCGAGCATCTGCTCGAACTCTTGGACGGAGAGCCACTCGATGCCCATCGCCAGCGAGTCGAAGATCACCTGCGAGGCGGGGAAGTCGACCCCGGCGGCGAGCGCGGCGGTCGTCACGACCGCGGCGAGGTCCTGCTCGCCGAACTGCCGCTCGACGCGCTTGCGACGGCCGTAGTCTAGGCCCGCGTGATACGGCGCGGCCGCGTACTCCAGCTTTCTGGAGATCTCGTGACACCGCCGTCGCGAGTTGGTGAAGACGATCGTCTGCCCGCGGTAGCCCTTCGAGGACTTCGAGTCGAACTCGCGGCGCACGAGCTTGTTGATGATGTCGGGCTTCTCCCGCCCGTCGGCGAAGGTGACGTGGCGCTCGATCGGTACCGGACGCTCCTCGAACTCGATGAGCGTTGCACGGAGCCGCTTCGCCAACGTCTCAGGGTTGCCGACGGTCGCCGAGAGGTAGACGTACTGCGCACCACCGTAGCTGTCTCGCCGACTCGCCCGCTCCTCGTTGTAGTATTTCAGGCGGCTGATGAGTCCGTCGAGTCGGTGCCCGCGCTCCTCTTCTTTGAGCGTGTGCACCTCGTCGATGACGACAGTCCCGATGTCTCCGAGGTCCTTTCCGGTCCGCAGGGCGTGGTCGATACCCTCGTAGGTGCCGACGACGACGTCGGCGTTCGGGTTGAAGCGGTTGCCGTCGTCGTTGATCCGCGAGGCACCCACGCGGATCGTCACGTCGAGGACGTCGCCGTAGCGCTCCTCGAAGTCCTCGTGCTTCTGGTTCGCGAGCGCGACGAGCGGGACGAGAAAGAGCAACTTCCCGTCGCCTTTCAGCGCTCTATCGATTCCGGCGAGTTCGCCGACGAGCGTCTTCCCGGTCGCGGTCGCGCTCACGACGAGTTGATCGCGGGGATCGAAGAGGCCGTTCTCGACGGACAGCGACTGGACCGGAAGGAGCGTGTCGAAGCGGTCCTCGACGCGCCGCTGCAGTTCGGGGTGAAGATCCAGCGTCGACGTCTCCACGAGGTCGACGTCGTCGGTCGTCGCACTGACGGTGTCGAACTTGGTGAGGTCGGGGTCGAGTCCGCCCGCCAAGAGGTTCGAGATGCGATCCAGATCCTGCGTTTCGAGCAGCAGGTCTTCGAGCCGATCTTGGGCGGCACCCGTGAGACGTCCCGATGAGGAGAAGTCGAGTTCGCGTTCGAGTTCCCGCTTCGCGCAGTCGGGGCAGATGTATTCCCGATCCGCTTTGATCGCGGTGTCGTCGGTGATCGGCGAGTAGCGGCCGTCGGAGGCGCAGTAGCGACACGTCCGCACGACGAGCGCCTCCAGCTGGTAGCCGTCGAGCATCTCCTGAAGCTCCCGTCGTTTCGCTTTCGAGGTCTGCTGGGAGATCCGAATACGGGACGCGCGACGGGCCAGTTCGACGAACTGACTCGGGTCGCGCGGCTCCTCGGAGGAGCTGCGCTTGATGCGGAACTTCGCGGGGCGGGGGCCGGCGTCGGTCTCCTGCAGTTCGAGCACCGCCCGAACAACCCGCTCGCCGTCTCGCTCGACAACGGCGAGGAAGTCCTCGCCGGTCTCGTGCAAGAAGAGCGTGTCGACGCGGCCGACCTGTTGAGACACGCGCGACGATACGTCGAGGAGGTATTTCAGCGGTTCGTCTCCCGTCGAGTAGACGCCGGTCCGCCCACGCGTCGACGACTTCTGCTTCCGGTTGGCTAGGCGACGAGTAACCGCGGAATCATCGCCGAACGGGCTGGATGACGGCTTTCGAGGGAGTCATTTCTCGCCCCGTTATTCCGAACGCTCTCGACGAGCTTCGAGACACCGTACCGCGGTTGGACTTAAGTTCCAGCCCCGACTAGGGAGGATATGCGCGGAATCCGTATCGGTAGCGCGTTCGGTATCCCGATCAAGTTGGATCTCACGTTCTTGCTCGTACTTCCGCTATTCGCGTGGCTCATCGGCAGCGACGTCGGCCAGCTCGCGGTCGTCGTCAACGACCTGTTCGGCTCCGCGATCGACGCCGAGCCGCTTACCGCGGGGTCGATGCAGTGGGTGCTGGGCGCGGCCGCGGCGATCGGACTGTTCATCTGTGTCCTGCTCCACGAGTTCGGTCACTCGCTGGTCGCGATGCGCTACGGCTACGAGATCGAGTCGATCACCCTGTGGCTCTTCGGCGGCGTCGCCAGCTTCACCGAGATGCCCGAAGACTGGCGACAGGAGCTGTGGATCGCCATCGCCGGGCCGTTCGTCAGCGTCGCGCTCGGCGTTCTCTCGTACCTCGTGTTTCTGGTGTTACCCACCACCCTCGATCCCGTGAAGTTCGTCGTCGGCTATCTCGCGCTGACGAACATCGTGCTCGCGGTGTTCAATATGCTGCCCGGGTTCCCGATGGACGGCGGGCGGGTCCTCAGGGCCCTCCTCGCGCGTACGCGACCGCACGCGAGGGCGACCCAGATCGCCGCAGAGGTCGGGAAGGTGTTCGCCTTCCTGCTCGGGATCTTCGGGCTCTTCGCCAACCTGTTTCTGGTGGCGCTCGCCTTCTTCATCTACATCGGCGCGTCCTCGGAGGCCCAACAGACGGTGATGAAAGCGGCGTTCCAAGACGTGACAGTCCGCGACGTGATGACCCCGCGAGCGGAACTGGACGTCGTGAGCGAGGACGCGAGCGTCGCCGAACTGCTCGAACGGATGTTCACCGAGCGGCACACCGGCTATCCGGTCATGCGCGACGGTCGACTCGTCGGGATGGTCACGCTCGGCGACGCACGTTCGGTCAAGGAAGTCGAACGCGACGCTTACCGCGTCGAGGACGTGATGTCTCGCGAGGTCGCCACAATATCTCCCGACGCGGACGCGATGACGGCCATCGAACAGATGCAGCGCAACGACGTGGGGCGGCTCCCCGTCGTCGACGACGCCGGCGAGGTCGTCGGGCTCATCTCCCGCTCGGATCTCGTCACCGCGTTCAACATCATCCAGTCCCGCGGCGCGCTCTCGGCGCTCTCGGCGAGCGACCGATCGAGCCTCCCGAACCCACGGTGAGACTACCGCTCCCCGCCGGTGTCCGTGAGTGAAATATCGCTGCTCTCGCGCAGCCACGTCGTCGCCTCCTCCAACACCGACTCGTCATCGCCGGTGAATTTGATGCGCGTCTCGCTCGCCTCGCGGTTCGGATAGCTGCCGACGCGGACGCCGAACCGCTCTGTGATCTCGCCGAGGTGTTCGGCGAGCGCACCCTCCGGTTCGGGGGAGTACAGCGTCCGCGTCGCCACGGTCCCGTCGAACTCGCCGGCGACGTTCTCGAAGACGGCCCGCATCTCCTCGGGAATACCCGGGAGGACGTACACGTTCTCGGCGACGCAGCCGGGGGCGAGCCCCTCGGAGTTCGGGATCGGGGACGCGCCCGCGGGCATCGACGCGTACCACTCCGCGCGCAGCTCGAAGTCGAGGTCGGGATTCTCTGCGAAGATGCGATCGAGCGTCTCCTGCACGTCGGCCTCGGCGACGGGATCGACGACCAACTCGCGGTCGAGGCCCTCCGCGATGGCTTCCATCGTCACGTCGTCCGGCGTCCCGCCGAGGCCGCCGGTCACGATCACGGCGTCGAAGCGCTCGCTCCACGCACGGACCGTCTCGGCGACGACCGACTCGTCGTCGGGAACGACGATGACGCGCGCGACGTCGACGCCGCGGGCGGTGAGCCGCTCGGAGAGCCACGTCGCGTTCGTGTTCTCGATGTCGCCTGCGAGAAGCTCGTTGCCGACGGTGACGATAGCGGCGTTCATACTCATCCCCTCGAACGGCGGCGAATTAAGCCTCTCGCCGCGCTCCCGGTGGACGACTGACGAACCGGAAACGAGAAACGGAAAGTCCATATTCGACGACCCGATAGAACCGAATATGGGACTGTTCGATAGCGCTCGCGTGCCCGCCGGTGTCGCCCTCATAATCGTCGGTTCGCTGCTGCTCGTGCCCGGTATGTTCCCGAACTCCGCACAGATCTTCACGCTCGCACTCGTGCTCGGTGCGGCGCTTCTCACCTACGGCACGTGGCTCGTCGGCACCTCGGAAGGGTCGCCGACGGTCTGAGCGCGAAACTGGGTTTCCCAATTCGATAGCAGATTCAACGAAACGGATTTTTCGGTAGTTCTTCCCCGGGCGGAATCGACTTTCGGAGCGTAGCCGTCGCTCATCGATTGAGGTGTGAAAAAGCGCCGGAGGAGACGCGATCGGGCGGGTTATTCGGTCGGTGCGGTGGATTCGCTCAGTGTCGCGGAGTTCTCGCCGTTCTCGGACTCCCAGACGACGCGGATGGTTTCGCCGTTCCAGTCTTGGTCGTTATCAAACGTGGCGCTTGCTCCCGCCGAGACCGAATCGCTTCCGGGCCACTCTTGCGTTGAATTGTTACCGAAGCCAGTGACGTTCACCTGATTCGCGGGAATCGAGTCACCCGTTTCGTGCGTCACAGTGACGTTCCCGTCATCCGTCGTGTCATAGTCGAACCCGAAACTCGCTTGCGGAGCAGTCTGCTGGATCCCTTGACCGAGATTCAGCACGAATGCGCCGATGACGGCGGCGAGGATGACTGTAATCGCGACCATCAGAATGACCCCGATAACCGGCGAAACGGCCGAATCGTCCGTGAATAGTTCTTTGAGTCTCATTGTTGATTTTGATACCGTCCCACGACACGATGGTATCGGTCGGAACCGGTCGTATCTGTGTCTATCCGGCGTTTTACGTTCGTCGTGAGCGGTGTAGACGCTGATTTTCACTAGGGTTAATTAAGTCTACCTCTTAAATTATCAAATTCGATACCGAGAGGGAGTCTCGCCCCCGATATCGAACGATGCACGTTCGCACGCACCAGCCGCGGATCGGCGCACACAAAACCTATACTTTTGCGTACTGACTACCCGAACGAACGGCTGACGATACGGCGCTGTGGCTCGGTTGTCCCCTCCAACGCGTTCGAGTCGGATCGACGCCGACAGTGTTGCGTCGCTCCGCCTGTATCGTCGCCATCGACTCCCCGCTGGATGGAGTCCGCCGAGGCTTCCATCCCTCCCGCTATCCCCTCACTATGACACGCATACCCTCCCAAATCGGTGCGGTTTCGCTCGCAGCGCTCGTGGTGCTGTCAGTCGTCGCTGGCAGCGTCACGTTCGCCGGCTCCGTCGCTGCCGTCGATGGAATCAGTACCGACCCCGGAATCGATCCCGGCGAAATTGACGAATCAACGCAGGGCCAAGAACACTCGTTCAATTACACATTCACCGGCGTCAACACGTCCGGGGATATTACGGCCACGCTATCGATACCACCCGAATTCACGGTCGAGAGTGCCGACGTCGAGATGAAGAACGAGAGCGGTGCAGTTCTCGAAACGAACACGACCGCCGAAAACACGATCGAAATCGCCAGTACGGAACCGACGGAGACGATGTACCTCGCGGGAACAGTAGCGCTCACGAGTCCCGCAGTCGACGCCGATACCACGACGTATCTCAAGATCAACGCGACCGACGACGACGGTGAATTCAGCGTAGAAGACGAGCTCGTGATCGAAAACGATCCGCTCGAAATCGACTCGACGGCGTTCGAGCCCACGGAAGTCGACCAAGAGACGGAGAACCGACACGCGTTCAACTACTCGTTCACCGGCGTCAACAGAAGCGACGACACCACCTACTCGATCGACGCCCCGGCCGAGTTCACGATCGAGAGCTACGATATCGTCGTCGAGAACGCAAGCGGCGATGAGTTGACCAGCACGGTTCAGGAGTCGGACAACACACTGGAACTCACCACGGGATCCGACACCGAGCGGGTCTATCTCAACGGCTCGGTGAATCTGACGAGTCCTCCGGTTCCGGAGGGCTCTGAAACGGCCGATTACGACGTCACCATCGGCGCGAGCGATGCTGGACGGAATACGGACACGACTGAGACGATTACCGTCCTGTACGAGGGCGGCCAACCCGGCGATCCGGAGTTCCTGAGCGCGACCCAGTTCGTCCAATCCGACGGAACGCCCGCCATCGAGGTCGCGTTCTCCGAGGACATCGAGAACTTCGAGTCGCACTACGGGTTGTACGTCGACGAGGAGGAGGTGACTGGTGACATCGTCGCCAACGTCGACGAGGCGCAAGGTCGCGTGATCATCGAACTCGACGACACCGACAGCCGAGATCTGACGCTCCGACTCGAAGACGGGATCGAAGACACTGACGGAAACGCGCTCGCGAATCCCGACGACCCCGAATACAAGCCGATCAGCTTCGCGCCGACGTCCGTGGGGGCGGGTGAATCCGCCAACGTCTACAGCGGATCGGTCGTTTCGATCGTCGCTGATTCCGCTAACACGGACATCACCCTTCAGGGTACCGACGACGACACGGACAACTACTTCTTCGAGGGGTCGACCGGAACCAACAGCCGCGTCTTCCTCTTCGACACGGAGGGTGAGGAAATCGGCGACTACGAGGCCGAACTCGGAAACGAGGGAACTGCTTCACTCACGATCCGCGACCTCGATCTCTCACTCGATATCGAGGACCGAAACGTGACCACCCTCCAGACGATCGACGGGACCGTCTCGGGACAAGTGGGTAACAGAGAACTCGAACTGGAACTCCTCGACGACAACGACGAGGTGATCGACGACCGGCTCGTCGAACTCACGGGACAGGGCAACTACGACTTCACCTACGACGTCGAATCGCTGGAACTCGAAACGGGCGAGTACACCGTCCGCGCGACCGACACAGCGTCCGGCGTTTCGGTCGAATCGGACACGATCACCGTCCGCGAGGCGGGCGATACCGAGGCGACGTTCCCGATAAGCACTATCCAAGAAGAGCGCGGTGATGTGGTCGCGATTCCGATCGAACTGCAGAACACCCGCGAAGCGACGCTGACCATCGGTGGCGACGAATCGGGCTATCAGTCGTCGGTTACCGTCCGCGAAGACGATGACGACCGGGACGGCGAGGTGACGGTCTACTTCAATAGCTACGAAGCCTCGAACGTCGGCACAGGATCGTTTGACGGCGAGGACGGCCTCTTCAGCGTCGATGACGAGGCCGAGATCGTCGACGGTGAGGTGAGCACCGGCGTCTCCAACCTCCTCGATGCGGAAATCTATCCGGTCGAGGCCAGCACCGGCGGTGAATTGACTGACGTGAGCCAGATCAATCTGCGTGAGCGCGAGACAACTGCGATCCGAACGTGGACCGCGCCGCGGAACCGCTACGGCGACCTCGACACCGGCGCGGACTTCCGCGAGGCGATGGACGACGAGTGGGTGACGCGCGATTCCGATATCGCCGTCGGCGACACCCTCGTCTACGAGATCGAGGCCTCGGGGCTCGAAGGCGCGCTCGACGCGCACGAGGAGGACACCGTCACCACCGAATTCTTCGACTTCGCCGACGGGACCGGTTCCGATCCCGTCGCGCTGTTCAGCGTCGAAGAGGAGGACCCCGGACCGAATCAGGACCCGTTACTGCTCGACCTCGACACCTCGAACGCGCGAGTCGTCGCCGATTCGGCTAACGACACCTATTACGTGGTCGCACAGACCGGCGAGGACGACCTCGAAGGCGTCGAAGACGAGGACGGCGACGGCGTGATCGACCCCGACGAGGACCGGACCGGCTCCATCGACGCCGAGAGCAGTCTTCGGGCGTCGTTCACCGTCTACGGCGAGGACGAGAACGACCTCGATCTGACGGCCGACGGCGAAGACGAGACCGTCGAGACGACGCACTCGCTGACCGAACCGGCGTTCGAGATGACCGAGCCGTTCAACGTGACCGAGGTGAGCGGCCAAGAGATCTTCGGCGAGGCGACCGTCGCGCCCGGAACGGAAGTCCGCGTCCGCGTGCGGAGCGCCGACGGCGTCCGCCCGGCGTTCCTGAAGACCGAGACCACGACCGTCGACGCCGACGGACAGTTCCTCGTGACGCTGTCGTTCAACGACACGAGCCCGGGCGACCGCTACTCGATCGTCGTCAGCGACATCGGTCCGGCACCCGAACTGACTGTCGAGGGGACCGTCCAGCCGGTGATCCAGACGCCGACGACGGACACGCCGACCGAGACGACGACCACGACGACGCAGACAGCAACGTCTACGACGACGACTGCGGCGACCACGTCCACCACGACCACCGAGATTCCGACCGTCCAGACACCGACGACGACGCCCGGATTCGGCGTGTTAGCGGCGCTGATCGCGTTGGCCGGTGCGGCGCTCCTCGCGGTGCGACGCGAGTTCGAGTGAGGGACGCGGCTGATGCGGCTACACGAATCGAGAAACGGTGTTGACGCGGGCTTTGGAGGCTGCTAGTCGTTATCGCTACGCGCGGGGCGACCGAGCGCCGCCTCGACGGACGCGACTTTCTCGCTAGCGCTCTCGTCGGACGTCCGCTTGTCGTCGATCTTCAACACGGTGCTCACCCGATCCCCGTCGACGGCGCGATGGGCGGCCTCGGCGGCGGCGAAAATCGTTCCGACGTCGTCGGCCTCGATCACGGTCCCCATCGGATTCGTCTCGTAGTCGACGTCGAACGACTCCAGCGCGTTGACGGCCTTCGCGACCTCTTCGGCCATACTTCCCTCGATCACCGGTGCGACGCTCAGCAGGGCGACAGCGGTCATACGCGTCCGTTCGGTAGCCAGCACTTTAGTTGGGGGCGACTCGTCTCTCTCGTCAGCTACCGCGAGACCGAGCCCCGAGGTGTGGAAGCCCCCCGGCGAGACGGTCGATCGCCCCGACGCGCTGTCGGTCACTCCGCGGGCTGATCGTCCGGGTTGTCGGCGGATGACGTCGGGGCTTCCGGGTGTTCCGACTGCGCCCACTGCTCGAATCCAGAGTGGTCCCCAGCGTCTCTACGGACGTTCTCGTCGGCACCGAGGAGCCGCGGCAGCGCCGTGTTCGCGAACGTGAGCCCGACGACGAGCAGGATCGGCGCGAAAAAGAGCCCGTAGAACCCGAGGACGACCGGCCCCAGCGTGTACGCCAGCATCAGCAGCCCCACGTGCGTCTCCTTGCCGCTGAGGATCGGCCGGAGGATCAGATCCGGGATTGTGTCGACGACGACGACCGCGACGAAGGCGAACACGCCGATGTATAGCAAATTAGTGGGGTCGCCGCCGAGCGCGATCGGGAGCGCGGCGGCGATCGTCACGGGCACGTAGACGATCTTCATTCCGACGACCGGAATGAGGCTCGCGATACCGGTGAGTGCCCCGACGAGCGCGGGGTACGGGACCTCCGCCGCGGCGGGGACGAACGTGTTATAGAGGCTGAACGCGCCGATCGCGATCAACGAAATCGCGAGGACGTTCAGGAGATTGCCGAACAGGACGGCCTCCAGTTCGTCGTCGACGGCTTCGAGATACTCGCGGATGATCGCGCCGTCGTCGAACTTGAGCAGCCAGCGGCTGACCTTGTGGCCGTCGACGAGCAGGTAGTAGGTGACGATGACGACGATGAAGATGTTGAGAAAGAACCCCGAGACGAGCGTCGTCAGGAACTCCGCGTGCTCGGTCGCGAAGTCGATGAACGGGGCGAGATCGCCGGACCGGTAGGCGTCGTACAGTCCTTGGACGGTGAATTCGGGGAGTTCGTTGACCCCGCCGAACCACTCGAAGCGCTGGTTGGCGACTTCGATGAGCGCGTACTGCTCGATGAATCGGCGGGCCTCGACGATCAACAGCACCGTCGCGTAGCTCACCAGCAGGATTAGGGGCAATGCGAGCGACGCGAGAACGACGACGGCCCGCGCGCTCGACGGAAGTCGGAACCGACTGAGAAAGCGGTGGTACCGTCGGGTGGAGTAGTACAGGAACACCGAGACGGTGAGCGGCGCGATGAACTCGTAGGCGAGCGCGGCGGTGATGACGCCGACGAGGAGACCGAAGAGGGCGACGACGAAGCGGTTTCCATCCATACACCGTGATGTTTCCACGCTTTCGTACTAAAACGTAGCTCTGGTCGTTCGCTATCGAGGTCGTTTCCGTCCGACATTCCCTTGTCTCGCTCGCTGACGGGGGTTGTTCTCGGTATGTCGACTGTTCGGAAAGATATTTACTTTAGATTCCGCCAATCGTAGGTCGAATGGTCCCCTCCGTCCGCTCCCTCCCACAGCTCGCCGTGTCGCCGACGCGGTTCTTCGAGGAACGGCCACCGGCCGAAACGCTTCCGATAGCCGCGGCCGTCGTCGTGGCGTTCTCGATCACGCTCACCGTTTCCCTGCTCCTTGTCGGCTCGATGCTCGCCGGCGCGGTCGACGCCACGGTCACGATGGACAACCCCGAACGCCCGCCGGATTTCGTCTGTGAGCAGCACGACGACGACCCCGATTCGACGTTCAGCGAGGGCTGTGACGAGCCGAAAACGATCGAACGCGACGCTGGCCGACTGATCGAAGAGGCCGTGAGCGAGCAGCTCTGGATCGGACTGGTCGCGCCTTTCGTCCTGTGGGCGATCGGGACGGCCGTCATCTTCGCCGGCGGTCGCCTCGCGGCCGGCGATCCGTCGTTCGCCGGTTCGGCGGCGCTCGCCGGCTGGGCCGCACTCCCCGAATTCGCCCGAGTTATCGCGGGTATCGCCGGAATCTGGTACGTCCTCGACGACCTCACGATCACGGATCTCGACGGCGCACCCGCCGTTCTGGAAGCCGCGATGGCCTCGATCGAACCCGTCCTCTTGATCGCTTCGGCGATCACGCTGCTCTGGCAGTGGTCGATTCTCAGCGCGGGGCTCAGCGAGGACGCGGACGTCTCTCGCGGTGCCGCCGCCGTCGCGGTCGGCGTTCCACTCGTGATCTTCTTTATTCTTGGGGCGCTGTGACGAATGAATGCGAGCCTCGGCGTCGAATCGCTCGGTGCGGAGACCGACGCCGACGTCCTGCGGCCACCGAGTGGTGATCGGGCGGCGTCGGATGACTGAGTGACTGCACCGACGAACGACCGAATATGCGGACTATACGTTCTCATTCGTAACAAAACGGCAATATTAGTTTATCCTATTAGAATGCGTATCCGAGTTGGTGAACACATAATGAGTTCTCAAACGTATCGATCCCACAGAACGGATTTGAAATCCAGTCGAACGTGGGGCGCAGCGGCCGCCGGCGGTCTCGTCGCGGGTGTCGCGATGGGCCTGTTAATGCACTTTATTATGGGTGCGATGCCCCTGATCGGCGGGCTCTACGGACAGCCGACCGTCGTCGCCGGATGGACAGCCCATCTCTTTCACAGCGTCGTCTTCGCGCTGATCTTCGCCGCGGTAATCGGTAGTACGTCGCTTCGCGAATACGGGCTCCTCGGTATGATCGGGCTGGGTGCCGTCTACGGCGTCATCTTGGAGATCGTCGCCGCCGGCTTCGTCCTCCCGATCTGGGCGAACGCCGTCGGGGTGGGTGGTGGACTTCCAGTCCCGTTCATCGCCCTGCCCGGATTCGTCACGCACGTCCTCTACGGCGTCGTCCTCGGCGCGATCTTCGGACTCGCGATGACCCGCGACTGGTCGAAGCCGACGGACGTTGAAGACGCCGAGCGCGCTACCGTCGAAGACGCAGAACGCGCTGCGGAGTAACGGCGATCGGCGATTTTTACGGAGATTTTTCGATATTCGTTGGTACGAGCAACCGTTTCGAATTTTCATTTCTCAAAGAATCTCACTGATGGGTTCTTTTCGATGTGACTGCATTGTTTCATCCTTTATCTGCACTGAACAACACCACGTTAGCTGGCTGAGCAATAACTCAAGTAATAGCACCGCGAACGCGAGCCGAGCGGCTTTTTCCCTCCAGGTTTTGCGCCGAGAGGTTCGCGAAGCGAACTCGAGGCGAAAAAAGGTGGATGCGCTGGCTGGGATTGTGAACCGAGCCGAGACGGTTCTGCTCGCTCACTGCGTTCGCTGCGCGGGCTGCGACTCGTCGGGTTCAAATCCCACCGTCTCGCACATACCGAATTCGACGTCGCGAGCGACACGCTACGCGGTCGCTCTTCGGGTAGAATTCAGAAGGATGCGCTGGCTGGGATTTGAACCCAGGTTGTGACCATGGCAAGGTCACGTGATACCACTACACTACCAGCGCGTGTGTGGTCCGCGTCTACATCTTCGAGGAGACGGGATTCGTAAATAAGACTTGCGAATCCGAGAGAAAAACCGCCCGATGGCGTGGGGGGAAATACCACGGTGTGCCGAACCACGAAAACGCCCGTTTGCGGCCGTGTTATGCCCTCACAACCCCCGCGAGCTTTCGCTACTCTTTTAGGGTCCGCTTTGGTATCACTGGTACAGTCTAGACGTGACGCTGAAGGGACCGGTATGACGCTGACCGTACTCGTGCCGTCCTCTCTCGTCCGAGAGGCCGAAGATAAACGCGAGGCAACTCGCAAACTCGGCTACGTCGCCCGTGCGGCGACGGTGTTTCGGGCGGATCGGCTCGCCGTCTTCCCCGATCGGGAAGGCGAGCGACGCTGGGGGGGCGAGTTCGTCGAAACGGTGCTTCGATACGCCGCAACGCCGCCGCACCTCCGAAAGGAGGTATGGGGCAAGCGCGACGAACTCGAGTACGTCGGCATCCTTCCGCCCCTCCGTGTCCCGTCTATGACCGGCTCCGAATCAGACGGTTCGGGGTCGTTAACACAGGGAATCGTGACCGAGGTCGGACCTGACGGCCGCGTTCGGGTCAATTGCGGACTGCAACACCCGGTCTCTCTGCTCGTACCTCCGTCGATGGAGGTCCAGCAGGGAGCGCGCGTCGCCATCAGGATCTCTTCGCGAGAACCGGTCCGTGCGCGGATCGTCGACGAACCCGTTCCGGGCTTCGACGTGTCCCGTATGGACCTCGAGGAAGCACTCGGCCGCGCCGATGCGGGCGTCACAATCGCGACGTCCCGCTTCGGCGAGGCGCTGACCACGACACGGCTGCCGCAGCTCGCCTCGCGCGTCGAGCGCGAGGGCGCAACAGTCGCGTTCGGGTCGCCCGGTCGTGGGCTTCCGGCCATCCTCGGCGTCGACGTCGAGGATGCGGTCGAACCCGCAGACGGTCCGGGGTTCGATCTCTGGCTGAATACGATTCCGCGACAGGGCAGCGAGACCGTGCGAACCGAAGAAGCGATGTTCGCCTCCCTCGCGACCCTGACACTCACGGAGTGATCATATGCCACAACCAAACAGACCACGAAAAGGTTCGATGGGCTTCAGCCCGCGCAAGCGTGCGGCCAAGGAGGTCCCACGCATCCGGTCGTGGCCCGACGACGACGGGTCCCCGGGCATCCAAGGGTTCGCCGGTTACAAAGCCGGAATGACCCAAGTGATGATGGTCAACGACGAGGCCAACTCCCCCACCGAGGGAATGGAGGAGGCCGTGCCGGTGACCGTCGTCGAGACGCCGCCGATGCGCGCTGTCGCCCTACGAGCCTACGAAGACACGCCGTACGGTGCAAAGCCCCTGACGGAAGTGTGGACTGACGAGTTCGAGGAGCACCTCGACCGCACCCTCGACCTCCCCAACGAGGACACCTTCGAGGACGACGCCGACGACCTCAGATCTGCGGTCGAGGCCGGCGAGGTCGACGACGTCCGACTCATCACCCACACCGTCCCGAGCGAGATGCAGAACGTCCCCAAGAAGAAGCCCGACGTGATGGAGACCCGCGTCGGCGGCGGCTCCGTCGAAGAGCGCATCGACTTCGCGCTCGACCTCGTCGGCGAGGGCGGCGAGCACGAGCTCGCCGACGTCTTCCGCGCCGGCGAGTACCTCGACGTCGCCGGCGTCACGAAAGGCAAGGGGACGCAGGGCCCCGTCAAGCGGTGGGGCGTCCAGAAGCGGAAGGGCAAACACGCCCGCCAAGGATGGCGGCGTCGGATCGGGAACCTCGGTCCGTGGAATCCTTCGCGCGTGCGCTCGACCGTTCCCCAGCAGGGGCAGACGGGCTACCACCAGCGGACCGAACTGAACAAGCGCCTCATCGACATCGGTGAGGGAAGCGAACCGACCGTCGACGGCGGCTTCGTCGGCTACGGCGAAGTCGACGGCCCGTACGCGCTCGTCAAGGGCTCGCTCCCGGGCCCGGACAAGCGCCTCCTGCGGTTCCGTCCGGCCGTCCGACCAGGCGACCAACCGCGCCTCGATCCCGAGGTGCGCTACGTGTCGACCCAATCGAACCAAGGATAACCTATGCAGGCAACAATTCGCGACCTGAACGGCGACGACGCCGGCACGCTCGACCTGCCCGAGGTCTTCGAGACGACCTACCGTCCCGACCTCATCGAGCGAGCCGTGGTCGCCGCGCAGGCGAACCGAAAACAGGCGTACGGTGCCGACCCTTACGCGGGGATGCGAACTCCGGCCGAATCGTTCGGCAGCGGCCGCGGGATGTCACACGACCCCCGCGAAAACGGACGCGCCCGACGCGTGCCGCACGCGGTCAAGGGCCGGAAGGCGCACCCGCCGAAGGCGGAGAAAGACCAAGGCAAAGACATCAACGACAAGGAGCGAAAGCTCGCCGTCCGCTCGGCGATCGCCGCCACGACGGACGCGGAGCTCGTCACCGAGCGCGGACATCAGTTCGACGACGACGTCGAACTCCCGCTCGTCGTCGACGACGACTTCGAGGGTCTCGTCAAGACCCGCGAGGTCGTCGACCTGCTCGAAACCCTCGGCGTTCACGGCGACATCGAGCGCTCCGACGAGAACAAGAAAGTGAAGGCCGGCCGCGGAAAGACCCGTGGCCGCAAGTACACGCGTCCGAAATCGATCCTCTTCGTCACGAGCGAAGAGCCCTCGAAGGCGGCGCGGAACCTCCCCGGCGCTGACGTGGTCACTGCGGCCAACGTCGGTGCGGAGGATCTCGCGCCCGGGACGCAGGCGGGCCGACTCACGATCTTCACCGAGAGCGCGGTCGAGGAGGTGGCGGACCGATGAGTTCGCTCATCGACCACCCGCTCGTCACGGAGAAGGCGATGGACGAGATGGACTTCGACAACAAGCTCCAGTTCATCGTCGACATCGACGCCACGAAGACGGAGATCGTCGACGAGGTGGAATCGCGCTACGAGGTGGCCGTCGTGGACGTAAACACGCAGATAACGCCGAAAGGCAAGAAGAAGGCGACCGTCCGACTCCACGAGGACGACGAAGCGCAGGAAGTCGCCTCACGAATCGGGGTGTTCTGAACATGGGACGACGAATTCAGGGCCAACGTCGCGGGCGCGGTACGTCCACGTTCCGGGCACCGTCGCACCGCTACAAGGCCGAACTCTCGCACAAGAAGTCGGACTCGGACGACACCGTCTCCGGGACGGTCGTCGACATCGAACACGATCCCGCGCGCAGCGCGCCGGTCGTCGCCGTCGAGTACGAAGACGGCGAGCAGCGACTCGTCCTCGCGCCCGAGGGCGTCGCTGTGGGTGACACGATCCAGACCGGCGTGAGCGCGGAGATCAAGCCCGGAAACACGCTCCCGCTCGGGGAGATCCCCGAGGGGGTTCCGGTGTGTAACGTCGAGCGCCAGCCCGGCGACGGCGGGAAATTCGCCCGCGCGTCCGGGACGAGCGCACAGCTGCTCACCCACGACCGCCGCGTCGCGGTCGTGAAGCTTCCCTCCGGGGAAGTCAAGCGGCTGAACCCGCAGTGTCGCGCCACCGTCGGCGTCGTCGCGGGCGGCGGTCGAACGGAGAAGCCGTTCGTGAAGGCCGGCAAGAAGTACCACAAAATGAAAGCGCGCGGCATCAAGTGGCCGCGCGTCCGCGGGGTCGCGATGAACGCCGTCGATCACCCGTTCGGTGGCGGCGGCCGCCAGCACCCCGGACAGCCGAAGTCCGTCTCGCGGGACGCCCCGCCGGGACGGAAGGTCGGTGACATCGCCTCGAAGCGCACCGGCCGCGGTGGCAAAGGAGGCAAGGATAACTCATGAGTTCGGAATACCGTACCGGCCGCGAGGGTGAGTTCACCTACCGCGGTCACACGCTCGACGAGCTGCAGGAGATGTCGCTCGACGAGGTCGCGGAACTGCTCCCCGCTCGACAGCGGCGAACCATCGAACGAGGACTCACGGTCCAACAGGAGAAGCTGCTGGAGACGGCCCGCGAGGGCGACGTCCAGGAGACCGCCAACGACCCGATCCGGACGCACCTCCGGGATATGCCCGTCCTCCCCGAGTTCGTCGAGAAGACGTTCGAGGTCTACAACGGGCAGTCCTTCGAGCGCGTCCGCGTCGAGCCCGAGATGATCGGGCACTATCTGGGCGAGTTCCAGCTGACCCGCAATTCGGTCGAACACGGTCAGGCCGGAATCGGCGCGACCCGGTCCTCGAAGTTCGTGCCGCTCAAATAAACCATGGGTATCAACTACAGCGTCGAGGCCGACCCGGAGACCACCGCCAAGGGGATGCTCCGCGATCGGCCCATCAGCCTGAAGCACAGCAAGGCCATCTCCCGAGAGATCAAGGGACTGTCCGTCGCGGACGCGGAGGAGTACCTCCACGACGTCATCGACGAGAAGCAGTCCGTTCCGTTCAAACAGCACAACACCGGCGTCGGACACCGATCCGACATCGACGGCTGGGACGCGGGACGCTACCCCGAGAAGGCCTCGAAGGCGTTCCTCGAACTCCTCGAGAACGTCTCCTCGAACGCCGACGAACAGGGATTCGACGGCGACGAGATGACGATCACACACGTCGCCGCCCACAAGGTCGGCGAACGCCAGGGCCGCAAGCCCCGCGCGTTCGGTAGCGCCGATCCGTGGAACACGCCGATCTGCGACGTCGAACTCATCGTCGAAGAACCAGAGGAGGTCGAAGCCTAATGGCAGACGAACATCAGTTCATCGAAGACGGGCTGCAGCGCTCCCAGATCGACGAGTTCTTCGCAGACGAACTCGGTCGCGCCGGCTACGGCGGGATGGACGTCGCGAAGACCCCGATGGGGACGCAGATCGTCCTGAAGGCCGAAAAGCCCGGGATGGTCATCGGAAAAGGCGGGAAGAACATCCGCAAGGTCACCCGCGAACTCGAAGAGCGGTTCAACCTCGACGACCCCCAGATCGACGTGCAGGAGGTCGACGAGCCCGACCTGAACGCCCGCATCGTCGCGGACCGACTGGCCAACGCCTTGGAGCGCGGCTGGTACTTCCGTAAGGCGGGCCACACGACCATCGACCGCATTATGGAGTCCGGCGCGCTGGGTGCCGAGATCGTCCTGAGCGGGAAGGTCACCGGTGCGCGTTCGCGCGTCGAGAAGTTCAACCGCGGCTACATCAAGCACAACGGCGAACCCGCCCAAGAGATCGTCGACGAGGGTCAGGGCGTCGCCGTGATGAAGCTCGGCACGATCGGCGTGACCGTCAAGATCATCCCGCCGGGCGCGGAGCTGCCCGACGACTTCGAGATCCACGAGGACGTCGAGGTCGAACCCGTCGAGCAGGTCGCAGAAAGCGAAGGCGTCGAGTCGCTCCTCGAAGAGGAGCCCGAGGAAGTTCCGGACGTCGGCGAGGACGACGAGGTCGAAATCCCCGACGAGGAGCCCGAGGACGTCATCGACGAGGAAGTCGTCGAAGAGGTCATCGAGGAGACCGACGAGGAACCCGTCGAGACGGGCGACGTCGACGACGAGGAAGACGTCGAGGAAGAGCTCGACGAACTCGACGAGGAAGTCGAAGCCGAGGCGGAAGAGCTCCTCGACGAGATGGAAGACGCCGACGACGAGTCGGCCGAAGACGAGGATACGGACGCTGACGCGGACGACGCCGACGCAGACGAGTCGGACGCTGACGCGGACGAGTCGGACGCGGATGAGTCGGATGCTGACGAGGAGGTCGAAGAATAATGGCGATCCTCTACCCCGAAGAGATCCGCGATATGACGGCCGCAGAGCGCGAGGCCGAGCTCGAAGAGCTCGAAACCGAGCTGCTCAACACGAAGGCCGTGCAGGCCGCCGGTGGTGCCCCGGAGAACCCGGGGCGCGTCGGCGAGCTCAAGCGCACGATCGCGCGGATCAAGACGATCCAAGCGGAAGAAGGCGACAACGACGACGAATAACCCGACAATGGCACTGACACCCGAAACGCTGACGCGACACGAACTCAACGGCCTCCGCGTGGCCGTCGTCGACGCGCCCAACCCCGACCTCGTCGGGATCTGCGGGCGCGTCGTCGTCGAGACGATGCGGACGCTGCACGTCGACGTCAGCGAGTGCGACGACAAGGCGGTCGGCGACGACGCCGACGAGGCCGCGCGTCGCACGCGGGTAAAACAGGTGCCGAAGCAGGGCTCGACGTTCGAGTTCGAGCTCCCCGCCCGGGCGGGACCACCCGGATGCACAGATGAAGCCGCCGACGTCGCGAAGGCGTCGGGGACCGCGTCCAAACTTCGATCGGAAACTGCCGGCGGATTCGATGCCGGTCAGTCTGGTCGGCCTGCTGTGGATTCCGCAGCGGCTTCTCGGCGTTCCGCCGGGAATTGCGAGGGCACGGCCTACGTTACGGTGGATGGCACACGTCTGCTCTCACGACCCGCCTTGCGGACCGAGAAGGCAGGTGACACATTATGGCGATAGGACTGAACGTAGAAGAACCGGAGGAGGCCTGCTCCGACGAGAACTGTCCGTTCCACGGGACACTTTCCGTGCGCGGACAGACGCTCGAGGGCACGGTCGCCTCTACCGATATGGAGAAAACCGTCATCGTGGAGCGTGAATACGACGTTCACGTTCCCAAGTACGACCGCTACATGAAGCGGCGTAGTCGCATTCCGGCTCACGCGCCCCCTTGCGTCGAGCTCTCGGAAGGCGATACGGTACGCATCGCAGAGACCCGACCGCTGTCGAAGACCAAGGCTCACGTCGTGGTCGAGACCCTCGGAGGTGAGGAGTGATGGAGGCGCTGAAAGCCGACGTCACCAAAGGCCTCGAACGGGGCTCGCTCATCACGTGCGCGGACAACACCGGTGCACGCGAGCTGAAGGTCATCAGCGTGAAGGGCTACTCAGGAACCAAGAACCGACACCCCGCGGCGGGCATCGGCGACCAGGTTACCGTTTCGGTGACCAAAGGGACGCCGGAAATGCGCCGCCAGGTGCTCGAAGCCGTCATCGTCCGCCAGCGGAAATCGATCCGCCGGCCGGACGGGACGCGCGTGAAGTTCGAGGACAACGCCGCCGTCATCATCGACGAGATGGACGAGCCTCGCGGGACCGAGATCAAGGGCCCCATCGCGCGCGAAGTGGCCGAGCGCTTCGGGAGCATCGCCTCGACGGCGACGATGATTGTATAGATTATGTCGAAGCAACCACGCAAACAGCGAACACGGACGCAGAACGCGCCGCTGCACGAGCGGCAGAGTCAGGTCCGCGCGACGCTGTCCGACGAGCTCCGCGAGGAGTACGGACAGCGGAACGTTCGCGTCAACGCGGGCGACACCGTCGAGGTGCTCCGCGGCGACCACGCCGGAACGGACGGCGAAGTCGTCGAGGTCGACCTCACGGATTCGGTCGTCTACGTCGAAGACGTGACGGTCGAGAAGGCCGACGGCGAGGAAGTGCCTCGTCCGCTCGACGCCTCGAACCTCCGCGTGACGGGACTGGACCTCGAAGACGACCGCCGTGAGGCGCGACTGCAAGCGACGGAGGACGAAGAATGACCCGACACCAGAAGCGACTTTCCGCACCGAACGCGTGGCCCGTCGAGCGGAAGACGGGGACGTTCACGGTGAAGGCCGGCGCGGGTCCGCACGGAGAGGCGGGGGTTCCCCTGCTCGTACTCCTGCGCGACGTGCTCGGCTACGTCGACTCGAAGAAGGAGGCGCGTTACGCCCTCAACGAGGGATCGGTCCTCGTCAACGGCGACGCCGTCTCCGACGAGCAGCGCCCGGTGGGGATGTTCGACATCCTCGCGTTCACCGAGCGCGAAGAGTACTACCGCGTCTTCCCCGAGGAGGGCGGACGGCTGGCGCTGACGCCGATCGACGGTGACGCCGCCGACAGCCGACTCGGGAAGATCGTCAACAAGCAGGAGATCAGCGGCGGCGACACGCAGCTGACGCTCCACGACGGCGCGAACGTTCGCGTCGACGAGGAAAGCGACTACAGCAGCAAAGACTCCCTCGTCGTCGACAACGAGACGAAGGAGATCGTCGCGCACTTCCCCTACGAGGAGGGTGCGCTCGTCACCGCCATCGACGGCACCCACTCCGGCGAGATCGGTACGATCGACGAGATCACCGTGACCGCCGGCAGTGGAAACAACACCGTTTCCGTCGAAACGGACGACGACAGCTTCGAGACGATCGAGCAGTACGTCGTCGTGATCGACGAGAAGTTCGTCGGCGACGATGACGGCTCCGAGGACGAGCCGTCGGACGAGGCGGCCGCTGACGAGGCTGACGCCGAGGAAGCCGTCGACGACGACTCCGCCGACGGAGGTGACGACGAATGAGCGAGGCTGAATTCCATTCGATGCGCCAGCCGCGCATCGAGAAGGTCGTCGCCCACATGGGCGTCGGCGAGGGCGGTCGCGAACTCGCGAACGCCGAGGAGATCCTCGAAGAGATCGCCGAGCAGGAGGCCGTCCGAACGACGGCGACCCGCGCGGCGACGCAGTTCGGTTCGCGCGTCGGCGACCCGGTCGGCGCGAAGGTCACCCTTCGCGGCGAGGCCGCGGAAGCCTTCCTCGAGAAGGCGCTGCCGATCACCGACCTCTCCGAGCGGCAGTTCGACGAGACGGGCAATTTCAGCTTCGGCGTCGAGGAACACACGGCGTTCCCGTCGCAGGAGTACGACCCGCAGATCGGTATCTACGGGCTGGACGTGACGGTCAACCTCGTCCGCCCCGGCTACCGCGTGAAGAAGCGCGATAAGGCGTCCCAATCGATTCCGAACCGGCATCGACTGACGCCCGAGGACGCGATCGTCTTCGTCGAGGAGACGTTCGACGTGGAGGTCACAGCATGAGCGAATCAGAGACTGAACAGACGGGCGAGCACGCGAGCCGTCGCACGGGCCAGAGCCACGAGTGCCGGCGTTGCGGTCGCAATCAGGGACTCGTCGGTAAGTACGAGATCTACCTGTGCCGACAGTGCTTCCGCGAGGTCGCCCGCGAGATGGGATTCAAGAAGTACCGATAACTATGGCAGGAAATGATCCACTCGCCAACGCGCTCGCCGGCGTCGACAACGCCGAGAGCGTCGGGCACCTGTCCCACAAGATACAGCCCGCCTCCAACGTCATCGGCTCCGTCCTCGAGGTCTTCTACGACCGCGGGTACGTCGACGGCTTCGAGTTCGTCGACGACGGCAAGGCCGGACGTTTCGAGGTCGAACTGAGCGGCGCAATCAACGAATGTGGTGCCGTCAAGCCCCGCTACTCCGCGGGCGCAGACGAGTTCGAGAAGTGGGAGAAGCGATATCTCCCCGCCCGTGACTACGGGACGCTCATCGTCACGACGAGCCACGGCGTCATGAGCCACTACGAGGCCCGCGAACAGGGCATCGGTGGCCAAATAATCGCCTACGTGTACTGAGACCATGACCAGAGTAGAAATCGAGATTCCGGACGAGGTCTCCGCCGAGGTGTCCAACCTCGATCTGACCGTCGAGGGGCCGAACGGCAGCGTCACCCGGACGCTGTGGTTCCCCTCGGTCAGCGTCAGTGTCGAAGACGGTGCCGTCGTGATCGCCTCCGAGGAGGAGGACGCCAAGACGAACGCGACCGTCGGGACCTTCGAGAGCCACGTGTCGAATATGATCCACGGGGTCACCGAAGGCTGGGAGTACGAGATGGAAGTCTACTACGCTCACTTCCCGATGCAGGTCGACGTCGAGGGCGACGAAGTCGTCATCACGAACTTCCTCGGCGAGAAGTCCTCGCGACGGACGCCGATCCGCGGAGACACGGAGGTACAGATCGACGGCGAAGCGGTCACCCTGACGGGCCCCTCGAAAGAGGACGTCGGGCAGACCGCCGCCGACATCGAACAGCTTACTCGCGTGACGGACAAGGATACGCGCGTCTTCCAAGACGGCGTCTACATCACGCAGAAGCCGCAGACCGGAGGTGCCTGAGATGGCCGACGACGACATCGAAACACTCGAAGACATCAGCGGTGTCGGTCCCTCGAAGGCCGACGCGCTCCGCGAGGCGGGCTATGAATCGGTCGACGACGTCAAAGCCGCCAGCCAGTCGGAGCTCGCCGACGTCGACGGCATCGGCAACGCCCTCGCAGCCCGTATCAAGGCTGACGTCGGCGGACTCGAGGTCTCTGAGGAGACCGAGGCCGAAGTCGAAGAGGAGA
The DNA here is from genome assembly GCF_037031285.1 of Halobellus sp. LT62. NCBI lineage: Archaea > Methanobacteriati > Methanobacteriota > Halobacteria > Halobacteriales > Haloferacaceae > Halobellus > Halobellus salinisoli. The sequence goes on from NZ_JAYEZO010000002.1 coordinate 534,899, forward strand.
CCGAAGAGGAAGAACCCGACGAGGACGTCGAAACGGAGCTTCGTCCCCGCGGCCACGCCGACAAGACGCCCGAACTCGACGACGAGACGGCGCGTGCGCTCGGCCAGAAGCACCGCGAGGGCAAGCCCGCGTTCCGTCGCCAGAAGTATCACGCCAAAAAGCGCGTGCCCGAATCGTGGCGCAAGCCCCGCGGCAACCTCTCGAAACAGCGCCGCGGCATCAAGGGCAAAGGCGATATGGTCGAGGCGGGCTACCGCACGCCGAAGGCCGCCCGCGGTCTGCACCCCTCCGGCTTCGAGGAGGTCCGCGTGCACAACGTGGACGACCTCGAGGGCGTCGACGGGGACACCCAGGCCGTTCGCATCGCCTCGAAAGTCGGCGCTCGCAAGCGCGAGCGCATCGAGGAGGAAGCCGAGGACCGCGAGATCCGCGTCCTCAACCCGACCTACGTCGAAGTGGAGGTCGAAGAGTAATGACGGATCTGAAAGCACAGAAGCGTATGGCGGCCGACGTCCTCGACGTCGGCAAAAGCCGCGTCTGGTTCGATCCAGACGAACAGTCCGAGATCGCGGAGGCCATCACCCGCGACGATATCCGTGACCTGGTTGATCAGGGGCTCATTCGCGCGAAAGACGCGAAGGGCAACTCCAAGGGTCGCGCCCGTGAACGCGCCGCAAAGCGCGCGTACGGCCACCGTAAGGGCCCCGGTTCCCGGAAAGGGAAATCCGGCGGTCGGAAGAACTCGAAAGAAGAATGGGTCAGCCGGATCCGCGCACAGCGTCGTCGCCTGAAGGAACTGCGCGACGACGGTCCGCTCAACCCGACGCAGTACCGCGAAGTGTACAACAAGGCGTCGGGTGGCGAATTCGACGACGTGGCACGGCTCGAAGCGTATGTCAGAAACAACTACGACGTGGAGATAGAATAATGGCAACAGGACCACGCTACAAAGTGCCGATGCGACGTCGGCGCGAGGTCCGGACGGACTACCACCAGAGGTTGCGCCTGCTGAAATCGGGCAAGCCCCGCCTCGTTGCTCGCACGAGCAACAAGCACGTCAGGGCGCAGCTGATCACCCCCGGACCGGACGGAGACGAAACGCACGCGGCCGCAAGCTCCGAGGACCTCGCCGAGTACGGCTGGGAGGCTCCCACTGGGAACCTACCGAGCGCGTACCTGACGGGCTACCTCGCGGGAGTGCGAGCCGTCGACGCCGGCCTCGAAGAGGCCGTGCTCGACATCGGACTGAACACCGCGACGCCCGGTAATAAGGTGTTCGCGGTACAGGAAGGAGCAATAGACGCTGGCCTCGAAATCCCGCACAACGAGTCGGTGCTCGCGGACTGGTCGCGCAACCGCGGCGAACACATCGCCGAGTACGCCGAGCAGCTCGACGAACCGCTTTACAGCGGAGATTTCGACGCCACGAAGCTCCCTGAGCACTTCGACGACGTGCTCGAACGACTACAGGAGGACGTATGAGCCAACGCAACGACAACGGCTGGACGCCGCGCACGCGGCTCGGCCGAATGGTACAGGACGGCGACATCACCTCGATGGAGCAGGCCCTCGACACGGGCCTGCCCCTGAAGGAGCCGGAACTCGTCGATCAGCTCCTGCCGGGGCTGGACGACGAGGTGCTCGACATCAACATGGTCCAGCGGATGACAGACTCGGGCCGCCGAGTCAAGTTCCGCTGCGTCGTCGCAATCGGTAACCGCGACGGCTTCCTCGGCTACGCCGAGGCGCGAGACGACCAAGTCGGGTCAGCAATTCAAAAGGCGATCGACGTCGCGAAACTCAACATCATCTCGGTGGACCGCGGCTCGGGCTCGTGGGAGGACTCCGCCGGCGGCCTCAACTCCCTCACTCGCAAGGCCGAGGGGAAGGCCGGCTCGGTGACCGTCGAGATTATGCCCGCACCGCAGGGGCTCGGCCTCGCGGCCGCCCCGACCGTTCGCAACATCCTCGAACTGGCGGGCGTCCAAGACGCTTGGACCCGCTCGAACGGGAACACGCGGACGACGGTCAACCTCGCGAAGGCGACGTACAACGCCCTGCGCAACGCCTCGCAGTCGCGGACGCCCAAGCGCGCCGCGGCTAAGCAGCGAGAGCAGGAGGTGAGCGAATGATGCAAGCGGTCGTTCAGCTTCGCGGCGACGTTAATATGAGCTCGGCCGTCCACGACACGCTCAAGATGCTCAACATCCACCACGTGAACCACTGCGCGTTCGTCCCGGAGACGGAGACGTACCGCGGGATGATCACGAAGGTCAACGACTTCGTCGCTCACGGCGAACCGAGCGCCGACGTCGTCGAGACCGTCCTGCGGACGCGCGCGGAGCCCGAGGAGGGCGACGCCGACGTCGACGAGGAGTGGCTCGCGGAGAACACCGACTACGACGACTTCGGTGCGCTCACGGAAGCGCTCCTCGACGAGGAGACGACGCTGCGAGAGCAGGGACTCTCCCCGGCGCTTCGACTGCACCCGCCGCGCGGCGGTCACCGCGGTCAGAAGCATCCGACGACCGAGGGCGGTCAGATCGGTAAGCACAACACCGAGCAGATCGACGAACTCCTGGAGGCGATGCGATGACGTCGAAGAAGCGACGTCAGCGCGGCTCCCGAACGCACGGTGGCGGCACGCACAAGAACCGGCGCGGAGCCGGTCACCGCGGCGGCCGCGGTCGCGCGGGACGCAGTAAACACGAGTTCCACAACTACGAGCCGATCGGCAAACACGGCTTCAAGCGCCCCGAGGACGCACAGCTGACGGTCGCCGAGGTCAACGTCCAGACGCTGGACGAGGACGCGGCGCTGCTCGTTGCCGACGGCCTCGCGGAGGCCGATGGTGACGCCTACCACATCGACGCGCGCGATGTCGCCGACGACGCAGAGAGCGCGGACGCCGTGAAGGTGCTCGGCGGCGGGCAGGTCCGACAGGAGCTGCACGTCGTCGCGGACGCCTTCTCCGCGGACGCCGCCGAACTCATCGAGGAGGCCGGTGGCAGCGTCGAACTCACCGAACGCGGCGAGGAGCTCGCCGCCGAGGAAGAAGCAGACGAAGACGAAGCCGAAGACGCCGAGGAGTAACGTATGGGATGGAAGGAGGCCGCCGAACCGGTGCTGACGCGGATGCCGTCAGTCGCGCGTCCGGAGGGACACGTCCCGTTCCGCCGGAAGCTCGGATGGACTGCCGGGATCCTCGTGCTGTATTTCTTCCTGACAAACGTCCCGCTGTTCGGGCTCCAGACCGGCGGCGCGGGCAGCGACTTCTACGGGCAGTTCCGTAGCATCCTCGCCGGCGGACAGGGATCGATTATGCAGCTCGGTATCGGTCCGATCGTCACGGCGAGCATCGTGCTGCAGCTGCTCGGCGGTGCGGATCTGCTCGGCTTAGACACCAACGATCCCCGCGATCAGATCCTGTATCAGGGCCTCCAGAAGCTTCTGGTGGTCGTGATGATCTGTCTGACGGGACTACCGATGGTGTTCGCGGGGAACTTCCTGCCACCGAGTGAGGCGCTCGGACAGTCGCTCGGGGTCGGTCTCGGGGGCATCCGCGGGATCATCTTCGCGCAGATCTTCGTCGGCGGCGTCCTCATCCTGTTCATGGACGAGATCGTCAGCAAGTGGGGCGTCGGCTCCGGTGTCGGTCTGTTCATCATCGCCGGCGTGAGCCAACAGCTCGTCGCCGGGCTCTTCAGCTGGCAGGCCCTCGGCGGGCAGAGCGGCTTCTTCCCGACGTGGATCGGGATCGTCACCGGCGCGGTCGACATCGGCTCGCCGCTGACGCCCGGCGGGCTCTCGGATCTGTTCCTCGGACAGGGGCAGATCCTCGCGCTCATCACGACGGTCCTCATCTTCGGGATCGTCGTCTACGCCGAGAGCGTTCGCGTCGAGATCCCGCTGTCGCACGCCAACGTGAAGGGCGCGCGCGGACGCTTCCCCGTGAAGCTCATCTACGCGAGCGTCCTGCCGATGATCCTCGTTCGCGCGCTGCAGGCGAACCTCCAGTTCCTCGGACAGATCCTGAACAACTCGTGGGCGGGGATGCCCGCGTGGATCGGTCAGTACACGCAGGGACAGGTCACCGGCGGCCTGTTCTGGTACGTCGCACCGATCCAGTCCCGACAGGACTGGATGTGGTTCTTAGGATTCACGTCTCAGGACCCCGCAGCCATCGCCGTGCGCGTCGCGATCGACCTGATCTTTATGGTCATCGGCGGCGCGATCTTCGCGATCTTCTGGGTCGAAACGACGGGGATGGGCCCCGAAGCGACGGCCCGACAGATCCAGAACTCGGGGATGCAGATCCCCGGCTTCCGGCGGAACCCCCAAGTGATAGAGAAGGTTATGGAGCGCTACATCCCGCAGGTGACGGTCATCGGCGGCGCGCTCGTCGGCCTGCTCGCCGTGGGGGCGAATATGCTCGGAACCATCGGCGGCGTCTCCGGAACCGGGCTGCTGCTTACGGTCTCCATCACGTACAAGCTGTACGAGGAGATCGCAGAGGAGCAGCTGATGGAGATGCACCCGATGATGCGCGAGATGTTCAACAACTAGTCCCGAATATCTACACTTCTTTAAGTTCTTTAGCGGCCTCCAGCTGCCGCTGCATCTTCAACCTTCTTCCTACGGGGGGCGGTTGCAGTGACCGACCCGGACGATTTCTTCGACCAGCTCGACGACGCCGAAGCCGTCACTGCTGACGACACGGATTCGGTTCAATCGTCCGTCGAGCAATCGGAGGCAGACCGTATCAGGTCGGAGAGACAAACTACTTCACAGACTCCTACGCGTTCCCAGCGGCGTAGCTATCTTGCGCCCAAGTACGTTGCTCGATGTCGATTCTGCCGCTGTAAATTCTCAGATATCGACGTAGCGCATCATCACGAGGGGCGATGCAAGGCAGAGCCGGTTGCACAGTGTATCCACTGCGAGGAAGAGATACAGAGTCAGGAATCATCGGAGGAGCATCTAAAATCCTGTGACGCGTATCACAGTGCCATACAGGAGGAAGCAGAACAGGAGGACAGCTCCGCGTCCGAAAACGAGGAAGAGAACAGTGAGCGCTTTTCGAGACTCTTCATCGATCCTCAGCCGCACGAGTTCCACGCGTACCTCAAATGGGACTGTGCGGATCGCGAGAATCCGCTTCGGTCCTACTTCGGGCTTCGGTCACTCCAAGGAGAGCACGACTTCGAGGATCACGGGCGGCTACGAGCTGCCGTCGACATCGATGGAGACGAATGGACGGTCGAGTTCGGCTTCAAAGAGTCCGGTATCGCGCCACGCGATTCACCCACCTTCGAGCTTGATGAGGTTCGCGAGTACTTGACCTATGTCTATCCAAGTGCATACTCTTCGTGGGAGGACGCTAAATCTGAGGCTCGAAAGCGCGCGTACTTCCGAATCTCGCCACGCTGGCCTGATATCGAAACCAAGGAAGGCCTCCGCTCGATGTCAAATCCGTGTAACATCGAGGGCTACGACGTCGAGGTCGAAGGCTCCAACTGGGACTTCGAACAGTATCCCCAGGTTCTACAGCAGGCACTCAGCGCACTCGCAGACCGCCAAGGATTCCGGTTCAACAGTCACAGCCCAATCCACCCGGAGGACTTCGCGCCTGAACGCATTCACCGCTCGTCAAATATCGTCGACGGGGAGCTGTACGTTCGTGTCAAAGAAGGTGAGACCGGACAGATCATCGCATACGACGGCGCGCTACATCGGATCTCGCTCCTGTTGGCGGGCGACCGGGAGGGCTACGCAAAATCCGTTCGTGATGATCGAGAGTGCTCTGGTCACTACCATACGGCGACTATCGATTCCAGACGGGCAGGACAACTCGTCAGTGACCACGAACTCGCAAAAGAGTTCAAGCACTACTATATGCGTAACCCGGACGCCGTTGAGGGTACCGCCTTGGAAAACCCGAAAGTCGGTGTCTCCTTCCAGAACTCGATACATGACGGGACACTGTACTGGGACGACCTCGACCAACTCGTCAAGGAACTCGACGAATCGCTTCTGAACGTCTTGGACTGGTCAAACCTTCCGACTGAGCCCGATAACAAGATCTTCGTCGCTGACGACTACTTCGCAGTCTCGGGATCGCGACGCTGGCGGAAACTACTCCCCGATCAGCTGCCGCGGATCGAGTCAAAACAGGACGACCAACTGTTCGCGACGATGACGCAGATGAACGCAACCGACGCTGAGCTGGTGGACACGCTCCTCACGGACGGTGGGAAGAAGTCACCAAAAGAGTTAGCCGAATCTATTGGCACCCATTTGGACACGATCTACCGGGCGCTGAAGCGTCTCGCGCCGCTTGTCGATCATACCTATGGCGAGGTACAACTCGGCTCGAAATACATTGCTCAAGAGTTGACAGGCTATATCGATGCAGTCTCGGAGAGCATCCAATCCGGATGGGAACACGCCCTTGATGAACTTACTCGGGCGGAATCGTATGGTGATAGCGATCCGTGGAGTCGCTGGCTGGACAAATACGGTGGAAAGATCAGTCAGACGGAGGGTACAGACCCTGATGACCTCGATATTGGGTACAAGCCTTCCACGGTACGAGAGGCTCGTCAGCTCCTTCGGGAGGGAGCTCGGCGATGGGCAGAGGTAACTGGTGAGCCGCTTCGACAGTTTGCCTTCGCGTTTGCTCCCGCCATCACGACTGTCGACGGCAAGCGATACGCACCGAAGTACTTCGCGGCCGCGCTCGGGACCCCTGGCTAGCGCGACGACTCGTGAGAGGCATCACTATCGATTGCTCTTTTTAGCGGTGGTTTTTGCTTGTTTTAGAGCCGGATAGCGTCGCTTCGAGTGTTGATTCTGGTGCGTGACCCAACAGCATCTAACTGGTTCTGTCAATTCCGAGGCGGGGTACCCAATTCTCCGTTAGGGGTGTGGCTAAGGAGCCACCTGAATAAACCACTGCCTCGCTTCGCTCGGCAGATGTCCAGCAGAAGCCGGGGTTGGTCGGCGCGCCTGACTCGGCGCGCCTCGGTACTGTACTATCGAACGATCACCTCGTCTGAGACTATATCTAGAGTCGAACTTCGGTTCAAACAGCAGAGCAGTCAGACAACTAGCGTGTTCCCCCTCAATCGTAGCCATTCACGCCTGTCTTCGTAGTCTGGAACGAGAGCTCCGACCGTGTTCCAGAACGAGTCGGAGTGATCCTCGTGTACCGTGTGGGCTAATTCGTGGGCAAGGACATAGTCCTGGATGCGTACCGGCGCACACACCAGACGCCAGTTGAGGCGAACAGTCCCGTTATTGTACTCCCCCCACCGCCCTTCGATCTCACCAACTTCGACAGGGATGTCGTTGAGGCCGAGCCGCAACTCGAAACGAGAGGATCTCTCCGGGAGCTCATCCTTCGCGCGCTCGAGGAACCAGTCCACGACCGCCTGACGTTTCCGCCGAACGCTCACTCTGTCCGCCTCTGCATCGAAGCGGTGGACGCGTAGCGTGAACTTCTGTTCGTCGAAGGACAGCGCAGGCTGTGGAACATCCGACTCGACGACTTCAAGCGGATACTGCCGTCCTCGGTACTGGAGCTTCTCACCGCTCAGGTACTCCTTCGAGTAGGGAGGGCTCTCCTGCTCTTTCAGCCCGTAGAGCTTCTCGAGGATCCACTCTTGGCGAGACTCAAGCACCGACTCGATATCATCAGAGGTTGCGGTCATAGGCGCTGTCACCGTCAGTTCCAGCGACTTGTCGATCGAGATGGACACGGTCTCTCGATCCTGTGACCAACTGATGCTGTAGGGCACAACCGTCTGGCCGATGTGGTGGTGCCGGGTTAGTTGCTTACTCATCGGTAGTGCTGCCGCGCTAACTCGATGACTCGGTTAGTCAGTTCCTGGCGCTCGTCAGCTGACAGGTCGATTCGTGACCGATACAACTGGCCAGTCACCGCCTTCCGCATCTGGCTCTGTATGTGCGTGCGCTGTTTCCATTCGACCTTTGTAACGAATCCTTCGACCGTTCCGACGAGGTCCGCGGTAAGTTCGATTACGGCTTGCTCTTCGACATCTTGTGCATCTAAGACGTCCTCGATCGCGTGGTAAAACGAGAGGTCGGTCTCGTCGCTGAGTCCCTTCTCGCGTGCCTGCTTGTCGCGGGATCGGATCTCGTCCATCAGACTCCGGAGCTCCTCGATGGTCTCCCGTTCGCTGTATCTTCCTTCGCGGTATTTCTCGATGAGGTCCTCGAGGCGTTCCTTCAGCGAGCCGTACTGCACCGGATCTTCGTCGAACCGGACGTTTATCTCGTGCTTGATTGCGTTCTGCATCTCGCTCGCACGGGCTTGGTCGCTCTCTAGGTCATCAAGTTTCGCGTCGAACTCAACCTCGTCCATTATCGAGACCGGCTCGTCGTTCAGGATCTCGATGCCCCGCGAAGTGATGTGGTCCTGAACGAGCTTTCTGACCTTCGCCCCCGCTCCCTCGAGATTCATCGTCTCATCACGGTAGCGCTCCTTTGCCTTTCCGTAGATCGTGCTGAGTCGCTCGAGGTCGTCCCGGTAGGGGTTCGCCATCGGGTCGGGGAGGACGATGTCCATCAGCTTCGAGAAGCGCTTGAACGCGTTCTTGAACTCGATCCGGCGATCTTCTGGCTCCAGCGACTGGACGCATTGCTCAACCTCATCGAGATCCTCGAAGAACGATATCGCCTTGCTATGGGCCGCCTCAAGTTCAGGCTGTTTGTCTTTGACCGGCACCATCGCCCGCTCGACGTCCTTCGAGCTGAACATCGCGAGCGCCTCCTTGAGTTCGTCGGAGACGCCGTAGTAGTCGATGATGAGCCCGTGGGTCTTCTCCTCGAACGGGCGGTTCACGCGGGCGATCGCCTGCAGGAGGCTGTGCTCGCGCAGCGGCTTGTCGAGATACATCACCTGCGCGACCGGCGCGTCGAAGCCCGTCAGGAGCATATCGCAGACGATGAGTAGCTCGACCTCGCCGTTCGGATCGACGAACGACTCCTTGTACTGGCTCTTCTCCGAGTCGCTGGGCGTCCACTGCTTGATGTGCTCCGGGTCGTTGTGTCCCTCCGACACGATGACCCGCGACTCCGGGCCGTTCAGGCTGTCGAGCGTCTCCTTGTACCGGATCGCCGCCTCCTTGCTGGTGGTGACGACCATTCCCTTGAACGGCGACGGGACCTCGTTCTCGAAGTGGTCGATGATGTCCAACGCCACGATCTCTTTTTATCCCCGACCAACTCCCCGGCCTTCACCCGACCATCTATTCGTAGGGTACCGGCCGATCAGTCTCGACAGAGACACTCGTATGACACCCGAGTCATATCGACGAGGTGCCGGTGGATGTCCTCGGCGAGCCGGTACATTGCCTCGGCCTGTTCCTTCGTTGCGATCCCAAGCCTGTAATAGGTCTTCGTGCGGTTCCGATTCCACAGTTCAGCGAGGTCGTCCCCGAACGCGTCGTCGTAGAGGCCGACCTCGGCACCACGTTGGTAGAGACGCCGATGGCTGCTGATGACCTCCTCGGGAGACATCGCTCCGTCGTGGATCAACCGAAACTGAATGGTGCGCTCGATGGCAACGAACGCCGACTCGATTACGACCGTGTAGTATCCTTCCTCAAGGAGGTTTGATCCAACCTCTAAGAGCCGGCACGCACGACGAAGTTGGACCAATTCTGCGTCGTCGACGTCCAATCCCTCCTCGATCGTTCCGGGGCTCCCCTCGAAGGTCCGCTCGGCCTCTACCAATTGGTCCCGAATCTCGTCATTCATCGGTATACACCTCGGTCCGAAGCTCGGAGAGTTGGTCGGAGCCGACCAACGTGATCCCATCGTCAAATTGGGGACGAAGTTGGTCACCAATTCTTTGGACGCTGTCCGTCGATTCGACGAGCGGCTGGAACGTATATCGGTTCCCCTCGAACCGTTGGTCTTCGAGATCACTGACGACCGACTGGACAGTCCGACGAGCTGCTGTTTTGTCCCCGCCGACAATCACCAATAGGTCGATGTCGCTGGCCCGATCTGCTTCTCCCCGAGCGACGCTTCCGAACAAGACGACCCCGACTAACTCGTCCAACTCATTTTGGAGTCGTTGGAGAAATGCCTGGACTGGTTGGTGGAACTCGGGTTGCGGTATCGATAGAACTGGGTCCGGTTTCGTGAGCCGTTGACGGTTGATCCGGACCTGCTGGGTCCGCCCGTCCTGTGCAGTCTCGACGACATCAAGTTCGGAAAGCAGCCTGACTGCCTTCGAGATTGTCCCTTTATTTGCCCCCGTGAGGGTTGCGAGCTCGCTCATCGAGTACGTCGCATACGGTTGGTCGATGAGGACGTCAAGAACGTCCTGCATCGCCTGGTATCGGAATACTCGATCCTCCGGAAACGGATACTGCAATTCTATCGAGATTGACCCTTTCCTATTAGGCATATGATTCCTATTAGGAAACAGTATGAAAACTCTGGCGGTGACCTCGTCTAATTACAACGTGCTGGACTTCGGGATCTTACGAAGCAGACATTGTTAACCACTCTGACCCACCGGCATATTGGGTCCCAACTGTTCTATGACGCCATCTTTCTTCAGCTTCTCTATTATCTACGAAAAATACTTATCGTTATTAAATCATATAACTGTATGAATACACTTCTGCTTTCATCGGCCACGATAGTTCTATTATTTCTATTAATCGTAAATTGGAAATTTGCCATAGTTTCTGCTGGCTTAGTAGCTATCCTTGCCTATTTCATCGGTCCCCAATCGGCTCTCATTCTACTTGTCGGGTATGGTGCGCTTCTACTATTTATTGAAGCGGGAACGGCTTTGTTCGTAGGTCTGAGCTTGATCGGACTTTCTTCTCTGGTAGGGTTGAGACTGGCGATTGTCATTTTCGTCTTCATAGCTGTCCTTCTGTCATTCTTACTGGTCCTCGGACTCTCTGAGGGCCAGAAATCACAAACAAAAGGTATCACAGATTTTGGGATAATCCTGCTCTCTGGTCTATTATCCGGTGTGTCTACATTTATCAGCCGAATTGAAGCAGTCGGTACACTTCCTTCGCCACGACAGTTATTCAAAAAGGTATTTTCGTGGTTTCCGGGCGCAGATTTCACGAGAGAAGTTAGGGAAGATTTCGTGGAACGGGGTGCCTCGTACGTGCGGAAAGATACAGTCGACGTGAACAAACCGCCTGAAAGACTTGCCCACGAAGTCCGGGTAGCTCATAATAATGCGGGTCAGTTTCTATCCGATGGGGAAGCAAATATCGCTCTACTTCTAACTATAATTAGCTTGTTTCCGTTCTTACCGGAGAACCTGTCGTCCCCTCTGTGGCTTACTCCTCCCGAGTGGGCAGGTGTCATCCTTTCCGTAACAATCCTTTTCGGTGTTAGTTTTCGAGATGCGGCATTAGACGCGGTTCTATACCACGATGTTTCAGAGAGTGAAGGTCAAGAGCGACTCGTGGTGATGTCCGACTGGAATCAATACCTATCTAATGGGTCGAAAGTTCTCCGAGCCATCGCACTGCTAAGAGGAATCAGGGCTATCAGTACAATTGCGTATGATCACTACTTGGACTGGGTGCTCGAAGAGTCAGTCAAGAGAGATGGTGCCAGTACCATCAGTTTAGTCTCCCAATGGCGTGAACTCGCGTGCTTTGTCAGGGCGGATCGACAAGAAATTTCGCCGTCTAAAGCCAGCCAACAGCTGTTTAGCGAGGATATTTTTGAGGAATCCAGCAACACGGAGACGTGATATATTCGATTCGCTATTACTCAATATAGGAAGCATATCGGTCGTATCATTACCGCTGATTCCGCTGGCGAGGAATCGCTGAGTACAGTGAAGAATTTTCAATCCAGACCCGAACAGGATATTTATGTACAGTAGAACGCGGGACGAACTGAGAGAAATGACTGACTTCTCCGCATTCGAGGATCTATGTAATCTCCTTCTTTCCAGAATCGGGTATGAAGGACTTGATCCGCAAGGTATCCAAGGCCGAGACGGCGGTAAAGACTCTATTCTTCGGAGAGACAGAACCACGGTATTCCACTACAGCCTCCGAACTGACTGGGAATCCAAACTTGATGAAGATCTTCAGACAGTACAGGAACACATTGAGGAAGGCGACTTCAGCTGCGAGCACTTCGTGTTCGTCACCAACGAGTTCATTGGAGGGGAAAAGAAGGGCAAAAAGAAAAATCAGATCGAAGCAGAATTTCTGTGGACATTTGAGCTCATTGATGGATTGAGAATCCAAAAAGAGCTTGACGCCCACCATCTCGACCTACGGAAGCAATTCTTCGGTATCTCTGATGATGGTCCAGAAACGAAATTACTCGATGAATTGGAATTATGGAGAGATCAACGCATCAAGAAGATCAAGAACAACGACGGTCTGTCAGTCAATTATGAACACACGCCGAATATCATACTGCACATTGTTCCCCGGTCAGCATTGGTCGGAGCCAATAGTATCGAATTAGGCCGAGATGATGAACTATCACCAATCAAACTGAATGGCTGGAACGCAAAGCCGTTCAAAGACGGAATAACTGGATGGGCTCCAAACCCCGATGGAACAGAATCCAAGGCGTACACCGATTTGTACAGAGATGGTCGTGTGGAAGGAGTATGTAAGATCGAGCCGTTCGATAGAGGTGATAAAGAGCTGATCAACCCCGACTACTTTCAGAAACACATATTCAATAGCCTAAACAAATACCTCAGAAAGCTGCGCGAGAAAGGGGTTGAAACGCCGATATACGTGTCCCTGTCACTACTGGGCATTGAGGGAATTGGGATCGGCGTCGGTGGATTCCGTGGAAGTGTTGACGAAGGACAAGTATTCAGCACAGATCCTCTAACCCCGGAACCTGTTGAAGTCACTTCGTTCGAATCCAGCGTAGAGGATCAGTTAGAAGACATAGTCGATGAAATCTGGAGGGATGCCGGACATTGGGGAAGATCAGTCTGACTAAGTCTAGAGAGGTATAGAAATTCAGCTCTGCTGAAATCCACATCTGATGACAGTAGTGACGTGCGAGATACGCACGCTCTCTTTAACGGCTTATTCATCCCAATTACGGATGGAAATCAAACCCTCGTGAATAGTTCTATGACACCCTCCGGGGGCGCTATGTCTGCATCGCCTCTCCGATACGTGCCTCAGTCGGCTCGCCAGGTAGGGCTCGATGGCAGAGTAATCGGACCATCCACCAATGCTCATCATAGTCCGAACATCGGCTTGGCGCTCGACGAGATGATAGGTCGCCCAGGACCGGCGGAGATCGTGGGACGAGACTGACTGCCAGCGTGGGTCGTCAGTTTGTTCTGCGACGGCGTGAGCGGCTTCCTTGACCCAGCGACGAACGGAGGGGGTGCTAGCCTCGACCCACGGGTCGGAGAGATTGAGCCCCCGTTCACGGCTGTATTTGTGAATGTCGTCGGCGACGGCGTCGGGCATCCATACGTCGCGTGTCTTCTTTGACCCACCTTTCGTATTCTTCCCCTGGACCTCGAAGAGCCAGATGTCGCCATCGTCGGAGTAGCGCAGATTGCTATCGCTCGGATAGCCCACTTCCGACGCCCGGAGCCCACACCGACCCATCAGCTGGACCGCGACCTCACGTTCCCAGCCACCTTCTCCAGCAGTTCGCTCTAGGCGGTTCAGTTCGTCGGGAGAAAGCCAGCACTTCGTCACATCATCGCTGTCATCGACGCGAACCATAATCGAATAGGACAGTATATCCGATTATATATTTGGTTTGCTTGGGCCAACTTCGCCCGAGTATCCCGTTCAATGGTCGGTACGTAATCGGGTTATCAAATAACTCGATTATGAGAAGTCATAGAAGACTTCACAAGATGTTATTTTCACTGTTACCCAGATGAATACTGTTAGAACGTACTTGCGTATGTCACACATCGTTTCAGCTTAGTCCAACAGAATGAACCAGTCACCCTCGAGTGGCAATACAGTGATATACACGGAATTACACATATCAAACTATATGGATATCTGGATTTCATCAGGAACCCACGTTGACAGCATTGCTGAGCGTGAAAAACGAATTGAACAGCAGCTCGACAATCTAAATGTCGTTTTTGCTGAGGGGGCTGAGAAATCAACCTCCCGAGAGCAGATCATTTCTATCCTCGAGATCATACCAATTGCACCACTACTGGCTGCTGCCGTCACTTTCCACATCTACATCACCGTTGAAATACACGGAAGAATGAAGTCGAAGATTAGCGGCGGGGAGACAGGAAGAGACGTAGAGCTCGTTCAAAACCTAACTTCTCGTCATAACGTTGAGTGGCACGAGATTGACAATGAGCCGCTCAGTCAATACATCCACACCAACCGAATAATATGGGGAATTCTCAACTGGGGTTCTTTGTTTGGGATTACGGTACTCATTTGGCCTTCTCCGGTAACCGTGTGGAACGCAATCCTATACGGTATCGTGTTGCTCCTAAGTGGCTATATTCTTCTCATTGCTCTCCTCACAGTTGCAAACTATGCACGCGAGGAGACTATGGCGGAAGAGATCACAAACAGAAGTGAGAAACACGACCAAGCTGTCGTTGTTCTCGGAGAAGGTCATCATCCCGGAGTAGGAAGGCGATTGAAAAAAGAGTCAGACCTGAATATACTCAATCCGAGGCCGGAGGATTTGAATTGGGGGACACGAGTGATACTTCGAGTGTTTGAGAGCTACAGTCTACTAAGGACGTAGTGAGAGATGATGATAAATCTCTCTGACCGATTAACCGAGGCAGTTCGAAATAGAATACTCTCTCGCGTGAACCGCTGAATACAGTATCTGTACTGAACGATTTGCTGGTAACCTCAACAAGGTATGCAAGCCTTCTATGACACTCCCAGTAGAGTCAGGCAGAAGAACGCCGTCTCCCTATCTATTTTAGAACGTCTGGAGGAGTCTGATCGCCGGTGGTATTCTCTTCCGGGTCAATCCCCATTTCACGGAGTTCCTCATCCGGCGGCTCACGTCCGGCTGTCTCTCTGTGGAGGGCAACAGCGTCACCGAGGTTTTCTAATACGGCTGCTCGCGAAGAGCCCTGAGTCGTAACACTGTTTTCGACGTCTTTGGCGATACACCAATCAACCTCTTGCCAGAGGCGGATCCCATCCTCGTGATTATCTCTGTCCCACGTCGAAGTTGTCATTACGTACTACGTATACGATGAGCGAAATAAGCATTTAGCCTAATCAGCACGAATTCCATTATTCGGGTTTTACAGCCCCCTAGTCCCAGTTCGTAATTTCAAGAAACATTCAGGACTAATTGATTGGTCGTTATCGTTGATATCGGATTAAGAGTGCCCGGGATTGTGGTCCTTCTGTCGGGTCGCGACGACGCCTTCGAGAACCAGATGGCATAATGACCGCACTGGATTCATCCAAGTCACCGGCAAAGTCCCGACCAATTCCCGGCCTTGCTGACCAGCCTTCGAGAGGTCAGCACCAATAGAGAAGAGACGGCGAAGTTCGAGTATCTCGTCGCGAAACTATTCACTCGACTCAGGGCCCCGACCAATTGGATCTAAGGCGGGGCGACACCGAAGTCGAGATCCGCTCGCCCGAGCACGTCATGGTCGAGGTAAATCCCGAGGAAATAGTCGGGTCTACTCGGTCGGAGTCACTATTGTCAGTCAACACCGACACCAGCGCGGAGGCGACCACGCTATCGTCGTCGCTTCGAACCTTGCCCCGAGGGTGATCGGCAACGCAGCGATGAATGAAGTGATGACTATTTCAGCGACGAGCTTGCCGAATTGGTCGACTGTCGTGACCAATACTCGATTTCGCCCGAGGAAACGATAGACCTTCTGATTCGGACGGGTGCCTCCCAAGACACCCGCCTTGACCTTCGGGGGCGCTCGGGGGATTGGTCGATACAGTACCGGGGAGACTCTGGGGAGAAGTCCGGTCCGGGACAATTCGATATCGTCTACAGCCTCCGAGGAACGTCGCTAGAATTGGTCGGGGATCCCGGGCGAGATGCGGGGGGTGGGGAGATCCAAGGGAATCTGGGAGAAGAAAATATTCAATTTCAATCCCGCAGAATTGGTCGGTGTTTCCTCGTAAGTCCCTCGCGATCGGGCGTTTCTCCGTAGAGACATTCTCTCACCATAATCGCTTGGACAGACCCATTGGTGTGGGGGTGGAGGACTTTGGCGCCTAGCGGCCACAACCATATTCCAAGGTTACGTACTCATTACCTCCAGATACGGTTTGTAAAGATCACTATGCTCTAAATATTAAATCAGATAACTAGGTCCGAACCTACTTACGTTCCCGGTTTAATTTTACCTATTACTATGCAAACGAAAGCAAAAATCGGTATACTAGCCCTTGTCCTTGTGGTTGCTTCAGCGTCGTTCGCCGCAACAGCATTTACCACTGGGAGTGTCGACCGTCAAGCTAATGTCAACGTTGTTAACGACGACACTGGTCTCATCGCGCTCGAAGATGGGACATCCGGTGGACTGGTCTTCCAGAATTCTACCGGAGCACTGGAAATTGACTTCACAAAAGGTGGCGCTGGTGGCGTGAACACCGCGGCCCACTACGAACTGGGCGATCCGAACAACGGGAACACCTCCTATGCGTTCAACATCACCAACCTCGACGCTGAGAGCCACGACATCACACTCAGTTACAGTGGTTCCGATAGCGAGGACACGGATGCCAACATCCAATTCCAGGTCTACGACAGCACCGGAACACTCGTCGACACAGCAGACGAGGAAGGTAACTCGGCTAGCCTCACTGGGGTCGCGTCTGGGGGAGTCCACTACGTCGTCATCGTCGTAGATACTCACGGACTTACCAACGCCTCCGACCTCTCAGGAACACTAACCGTGTCTGCCTAATCAACCACTCCAGCTGAGTTTTCGTGTTTACACGCGCTGGAATCCTGATCGTTGTGCTCGCCGCGCTTGCAGTCACGACTCCAGCGTCACCCGTACAACTATCATACGTCTACTCCGACAGTATGGAACCGACTATTGGTCAGAATGACGGCTACATCGTTGTCCCGACCGAGGAGATTAACCAGCGCGACATTATCGTGTTTTGGTCGGAAGAGCGCGAAGAATACGTCACCCACCGCGTCGTCGGCCGCTCCGACGCCGGCCTGATCACCCAAGGTGACAACAATGACGTAACCGACCAGGCGGCTGGGTATCCCTATGTCCAACGCAAGGCGGTCACGGGGGCCGTTTTGATCCTTGCGGGCGAACCCGTGACGATCGATGGACTGGGCCTCTATGTCTCGCTCGTCCACTCACATCGGCTGCTTATTATGGGGATTGCGATAAGCCTAATCGGAGGGAGTCTACTGTATGGCGGCCGCCAGCATCCTCATCCGCGCCGATCGCTCCTGAAAGTACGCGACGTCATCCATCCGGTGTTCGTCGCGGCTATCATCGGAGGCACAATCATTATTCTCACTGGTGCGGTGAGTCACGAGCTCGTGTATGTCGCCGTTGATGGTGGGAGCAGTGCCCCGAACACACTCGCGGTTGGCAAGGCCACGACAGAAACAGTATCCATCACTGCCACTACGCTACCGCTCACCTATCGGCTCGTCAGCACAGACGGGATGACAATCACGGACTCGACCCGAAACGCCTCAACCATCACAGCCGATGTCCACATTCCAGGCCCAACTACGTCGGGGGCATACGAGACGAACATCGCGATCTATCGATATCCGGCTGTGTTGCCGTTAGGACTCGTCAAGACCATTCATTCCATCCATCCCGCCTTGGCTGCCGGGACGACTATATGTCTGATGTTCTTGCCGTTCTTCCTGGCGTATGCGCTCCTGTTTGACGGCAACACACCGCTTCGAGGGTCGCAAACGCGGTGGCGACAGAAACTCTGGTGGAGGTTTCGATGACTCGTCCTCGATCACGGCGCCGGGGTCCGAGAACGACAGCTTCCGGGCTGATCCTACTTGCAGGCGGCATCGTTATGATCGCCTTTGTGCTCGGAAGTGGTGGAATGGGTACGGCGTCCTTTTCCACGTCAGACACGCCCAGGGAGAACGTCGTGAACGTGACCTCCGATGAATCGGCTGCCCATTCTTTGGATGTCGCTTCCGCAGTCCACATCAACGCGACTGATCCGTTAGTGAACGTAACAAATAGATTAGAAGAGGACGTCACGGTGACGGTGACACTCCGTTCCGATTCGACGCAGATTGGAGACCTCGTCGTGGATGGGACCAACGACGGGAACGAAACCACGTTTACCCTGGCTGAACAGAACACTCAAACCGTGAAAATAATGATTCCGGATGATACCTCGCTGACCACCGAGACCGTTTATTTCCATGTGTCCGCGACGGCACCAAGCCTTGAGGTAAGTGCTCCGGACCGAAATGCCCCGGTCAACGAATGATTGGACTTCCAGGGATCGTCCGGGCGAAGCTACTTGTTGCTACGTATGGTCGCCAGTTCGTCATCATTCTCTTTGTCGTGGGGGTGCTCTTGATGGGGAGTGCCGGCTGGATCTATACTCACCCACCGACGACCACGGTCACTGATAATACGAACCAACAAACGATCGAATCAACGCTCCATACTAGTGCCAACGTAACGGGAGAGAGTGATCTGTACCAACAGGGTACTCAGTTGAGAGATAAGACCATTTACTTGTTGCCTGCAACGCCGAATGCGACACTCACCGTCCAAACGACTGTCCCTCCAGATGAAGATGTACATCTGACTCAACAGCTTGAGCTTGTTATGCAGGCCACTAACGGTGGCACTGTGTTCTGGGAGCGTTCCAGAACCCTCCAGGAGCAACAGGTAACGACTTCAGATGGTTCATTGAACACGTCGGCAACGCTCGATATCCCTAAGTTAAAGGACCAAACCGATGAGATTCGGAGTGAAATCGGGGCTGAGAGTTCACTCCATATATTCATCCGGGTAACGACATCGTATGAGACGAGTCTCTATTCAGGCAGCATAAGCGAGACTTCATCTCTCCGTCTCGCACAGGATTTATACTCGTTTAAGCCGCTCACAATTGGGAAAACAGAGAGTACGCCGGAGACCAGAGAAGTCATTCTTCCCACGCGAAGCGTATTCTCGTATTTGGTGCCGGCCGGGATTGGCGTTGGAGTGTTACTCCTGGCGGTGGCTATCGAATTTATCTTCCGTCGCGTGAGGGGGCAGGATATACTGGCGGAGCAGGTACATCGTACGCGATATTCGGAGTGGATTTCAGCGGGGACTATCCCTCCCTCTATGGGCAGTAAGTATGTATCGGTGGACTCGCTTGAGGATCTCGTCGGGATTGCCATCGACTCCAGAAAACGGGTATTATTCGACAGGAGCGAGGATGTGTATGTCGTTATCGACGGCCCGGTCGTGTACTACTACGGCGACTGGCCCCGACGTAAGGAATAAAACTGTAACCCTACGATGGACTGTGACGTGTAGCTAAGTCGGTGGTCTACTTGCCAGAGTATGGTTGGTAAGTCCACAGCGCGTATCTCATTGCTAGGTGTTTGATGGTTGGGCCTTATTCGGAGTTTTAATCTCCCGCTTGAATGTCTGGACCGACCACTTCGAGAACTTCGTCCTATGAGAGGGGAAGTTGAACGCGTTTGGGATCTTCGACCCCCTGTTGCTGTCGTTGAGCAGTGACCAGTGATTCGTCTCTACGCTGTGGATCGACACTGCGTCCCTCACCAGGTCAGAACTCTCGAGAAACCGTCCCCCTCCAGTATACGCGCCGACACCCGTCTTCTCGAAGGAGCGTGCAGTGGCCAAGGACCTGTCCACGTTCGCGACATCGAAGTTGTACTGGGCCTCCGAAACGGGATCGTCACCGCCTGTATAAGCACGTCGACGTGGGCCTCTTCGTAACCCCAGATTATCTCTCTATAATCACAGCTACTGAGGGGAGGTTCAAGAGGAAGAGTGGAAAGCAAGTTTGGTTGAATCGCTCGGTGCAGACGAGTTACGTACCACGAGCGAACGTAGTGAGCGAGCGGGCCAAGGAACCCTCGAAGCGGGTCTTCGACCCGCTGAGGGGGTGACGCAGTGCTTTTGTTCCAGCTTTTGCCGAGGACCGGCGAAGCCGGTCCGCAGCGCAAAAGCTGGGTATGCAATCACGCTTTGATAGGTGATTCAGTCTCAAAAGCGTGAAATGAACTCTTGCGAATAGTTCTGTAATACCCTGAACAATAGCTATTATCTGCTTCTGTCCGATCCAGTGGTCGAATCTCCTCCAACGTAGACGCTAGGGAATCCCGGTCCAGTCTTCTCCAACTTCTCCAGATCGCCGGGTTCCAACTTCCCTGACTGCACGAGGGCACCAATTTCTCCTGGTGTTAATTGATCGCCCTCACCTTCCTCTACGCGTTCATAGAGTGCCTCAATATCGGGGTCGTAATCGATATCGATCGATACGTCGACGTCGTTAGCCTTGCCCGACCAGCGTCCGGAGGTGCTATAATTAGCACCGAGATAGAGACCGTGCTCAAGGATTTTCTCCATTCGGTCCGGGTCTTGGCCAATACCGAGGTACATAAACGACAGCATCGCCGCGAAGGTATCGTTCAGCTCGTCGGTCTCGAAGGTATCGAATACCTTCTTCCACTCGGTTTCTCCGAGCAAGAGCCACAGCAGATTGAAGTCCTTCAAGGCGTTTATTGTTCGTTCTCGGATTGCCTGCCGTCGGTTGAGCTCGCTCTGTTGATGGCTGTAGTCCCGCAAGCCGCAGAGGTATTCCCGATCGGTACCGGAGAGAATTCCCCGAGGGCGATCTTCCGGTTCAAGGGCAGAGATGTCGGGCTTATAGTTTTCAAATGCGCTATTGGCCTCCTCATCCGACTTATGCCCCTTCTCGTCTTCGACATCGTCGACACCTGTGAACAGTTCGTAGTCTTCGTTATCGTCAGACATACAAGTCAATATCCGCCTAATCGAACAGAGACACCGTCGCGAAATAATTTTAACGGTGGCAGACAGTCGAATAGACGGACGCCGCTGAAATCACCGGTGAAATCAGCAGATGGGTGGACGGTACGACACCAGTCTTCCTATTGATCGTTCCGAGGTGGAACGATACAACGCCGAAGTGAATACGCGCGGCTCGAAGGTCGTAGAGTTCGACGCCGTCGACCTCGTTCTGTGGAAGGGGCGCGGTCAACGACGTCTGAAGTACGCAGCCGGATAGGCCGATTGGGACGGTGGATGTGTGTAAGGTCACTTCACCGAACCGTGTGGCGTACCGGTGTGGGCGTTAGTCGGTTTCCGACTAACAAAATGGTTTCGGGCCCACTCCGGTACTCCTTGCCCAGTCGGTCTGTCCGCATTCACCGACTCGAATGCAGGACAAAATCAGCAAACATACACGACGGACGACGTACAATTCGCAGACTGAACGATCTGAATTACCTACTTGGGTGATTCGATGAGTGCCTCGACTAATTCTCCCGGGGACATCGTGCAAACCCATCTGGAGACATTCAGACAGCTTGCCCGATCAGATCTCCCGATTTCGTCGGATGCACGGCGGGCGTTAGATCTCGTCGACGTGGAGGAAGAAGAGTGACGACCGCCTGCTCAGAAGTCAGCTGTGGCGCGCCGAAGAGACGGGTACTCATTGAAGAGTTGCCGGAGTTCGAGGACGGCCTCGGCAAGATTATCGTCGGCACGCGCCGCGGATTCGACCACTCGGTCGTCTTGAGCGTCCAGAGCTGCTTGCGCTTCCTCGCTCGTTGGTGTACCACACCGCGGACAGAATTGCGCCCCTGGACTGAGGGTTTCTCGACAATTTCCGCACGACTGAGGCGTCGATGGATCGGTTTCTGCCTCCGATTCCTCGATGTATCCCGCCTTGAGACCGATCTGTTCGTTCCGTTGGCGGGCAGTCGTGTGGTCGTACTTCTCCATCATTCGGTCGTTGGCCCAGCCGGCGATATGCTGGATCTCTTGAGGCGAATAGCCTTCCCTGGAGAGCCGAGTGATGGCGGTGTGGCGGAAGTTGTGCGGATTCACGGGCTTGTCGATGTCTGTACGGTTGCCCGCCCGCGAAAGCGAACTGCGGAGACTTTCCCCGCTCACAGCACACTCTTGGGGGTTTTCTTCATCGTATCCGCGAAGGACCGGCCAGAGCGGAGCCTTCGGTCGAGGGTCCGGATGGTGGTAGTTGATCCATGTTCGGAGATCGGCACGGCTCCGAAGGATCGGGTACTGTTTGTCGGGCGCACCTTTGTGCCCCTTCCCGTTCGGGTTGGGTGTGAAGTACGGACGTTTGGTATCGAGGTCGTGGATATCCTTGACTCGGAGCTGCGAGGCGAGGGAAATTCGAGCTGCACTGTCGGCGAGGAATTCGATGAAAGTACTGTCTCGTGGGTTCCGCGTTGCTTCCTTCAGCAGTGCGATATCTTCCTCGTCAAGGATCTGATCCTCGTCAATTCGGTCAATCGACATAGACGAGGTCTGTATGTCCTCCCAGAAGGGAAAGTCGGGATAGTCCGGTTGGTTGTCGAGCCATCTGAAGAAGACTCTGAGGGTCCGCTCATAATTATAAATTCCACTCCCGTTCGGCGCGAGTCCTCGACCTCCCTGACTTTTCGGAGCGGTGAGGGTCGCCCACAGATTCCGAAGCACAATCTGGGTCATCTCCACCAGCGGGCGGTCAGCGTACTGAGAGGCAAGCCGGAGTGCACTGAGATCTTGATAGAGTGTGTTGTCTTCGAGGTTCTCGTTCCCCTGTCGGTGGATCCTGACGAAGGTTCGGATAGCCTCCCGATCGGAATCGTCGATATCGGACTCTTCAAGCAGTCTCCACTGATTTTCGAGCTTCTGAGTGGTGTTGTTAGTGTCGTCGACGTTCACCATAAACTGCCTAACTACCCGCAGGTATTAAGCAATTATGGACTAAAACGCGCGAGATGTTCGGAAACTAAGGAAAACCGTTCTCGAACGGCAGACTATCTTTTTTTTGCGACCTGACGATTTCTCTCTTCGGACAGGCCTAGCGGTCGTGTTTTTGTGGACGTTTTAACCGATCTCCCGTTGTAGATCTACGTCCAGCGTATGACTTCGGGATCTGATACAGAGCCTGCTGGGGCCTCACTCTCGTATCGTAACATTCTGGAGCGCGAGATGGAAAACGCGCTCAAGGAGATCAACCGCCCTGCGACAGGCGTGTTCCTCTCCGGACTCTCTGCTGGCCTCAATCTGAGCTTCGGCGCGCTACTGATGGGGATGGCGCTAACGTTCTCCGGCGGTTTCGAGTCGACGCTCGTTCAACAGCTCACTCTCGGTGGCGTCTCCTCGATCGCGTTCTTGTTCGTCGTCATCGGTCAAACGGAACTGTTCACGGCCCATTCGACGATGGCGATTTTGCCGGTACTCGACGGCAGAGCCTCGTTGAAAGAACTCGGACGCGTGTGGGGTGTAACGTACACGTCGAATCTCGTGGGCTGTGCGCTATTCGCTGGCCTCATTACGATCCTCGGGCCAGCGCTCGGAATTCTCGACGCGGACGCGTTCGGCACGTTGGCCTCTGCGCTGCTTCCGTTTCCGTGGTGGGTGATTTTCCTGAGCGGTGTGATCGCCGGCTGGCTAATGGGCCTTGTCACGTGGCTCTCTGCGGCCAGTCGCGACACCGTCAGTCGGGTTCTCTTCGTGCTGATCGTCACGGCCGTAATCGGTTTCGGACCGTTCCACCACAGCATCCTCGGAACGACGGAGGTCCTTTCAGCGATGTTTCTGGGCCAAGGCGTCGCTCTCGGGGAGTTTGGCCACTTTCTTCTCTGGACGACAATCGGCAACATCGTCGGTGGAGGTGTCTTTGTCGGCCTGCTCAACTATGGCCACGTTGCGTTGGCCGGGGAGAAGCAGGACGTCGACTTCGAGGCCGCAGATACGAACGAGTGAGTGGTCACGGAACGAGACACCGTCGCTCGCGCCTTCGCGAACGTGACGCTCTGAACAGGCAGTTGCAAAACGTGTCGGCGTGCCGTCCGATTGACCGCTTCGCGTGAGTGGGTTCTTTCAGTACGTCCTCAAATCGCTCCGTTGACGATATCTGCCACCCGCTGTCGGTCGAACAGCTCCGAATCACTCGTCACTGCGCCGAACACGTCGGGATAGAGCTGCTTCGCCGCCCGTTCGGTCAGGAACAGGTTGTGGATCGGTCCCTGATTGAGGTAGCCACCGCGGTAGACGCGTGCGTTCTTCACGGCGGTTAGTTCACCGCCGACCGGGTGGTCCTGCATATACGCGAGCACCGTCTCGCGGAACTCGGATGCCGACTTCCGTTCGTGTCCGCGAACGAGGATGACGTCCGGACCGACCTCCAGCAGATTCTCGTAGTCGAGTTCGCCGCGATTCGTGGTGCTGAGGTTCTGGATGTCCGTTCCCGCCAGTGCGTCGCTGACTCCGAGGTCGCGCCACTGCTTCTTACTCGTGCCCTTGTCGTTGAGGCGGTACGGCGAGAAGGTCTCGGGTTCGGTGGTCCCCTCGTAGGTGAGAAACACGTTCGGTCGCTCATCGACCGGTGGTAGCTGTCGTTGAATCTCCGCGATGAAGTCGTCGTGGAGTCGCTCGAACGCTTCGTAACGCTCCTGCTCTCCGAACACCTCCGCTACCTTCTCGAAGGCCTCATACAGGGTGTAGTACCGATAGTCGTGCCATCCATCCGACCGGCGGAAGATCAGGTTGCCCAGAAACGGGGCGACGTTGTCGGCGATCTCCTCGACGTCTGACTGCCCCCAGTCGAACCAGTGGACGAGCATGTTCGGATCATACAGGTGGACGTCGTTGTCGAGTTCGTAGAACTGCTCTTTCGTCCGTACCTCGGGATTCGCCTCGATTCGCTCTCGGTCCACGCTTACGCCGGGAAGTTCATCGTAGACGTAGGTGTAGTAGCGGTCGGCACCGCCGATACCCGTTATTCCGTCTCCTTTGCCGAGTGCGACGCCCATATCGGCGTAGCCTCCGTCGTACGCGATCCACCGCTTAGGGACCGACTCGAATGTCACAGTTCCAACTGGCTCCATCGAGACGGTGTAGGACTGATCGTCGGCTGTCGGTTGTGCGGTCTCCTCGGCTGAGGCGTCGGTCTCGGTCGACGCCGTACTCGCTCCCGAACCACCGGTGCAGCCGGCGAGTAGTCCGCCACCGACGACTGCGCCGCCGTATCTTACGTAGTCACGTCGCGTCAGTGCCGCGTTCCGCTTCGGTTTACGGTTCACATTTTTAGGCCTACCTAATACTACAAATGGCTTCCTATTTTTAGGTGTGCCTAAACAGGCTGCACGTGCCCCATCTGTAGCCTCCTGTAGCGGGAGCATCGCGGACTGTTCTGGCGGGGGCTGCACTGTGCTGGGTCGCCTGCTCCCGCGTTCGCATCCGAACTCCGCTCGAACCGTCGCGCTTTTGCCCGCGGATCGGATACCTCATACCGACTGAATGGCCCGATACCACATCGAGACGTACGGTTGCACCTCCAACCGCGGCGAGAGCCGGCAGATCGAGAGCGCGCTCCGCGACGCCGGCCACTACCCCGTCGACGGTCCGGAGGCGGCCGACGTCGCCATTATGAACACCTGCACGGTGGTCGAGAAGACGGAGCGCAATATGCTTCGTCGGGCCAAAGAACTGCAGTCGGAGACGGCTGATCTCATCGTCACGGGCTGTATGGCGCTCGCACAGGGCGAGGAGTTCCGCGAGGAGGGTGTCGACGCACAGATCCTCCACTGGGACGACGTCCCCGCGGCGGTCACGAACGGCGAGTGCCCGACGCCCGGACCGGGGACCGAACCGATTCTCGACGGCGTCGTCGGTATCCTCCCCATCGCTCGGGGCTGCCTGTCGAACTGCTCGTACTGCATCACGAAGTTCGCGACCGGCCGCGTCGACTCCCCGCCCGTCGAGGAGAATGTCGAGAAAGCTCGCGCGCTCGTCCACGCGGGCGCGAAAGAACTCCGGATCACGGGACAGGACACCGGTGTCTACGGCTGGGACACCGGCGAGCGCAAACTCCCCGAACTCCTCGACCGAATTTGTACGGAGATTGAGGGCGACTTCCGCGTCCGCGTGGGGATGGCGAATCCCGGCGGGATCCACGGCATCCGCGAGGAACTGGCCGCGGTGTTCGACCGTCACGACGAGCTGTACAACTTCATCCACCTACCGGTCCAGTCGGGCTCCGATACGGTCCTTGAGGATATGCGCCGACAGCACCGCGTCGAGCAGTTCGTCGAGACCGTCGAGACGTTCGATCGAAAACTGGACTACTGGACGCTCTCGACGGACTTCATCGTCGGCTTCCCGACTGAAACGGACGCGGACCACGCCCAAAGTATGGCGCTGTTCCGCGAGGTGAAGCCAGAAAAGGTGAACGTCACCCGGTTCTCGAAGCGCCCCGGCACCGACGCCGCCGAGATGAAAGGCCTCGGCGGGACGATCAAAAAGGAGCGCTCGAAGGCGATGTCAGAACTGAAGCGGGAGATCGTCGCCGAGGCCTACGAGTCGATGATCGGCGATAGGCATCGGGTAATGGCCGTCCGCGAGGGAACGGGCGACTCGATGAAGTGCCGCGACGAGGCCTACCGACAGATCATCGTCCGCAACGCGGACGAGCAGGAAATCGAACCCGGTGACTTCCTCGATGTCGAGGTCACGAGTCACCAGACGGTCTACGCGTTCGGCGATCCGGTCTGACCGGCGGTTCACTGTTTGTCGTTGTCGACATCGCGAGCGCCACCGCTACTGTCATCGTCAGCGGTGTCGCTATCCTCGCCGCCAGTGCCATCGCTATCTTTGGCGCGGTCACCGTCCGACCGTCGCTCTCTGGGCACGTTGCCTCGCTCTCGCGCGATTGCGGTCCCGATGAGCCGCTTCGCCTCGGCGTTCTCCTTCCACTCGCCGAGTTCCTTCGGGTCGACGTGGACGAACACGTCATCGACCTCCGGCATCTCCCGGATCGACTGGACGACGGCGGACTCGATATTGTGGGCCTCGAACAGCGTCATATCGCCCTCGACCTCGATGTGGAGACTCACGTCGACCTCGGGGCCGACGTAGTGGGCGACGACGTCGTGCGCGCCGCGGACCTGCGGGTGCGCCAAGGCGCGTTCGAGGATCTCGCGGCGGAGTTCCTCCGGCGGGGCCGCGCCGACGAGGTAGTTCACGTTGTCGCGGACGATCTCATAGCCCGTGTAGAAGATGCCGAGCGAGACCACGCCGGCGGCGATCGGGTCCAACACGGGCGCGCCGACGGACGCGCCGACGACGCCGACGAGCGCCGCGCCGGCGGTGAGGATGTCGTTTCGGTTGTCGAGTGCGGCGGCGACGATGGCGGGCGAGTGGCGCTCTTCGCCGACTCGGAGACAGTAGCGGTAGAGGCCGTACTTCGCGCCCGCGGTTCCGAGCAGCACGGCGACGCCAGCCGCACCGGCCTCGACGCCGTAGGTGCCGTTGAGCACCGACATCGTCGCGTTCCACAGCACCGCCGCTCCCGCGGCGAAGACGCCGACGGCGACGAACAGCGAGACGAACGGCTCGATGCGTTCGTGGCCGTGCGGGTGCTCGAAGTCCGGCGGCTGCGTCGTCAGATAGAGTCCGGCGACGACGACGAGGCTGTACACGCTGTCGGCGAGGCTGTTGACGGCCTCCGACCCGATCGCGAGGCTGCCGGTGACGCCCCAGACGCCGCCCTTCGCGAGCACGAGTGCGAGGTTGACCGCGAGGATGACGAGCCCCACGCGGCGGACGGTTCGCCTCCGGTCGTCGCTCATCGTCTGAGCGTATTCGCGGGGGCGCTAAGTCGCTTCGGTCGCCATTCGAACCATTGGGAGACAGACCAGTTGCTAATGACACGGGGACGAGGAGGCCCCCGGAAGCCCCCGCGCTCTCGACTCACTCCGTTCGCTGCGGTGCTTTCGTCGCGCGCCGTCGTCGAGAGCGCGGCCCCTTCCATTCCCGCCCTGTTGTTTCTTGGACAGCAATCGCCTGCCGAAGGTACTCGTTTGTCGTAGAGCCGAGGCTGCGTAGTGGCGAACAGTCGGCACCCGCCGTCAACGACGTGCCCCTCCTCCCGTCGTCGCTATCGTTTCCCCGCGCCGACGTGCCGAACAACCGCTGCCCGGCGCGGGACTGTCGTCAGATCACGGGCCGTCTGGCCCCGTGTTCGTATATAAAGATTCGGCTGAATTGGAATCGGGAGCGGATGCCGGCTCAGTCGTCGAAATCGAGTCTGACGGCGCGCGTCGGGCCGTCGGTCTCGATATCGTGCTCACTCTCGACTTCGTCGGTCGCCGCCGGAAGCGACGCGAAGGCCTCGTGCAGGCGGTCGTAGGTGTCGTCGAGGGCCTCGACGATGACTTTCGTGTCTCCGATCACGGGCATAAAGTTCGTATCGCCGCCCCATCGGGGAACCAGATGCGTGTGGACGTGCGCGTCGATCGACCCGCCCGCGGCGCTGCCGCCGATGTTCTCGCCCGCGTTCACGCCGTCGGGGTTCAGCGCCGCGTCGAGGGCGTCGATCGCGGCGACTTTCAGCCGCGCGTGATCGAGGAGTTCCTCGCTCGGGAGATCGCCCCACTCGCCCGTGTGGCGATATGGGATGATCATCACGTGCCCCGGGTTGTACGGGTAATTGTTCAGGATGACGAACGCGTGCTCGCTGCGTGCGACGATCCGGCTTTCCCTATCCGCATCGCGCTCGGGCAGCACGCAGAACGGGCAGCCGTCGATGTTCTTCTCCTCGGGGTCGCGCTCGACCCACTCGATCCGCCACGGGGCGAAGACCTGCTCCATCGTTCTCTCGCTCACGCTGTCAGGATCTCACAGCCGTCCTCGGTCACGACGACGGTGTGCTCCGCTTGGCTGACGAGCTCGCCGTCGTCTTCCTTTAACACCGGATAGCCGTGGAGAATTCCCTGCTGTTTCAGCCGCTTGACGGCCATTTCCGCGCGTGGGTCGTCGAGCCAGCGGGCCGCGAACGGCAGCGTCTTGTACTCCTCTTTCACCTGTTCGAGGACGTTCCGTGCTGACCGATCTCTGACCGAGCGGTCGCGTTCGAGACTGTAGATCTCCTCTTTCGAGCCCTCGGTCACTTTCCCCCGGCCGGTCGTCGCGAACGGCTCGATGGCGACGACGTCGCCGACTTCGAGTTCGACGCCCCGCTCGGTGCCGCGGTTGGGGATCGTCGGCCCGGTGTGAGCGTCCCACTGCGAAACGCCGTGACCTGAGAGGTTCAGGACGGGCGTGTAGCCGTAGCCGCGGATCACGTCCTCGATCTCAGCGCCGACTGTTCCGCTCTGGACGCCCGGCCCCACCGCGTCGAGCGCGGCGTCGAGCGCCTCTTCTGCGGCTTCGACGAGTTCCGGATTGCCAGAGAGATCGACCGTTACCGCGGCGTCGGCGATGTAGCCATCGACGTGGACGCCGCAGTCCAAACAGACCATCTCCTCGCCGAACTCGGTGTCGTCGTCGCGTCCGGGGGAGGCGTGCGAGGCCTCCTCGTCGACGCTGATGTTCGCGGGGAACGCGCAGCCGTCGGCGAGTTCGCGGATTCGAGACTCGGCGAAATCGGCCACTTCCAACTGCGTGACGCCGGGTTCGACCTTCTCGGCGGCCTCGTCGAGCACCTCTCGGAGCACCGACCCGGCCTCTCGGTACTTCTCCAGCGTTTCGTCGTCGAGGGGTCCGTCGCTCATACCGGTCCCAACGGATGAGCGACCCAAAGAGGTTCCGAAGCAACCGGTCGTCACGCGACCGAGAGCGCTCGCTGTCACGCGGCCGAGAGTAGTCGGTCGCGTGATCGAAAGTGCTCGTCGTGCGAACCGATCGAGATCAGTCGTCGGCGACGAGCGCCGCGAGCAGTTCTTCCAGATACTCGATCTCCTCCTCGAAGATGCCGTGGCCGCGTCCCGTGTAGCGGTCGAAGCGCACGTCGGCGTTCAGGCGCTCGAAGACCTCCACGGTCTCCTCGGCGCGCGACATCGGGATGTGTGGGTCGTCGTCGCTGACGCCGACGAAGAAGGGCATCCCGTCGACATCGCCTTGGTGGTCGAACTCGGTTCCCTCCTCGCCGATCAGCCCACCCGAGAGGAGCACGAGGCCGCCGTAGCGCTTCGGCTCTCGCGCGACGAACTCGCTGGCGAGACACGCGCCCTGCGAGAAGCCGACGAGGAGCACCTTTTCGGTCGGAAGACCGCCGGACTGCGCCTCCTCGACCGCGCGGCCGACGTGCGCGAGTGCCGAGTCGAGATGGGGCTGGTTCTGCTCGATCGGCGCGACGAAGCGGTTGGGATACCACGTGCCGCGCTGTGCCTGTGGTGCGACGTAGTGGACGCCCTCGCGCCCGAACTCGCGAGCGAGCTGGAGCATTCCGTCCGCGCGAGCGCCGCGCCCGTGAACGAGGACGACGGCCGCGTCGGCGTCCTCCGGCGACGCGCCCGCGGTTCTGATCGGCTGGTCGCCGTGCGGGTCAGATCGGCTCATTCGGTCGTCCCTCCGTCGGCAGTCGTCTTGTCAGTTTCATTTTCTCCCGACTCGCTGCTCGCGTTGCCGACGGACCCGCCGCGGTCGACGGTGTCGTCCAGCGACGGCAGCGCCGACTCGATCCGCTCGCGCTCCTCTTCTAGCCACGACGGGAGTTTGAGCTCCGATCCGAGTTCTGCGACCGACTCGTCGACGTCGAATCCGGGGCCGTCGGTCGCGATCTCGAAGAGGATCCCGCCGGGCTCGCGGAAGTAGATCGACCGGAAGTACTGCCGGTCCTTCTGCGGCGTCACGAACTGTCCCGCATCCGAGAGGCGGTCGCGCCATTCCAACTGCTCTTCTTCGTCGCTCGCGCGGAACGCGACGTGGTGAATGGTCCCGACGCCGGGACGACCGCGCGGCGGCCCGCGGTGGAGCACGTCGACGACGGTGGCGTGATCGCCCGCCGCGGCGTATCGCACGCGCTCTGCGCCGTCGTCGCGCTCGGCCTCCGAGCCGACACGCCGGAAGCCGAGCACGTCGAGCACGTTCGCCGTCGCGTCGGGCTCTGCGGAGTGAAGCGTGACCCCGAAGAAGCCGCGGATGCCGTACTCCTCGGGAACGGGGCCGCCGGTCCACGGCTCGATCGGCGAGTCGTCGTCGGTTGCGACGAGTTCGAGCGGCTGTCCGTCGTGGTCCTCGAACGGGAGCACGGCCGCGCCGAAGCGTGTCCGCCGCTCGTGGACTGTCGCGTCCGACTCGCGGAGTCTGTCGGCCCAGTAGTCGAGGCTCCCTTCCGGGACTTCGAAGGCTGTCGCGACCGCCTGTCCGCGCCCGGGTCGCCCCGCTCGCGTGCCCTCGAAGGGGAAGAACGTGAGCGCCGTTCCGGGCGAACCGGTCTCGTCACCGTAGTACAGGTGGTACGTCGTCGTATCGTCGAAGTTGACCGTCTGCTTGACGAGGCGCAGGCCGAGAACCTCGGTGTAGAACCGGCGGTTCTCCTTTGCGTCGTCGGCGACGGCCGAGATGTGGTGGATTCCGTCTGTTCTCATTATTGGCTCCTCTGGTATCTCCTTGATACCTACTAAAGAAGCGAAACCATATGTACCTTCCCGGACCAACGTGTCACCAAGTGACGTCCGTGTCCCCAAACTCTGACGACAAATACGACGAGGAAGCGTGCTCGGTGATCGACTCGCTCGAACAGATCGGCTCGCAGTGGCGACTCATCGTCCTGCACGACCTCCAAGACGGGGAGAAGCGCTTCAACGAACTCAAGCGCTCGACGGACGCCAGCTCGCGGACGCTCTCGCGCGTCCTCGACGACCTCCAAGAGCTCGGGTTCGTCAACCGCCGACTGGAGGAGGACGCCCCGGTGGCGACGTACTACTCGCTGACGCCGAAGGGGCGCTCGCTCTGCCCGGTGTTCGACGAGATCGAGTCGTGGGCCGACGAGTGGCTGCACGCGACGCCGACGGGCGAGGACCCCGCAGCGGTCGCGGCCGACGGTGGGTCGTCGGATTCGGACGCGGAGACCGACGCCGAACCGGCCGAGTAGTTCGCTTCCAGCTACGTCGTCAATTCCGGACTCAGACGCCCTCGACGAGCCGTTCGAGCTGTTCGGGCGGGACGGCACCGCGCGCGGCGTGGTCGTCGTAGACGAACGTGGGAACGCCGGTGATTCTTCGCTGTTGCGCCTCGCGGAACTGTTCGCGTAGCGCCGCACGGCGGTCGTCGTCAGCTAAGGCGTTGCGGACGACGTCAGCGTCGACACCCGCGTTCTCCGCGATGTCGACGAGGACCTCCTCCTCGCCGATGTCGCGCCCGTCGTGCCAGAGCGCCGCGAACACGCCCTCGTCGAAACCGAGCCACGTCTCGTAGTCGTACCGCTCGCGGATCGCCACCGAGACGAGCTGTGCGGGCAGGGAATCGACGTCGGTGGCGAGTTCGACGTCCATCTCGTCGGCTCCGTACTTCTCTCGGAGTTTCTTCACGTTCGCTTTGGCTTGCTCGTAATACGCGTCGTCCTTGCCGTCGTCGGCGCCGTGATCGATCGTGCCGTCCGCGTTTCGCTTCCCCGAGCGGAGGTCGAAGGGCCGCCAGTCGATTTCTAGGTCTTCGTCGCGCTCGGCCTGATACGTCGAGAGCGACTCCCGCCCGAGGTAGCAGAACGGGCAGACGTAATCCGAGTAGATCGTGATTCGGTCGGTCTCCGACTCCGTCGTCTCGTTCGTGGCGTCGGTCATCAGTCGATCCAACGGGTCGCGCACGTAAGAACTCGTTCCGTCTGTGCGCGAGCGCGGCCCATCGTCGAACGCCGAGAGCGATGCACTGCTTCGAGAAGCAGTACACCTACGGTCTCCGAGTGAGAAGCGACGCCCGGTGATGAAAGCGCAGGATTTCCTCGCATCTGATTGGGATTACTGTCTAGTCCTCGATGCGTGCCGATATGATGTGTTCTGCGACGTCTATGACGAGTATCTCGACGGGACCGTCGAAAAGCGACGGAGCGTCGGGTCTTCGACGCCGGAGTGGGCGTACCGGACGTTCACGGACCGCCACGATATCGCGTATTTCTCCGGCAACCCCTTCATCAACGATCTCGGGATCCCGCTGAACGAGCTGAAGTGGGGGGCCAGCTGCGACTACGAGTGGACCGCAAACGAGCACATCGCCGACGTCGTCGACGTCTGGAAACACGGCTGGGACGACGACCTCGGAACCGTGCCTCCCGAAAGCCTCGAAGCGTCGCTCGACGAGCACCCGGAAATCGTCGAACGCAACGAGCGAACGGTTCTCCACTATATGCAGCCGCACGCGCCGTATCTCTCCCGCGGAGCGGGCCAGAAACTCAAGCAGATCCAGAAAGGCATCCGAAAGCAAGAAGAGCGTCAGAAGGCGGCGACCGACGGCAGCGGCCGGATCGCTTCGATCGGCGAGAGCGTCCGTCCGCGTATCGAGAGCGCGCTCGAAGGCAGCGAGCTCGCCCAGAAGGCGGGGCTGTGGCTCGAACTCGACCCCGTCGATCTGGTGCAGAACGGGACGCGCGAGACCGCCTTCGAACTCCACGAGGAGAACCTCCGCATCGCGCTCGAATCGATCGCGGAGTTGGTTCCGACGCTCGACGGAACGGTCGTCGTCACCGCCGATCACGGCGAGGCGTTCGGCGAGGACGGCGTCTGGGAGCACCACATCGAGACGCACATTCCACCGCTCGTCGACGTGCCGTGGCTCGTCGTCGAGTGACCACACGCCGCCGAGTAACGCGCATTGTTCCCGTCCAAAGACCGCTCACGTCGCGGTCGGCCGGACGCAACGTGTAATTCCCCGTTTCGGGCAGTATTTGCGGCAACAACGCCGTCTATCGGACCGATAACGGCAGTAATTTACGCCCGGTGCGGAAAGGGACGGATGTTTATGAGCTACGACCAGATCGAAGTCCCCGATTCCGGGGAGAAGATCACGCTCGCCGACGAGGAAACCGGAGAGTTGAACGTTCCGGACACCCCGATCATCCCGATCATCCACGGCGACGGGATCGGTACCGACGTCGGTCCGGCGGCGCAGAAAGTCCTCGACGCCGCCGCGGAGGCGACGGGCCGGTCTGTCTCGTGGATGCGTATGTACGCCGGCGCGTCCGCCCGCGAGAAGTACGGTGAGAACCTCCCTGACGACACCGTGAACGCGATCCGCGAGCACCGTGTCGCGATCAAGGGCCCGCTCACGACGCCCGTCGGCGCGGGCTACCGCTCGCTGAACGTCGCGCTCCGCCAGAAACTCGACCTCTACGCGAACGTCCGCCCGACCTACCACATCGACGGCGTCCCCTCGCCGGTCAAGAACCCCGAGGAGATGGATATGATCACCTTCCGGGAGAACACCGAGGACGTCTACGCGGGCATCGAGTGGGAGGCCGGCACCGACGAGGTCCAGCAGGTCAAAGAGTTCGTCGAAGACGAGATGGGTCAAGACGACGTGATGCACGACGGCCCTATCGGCATCGGCATCAAGCCCATCACCGAATTCGGCACGAAACGCCTCGTCCGCGAGGCCATCGACTACGCGCTCGAAAACGACCGCGATTCGGTCACGCTCGTCCACAAGGGCAACATTATGAAGTTCACTGAGGGCGCGTTCCGCGACTGGGGCTACGAGGTCGCAGAAGAGGAGTACGACGACTCGGTCATCACCGAGGACGAGCTCTGGGACGACTACGACGGCGAGGCCCCCGACGACGTGCTGGTCGTCAAAGACCGCATCGCCGACAACATGCTCCAGCAGCTGCTCACCCGGACCAGCGAGTACGGCGTCATCGCGACGATGAACCTCAACGGCGACTATATGTCCGACGCCGCCGGCGCGCAGATCGGCGGGCTCGGCATCGCGCCGGGCGCGAACTTCGGTGAGGGCCTCTGTCTGGCCGAACCGGTCCACGGCTCCGCGCCCAAGTACGCCGGCGAGGACAAGGTCAACCCGACCGCGATGATCCTCTCGGGTCGAGAGATGTTCGAGTACATAGGCTGGAAGGACGCCGGACAGCTCATTCGCGACGCCGTCGAGAAGACGATCTCGGAGGGCAACGTCACCTACGACCTCCACCGACAGATCGAGGGCGGCACGAAACTGGCGACGTCGGAGTTCGCCGACGCCGTCGTCGAGAACATCGAAGAGCTGTCCTAGACCGCTTTTCGAGCGCTCCAACAGACTTTTTGAGAATATCGACGAGCACGTCAGATCAACGCGACGTACTCGTTACCGTCCCGTTTTTTCCGTCCGTTAACGGCTCTCGGTGAGGCCGTAGCCGGGATAGCCACACCTAATAATCACTGGGTAATACTACTCGGTATGACCGTCTTTGGAATGCTGCGAGTTACGCCCGTCACGGAGGAGGACGTCACCGAAGAGATCGCGGCTGCCATCGATGCGTTGGAGGAGTACGACGTCTCGTACGAGACGAATCCGATGTCGACGGTCGTGGAGGCCGACGACGTCGACGAACTCCTCGCGGCCGTCGGAGCGGCCCATCGGGCGGTTCCCGGCGATCGCGTGAGCACGTTGCTGCAGATCGACGACTACCGGACCGACGAGCTCGAGGCCTGCGAGAAGGTATCGGCAGTCGAGTCGGCGCTCGGCCGAGAGGCGACGAGCGAACGCGAGTAACTGTCCTTCGATCAGGACTCGGCGATCGTTCGCTCCCAGCCACGCAGCCACTCATCGAGGTTGTCGGCGAGCGCTTCGTAGGAGTACATCTGTGGATTCGGCGGTTCCTTCGCGTGCTCTTCGAAGACCGACGGGACTGACGCGTGATCCGTTACCGGAAACGACACGTTGAGCTCCGCGAGCTTGCCTTGGGCTTCGGGACTCAGCATGAAGTCGAGAAACGCCTCGGCGAGTCGGTCTTGGTCGGACGGCGCGAACGTCCCCATCCCGCTCAGGTTCGTGTAGCCGTTATCGTTCGGGAACGCGACGCGATGTTTTTCGAGGTTCTGATCGCTCCGCTCGGCGTACACCCGATCGTTCGAGTAGGACGTGATGACGTCGACTTCGTCCTCGCTGAACGCCTGATAGACGCTTCCCCACGAGTCCAGCACTGATACGCCGTTCGCGAGTAGCTCTCGCCAGTAGTCGCGATAGCCGTCGGGTCCGAACTCCTTGATCGTCCACAGCAGGAAGTACAGCCCCGTGTTGTCGGACGTGGGGTTTTGAACCAACACGTTGTCCTCGTAGGTATCCGTCGTCAGCGCGCGGAGCGTCGACGGCTCCGAGACGTCGGTCCCGTCGTAGACGAAACTGCAGTAGCCCGTGAACACCGGGAGGAGTCGGTTTCGCTCGTCGAACTGTCTCGACGTGACGTGCTCCCAGTTCGAGAGGGCGTCGAGATCCGGCCGCTCGAAGAGCTCCCCGTCGGTCTGCTGGTCGACCCGAACCAACTCCGGTACTTTCAGTCCCACGTAGGCGTCGGCCTCCAGCGCCGCGTCGGCGTTGAATCGCTGGATGTAGTGATTGATTCCACTCTCCGGGGTCACCCATTCGAGCGTCGCGTTGGGATACCGCCTCTCGAACTCCTCTTTGAGCCACGGCCCCGGACTGCTCGACGGCGCGTCTACGAACGAGCCGTAGGTGGCCACGGTGAGCGTTCCGGACGGCTCGGTCGCTGTCGACGTTGCTGTCCCCGTCGACGCCGCTGACGACGTTTCGCCGGGACTGTCCGATCCGGTGCAGCCGGCGAGACCGAGCGCGCCGCCGACGGCTGTCGCGAGATACGTTCTCCGTTTCATCATTTGGTGGTATTACTAAGTAATCAACCGTCGAAAAATAAAGGTTCTCGTTCGGATTCCCGCAGTCACGTCTCGGGGCGTTGCAGTCACACAGGCGGCAACGGAAGCGACTCCGTCAGCGACACGTCGGACCGGGGCGGATCGAAAGCGAGCAGCCCCAGCGCGGCGAGCGTCCGCAGCGCGTAGAGGTTCTTCGCCGGTTCGAAGCAAGCGTCGGCCTCCGCGGGGTAGATCCCGTACCACCGGAGCGGATAGTTCCCCCGCGATTCGATGGCCGCGTCGGCGGCGGCCTGCGTGCCGAGCCACGCCTCGAAGCCTGTGCCCGTGTGATCTCCCTGCGCTGTGTGAATCGCTTCGGGTCGCGTCTCCAAAGTGCGCCGCACCTGATCGAACGGTGTCCAGTCGCGGTCCGTCCGATCGGCGACGGCCGCCGCGTCGTCTCCCACCTCGGCGACGCGCTTTCGAGCGTACTCCCGCTGGAGGGCCTTTTTGTGCCGATGAGCGAGCGGCACGGACGCCCAGAACTCGACGTACTCTCGATCCCAGAGCGGGAGCCACCAGTCGAAACCGAACCACTCGTAGAGCCGGCAGTCGCCGTTGGTGAACGTCGTCATCCGCGTCGCCCACTCCCACCGTTCGTAGGCCGCTACCGCCTCCGTGGCGTCGCGAACGGTCGTGAGCCCCGCTTCCGCCTTGATGCGGTCGACGAACCGTTCGCGGAAATCGGCGTCACTCCACTCCCAGAGGGAGTAGTGGGTATCGAGGATGTGTTCGACGACGTCCGCTGTCGTCGGCGCGTCCCCGCGCGTTCCCTCTTCGGCGGCCGTCACCCACGCGTCAGGAACGCGCTCGCTCGGCGTGGCGACGGTGTGTCCCGGACAGACCAGCGCATCCTCCGGAACGTCGCCCCGTTCGAGGAGCTCGGCGACGGCCGGCCACTCGGCGAGGAAGGGAAGCGAATCGAGGTTGAACGCGTACTCGTGGTAGCGCCGACGCGCGGGCGAGTGATACCAGTCGTGCCAGCGGTCGGTCGTGTACTCGACCCACTCCCAGTCGATCCCGAGTGCCGAGGCGATGTCTCGGCTGACTTCGACGTCACCGTGTCCGTGCGCGCCGAACGTGAACCCGACGACCTCGACGTCCCGCGCGACGAGTTCGGCCGCGACGAGACGCGAATCCCAGCCCCCGCTGAGCGGCACCAGCACCGGACGCCCGTCGGCGACACGGACGACCCGGTCGAAGACGCGGGCCATCGTCGACGCCAACGAGTCGTGCAGGTCCTCACGGGTCGACGAGTCCGGGTAGGACGATTCGCGGTCGGTCGATTCGCAGTCGGTCGGTTCACGGTCGATTGATTCGCTGTCGGTCGATCCGCGGTCAGCAGCGGTCATCGGCCGATACTCCGCATACTGCGAGCGCTCGAACCCCGCCGTCGACCCGCGAGGAATCGTCACGATCTCGCCGGCTCGAACCGCTTTGACGTCGTCTCTGAGTGTCTCTCCGCACGAGACGTACCGAGTCAGCGCGAACTCGCTCGCCGCCGTCGGGTCGTACGCGTCGGGTCGCTCCGGTTCGAGTTCGAGTGCCACGTCTCCGATCGCGGTCGGCGTCTCGGTCGTGAAGTAGAGCGGGATACTCCGCGCGACGTCACAGACGAGTATATCCGCGTTCGATCCGCGGACGATGGCGGCGAAGAAGCCGGACAGCTGGGCCGCCACGTCCGCCGCGGCTTCGGGAGAGTCGCAGCCGTCGAACGCCTCGGCGGGGTCGACGGCGCGGTCGTCGGCGTCGAACGCCAGTCCCCGGGCCGTGGCGTTCCCGACCCGCGTCCACGCGTCCGAGGCGAGACGGACTTCGGCCATACCACGGATGACTACCGACTCGACGAACAAAGCTTCGGTCGATCGGCGAGCGGGAGGGTGACGACGGTGAGGGTCGCGGATCGAGTTCCGAGCCGAACGTTCAAATCGGATCCCGAACAACGGGACGGTATGTACGCCGTCGTCGGCTGCACCGACTGCGAAAACCTGTGGCTCCTGAAGGACGCCCGCGCCGCGGAGACCGCGACCTGTCCGCGTTGCGGGCGGACGCACCAGACGAAGAAGCTCCGGCGCTTCGTCGAGGAGGAGAGCCGAGATGCCGCTCGACAGGCCCGCTCGGCGCTGCTCGCGAAGCAGGGCGGCAACAGCGAGGCGTTCGCGGAGACGGCCCACGTCGCGGAGCTGGAGCGCGAGATCGACGAACGGGGGGCCGCCGTCGACGACGACGAGTACCTGACGGGGTCAGGCCTCGACGCCGACGCGGTCGAAGCCGCGGGCGAGCGGGCCGAGGCGGGAACGAGCACCGGGTCGGGAAGTCAGATCGACGTCGTCCGCGGCGCGCTGCGGGAACTTGACGCGCCGACCGAGGACGAGGTCACCGAGTACGCGGCCGAACGCGGCGTCTCGGCCGAAAAGGCGCGGGATCTCCTCACCAAACTCGCTCGGCGCGGCGAGGTGACCGAATCCGGCGGCGTCTACCGCCCGCTTTGATCGACAATGTCAGCCACTACTCGCTCCGGAATCGTCGGCTGGATCGTCCGCATCTTCGTCGCCGTCTGCTTCGTCGGGGGCGCGGTCGCGGCCGTCTCGGGACGACTCGTCGTCGCGGGCGTCGCCTTCCTCGTCGGGCACACGTTCCTCGCGGGCGCGGCGGTCGTGGAGGGGCAGCGACG
The DNA here is from genome assembly GCF_037031285.1 of Halobellus sp. LT62. NCBI lineage: Archaea > Methanobacteriati > Methanobacteriota > Halobacteria > Halobacteriales > Haloferacaceae > Halobellus > Halobellus salinisoli. Next base: position 574,404 of record NZ_JAYEZO010000002.1, read on the forward strand.
CCGCGGTCTCGGTCTCTCACTGTCGGGCGTCGGGTGGGTCGCGCTCGCGGTGGGTTTGGGCGCGAGCGGCACCGAGAGCGGTGCGGGCCTCCCGACGACGGCGCTGCTCATCACCGGGTTCGCGCTCGTGACGGTCGGGACGCTCTTGGTCCTCGTCGCGTTCGGGGCCGATGCGAGCGGACCGGAGCCGCCACTCGAACAGTAAGCTCTCGCCGTTCAGCGACCGAGCTCGGCGTGCGCGCTGGAGAGGTGCCGCGAGGCGAGCGCCGACAGTAGCGACAGCTCTCCCGCCAGCGTGCCGACGGCGATGTATTCCGCCAGCGCGTCGGCGTTCGAGCCGGCGGGGTCGCCGCCGCCGCGGACGCCCAGCACGTCGAGGCCCTCGGCTTGGGTGGGGAGCTTCGTCCCGCCGCCGACGGTGCCGACTTCGAGCGACGCCAGCGACACCGAGAGATAGAGGTCGCCGCCGGACGACGTCCGGCGAGCCTCCGAGTCGGGCGACTCGGAGACGCCGTCGCGCGCCTCCGCCGTGGTGATCGCGTTCGCGCCTTCGACGACCTGCGCCTCGTCCTGCCCGGTCGCGAGGAACATCGCGGCGACGACGTTGGCGACGTGGGCGTTGAACCCGAGACTGCCCGCCTTCGCCGACCCGACGAGGTTCTTTCTGGTGTTCAACTCCGCGATCGCCTCCGGCGTCGTGTGCAGGCGCTCTTCGACGATCTCGCGGGGAATCGTCACGTCCGCGGTGACCGAGCGACCGCGACCCTCGACGGCGTTGATCGCGGCGGGCTTTTTATCTGTACAGAGGTTCCCCGACAGCGCGACGAGGTCCGCGCCGGTCTCGCTCTCGACGACGTCGCAGGCAGCCTCGGTGGCAATGGTGGCCATATTCATCCCCATCGCGTCCTTCGTGTCGTAGCGGAATCTGAGATAGACGGAGTTGCCGACGACGTACGGCGTCACATCTAAGAGTTCGCCGTGGCTCGTCGTCGACTCCGCCGCCTCGATCAGTTCGGCGACGTTGTCGCGGACCCACGAGACCAGCGCCTCCGCCTCGACGACGTCGGCGACGCGGAACACCGGCGCGCGAGTCATCCCCGACTTGAGCACGCGAGCGTTCGCGCCACCCGCCGACGAGAGGACCGAGCAACCGCGGTTGACGCTCGCGAGCAGCGCGCCCTCGGTCGTCGCCAGCGGGAGGTACGTCGTCCCGGACGCGGCTCCGCCGTTCACGTCGACCGGACCGGCGACGCCGACCGGGACTTGGACCGTCCCGAGCATGTTCTCGATGTTCGATTCCGCGCGCTCGGCCGGGAAGCCGTAGTCGCCGACGGCGTCGAGCGTCGCGCCGGTCTCGCGCTCGACGAACAGCCGACGGGCCTCGGCGGCGGTGTCGGCGTCGGCGTGGTCGTCCAGTTCGTGAAGCCGGAGGTCGCCCTCGCGGACGCGTGCGGCGAGGTCGGCGGCGTCTGTCATACCGGCCCATTCCGCGGGGTGACCCTAACGGTTTCCGGTTTCTGCGACTGACGTGAGCCCCGCCCCGTTCGCACCGACGGGGGCCACACCGCGCACCGAAGGGAAACCTACTCCTTTCCCGGCGGGGAGCATCGACTATGACCGCGCCGTTCTTCCAGCGACTCGGCGACCGGATCGAACGGGTCGACAGCGTCGTCTCCGTCGGTCTCGACGCCGATCGCTCGCGACTCCCCGAGCACCTGCTAGACAAAGATCTCCCGCAGTGGGCGTTCAACCGCCGAATAATCGACGCGACCCACGAGCACGCCGCCTGCTACAAGCCGAACGCGGCGTTCTACGAGGACGCCGAGGGCTGGCGGGCGCTTCGAGAGACGATCGCTTACGCCGAGGGCAAGGACGTCCCCGTCCTCCTCGACGCCAAGCGCGCCGACATCGGCAACACGACGCGACAGTACGCGAAACTGCTCGACGACGTCGACGCGATCACCGTGAACCCGTATATGGGCCGGGACTCCCTGCAGCCGTTTCTGGATCGCGAAGACAAGGGCGTCTTCGTCCTCTGTCGGACCTCGAATCCCGGCGGCGCGGACCTGCAGGACTTGGAGCTGGAAAGCGGTGAACCCCTCTACGAGCGCGTCGCCGCGCTCGCGGACCTGTGGAACGAACACGGGAACGTCGGTCTCGTCGTCGGCGCGACCGCGCCCGAGGAGTTGGAATCGATCCGCGAACAGGTCCCGGACCTCCCGTTCTTGGTTCCGGGCATCGGCGCGCAGGGCGGTGATGCTGAGGCCGCTGTCGAGTACGGCCTCACCGATGGCATCGGCCTCGTCAACTCCTCGCGCGGGATCATCTTCGCCGGCGAGGACCAAGGAGAGGCGTTCGCGAAGGCCGCTGGGGACGCCGCGCGTCGGCTCAAGCGGCAGTTGAACCAGTACCGTGACTAACGCCGGAGCGACGCCGCGGCGTCGGTTCCCGCGCCGGGGCTACCGGAACTGCGGAACGTCGCTCTCGCCTTCGACAAAGATGTCGTCGGCACCGTCAGATCCCGCGCAGTTGACGCACACGCCTTGGTCCGTCTCGAAGTGGAGCGAGCAGACGGCCGCGCCGCAGCGGTGGCAGGCGTACTCGGCCTCCCGACGCTCACAGATCTGGCAGAGCCCCGTGACGCTCATACGAGAACTCACGCGGCGCGTTCACTTTAGTCACGGGGGCGAGGTGCGTAGTCACGGTGGCGACGTACGGCCTCCGAGCCCGCGAACGGGCAAACCTCTTTGCTGCGGCGTCCGCAGAGACGGCTATGAGCATCACGCTGTACGCGCTCGACGGCTGTCCGTACTGCATTGCGGTCCACGACGCGCTGCAGGAACACGATATCGACTACGAGACCGTCTGGGTCGACGGCCTGCACTCCGAGCGCGACGAGGTCAAGCGCGTCAGCGGCCAGCGCGCCGTCCCCGTTCTCGTCGACGACGCGCGCGGCGTCACGATGAACGAGAGCGAGAACATCCTGACGTACGTCGAACGCACGCTCGCCGGCCAATGAAGATCTACACCGGCCGCGGCGACGAGGGGATGACCGACCTGCGCGATATGTCGCGCGTCTCGAAGACGAGTCCGCGGATCGAGGCGTACGGTTCCGTCGACGAGGCGAACACGCTCGTCGGCACCGCTCGCCCGACCGGATACGACGATGTCGACGAGACGCTCGAACGGATTCAGAACCACCTGCACATCGTGCAGGCGGACTTCGCGAACCCCGATCCCGACGAGGGCGATCCGGTCGTCACCGCCGATCACGTCGAGGAGTTAGAGGACGCCATCGACGAGGCCGACGAGGAGCTCGATCCGCTGACATCGTTTATTCTCCCCGGCGGAAGCGAGGCGGGCGCGACGCTGCACCACGCCCGCGCGGTCGTCCGTCGGGCGGAGCGGCGGGCGGTCGATTTCGCGGCCGACGAGCCCGCGAACGCGGAGGCGATTCGATATCTCAATCGGCTTTCGGACGCCCTGTTCGTACTCGGACGACTCGTCAACGCCCGCGACGGCGTCCCCGAGGAGTCGCCGTCGTACTGAGCGTTCTCGGTTGTCCCAGTGTCGCGGTCGTCGACGCCCTGAAAAAGAACGCTTAAGTCCGGCCACGCGGAACGTTCAGTGCACGGGTCGGTGGTCTAGTCCGGTTATGACGGCTCCTTCACACGGAGCAGGTCGGCGGTTCGAATCCGCCCCGACCCATGTTTCTGCGGCGCACCGCGAGGAACGGAAGTCTCGACGTCGACGCGAGGCTCTCGAAGCGAACTTAGGGCAGTACGCGATCACAGATGGCGGCCAACGGATCGATCACGGTGATTGACAACGGTCGCTGAGCAGTTATTCATTGCCTGCTAACTCAGTCAGTTATCGATTGCAACCTCCGCAATAACTGGAGCGTGGTCGCTCCTGTACGTTCCCTTGCTTCGCATCCCGTTGGGTGAGCCCTTATGACCGTTTCAGATCTCACACTTATTCGCCGTGAAGTGGTCGGAAACGAGGATGTGATCTAATCGCTTCTTCGACGGGTTACCGTTGTGAACGATGTGTGTATACTCCTCTGTACTCGCCTCGTATGTCTCAGTAGGAGACGCCAGATACGTATCTCGCATATCCCACTCTCCGACGTCTTGGTCGAAGAGTTGCTTCTCTGCTTTCCGCCACCGCTGTCCGAACGTGTGCTCTACGGTCTCGTCCGTCTCTTCTTGGAAGTAATACGGGTGGCCATAGGGGATAGTTCGTGTACGCTGATCCACCGTGTGGAACGATTTGGCCATCATATGTCTCTTTCAACGGTGCGTTGAAGTCACCTCCCAGAATTACGGGGTGATCCATCTTTTTGCTCTGAAGGTAGATCCGGATCCTCTCAGTTGGATATTTTTCTATCTTACGAGCAAGAGTATCTCAGTTACAAAATGTTCGGCTCTGGTGAATGGCTGTACTGCGGCAGGATAGGTCGTCAAATCAAAAGAAGTGAAGCGGGAAATCCGCGGTGGTTATGTCGAAGATCTCCCGCTTCACAACGAAAGCGGTCACGTTAGCTAAAAATGTTGTTGGTGGCCGAGGCGAAGTCGCCGCCCCCGAAGGGGGTGGCGGCTTCGCCGATTACGCTCTTGTATCGCTACACTGTCTACGGATTTACCTCGATGAGTCGTACCGCAATACCCTCGATCTGCTGAGCGAGATGTCGCATATTTTGGCCGAGATCGGCCTCGAAGAGGGCGATCTCTCTGACCACTCGACGTTGGTAAAGGCGTTTGATAAGTTCGAGATGAAGGTCTGGCGAGTGCTGCTGCGCCTGTCGGCGCAGCTGCACGACACCGCCGATCACGCTGCGATGGACGCGACGCTTTTCGACTGTGAAACCGCCAGCAAGCACTACTGCCGCCGGACGAACTACCGCGTTCAAACGCTGAAAACGACCGCGCTCGTCGATACGAAAACACAAGCTGTGCTCGACGTTCACTGTACGACCGAGAAACGCCACGACACGCGGATCGGCTGGCAATCTCGCCGCTGACAAAGGCTACGATTGGATGCGATTACGCGAGAAATTGCGCGAAGAAGGCGTGAGACCGCTGATCAAGCACCGCGAGTTCCGACCCATTGATCGCGCGCATCGATGGGTCTCTGTATGGCCAGAGAGCACTGTCTGAGACCGGCTTCTCGACGATTAAGCGTACGCTCGGCCACGCGGTGCGTGCCCGAGCGTGGTACCGCGAATTTCGTGAGATCGTCCTGATGTGTGCGGTCTACAACATCAAGCGCGCCGTGAACCAGTGAAATCAAACGCCACCTGGCGATTCACCAGAGCCCATCAAGCATACGGTGAACTCGTGAAATCAAGCTACGTCTGGCGATTCACCACGGCCCTACATTCCTATCGTCGACGTGCAGCCACCCAGTTCCTGGAGGGGAGAACGACGCGCTTCCGAGTATTAACATCTTACTGAAGACCTCAGTTCGCTATCGTGATTTATAACAAAGTACGCTGGAGCAGTTGACGTCCTATGGTCGAATTAGACGAGCCTGTTAAGTCATCGGAGCCGGATCGACTGCAAGCGGGAGGGACAGCGTCTCGGCGACGCGTTCTCGCGGCCTTCGGTGGTGCAGGTGTCGCACTCGGGATGCCGGGATTGTTCGTTCAGCAGTCCCAGACGATCGAACTCGACGGAGATACAGCGGCGTGGATTGGTCGTGCGCCGGAGTCGATCGCTGGAACCGAAAACCCCACACTGGAACTGGAAGCCGGCCAAGAGTACGAAATCACGTGGGAGAACGTCGACGGACAGCCACACAACATTGCCATTCAGGACAGTGAGGGGGAGAACATCGAGGCTACAGAGACGATAAGCGAACAGGGCGCGACACAGACGTTGTCGTTCACTGCGAGCAGAGAGATGACCACGTACATCTGTGAAGTTCATCCTACGACGATGGTAGGTGACGTTTCGGTGGGTGGCGGAAACGGGGACCAGACGACACAGGAGGGGGACTCGACCGAAGAGCCACCTGACGCCGGTTTCTTCGAGGAGGGGACCGAAATCGGCGTCGAGACGGTCGCGGAGGGGATGACCGCGCCGACGGACTACGCGATCCCCGGCGACGACAGCGGGCGCCAGTTCGTCGCCGACCAGACGGGGGAGGTGTGGGTCGTCGGCGACGACGGATTGCTGGACGAACCGTTCATCGACGTGTCCGACCGTATGGTCACACTCGGCGAGTTCGACGGTTCCTACGCCAATCCCGAATCGATGTACGACGAGCGCGGCCTGCTCGGCGTAGACTTCCACCCGGAGTTCTCGGACAACGGCAGGTTCTTCCTCCATTACAGTGTGCCGCCGAACGACGAGACGCCGGACGGCTGGGATCACGTCGAGGTCGTCTCGGAGTTCCAGACGAGCGACGACGGCCAGTCGGCAGATCCGGAGTCCGAGCGCGTCCTCCTGGAGTTCCAGAAACCGCAGTACAACCACAACGGGGGACCGATGGCGTTCGGGCCGGACGGCTACCTCTACGTGCCGATGGGTGACGGTGGCGGTGCGAACGACGATATGTACGGTCACGTCGAGGACTGGTACGATCGAAACAGCGGCGGGAACGGCCAGGATGTCACGGAGAACCTGCTCGGTGACATCGTGCGCATCGACGTCGATTCGGAGGGCAATGACACTCCTTACGGGATCCCCGAGGACAATCCGTTCGTCGGCACCGAGGGCCGGGACGAGATCTACGCCTACGGGTTCCGCAATCCCTACGGCGTCTCCTTCGACAGCGAAGGGAACCTGTTCGTCGCTGACGCCGGCCAGAACCTCTTCGAGGAGATCGACGTCGTCGAACGCGGCGGCAACTACGGTTGGAACGTCAAGGAGGGGACGCACTGCTTCAGCACGGAGAGCTCGAGCGACCCGGACGCGATCACGGATTGCCCGACGAGCGAACCGGACGAGGCGCCGTACACCGGGCAGGAGTTCATCGACCCGGTCGCCGAGTTCCCTCGCGTGTATCAGGACGAGAGCGTCGGAATCGTGGCGATCGGTGGCCACCGCTACGAGGCGAGTGCCATCCCGGATCTCGAGGGGAAGTACGTCTTCGGTGCCTGGACGACCGACCCCGCGCGCGACGAACCCGACGGACGCATCCTCGCGGCGACGCCGCCCGAGGACTTCGGTGATGGAGAGATGGACGATCCCCCGGACGAACTCTGGGAGATGGAGGAACTCGTGGTCAGCGGCGGTCTCGGTTACTTCGTCCGGATGTTCGGTCAGGGAGCGGACGGCGAGGTGTACGTTCTCGCCAACCAGCGGGGAGTTCCGGAGGGCGACACTGGAGTGCTCCTGGAGATAGTTCCCCCGGAGGAGGAAAACGGTGATACTGAGACGGCGACGGAGGGGGACACTGCTACGGACACTGAAACCGAGACGGAGGGTACGGACGAAGCGACCGGTACGGACGGCGGGAATGGGACCGAAACAGAAACGCCCGGGTTCGGCGCCATCACGTCGGCGGTTGCCGTACTCGGCAGCGTGGGACTGATGCTCTGGCGTCGCAATAACAACGAAGACGACTGACGCTCGAGTCCCCCACCACTGCGGTTTTGACTTCCCAGCAACCGGGTGTCTACGGGGTGTGCGTATCTGTCCATCGAGCCTCAGTCGCCTCCTTCACCGCCGACGCATTCCGTGCCACTCGCAACACCGTCCCGAGTTCGTCGGCGAGGTCGTTCTCACCGGGTCCGACACTTCGAACCTGGTAGCTTCTATGTCCGTGCGTGCATATCGGGTCGTGCATCCCATCGGGCGACTGTCGTGACGGAGTTTCCGCAGGATGCTGTAGACGTGTTCGTATGCTTCGTCGACGAGTTCGTTGTTCTCTATAGCTCCTGTGATGGCGTACTTGAGGAATGTCATTCCTCCTTCAACGACCGGTGTACCGACGTATTCCGCTGCAGTCTAGTGTTTCACCACAGTCAAATGTTCGTTAACGCTTCAAGGAAACCACCTCAGTAACGATCGGCGTACCGAACGCAGTCATCAATAGGGCGAATAGAATGATCAATCACTCCCGAACGTCGCTGCGGGGCCGATAATCATCGGTTGGCTCATATCAGCTTTGGCGTATTGGATCATCTCCCGATAGTCCACTCGACTGTCTTCGCCATATCGATCACGGCGATAGAAGTCACCAATTATTGCGACAGGATCTTGGCAGACGACTGGAATAACTTTGTCCTCGGATAGATTCCATTCCGTAGCGAACAGAGTAGCATAGATAGCTGCCTGCCCTAGGCCCTTTAGAAACGGTCTAGTCGCTCTCTCAGGTGGACCTCGTTTAATTTCCACAACAAACCAGTGGTCGTCAGCCTTCACAAGTAAGTCTGCTCGCCGAGCAGATGGTCTCGACGACGAGAGCTGTGAGCCGATCGGAATTTCGCGATACGTACGGAGATCATTAAATCCGAATACATCTGACAGCAACGTACAGAAGTCTTGAGCAACCGACTCCTCAGCCTCACTCTGGAGCGTTTCACCCGATTCTGTCGCTAACCAAGACTCACAGGATGAAGTGTCTTCAGGCGCGCTCGGCGCAAACATACTTGGCGACAGTGTTCGCCACCGACCAGATTCGAGGTAGTCAACATCAATGCCGAGGTTGTGACACTCCGCAAGGATAGGCGCAGCAGCGGCGTCAAGGTTACAAACGACGAGTCGTTTGTCGATCCACTTGAGCTCCGGTTTTGGTCGATAGGTCTTCAGTGAATCTCCGTCAGAGTACTGGAAGATGTGAGACTCGAAACCACTAATCTCTCTCTTCGTCTCCCAGTCGGTACCACGATCGGCGTACCACTTTCGGACAATGTCTCGGTCACGCTTCCTGAGATACGAGTAGATGAGTAGTTGTCCGATTCCAGTAAATGTGGGAGTGCGCTTACACTCAATGAGTGTTTCCTCAGCACTATCAGAAGCAGACTGAATTCCGTCAGCGCTCATAGCGAGCGGACCCTGAGAGCCTCTAATTAATGACTTCTCATCCTTCAGGAGACAGTTCCCAATCGGTACTTCACGCAGAACTTGCGTCGTCTGAGCATCTATGTATGCTGTACAACACTCTTCTTCGGATCGCGATTGCTTTGTCATTTCGCTGGCTTCACCTCTTCGTACTTATATGGTGAATAGACGTCCCGTGTCTCCCAGAGCGGATCAGGTTCTTTCCTTGCTTCCGTCGGTGGTTCATCCGCCACAATCAGTTCTGACCGGGTCGTGCTCTCGGTGCTATTACCCCAGGGAATCATAGTTTTGGTCGGGAGAGTATATGTGGGTGGTGGCGTCTCCTTGGGGAGGCTCGTTTTGCCCGTTTCAGTCGAATTTCCAGCCGATTCTTCGTAACTAATCGAAATATCGAGTGTATGTGATCCTTTGGACAGAGGATCTCTCAGAGTCCAGTATTCGATTCCGTATCCTGAGTGGACCTCATCCAGAAGCGGAATTGGCTCGCCGTCAATGCAAACCGTAAGTTCGCTACGGCGCAGAAGTCGTCGCTGGAATGCCAGAAGCTCACGGGCAGTCGCTGACATATCTTTGTCGAAGGGGGGATATGGTAGGGGTTGCAGCGCACACCAGTACATAATATGAGTGTCGCGAGGAACCGTAATCTGCGTCGGATCCCCCGGCTCTAGCGGGACAGCTACCGGGACCACGCCGGTCAAATCCATACTTGGAGTCGATGACTTGAGTCCTAATATAGTGTGTGTCACTGGTAGAGGAGTATTCGTACTACGCTCTAATGGTAGCTTCACCGAAGCAACTTGCCAAGTATGTAGTCTATTCTATGGCTTCTCCCGAATGTTCTGTGGAGTTTACAAAAAGACGCTATGAGTCTTCTTCAAGTGTTTCTGGAGGGTCTGACTCCTCACAACTGGCCCACTATTATTGAGTTATTCAGACGTTGTCTAGGTATCCTCTCCGCTGCTCAAGTTTGACCTCTTCTGAACGCTTGTCGTAGTGCTGGTCAAGCACGTCTCGACTGACATTCATCCGATCACTCACGGCCTCTGCAGGGACGTCCTTCGTCAGGAAGTGGGTGATGCTCCCTCGTCGAATTGCGTGAGGACCAACTGCCTCCGGACACTTCTTGTCGAAACTGTCGACGCAGTCCGGACAGGGTTCTCCTTGGAAACAAGGTGCGGTCGTGTCGTAGGTGATTCGGCGGAACGAGTTTCGAGACAGGCGTCCGAACTTACTCGTGACGAGCGGCTTTCGACCTGCGTCGTCGACTTTGTCTTTCCGTGTATTCTCGATGTACTCATCCAGCAATTCGACGAGGTCCTTGGTGATGGCAATCGGTCTCTCACCGCTTTTGCCGTTTTGAGTGTCGTCCCGTTGTCTGAACGGTGTACCAGCTCGATATACCCTTCGTCGAGATGTACGTCCTCCAGATCGATAGAGTGCGCTGCTCCGGTCCTAATTCCCGTCTCCCAGAGCAGGGCGATGATAATGTGCCGTCGAGATGCGAAGTGATACTTTTCCAGGTACTGCAGAAGCTCCTGTGCCGTCTCAGCGTCGAGCATATCATCACGCTGGCGCTCTCCGCGACCGACTTGTGGAACCATTACCTTATCATAGAGATCTGGAGGGACTGCCTCGATAGAAGCCGCCCACTTGAGGAAGACACGCAGCGTACACATATGCTGGCGGAGCGTGACCTGATTGATGTCGCCGCGGTCCATATGCCAGAGTCGGAACTGGTGGAGATCCCTCCCAGTGAGTTCGTTTAGATTGTCGATGTCGTTCTCGTCGCACCAGTTGATGATGTGCCTGGTCCGGTAGTCGTGGCTCTGGACTGTTGCTTCGCTACAGTGGGTCGCCTTGTGGTCGAGGTATAGCTCGCGCGCGGTTCTCGGATCGATGGGTTCGAGTTCATCTCGGTGTGCTGTCATAAGCACTCACGAGCCCCGTCGAGAGAGCGAGGCATTGCCAAACTCGGGTCGAAGAGACCGCAACAGTAGCGTTCTGTGTCCGCCCCGACCCACTTTTTGACGGCGCAACCCGACGAGCGGGGCGTGGCGCGAAGCACCACGGCGGGCGAGCGGCGAAGGCCGCGAGTCGGCGAGGAGCCTGCGCCGTCGAAGTGGGCACGCGGGGTCGAAGCGGGGAGGTCGCGCGCAGCGGAGCGAGCACGTCCGCGGGTCGAATCCGCCCCGGCCCGTCTCTGATTTCTCGCGACGACGAGCGACAGCTAGGTCTATGGCATCGGGCTCATCGACCTCCGGATCGCCCGAAAATATTGAGTGCCCGCCAAACTACGATAGCGATCGTGGACGTTCTCATCTCCGACCTCCATCTCGATCACGACAACATCATCGAGTACTGCGACCGGCCGTTCGATTCGGTCACAGCGATGAACGAAGCACTCGTCGAGAACTGGAACGCGACCATCGATCCCGGCGATGAGGTGCTGTACGGTGGCGACCTCACCATCCGCTCGTCAGCCGCCGCTCTGCTGGATTGGCTTGAGGAACTCAACGGCGAAATCGTCTTTCTGTTGGGAAACCACGACGAGACCGTGCTACCGGAGTTAGCCCACGTCCGGTTCGTCGAGGAGTTCCGGTTCACGCACCGGGACGTCCCGTTTCACGCCGTGCACGACCCGGCAGACGGCCCCTCGAACCCGTCGGGGTGGCTCCTCCACGGTCACCACCACAACAATTGGCCCGCTCAGTTCCCGTTCGTCGACCACGACGAGCGCCGCGTCAATTTCTCGATCGAGCTGCTGGACTACCGGCCGCTGTCGATCGACCGCCTCGTAGACTACCTCGCTTGCGGTGAGCGGTTTCCCGACCGAACTACCGCTGAGGACGTTCTGGGACGCCGAGAGTGATCACGGGTTCCAAGTAGCGGATTCCGGGGGTGCGAATTCGACCGTGACGTCTGTCGACTCCCGACGTTTCCGTCCGTATCGTTTATCAAACCACCGACCGATTAGTCGGTAACCGAATCCGGTCCCCTCGAGATGACTACAAACCCGAATCGAGACCACCCGCTGATGGCGTTCGACGAGGTCGAGGTCAGCGAGTATATGACGACCGATGTCGACACCGTCAGTCCGGGGGCGTGGGTGACCGACGTGGTGGATCAATTGAAAAGCGGCTCGCGGTACAGCGGACTCCCGGTCGTCGACGCGGACGGGCACCTCCTCGGATTCGTCGGCGCGATCGACCTCCTCGAAGTGAACGGCGACGAGCTCGTCGAGGAGGTGATGACGCGCGAACTCATCGTGGTCCGCCCGGAGATGACCGTCAAAAACGCCGCGCGCGTCATCTTCCGCACGGGACATCAGTTCCTGCCCGTCGTCGACGACGAGCGCAGGCTCTTGGGGATCTTCTCGAACGGCGACGCCGTCAGGAGTCAGATCGAACGGACGACGCCGACAAAGGTACAGAGCACTCGCGAGATGCTCGAACGGCGCTACGACACCGCCGTCGATGTGACCGAACGGGAGGTCGCCGTCTCCGAGTTGATCCCGACTCAGCGCGAGGTGTACGCCGACGAGCTTGAGGGGCGGACGTACGAGCTCGAACACGACCTCGCGGAGCCGCTCATCGTCGTGTCGTACGGTTCCGAAACCTACCTCGTCGACGGACACCACCGCGCACTCGCGGCCCGAAGCCTGGGTATCGACCGCGCGCTCGCCTACGTGCTCTCGGTCTCGCCGGACGACGTCGAGGAACTGGGGTTCGCGACGGTCGCTCGCCGAGGTGGGCTGCGCTCGCTCGAGGACGTCGCGGTCAACGACTACGTGCACCACCCGCTCATCGAGAAGACAGAACCGGATCTGTAAGCGGGACTGCCGCCTCAGAACAGCCGTTCCGTGGCGACTTCCGCGCCGTCGACGACCGCCTCCAGCTTCGCCCACGCGATCTCGGGGTGAACCATCGCCATTCCGGCCTGCGTGTCGAAGCCGCAGTCGGGTGCGGCGACGATCCGGCTCGGGTCGCCGACGGCGTCGGCGACGCGCTCGATGCGGTCGGCGACGACCTCGGGGTGCTCGACGACGTTCGTCTTCACGTCGACGACGCCCGGGATGAGCGTCCAGTCCTCGGGCAGCGGGTGCTCGCGGAAGACGCGGTACTCGTGTTGGTGTCGCGGGTTCGCCTCCTCGATCGAGAGCCCGCCGATGTTCAGGTCATAGAGGATCGGAATGATCTCTTCGAGCGGCTTGTCGCGGTGGTGCGGCCCCTCGTAGCTCCCCCAACAGGTGTGGACGCGGATCTGCTCGTCGGGGATGTCCTTCGTCGCCTCGTTGAGCGCGTCGACGTGCATTCGGACGATCGGTTTGAGCTTCTCGATCGGGCGGTCGCCGAAGCCGCGGTGGCCGGTCGTCAGCAGGTCCGGCGCGTCGAGCTGGAGCGTCGCGCCCGTCTCGGCGATGAGCTCGTATTCCTTCTTCAGCGCCTCGCCGACGACCGAGAGGAACTCCTCGTGGGAGTCGTAGTAGTCGTTGACGAGCGTCGCCCCGGCGATGCCGGGAGAGGCCGCGGTGATGAACGTTCCCTCGAAGTCGTGCCCGCTCGCTTCGAGCAGCTCGAAGAACGTCTCGATCTCCTCGCGGGCGGCGTCCTCGCCGACGTATTCGACGGGTCCCGTGACCGACGGCTGTTTGGTCAGGTCGATTCCTTCGGCGTGGAACGCGTCCTCGGCGTACTCGGGGTAGTCCGCCAGATCGTCCCACAGCGGGGCGTCTCGCGTGTCTCCGATACCCGAGAGACGATTGGCGACGTACCAGTTAAAGGAGACGCGCGGCTGTTCGCCGTTGTTGATGATATCGAGGCCGATGTCCGCCTGCCGCTGGATGACGGTCTCGGTCGCGTCGACGACGGCGTCGTGCCACTCGCCCTCGTCGACCTCCTCGCCGTCCTGTCGGCGCGTCAGGAGTTCGAGCAGTTCCGGCGTTCGTGGGAGACTTCCGATGTGTGTCGTCTGGATGCGGTCGCGAGTCATTCGGTACTCGAAGCAACCACGTGGCCATTAATATGACTTGTGGTTACTATCTGTACAATAAATATGTCCATAAGTTATCTTACGATCGGGTTCGAGTGCATAATACCGGCTTACTCCGGATTCAGCGGGTTGGCTGCGTATAACTAATCCGCCCGCTCCCCTCCAGAGTGGTATGCTGCTCAACACAGCCTCGCTCGTTCCGACGCCGACTTCGCTTACGTCCGTCCCGCTCCAGTTCTCCGGTGAGTTCTTAGAGTGGGCGATCGTGTTCTTTCTGATCGCCATCGTCGCCGCCGTCGTCGGTGCTCGCGGCGTCGCCGGCGTGACGATGACCGTCGCGAAGTGGTTCGTAATTATCTTTCTCATCCTCGCGGTCGTTTCGATTCTGTTGTGAGGTCGTGACAGAGGCGTTCGCCGCGGCACGGATTGGAACGCTCGCGTCCGACCATCTCTCCAGCACACCTCGATTCCGCCTCCCGGTTTCGCTTCGGTCTCTCGATGATCCCCCGTTACGCGCCGCATAGCAATACGCCGGCGAACCGCAGCAGGGGTATGCGACTGGTACAGTTGCTCCTCGCCGAAGAGGACACAGAACGGATCCTGTCGATTCTCGACGACGAGGGGATCGATTACCTCCTCTTCGAGACCGCCGGTTCCGACGGCGAGGGCGTAGACGGCGATAAGTCTGTAGACGGCGACGTGCTCGTGGAGTTTCCGCTGCCCGATCAGGCCGTCGAGTACGTCGAAGACAGGCTCGGCGAGGCGGGAATCGAACAGCGGTACGTGATCACCCTCGCCGCCGAATCGGCACGGACGGAGCGCTTCGCGGAGCTCGAAGACCGCTTCATCACGGGTACCGAGGAGGGTGACAGCATCTCGCCGGCGGAACTCCGAACGACCGCCTTGAACCTCCACCCCGATCCGCTCCCGTACTATTCGATGACGGTCGTGAGCGCCCTCGTTGCGGTCGCGGGACTGCTGGTCGACTCCGCCGCCCTTGTCGTCGGCGCGATGGTCATCGCCCCGCAGGTCGGCTCCGCGCTCACCGCGAGCGTCGGCGCGACGATCGGCGACTGGGAGATGCTCGACGACGGCGTGCGCGCACAGCTACTGAGTCTCTCGCTCGCGGTTCTCGGTGCCGCCGCGTTCGGGGTCGCATTACAGTTCACGGGATTCGTCTCCCCGACAGTCGACGTCGAGACGATCGCACAGGTCGGCGAGCGGACCTCGCCGGGGCTGCTCACGCTCGCGGTCGGGCTCGCAGCCGGCATCGCTGGTGCAGTCGGACTCGCCACGGCGCTTCCCGTCTCGATCGTCGGCGTGATGATCGCGGCGGCACTCATCCCCGCGGCCGCCGCCGTCGGGATCGGCATCGCGTGGAGCGAACCGGGCGTCGCAATCGGCGCGTCCGTCCTCCTCGTCGCGAACCTCGTGTCGGTCAACGTCGCCGGCTTCGCGACGCTCCGCGCGTTCGGCTACCGATCGGCGGATACGGACACGTCATCGGGGCCGCGACTCGGTCCCGTCCTCCTCGCGCTCGCGCTCGTCGCCGCGGTCCTCGCGTCGGGAGCGCTCTTCACCGCGCAGGCGTCGTTCGAGAACGAGGTCAACAGCGCCGTCGGCGACGTCCTCGACGACGAGGCGTACGACGACCTCGAATTAGTCCAGACGCGCGCGGAGTTCGTCGTCGTTCCCGGGTCGTCGCCGCCGGACGTCCGGGTCGTCGTGCACCGACCGGCCGACGAGCCGTTTCCGGATCTCGCCGCTGATCTCGGGGGAGTGATCGAGGACAGAACGGGTCGGGAAGTGAACGTCGGGGTCGAGTTCGTCGAGGTGCAGCGGTACGAGGCGGAGGGGTGAGAAGTGCCCGAAACGTCTACGTTCCCTATCACGTCGCAGTCATCTTACTTGTGGATGGGTAACGCTTAACACATTCTGCAGCCCTCTATTCATAGATCTGATGACTGACTCGAACGGGGAGCACGCGGACTTCCCCGAGGACGACGGACGCCGCCGTGTGTTGGGATATGCGGGGCTCGCGGCACTCCTCGGAAGCGGTGGGGCCGGTTCGTGGTACGTTTCGCGGCGGGAAGACACTGGTAACGGGGACAGCGAGGGATACGTGTCGACGCCCGGCGACGACGAAGGCGTGGTCGACGCCCCCGAAGGGATTCCTGCGATCGTTGAGCGATACGCGCCCGACCTGTACTTCGGCGCGTTGGAGAAGTGGTATCCGACTGATCCGCGGCCGTATGTCGTCGAAACCGACGACGGGTCGGTCGTAGACGGGTTCGCCGCGCTCGAGGAGTACTCGGCGGCGTTCCGCGAGGCGGGCGCTCCGCCCGCGCCAACCGTGTTTTACAACGTCGTCGAGGCGGCAGCGGGGATCGACGCGGTGCAGTACTGGCTCTACTTCGCGTTCGATCAGTTCACCGTCAATTTCCACTGGCACGATTGGGAGCTGTTGCAGGTGTTCGTCGACCGGCAGACCGGCGAGCCGCTGTTGCTTTCGGCGAGCGCGCACTCGCGGAAGAGTCCGAACAACGAGTTCCTCGATCCGGCGATCCCCGAGGGATCGCGCCCGGGGATCCTCTCGGAGGTCGGCTCGCACTCCAGCGCCAGCGAGGTCAACGAACTCGTCCCGAGCTTCGAGCGGCTCCCGACCGCCGACCTCACCTCCGACGTGACCAACGACGTCATTGACGTCTCGTCATCGCTTCGCGGCCCGTTCGCGTACGGACTCCCGCGCGATGAGGGCGCTCGCCTCCCCTTCGTGCTCCCGGAGCTCGATGGCGTCCCACTCTACGAACACCCGTCGTTGTCGATCGATCGAGCCGACCTGATCGACGAACGCGTAACCGTCGGTTCGTGGCGTGGACTCCCGACGCCGCCTGCGGACCTCCCGTTGCGCGAGCCCGGACTCGTGCTCGCTCATCCCGACAGCGCGATTGCGACCGACGAGGCGGATGCGACCTACGTGCTCGAACCGCTCGCTTCTCTCCAAGACGTCATCGACGATTTCGTCGGCCCGCAGTTGAGCTTCGAGTTCGCGATCCCAGGATTCGTCGAGGACGCGATCGCGAGCCACATCACGTCGGTCGGCATCCCGTGGGAACAGGAACGCTTCACTGACCCGCTCGCCGACGTGACCGATCCACGTCACCGGCGTCGGATCGACGGTGCCGAGCCTGCAGGGTTGCGGAACCGGCTCGTCGGACGGGTCCGACAGCTTCGCAGCGGTGTCGACGGCGCGCTCGACGGGATCAGCGATGGGGCACGGGACGCGGTCGCCGACGTCGCCAGCGTCTCGTTGTACGCGCCGCCGGTGGAGTTGGCCGCTCGCCTCGCGAGCGACGACCCGACCGCGGTGGTGACCCGTGGCGGGTCCTTCGGCTATCTCCACGTCGAGTCCGGGCCGCATCTGCTCGTCGTCAACGGCCCGGGGATCGCGCCGCTCGCGGAGCGATTCGTCCACGAGGGCGGGCTCGTTCGAGCCGGCGACGACGGCGAACTCACGGTGGTTGCGACCGAGGACGCCGGGTGGATCCGAGGCGAGGCCCGGGAGACGACCGGGGTCTCGCGCGTCCGCGTGATCGAGGACTACGCGGGCGTCGTCTACGACGGCGAGCCGGTCGAGTCGGATCGCTTCGCGGTCGCGGTCCACCGCGAGGGTCGCTACACGGTGGAGGTCGTCGACCGCGACGGTCGCCTCGGAGCGTATCGAGTCACTCCAGACTCCTTCGACGACGACGGGAACGCGATTCGAGCGGGGATCCGGACCGGTAAACTGTCTCTCACGAGAACGCTTCGGGACGAACTCGACGAGTTGTACGTCCTCGCAGAGACGTTGGCGGGGGCCGACGCGGATGAGACGACCGATACAGCCGAGACGACTGATACGGCGGACAGCGACACCGATCGCGACCGCACTGGAGATACCCAAGATTCGGTGCTCGATCGCCTCCGGCGTGCCGTCTCTCTCGCCGATGAGGCGGTCACCGCCGCCGAAAACGGCGACGAGGGGACCACGGACGAGCGGCTCTCCTCGGTCGTTTCGGTGCTCTGGGACGTCCGTGAAACCCTCGTCGACGAGGGGCAGGGCGGCTACGACGACGAGGCTGTCGCGGCGATCGAGCCGAAAGTGGGTGCGGGGATCGACCGCGCGAACGTCGCGCGGGATGCGGATCTCTGATACGGACTGTCCGTTCTATTCGCGGCACTCACAATCGATGAGCGTTCCGACCGTCCCGTCGAGCGGAGTATCACGCTGGTTCTACGGACGTAATCGGTCGTCAACGCGACCTTTGCAGATCTAAGATCAGGTATGAGGCCTCGGCACTCATAGGGTTCGTCGTCGCCGAGTGCCACCCCGGCTCGGAACGGTGCCGTCGTCATCGGCCGGTCGGCTATTGAAAGTCGGCTTCAAAGAGCGTTGCGAGGTCGCGACGAACTGTCGAAGTCGACAACACCTATTTACTGGTCGAAATAATCGTTCCATCGATGCCCTCCAAAATCCGCGACGTCCTGTTCAGCGAGCCGTCCGGCCGGCGAACGGCGGCGGTGATGTTCGCCGGCTCGCTCGCCTTCGTGGCGCTCTACGCCTACAACTGGATCGTCGGCGAGTCCGTGTTCGTGGGCGGGCTCTTCCTGCTCGTCGGCTCCGGGGTATCCGGCATCGCGGAGTCACTTCCGAAAGACCGGCGACGGGCCGCGGGCGTCTTCCGCATCGTCGCGATTCTCGTCTTGCTCTCGCTGATCGCCATCGTCGTCTTCGCTCCGCAGTTAATCGTCGGTAGTCGATGAATTCCGCAGTGAACAGCCTCTCAGACGACGCGGCCGAACGCCAGCGTCCCGCTGGTCCGTTCGACGATCGCACGGACGGTTTGGCCCTCTTGCGCGCCGGAGATGAAGATGGTGAACTTGCCTTTCTCGGCGACGCCGTCGCCCTTGCGACCCGTGCCGGTGATCTCCAGTTCGTAGGTCTGGCCCTCTTCGACGGCCGGACCGGACTGGGTCTGCGTCTTCGCGGCGCGCTTTGCGACCGGGCGGAACGCACCGCAGGCCTCACAGCGGAGCATATCCACGCCGTCCTCGGTGACCAGTCGGGTGTCCGGCAGGCCGCACTCCGTGCAGGTGACGTACTCGGCGACGTACTCGTCGATGGCGGCCTCGAAGTCCGCGACGCTGAACGAGCCGTTGTAGCGCGCGCGGTCGTCGTCGAGCTGGCCGTTCGTCCCGAGTTCGCGCTGGACGTTCCGGTGGACGTGTTCGACGTCGCGACCGAGCGCGTCGGCGATGTCACCGAGGTTCGTCAGCCGGGTGAACGCGCCGTCCGTCTCGCCTTGAGGATCGGGGATGCTGAGCCGTGACTGCTCCTCGTTCCGCTCCGGAAGGGCCTCAAGCGCCCTGTCGAGAGAGTCTGCGTAGTTCATACCTCCAAGAATGGGTGGGGCCGTAAAGCCGTTCCGTGTGTCGCGTTCGCGCACGATGCCCACGTGAACGATTCTCCTACTTACTCCGGCGGTTCGCCCGCGCGCTCTCGCGCGGCCGCGACGACGAGCGGCAGCGTGACGGTCGCGTCGCCGACGACGGTGACGTTCCGCGCGGACTTCTCTAATTTGCCCCACGAGCGCGCCTCATCGAGCGTCGCCCCGGAGAGCCCGCCGGTGTGATCCGGATCCATCGTCAACTGGACGGCGTAGTCGTACGCGCCGGGGATCGTCAGCATCGTCTGCAGCACGTAGTTCTTCGGGACGCCGCCGCCGACGACCATCGCGCCCGCCTTCTCGGCGTCGAAGGCGAGATCGGAGAGGTGCGTCATATCGCCCAACGCGTCCAACCCGAACTCGGAGGTCTGCGAGTACACCCACGCTTGGATTCCCAACACCGAGTCCTGAATCGCCGGGCAGTAGATCGGCACGTCGTTCTCGTACGCCGCGGCGGCGATGCCGGCGTCCTCGTCGACGTCGCGCTCGCGGTTCTGCTCCGCGTTCGCGCGACCCAATTCTTCGGTGAACTCTTGGATCGACACCCGGCGCTCGACGTTCGGAAAGACGTTCTCGCGGAGGTGCGACTCGAAGAGCGCGAAGTGCTCTTGGGGGAGATACACGTTATAAATCCGATCGACGCCCTCGTCGCGGAGCGACTCGTCGTGATCGCGAGGAGTTTCGCCCGTCGGCTCTGCGTCCGGTGCGGCGGGGTGGGGGTCGTGCGGCTCCACGCGGCCGTGGTGGTGCTTGCCGCCGATCGCCTCGATGGCGTCGTGCGTCAGGTTCGCGCCGGTCGTCACGAGGGCGTCGATGTGGCCGTCGCGAATGAGGTCGACGACGATCTGTCTCATTCCAGCGGGGACCATCGCGCCCGCGAGCCCGAAGAGGTTCGTCACGTCGTCGTCTGCGAGCATCTCCGCGTAGACGTCGACGGCGCTGTCGACGCTCGCCGCGCCGATGCCCGCCTTGCCGTACTCCTCGGCCAGTTCGCCGACGGTCATCCCGGCGCGAACCCGCGTGTGGCCGATCGGTGCCTCGTGGAACTCCTCGCGGTGCGGCGAGTGCTCGTCGCTCGCGTCGGCCTCGCCGTCTGCTCCGCGCGTACCGTCATCGGTTCCGCTCGCACCCTCGTCGCCTCCGGGTTCGTCGCCGTCGGCTCCGTGCTCGTGGTCGTCGGTCATACCGGTTCCTGTGCGACCCGATCGGTTATGTCTCGCGATCCGTCGTTTCTCCCTTTCGCCGTCGGGACCGACCGCTCACAGCCCCGTCGGATGCGACAGTACGGTCGTCTCGACCCCCCACTCCGAAACGAGGTCGGCGAGGGCTTCGACGCCGAACGTCTCGGTCGCGTAGTGACCGGCGAGGAAGACGTTGATTCCCGCCTCGCGCGCCTCGTGGTAGACCTGCTGCTTTCCTTCGCCGGTGATCAACGCGTCCGCGCCGGCGTCGACGGCCTCTTCGAGCCAATCGACCCCCGAGCCGGTGACGATCGCGACGTCGCGGATCTCGTCGGGACCGAAACCGAGCACGTGAGGCTCTCGACCGCCCGTGTCAAGCCCCGCGAGCCGGTCGCGGACGGCGTCGACAGACCGGGGCTTCGAGAGTCGTCCTCGCTGTCCGATCGTGACCGGTCCCAGCTCGCCGAACGGCTCTCTGGAGTCCTCGTCGAGCCCGAGGTGGTCGGCCACCCTCGCGGCGTTGCCCAACTCTTGGTGCCCGTCGAGCGGGAGATGCGAGACGTAGAGCGCGATGTCGTTCTCGACGAGCGCGGAGACGTTCTCGTACTCGCGGTCGGTTACCCGATCTAACCCACCCCAGACGAGGCCGTGATGGACGACGAGGGCGTCGGCACCAGCGTCAGCGGCGTCCTCGATCGTCGCCGCCGCGGCGTCGACTGCGAACGCGATGTGGTCGATTTCACCCTCCTCGGGGCCGATCTGCAGGCCGTTCGGGCTGGCGTCGACGTCGGCGTACGTGTCGGTGTCAAGTCGATCGTCGAGTCTGTCGGCGAGCGTCGAGAGTTGCATACCCCGAGCGAGGTGCGCCGGGTGCTTGTATCTGTATCAATCCGCTGTGCCGGCGTGAGAGAACACGAACTCCCGCGTGAGCTTCGCCGCGAGCGACGCCGCTTGGCCGTCGTCGCGGTCGTTGACCTCCACGACGTCGAAGCCGGCGGCGTGCGGCGCGACCGTCCGGACGACGTCGCGCATCGTTCGCGGATCGAGTCCGAACGGTTCCGGGGTCCCCGTCCCCGGCGCGAACCCCGGATCGGCGGCGTCGACGTCGACGCTCAGGTACGCGCTGCGACCGTCGAGGTGGGATTCGAGGTCGAAATCAGCGACTTCTTCGGGCGCGACGACGGTCACGTCTTCCCCCTCGGCGCGCTCCCACTCCTCGGGAGAGCCGGTCCGCGCGCCGAGGATGATCGCCTCGTCGACGTCGGCGTCGACACCGTCCGCTCGGTCGTCTCCGTCCAGAACCCGCCGCGTCACGGTCGCGTGACTGTACGGGTTCCCGTCGTATGTCTCACGGAGGTCGAGGTGTGCGTCGAGACAGACGAACACGTCGGGATCGGCGGCCGCCACTCCCGCGGCGGTCACGGTGTGTTCGCCGCCGAGGACGAGCGAGACGGCGTCGTCGGCGACGACGTCTCGGAGTTCGCCCGCGAGCCACGCGAGGTACTCGGGGGCGTCGTCCCACGCGCGGACGTCACCGTGATCGTGGACGGAACAGTCGGAAAAACGCAGGTCGGTTCGCCGGTCGTAGTCGTCGAACGGCCGGGCGAACCGCCGGATTCTCTCGGGACCGAAGCGGGTCCCGGGTCGAAACGAAGTCGAGATATCCAGCGGCGCGCCCACGACGACGTACGCGGCGTCGGTCCGTGATGCGGTCGCCCCTGGGAACATCTCCGATCAGATGATCTTCCGCTGGCCCTCGTAGTCGAGGTATTCGATCTCGTCGTCGGGGTTGAGATCCTCGTCCTCGGGGATGCGCATCGTGAACGTCTGGTAGGTCTCGAGGTCCATAATCTGGGCGTCGTTATCGGTGACGGAGACGACCTGCCCCTGCTTGCGCTCGATGATCGGGACCCACACCTTCGCGTCGACGGGCTGACTCAGCGATCGCTTCTTGCCGTCGAAGACGCCGCGGCCCTCAATTCGGGCCTTCGCGCTGCCGTGCTTTCCGGGCTTTGCGGTGCTGTAGGCGTTGATTTTACAGGGCGACTGATCCATCATCACGTAGCTGCCTTCCTGCAGTTCGCGGACCTGCTTCTGCTCTTTCGGCATACGTCGGGATTGACGTGTGGTCGGTATAAACGGTTTGGAAACGCCGCGAGGATCGGTGAAACGCCGGTCCCACTCGTCGGTCGGGGATCGGTCGCGCGACGTCGACCCCTTCGCGACGACTGACTGTCAGACGTCCTCGGCGTCGCCGTCGGTCGGACGGGGGGTAGGTCGCGCCACCGATTGTTCCTCCGAGTTCTCGCTCGGCCCGTCCTGCCGTCTGGTCAGGCTTCCGAGCACGCCCGCGACGACGTTCGGGAGGCTCGCGCTCAGGAGAATGGCTGTCGTGGCTTCGCCGGCGGTATCGAGCAGCGGCAAGATTAACTCGATCGGAAACGGCAGCGGGGCGTCGGTGACGACCGATAGCGCGACCAAGCCGGGGATGAGGACGATCCCCCACGCCATCGCCGTCAGAAGCCCGTGCCACGCGCCGTCTGCGAGTTCCTCGCCCGCGAGGTAGCCCGCGAGCGCGCTCCCGGCCAGACCGCCCACGAGCGTCACGCGCCCCGTCACCGCGAAGACGAGTGCCTCGCTACAGGCCGCGAGTGCGAATCCGCCGGCGACGGCGCGCCACCGCGTCATACGTGACGGTCCCGCTACCCGCCGATAAACCTACGTGTCAAATCCTCACCACTGATAACGTGGATCTCGGCCGTCGAGTCCGTGTTTTCACCGCCGAGTCGGCGCTTCCGGCTGCCGCGGCAGCGACGAAACCCGCTACCGCTCTCGATCGCGACGCTCGCGCATACTCTGCCGCGTGAACTGCGGCTTCGCGCGGATACCCTTTCTCGTCCGGAACGACCGATACAGCGCGACGAGCGGCGGTAGGGTCAACACCGCCGCGACGGCCGCCGGGAGCACGCTCGACGGCTCGAACGCGTAGAGGATCGCCGTCGAGAGCGCGCCGACCGCGGCGAAGAGCCCGTAGACGATCCGCCGGGCGAGCCGGTCGAGCACGTCGTTCTCGTCTTCGAGTCGCACGTTAACCGCGAGGTTCTCGTTCTCGACGCGGTCCAGCGCGCGGTTCAGTTTCGGCGGCACCTCGAAGAGCGCACGCGAGGTCTCTCGGACCTGTTTCCCGCCCTCTTCGATCAGTTGTCGGGCGGTCTCCTCGTAGTAGCCCTCCTCTCGGAGGTAGTCGGTCGCGACCGAGATGAAGTCGAAGTCGGGGTCGAGCGTCACGCAGACGCCCTCGACGACGGTCGCGACTCGCAGGACTAAGGCGAGGTCGCGGGGCAGCCGCAGCGGGAACTCGTAAATCGTCGATTCGACCTGCTCGATGATCTGCTGGACGCGGTACTGTTCGATGTCCTCCCCGCGCGCGTCGGCGATGGCCAACTCCATCACGTCGCCCATCACCTGTCGGTCGGCCTCCGGCGACAGCGTCCCCATCTCGATGAGCGTGTCGAGGATCGCGTCGATGTCTTGGTTCGCCACGGCGACGTAGAAGTCGATGATCTTCTCTTGGATGAACGGCTCGACCGTCCCCGACATCCCGAAGTCGTAGAAGATGATCTCGCCGGTGTCGGTGACCGCGAGGTTCCCGGGGTGCGGATCAGCGTGGAAGACGCCGTCGTCGACGATCATCTGCAAATAGACCCGCTGGAGCGTCGTCGCTAGCTCGGTCCGGTCGATTCCCTTCTCGTCGAGCGCGTCGACGTCGTTGATCTTCGTCCCCGGGAGGTACTCCATCGTCAGCACGCGCGGTCCCGACCGCGCCTCAATCGGTCGCGGAATCCGGACCGTCGGATTGTCGGCGAAGTTGCCCTTGATCTCCTCGAGGATCCGTTTTTCCCGACTGTAGTCCATCTCCTGTCGGATCGTCTTCGCGAACTCGTCGGCGAGGTTGTCCAGCGAGAACGCGCGACCCTCCCCGATGAACCGCCGGATGATCGGGATCGACCACCGAAGCACGCGGAGGTCGGCCTCGACGAGTTCCTCGATACCCGGTCGTCGAACCTTCACTGCGACGGGTTCGCCGTCGTAGCGGGCGGTGTACACCTGCCCGAGACTCGCGCCGCTGATCGGCTCGCGGTCGAAGTCGTCGAACGCGTCGTCGACGGGGCCGAGTTCCGCTTCGAGCACCTGTTTCGATTCGGCCCACGGCGCGGGCGGAACGTCGTCTTGGAGGCTCGACAACACGTCGATGTACTCTTTCGGGAGGATGTCCGGGCGCGTCGACA
This sequence comes from Halobellus sp. LT62, assembly GCF_037031285.1. NCBI lineage: Archaea > Methanobacteriati > Methanobacteriota > Halobacteria > Halobacteriales > Haloferacaceae > Halobellus > Halobellus salinisoli. The sequence continues at coordinate 599,360 of NZ_JAYEZO010000002.1, forward strand.
GCAGCTGTCCGAGCTTGATGAACGTCGGCCCCAGCGTCAAGAGCGAATCGAGCAGCACTTCGGCGCGTCGGATCCGCGTCTCCTCGCCGACCCTCCGACGGCCGCCGAACAGGACGTACCGTCGACGGTCGCGAGTGTAGGCGACGATCAGCGGGAAGAACTGCCGGACGACGAGGAAAAACCGCCAGTACGCACGGAGGTTCACCAACCTAGCCACCCGGCGATTACGCGTCGTCTCCGGCGGTCGTGATCGGAATCGTTCGCTCCGGGGCAGACTCGCGTTTCGGAAGGGTGACCGTGAAGACGCCGCGGTCGACTTCCGCGGACGCTCCCGCTCCGGTCGCGTCCGGCGGCAGCGGCAGTTCGGCGTCGACGAACAGCGACCGCTCCTCTTCGAGGTAGGTGAATTCGGGGGGAACCGACTTCTCGCGTCTCGCCTCAACGACGAGTCGGCCGCGTTCGACGCGCAACTCGGCGGTCTCGGCCGTCACTCCGGGGAGATCGAGGACGATCCGGTAGGCGTCGTCGGACTCCAACAGATCGGCGAACACCGACTCCGGCAGTTCTCGGAGCGCGTCCCGCAGTGCTGTCATACCTTTCCCTAAGGATAGCGGATCGAAAAAGGCCGCGGTTGATTTTCACGAATTCGGCCACAAGAGCTATGATCGACTGCCAGCGCGGCTTCTGTTCGTCAGCGCCGCCCGCCCCCCGGTACTCTCGACTCATCGGAGCAGTCTCCCCCGTCCGAACAGTACCCGGTCGCGTGCCGCGGCTCTTTTTGTACTTCCGGCCATACGTCGGGTATGGATTCTGCGGACACCGACGAGACGTCGGACGGCGACGACACGCCGCCCGAGCGGCACTCGGCCGGGTTCAAACACCGCACCCGGATCGACGAGGCCCGCCGCACGCTGCTCGACGCAACGACGCCACACGAGAGAACCGAACGGCTCGCGCTCGTCCCCGCCGACGGCAGAGCGCTCGCCGAGTCCGTCTCCTCGCCGCGGGCGGTCCCCGACTACGAGCGCTCGGCGATGGACGGCTGGGCAGTCCGGGCCCGCGATACCTTCGGGGCCTCGGACCGCTCGCCGGGAATTCTCCGCGTGGCCGACGAGGAACCCCGGTCGGTCCCGGAGACCGACGTCGCCCCCGACTCGGCCGTTCGCGTCCACACCGGCAGCGAACTCCCGGCGGGCGCGGACGCCGTGGTGATGATCGAGCACGCTGACCACGTCGGCGACGACCTCGAAGTGTTCGACGCCGTCACGGAGGGTGAGAACGTCGCGCCCGCCGGCGAGGACGTCGCCGAGGGGCAGCAGCTGTTCGAGCCGGGACACCGCCTCCGGCCCTCCGATTTGGGCCTGCTGAAATCCGTCGGCATCGACCGCGTGAGCGTCTACGAGCGGCCGACCGTCGGCGTGATCCCGACCGGTGAGGAGTTGGTACAGGAGAATCCCGGCCCCGGCCAAGTCATCGAGACGAACGGGCTCACGGTCTCGCGGTTGGTCGATCGCTGGGGCGGCGAACCCACGTACCGGAACGTCGTCACCGACGACGAGGCCGCGCTGCGGGCGGCGATCCAGCGCGACCTGACGAAGGATATCGTCGTGACGACCGGCGGCTCCTCCGTCGGCGAGCGCGACCTCATCCCGGAGGTCGTCGACGAGTTGGGCGAGGTGCTCGTCCACGGCGTCGCGCTCAAGCCGGGCCACCCGGTCGCGCTCGGAATCGTCGAGGAGACGCCCGTGATTATGCTGCCGGGCTACCCGGTCGCCGCAATCATCAACGCCGTGCAGTTCCTGCGCCCCCTTCTCAAGCACGTCGGCCACTTTCCGGAGGCCAAGTCGCCGACCACGCGAGCGAAGCTCGCGCGCAAGATCCCGAGCGAGCCCGGCGTGCGAACGTTCGCGCGGGTTCGGCTCTCGGACGAGGGCGAAGCGGGAGTCGATGCCGATGACGACGGTGACGACAGTGCTGACGCCGACGCTGACGACACGACCGACACCGAGACCGACACCGACGGCGCGGCCATCGCGACGCCGACGCGTGCGTCGGGCTCCGGCGTCCTCTCTTCGGTCGCGCTGGCGGACGGTTGGGTCGCCGTGCCCGAAGGTAGAGAGGGCTACGACGAGGGCGAGACCGTGACTGTCGAACACTGGGAGTGGTCGCCGTGAGCGACCGTCGGGAGTTCCACGACCTCGTCGATCCCACGGTCGCCCACGAGACGATCGAATCGCTGGACCTCGACCCCGAGCCCGAATCCGTCCCACTCGCCGACGCCCGCGGCCGCGTCCTCGTCGAGCGCGTCGACGCCGACCTCGACGTCCCGGGATTCGACCGCGCGACGATGGACGGGTACGCCGTCCGCGGCCGCGACACCTTCGGCGCGGACGAGGTCGACCCGGTCGAACTCGACCTCGTCGGGACCGTTCACGCGGGCGTCGAACCCGACGTCGTCGTCGGCGAGGGCGAGGCCGCGGAGATCTCGACCGGCGCGGTGATGCCCGATGGCGCGGACGCCGTGGTGATGGTCGAACGGACCGAAGAAGTCCGCTTGGGCGACGACGCCGAGAGTCAGGACGATCCCGGGCGTCAGGGCGACGACCCCGACGGCCCCCCGTCGGCCGTCGCCGTTCGCAAAGCCGTCGCCCCCGGAGACAACGTGATGCTGGCGGGGTCCGACATCGCCGCCGGTGCCCGCGCGCTCGGCCCCGGAACGCGACTGACGGCGCGCGATATCGGCCTCCTGTCGGCGCTCGGAATCGACGACGTGCCCGTCCGCGGCAAGCCCACGGTCGGCATCGTCTCGACCGGTGACGAGCTCGTCCGTCCGGGCGAGGAAGTCCACAGCGAGCGCGGCCAGATCTACGACGTCAACAGCTACACCATCGCCGCGGGCGTCGAGGAGGCGGGTGGCGAGGCGAAACTGTACCCCCACGCGGGCGACGACTACGACGAGATGGAACGGCTGCTCGTCGAGGCCGCCGACGAGTGCGACCTCGTCCTCTCCTCGGGGTCGACCTCGGCCTCCGCGGTCGACGTCATCTACAAGGTGATCGAAGAGCGCGGCGACCTCCGCTTACACGGCGTCGCGGTCAAGCCCGGCAAGCCGATGCTCGTCGGCGAGGTCGGAAACAGCGCGTACGTCGGCCTCCCCGGCTACCCGGTCTCGGCGCTGACGATCTTCCAGACGTTCGTCGCGCCCGCGATCCGCGACGCCGCCGGACTACCAGAGCCGCAGACCGCCACGATCCGCGGGAAGATGGCCCTCCGTGAACGGTATGCCGAGGGGCGGCTCCGCCTGATGCCCGTCGGTCTCGTGACCGACGAGCGGGGCGAGACGCTCGTCTATCCCGTCGACAAGGGCTCGGGCGCGACCACGTCGCTCGTCGAGGCCGACGGGGTCGTCGCGGTCGATCCCGACACGGAGTACCTCGGCGAGGGCGAAGAGGTCGAGGTCCAACTGTTCTCGCCGGACGTCCGCGCGCCCACGCTGTTCGCCGTCGGTGAGGCGGATCCGGCGCTCTCTCGGCTCCTCGACCGACTCGAACGACCGCGGTTCCTCCCGGTCGGCAGCCGCGAGGGCCTCCGACGCCTCGGCGGTGGTGTCCCCGACGTCGCCGTCGTCGCCGGCCCGGTCGACCGCGACGTCGAGAGCGTCGATCTCGGCGGCTGGACGCGCGAGTGGGGGCTGGTCGTGCCGGCGGGTAACCCCGAAGAAATCGAGGGGCTCGACGACCTCGTCGAACGCGACCTCGCGTTCGTCAACCGCAACCGCGACGCCGGGCTCCGCGCGAGCCTCGACGAGGTCGTCGACGCGCGCGGAGACGACGCTGCCCGACGGGACGTCACCGAGTCGATCCGCGGCTACGAGGTCGGCACGAAAGGCGTCGAGAGCCCCGCCCGAGCGGTCGCGCGAGGCGACGCAGACGCGGGACTGGGCCTCCGCGCGACGGCCGAACGGCTCGGCCTCGGCTTCGTTTCGCTCGGAACCGAGTCGGTTCGGGTCCGCGCGAACCCGGAGCGAATCGAGAAACCCGGCGTCAAAGAGTTGCGGACGCGATTGGCGGCGGCTGCCGACATTTTCGCATCGCTCGACGGCTACGAGACCGACTAGCCGCCGTCGAATCAGATCGCTCGTAGATCACTCGGCGGGCGAGGATTCGCGCCCGCCGTCGGTTGCGACGCCGCAACCGTCGGTCATCGGTAGTTCGTCGAACGAGCCGATCCGGTAGTCCGCGAGGACGCACCGCCCGCGGCGCTCCGGCGGGTGGCGCTCGACGTGGATTCCGTCCAGTCCGGCGTTCCACGCCGCCCCGATGTCGCTCGCGCCGTCACCGGCGAGGACGCCCCGACCGGGTCGCGCCGAGTCCACACCGAGCCCTTCGATCGCGTGATAGACCGGCGCGGGGTCGGGTTTCCAGCCGACGTCCGCGGTACAGGAGACGAACGTATCGAACCAGTCGCCGACGTCGAGGCGCTCGACGACCGGCTCGGCGAGGAACTCCTGACAGTGCGTCACGACGCCGATCGGCACGTCCGCGGCGAGGAGATCGCCCACGAGCGCCGCGGCGTCGTCGTGGAGGTACGTCGCCTCCGCGCGTGCGGTCGGGTCCTCGACGTCGTGAAAGGCCGGCCAGAACGTCTCGGGGTCGATCCCCCACGCACGGAGTTGGGGGTCCCGCGCGCCGCCGAGGCCGTGCCAGATGACTTCGGCCTCCCGATCGCTGAACTCCCGACCCAGCCTGCGGCCGACGCGATCGAACACCTCGCGAGTGTAGGACCACTCGGCGTCGACGAGCGTCCCGTCGAGATCGAACAGCCAGAAGTCGTATTCGAGTGTGTCGGCGTCGCCGGGCATCGAGAGAGTCTACGGCGCAGCGCCGTAAGTGCATTTCGTCGGTCTGTAGTCTTCGACCCGGTCATCGGTCGCCGGACCGCACGTTCACGACCCGTCGTCGACGACCCGAATACTCGAGCCGAGATGCCTGTGAAGCACGTCGCGCGGGTCGCCGCCGTCGAACGCTTCGGGCGTCGATTCGATCGCCTCCTCCAGCGCTTCGCGGTAGGCCGCATCGAGCCGCAGTTCGGCGAACTGCACGTCGTCGACGGGGATCGACAGCCACGACGCCGCGAGCTCGCGAGCGTGGCGTTCGTCGCCGACGTTCCCGCGCCAGAGGACGTCCCGGAAGAACAGCCACTCGCCCTCGCCGGGCGGGTCGGCGTCGACTTCGACGACCGTCTCGACCGTCTTCGGAGAAACAGCGACGCCGGGAGCGGGATCGAACCGGACGGTCACGCGGAAGACGTAGACGGCATCCATCGTCGGCCCGCTCAGTATTCGGCGTTGAAGAGGTTCGCGAGGCGGATGTCCTTCTCGGTGATCCCGCCCTCCTCGTGGCTCGTGAGCCGGACCTCCACCTCCTCGTAGCCGACGCGGATCTCCGGGTGATGAAACTCCTCTTCGGCGACTTCGCCGACCTGCGTCACGAAGGCGATTCCCGCGAGGTAGTCGTCGAACGCGTACATCCGCGCGATCTCGTCGCCGTCACGCTCCCAGCCGTCCGGTAGCCGCGTCTGAATATCGTCGTCGTCGAGTAATTGGGCCATACGCCGTATGTCTCTCGCCGTCTGCATAACGTTTCTCCCGGTAGAACTCCCGTCGCCCGTCACCACACACGCGGCCGATCAGTCGTCGGAGACGCTTTCGAGAACGTACTGCGGGACTTCCTTCTCGGAGCGCTCTGTCACGCTGTCGTCGGCCTCGGGGTTCGTCGTCTCGCGTCCGTCCCGCCGGGAGATTCCCGCCCGGTTCGTGCCGAAATCGGGATCGAAAAGCGCCATCGCCGTCTGAATCGTCGACCAGTCGTCTTCGATCGCGGCCTCCCGGAGGCTCTTCGTCGGCGGGGAGAGCAACTGGCCGACGAGCGCGTCGGCCATCGCTTCGACGGTCTCGCGCTGCTCGTCGGTCAACTCGCCCTGAGACTCCAACCGCGAGATAGCGGTGTCGACCTCGCGGGCCTTCACCCGCTCGGCGGCCTCGTACATCGTGCTGATCGCCTCGTCAGCCTGCCGCCGCTTGTAGGCGTCGAGCAACCGATCGAACTCCTCGTCGATCATCGCTTCTACCTCCTCGGCCGCGGTCTTTCGGGCGGCTCTCGTTTCCTCGGTGACGGACTCCAAGGCGTCGATGTCGTGGACAACGACCTGATCGACGCTCGCGGCCTCGGGATGGACGTCCCGCGGTTGTGCGAGGTCGATCACGAGCGTCTCGCCCGCGTCGTCGACGTCGCTCGTTCCCAGTAGGTACTCCGACGTGCTCGTCGCGGTGACGACGATGGCAGCCTCCGAAATCGCCTCGGACACCGACTCGAGCGCGATCGCCTGCGCGGGGATCTCCACGCTGTCTGCGATGTGCTCGGCGTGGGGGACCGTCCGGTTCGCGACGACGAGTTCGGTGATACCGGCGTCCGTCAGCGCCTCGGCGGCAAGTTTCCCCATCTCGCCGGCACCGACGACCAGCGCCGTCTCCCCGTCGAGATCCAGTTCCGTCTCGGCGAGCCGTGCGGCGGCCGAGCCGATCGACATCGCGCCCTCGTTGATTTCCGTCTCAGTCCGCGCGCGCTCGCCGACGTGGACCGCCTTCGTGAGTCCGGTCTCAAGCGTCGGGCCGAGCGCGCCGGCGTTCCGCGCGATGTCGATCGCGCGCTTGAACTGTCCGAGGATCTGATCCTCGCCGAGGACGAGCGATTCGAGCCCCGCGGCGACCCGAATCAGATGCCGGAGGCTCTCCTCGTGTCCCATCTCGACGCGGACGTCCTCGCGTGCGTCCCCGTGAACGCGTTCGAGCGCCCGCCGTCCGACGTCGGCGCTGTCGGCGACGACGTACGCCTCCGCGCGGTTACACGTCTGGATGGCGAACGCCTCGCTGACGCCGTCGCCGTCGAGCAGCGTCTCGATGACCGCGCGCACGTCCTCACCTGCTGCGTCCTCGATGTCCTCGACGCCCGCTCGCTCGTGCGACACACGGGACCCACAGATCACTCCCGCGTCCATCGGTCACCCCCAATCGTGTTCCGTATCACGCGTGTCGCCTCTCGACGGGGATTGGACGCCCCCGTACGTAAAGTCTTCCAAACCAGCGGGTCTCGAACCACCGCTCGGATCGCATCACGACGCGCCGACGGATCGAGTTCGGACTCTCGGAGCTCGGCGCGGAGTTCGGCCGTCAACGCCGCCATCTCCTCTGCGCCCTCGATCTCGGCTTCGATCCGCTCGCGCAGGTACTTCGCCAGTGCCGGACTCCGCCCGCCCGTCGAGACGGCGACCCGCACGTCGCCGTCGGCGACGGTCGCCGGGACGACCACGTCTCTCGCCTTCGCCTCCGCTTCCGTGTCCGACTCGCGCGCTGTCGTCTCATCGGCCGTCTGAACCGCACTGCTGTCGGCGCGGTTGACGAGCAGGCCGCGTTCGCGACCCGCCGCCGCGACCGCCTCGTTCACCGCCTCGTCGTCGGTCGCGGCCACGACGAGCGCCGGTTCGACCCGTTCGATCCATTCGTCGACGCTGTCCGCGTCCGGGCACGCTCGTACCAGTTCGATCTCGGCGTTCGGCGCGCCACCGCGCTCGTCACCGAGGCCGCGCTCGCGGGCGTCGCTTTCGCCGTTACCGAAGTTATTCTCGCCGTTGCCGAAATCATGATCGCCGAAGTCGGGGCTGATCACGACGACGCGGGCCTCCGCGGCGAACCGCCGGGCCTTCCGCGCGCCGACGGCCCCGCCGCCGAAGACCAGTACCGTTTCGTCGGTGAAATCGTGGTATAACGGAATCATCGTCCTCTCTCTGCGCGATCGATTCGAGTCACTCGGTGTTCGCCGTGGCGCGTTCGTCCAGTCTGATTCCGGTCTTCTTCAGAATCCGCGTCGAGAACAGCGAGTCCCAGTCGCCCTCGTCGACGTCCCAGTACTCGGCCATCGTCTCGCGCACCTGCTCGATCCGCCGATCGCTCTCTTCGACCGATCGGCCGTGCGTCATCGCGAAGAAGTTGTACGGCCAGACGTCCCCGTGTCGCGGCCGCTGGTAGCAGTGCGTGACGAACGGCAGCGACGCCACCGCGGGGCCGACCGCCCCGACGAGCTCGTCGGGGACGTTCCAGACGGTCATCCCGTTCTCCGTGTACCCGAGCGCGTAGTGGTTCGGGACGACGCCGACGCGACGGACCTTCCCCTCGCGCTCGAAGCGCTTGATCGTCTCGACGACCCACGCGGTGTCGGCGTCGGTCGCGGCGGCGACGTCCGCGTACGGCGTCTCGGTGATCGGCAGTCCGCCCTGAATCTCGACGACGAGGTCGCGTTCGTCGGGCGTCAGCGTCCGTCGGTCTGTGGGGCTGACGTCCGGGCCGAGGTACGAGAGGTCGACATCGCCCTCGGAGACGGGGCCGTCGACGAGGAACTTCGCCTCGACGCGAAACTCCCGCCGTTTGGGCATATTGTACGTCTTCTCGCCGGTCTCTTCCTCGATTTCGGCGAGCACCTCTTCGACGCGGTCCTCGTCGGCGACGCTGACGACGAACCACATATTGAGATACGGGTGCTCGCGCTCGTAGTTGTGCGCGACCTCCCGGTGGGCGTTGACCGCCTCGGCGACTTCCTCGAATCGGTCTTCTGGGGCGTGGATCGCGACCAGCGTGGCCGTGCCACCGATCTCCTCGGCGTTCACCAAGGCTCCGAACCGACTCAGCGTGCCCGCCTCGTCGAGTTCGCGGACCCGCTCGAGGAGTTCCGCGGCGCTCACGTCGACGCCGCGCTCGCGCAGGGCGGCCGCGGCCGGCTCGAACGGTCGCTCGACGACGGGGAATCCCCCCTGAAAGGCGTTGATGACGGCGCGATCGAGGGCCGACAGCTCCGGCCCCGCCGCGTCTGCCTCACTCATACCCACGCTGGGGCCGCCGGAAGGATAAGCGTCTCGAACGAGGCGCTTACTCGCTGAGGAACGCCTGAAAGCCGTCGTTAACCTCCGAGACCATCGCGGCCTGCTCCTCGACGGCGGCGCTGATCGCGTCGGTGTCGTCGCTGATACTCTCGGCGTTCGCGGCGGTCTGATCGATCATCGAGGCGATCTCCTCGGTGCTCGCGGCCTGCTCGTCGGTGGCGTAGGCGACCTCCTCGACGCCGGCGTTCAGTTCCTCGATGGAGTCGTCGATGTCTTCGAGCCGCGATAGTGTCGATTCGACCTCCTCGATACCGTCTTCGACGGCGACCTCGTTGTCCGCCAGTCCGTCGACCGCTTGCTCGGTGTTGGCCTGTACGCGATCGACCAGTTCCTCGATTTCGTTGGCGTGCCGCTGGGACTTCTCCGCCAGCGCTTTGATCTCCTCGGCGACGACGGCGAACCCCGCTCCCGCTTCACCCGCTCGCGCGGCCTCGATGGAGGCGTTCAGCGCGAGCAGGTTGGTCTGATCGGCGATGTTGTTGATCACCGCGACCATCTCGTCGATCTCCTCGACGCTGTCGTCGATGCGGCGGACGCGGCCGTCGACCTCGTCGGAGGCGGCGTCGATGCGCTGCATCGCATCGCGGGTGTCGCGGGCGGACGACCGGCCCTCGGAGGCGAGTCGGTTCACCTGCTCGCTCTCGCTCGCGACCTCCTCGGCGGAGGAGGCGATCTCCTCGACCGCGGCGCTCATGTCCGCCACCTCGCTCTGTACCTCGTCCATCCCCTCGGCCTGTTCCTGGGAGAGCGTCGCGATACCCTCGGTTCGCGTGGCGATGTCGTCCGCGGCGCTGTGGAGTTCGACGAGGGCGTGCGCCGCCTCCTCGATGTCGTCGTCACCCTGCGACTGCGCGACGTCGACCGTGTCCTGCGTGTCTCTGACGTCCTGCGTATCCCTGACCGTCTCTTGTGGTTTCTCTGTTGACATTCACACGCACAGTCGGTCGTACGTCGCTTAAAGCTCGGCCCGAAAGTATTAGGGCTGATATTGCCAAGCCGGTGTTTTCTACCGATAGGCGGTTCGAAACTCGCGTTCGATACTCAGCGTCACGGGACGGGCGTCACGCGATCGACGTGATCGAGCGATTCGAGATCGTCGGCGAGCGCCGCCTGCTCGGGGCCGGCCTCGTAGTAGAACACGAGATCGAAGGTCCCCTCCCGAAGCAGTTGCTGGCACTCCCAGACGAACGACTCGTCGTCCAGCGTGAGCCCCTGAAACTGGTTCGAGGCGAACTCGTCGGTGTCGTTGCCGGCGTAGATGTACGTCTCGCCCTTCTCGGCGTGCTCGGCGAGGAGGTCGTTGATTTCGACAGTGAGTTCCTGCATTTCCAAGTCCTCGTCGCTGCCCAGATCGGTGTGCACGATCGCCCCGACGAGTTCGATCTCGCCGGGTTCCAAGAGCGCGAGGGTGCGCTGATAGAGGTCGTCGTCGATCGTCTCGCTCATACCCGATCGTCGGCGGCGCGGAATATACGGGTGGCGATTCCGACGGAACGCTTTTTCCGTCGCACCCCGGCCATCGAGTATGGCTATCGGCGACCGCTTTCGGGTTGACGGAACGGACGACGTCCACTACGTCGACGTCGGGCTTCACGGGGTCCCGCGGCACGGCGCGGTGTACGTCGCCGACGGCGACGAACCGGCGATCGTCGAGACGGGGACCGGACAGAACCGCGAATACGTCTTCGACGCGCTCAACGAACTCGACATCGATCGGGAGACCATCGAGCACATCCTCATCACGCACGTCCACCTCGATCACGCCGGGGGCGCGGGATACTTCGCAGCCGAGTGTCCGAACGCGACGGTGTACACCCACGAGATCGGCGCGCCGCACCTCGTCGACCCCGAACGCCTTATCGCGGGGACGAAAGACGCCGTCGGCGATCAGTGGGACTTTTACGCCGATCCGAAGCCGATCCCCGCCGAACGCGTCGAGTCGCTCGTCGACGGCGACAAGGTCGATCTCGGCGATCGGACGCTCTCGGTGATCCACGCGCCCGGACACGCCCCGCACCAAGCGATGTTCTTCGACCCCGACGACAGCCTGCTGTTCCCCGGCGACGCCGCCGGCGTCTACGTCCCCGAGCGCGGCGTGATCAACGAGACGTCGCCGCCGCCGCAGTTCGATCTCGAAGGCTGTCTCGACGACATCCGAACGGTCGAGGAGATCGCGCCCGAGACGCTCTGCTTCACGCACTTCGGCGACGTTCCGTACGATCCCGACCTGTTGGAGGCGTACAAGCGGACGCTGGTCGAGTGGGTCGAGGCCGTCCGCCGGAAGTGCGCGGAGCTCGGCGACGACGAGGCCGTCGTCGAGCACTTCGAGAACCACTCCGAACTGGTCGAGGTGTGGGGCGAGCGGAAGGCGCGCGCCGAGGCGAGCCTGAACACGCGGGGCGTGCTCACGTCGCTCGACAGGCAGTCCGAGTAGCCGCCAAAAAAACGGGTTCGCGTGGTTCGACGCTGTCGCGACCGCGCTCAGTCGTCGGCCGGTGCCGGGCTGTCGCCGCGGGAGACGCCCGTTCCGGGGCCGATGTCGATTTCGAGCTCTTCGAGGCGCTCGTCGGGGACGACTCCGTCGACCCATCCCCGCCGCTCGTAGTACTCGGCTTTCATCTCTTCGAGTTCGCAGAGCTCCCCGTCGGCGGCACCCTGTCCGGGGATGGCTTCCTCGCCCTCGACGAACCGCCCCGGCAGCGAGTCGTCGTCGCCGTCGAAGCCGACGAGGTTGTTGTAGTAGCGTTCGAGCGTGTAGATGCGGTCGCCCGCCGCCATCAGCTCGTCCTCGGTGACGTCGCGGCCGGTCATCCCGTTGTACTGGGCGACGTACTCGTCGATTCCCTCCGCGAAGGCGTTGAACTTGCAGATGTCGAAGGAATCAGAGATGGCGTGAAGGTCCTGAAAGAGCGCGCACAGCTCGCCTTTGCCCTCCCACTCGCTTGGATCGACCTTCTCCGGAATGCCGAGGATCTCCGCCGACGGCGTGTACCCGCGGAGGTGACACGCGCCGCGGTTCGAGGTCGCGTACCCGATGCCCATCCCCTTCATCGCACGGGGGTCGTAGGCGGCGATCGTCTGCCCCTTGACCGCCAGCGAGTTGTCGTGGGCGTCGCGCTCCTCTGCGACGCGGCGGGCACCCTTCGCGAGGAGCTCGCCGAGGTCGGAGTCGTGGTGTGCGATCTCCTCGAGCAGGTCGAGCATGTGCTCTGTGTCGCCCCACTCGACGCCGTCGCCGAGGTCGTCGAGCTTGCCCTGCTCGGTCATCTCCATCGCCATCGCGATCATGTTCCCGGCCTCGATGGTGTCGATTCCGAGGTCGTTGCACATATTGATCATCACGGCGATACTGTCGCGGTCGTCGTTCATCGAGTTCGGGCCGAGCGCGTACGCGGACTCGTACTCGTAAGACTCGCCACGGACGTTCAGCTCCTCGCCCTTCCGCTCGTAGGTGACTTCGACTTCCTTCTTGCAGGCGACCGGGCAGGAGTGACACGTCGGCTCGTCGACGAGGATGTTCTCGCGGACGTTCTCGCCGGAGACCTTCTCCGCGTCGATGTTTGGATCGCTCGGATCATCCTCCGCCTCAGAGTGCGCCGAAGTGTATTTCCCGTTTCGGGTCGGTAGCCCGTCCATCTCCTCGGTCAGGTTCATTAGGACGTTCGTGCCGTACAGCGACAGCCCGCCCTCGTTGGGTCCGGTGACGTCGGATTCGCGGATGAGCTGCATCGCCTGCTGGTAGCCCTCGGTAAACGTCTCCGGTTTCTCGGGCTTCGGCATCTTCGTGCCGGACTTGATGACGACGGCTTTCAGGTTCTTCGAGCCCATCACGCAGCCGGTTCCGCCGCGGCCCGAGGCGCGGTCGTCCTCGTTCATAATACACGCGTACTTCGTGCCGTTCTCGCCGCCCGGGCCGATGGCCATCGCCGAGAGGTTCTTTCCGAACTGACCGCCGTGACTCTCCTCGATGGCGTCCATCGCGTCGTGAACGCCGAGGCCCCACAGCTCGGAAGCGTCGCGGATCTCGACCTCACCGTCTTCGACGAAGGCGTAGACCGGCTCGTCGGCCTGTCCCTCGAACAGCAGGCCGTCGAAGCCCGACCACTTGAGCCGCGCTCCGGACCACCCGCCTTGGTGGGAGTCGGTCACGGTGCCGGTCAGCGGCGATTTCGTACAGACGGCGATCCGCCCGCTCATCGGCGCTTGCGTGCCCGTGAGCGGTCCGTTCATAAACGCGAGCAGGTTCTCCGGCCCCTCCGGATCGACGTCGGGCCCCTGATCGAACACGTATTTCACGCCGAGGCCGCGCCCGCCGATGTACTTTCGCGCGTCCTCCTCGTCGATTCCCTCGTAGCCGACGTCCCCGCTCGTGAGGTCGATGCGGGCGACGCGGTCGTTGAACCCTCCCAAATTGCTCATAGTTAATGTCCATCAATTAGTACGGCCCGAAATCTGTTAGTCGTTATCGCTCCCGGGTAACTGGAACCAGTTACCCTTCTCGGCCGGTATCGGCCCCTCACTGCCGGTCGCCCCGACGGCTCTCGAGGGCGCGCACAGACGACGGAGATTTACCGACCCGTCGAGTAGCGGTACCCAATGAGTCAGTCGAGTCCGGAGGTCTACGAGCGGGGGAAGGGGATGGACGCCCACAATCAGGTGATGCGGGAGATCAGAGGGGAGAAAGAGAAACACTACGATCCGCACGAGCCGACGCGGGTCTGGCTCGACGAGGACAACACGCCCGACGGCGTCGTCCAGTCGCTGACGATCATCCTCAACACCGGCGGCTGCCGGTGGGCCCGCGCCGGCGGCTGCACGATGTGCGGCTACGTCGCCGAGAGCGTCGAGGGCGGTAGCGTCGCCCACGACGCGCTGATGGACCAGATCGACGTCTGTCTGGAGCACGAAGAAGCGAACGCCGACGAGCCCGCAGACCTCATCAAAATCTACACGTCGGGGTCGTTCCTCGACGAGCGCGAGGTCGGTGCGGAGACTCGCCGCGCCATCGCCGAGACGTTCGCCGACCGCGAGCGCATCGTCGTCGAGTCGCTGCCGGACTTCGTCGACCGCGAGAAGATCGCGGAGTTCACCGACGTCGGCCTTTCCACCGATGTCGCGATCGGCCTCGAAACCGCGACCGACCGCGTCCGTCACGACTGCGTGAACAAGTACTTCGACTTCTCGGACTTCGAGGCCGCCTGCGCGGAGGCCCGCGACGCCGACATCGACGCCGACGGCGTCTCCGCGGGCGTGAAGGCGTACCTCCTGATGAAGCCGCCGTTCCTCTCGGAATCGGAGGCGATCGAGGATATGATCTCCTCAGTTCGGAAATGCGCTGCCGTCGACGGCTGTCACACCGTCTCGATGAACCCGACGAACGTCCAGCGGTACACGATGGTCGACGAACTGTTCTTCCGCGGCGGCTACCGCCCGCCGTGGCTCTGGTCGGTCGCCGCAGTGCTCGAAGAAACGGCCGACGTCGACGCCATCGTCGTATCCGACCCCGTCGGACACGGCTCCGACCGCGGCCCGCACAACTGCGGCGAGTGCGACGAGCGGGTGCAAAAGGCGATCAAGGACTTCGATCTGCGACAGGACCCCTCGGTGTTCTCGCAGGTCTCCTGCGACTGCGAGGACACGTGGGAGTACGTCGTCGAGGCCGAGACGAGTTACGGGATGCCGCTTACGCGGTAACGCTTCATATCTTCGGTCGGAACCAGTCAGTTCAGCACCCAGAACTGGTAGTTGAGGTAAGCCGCAAAGGTAACCCAAAGGAGATAGGGCACGAGCAACAGCGCCGCGCGCCGGTCCACGCGGGCGAACGCCCACATCGTGGCCACGATGAGCGCCCAGAGGACGGCGATGACCGCGAGACCGAGGCCGATCTCCCGCATCCCGAAGAACGCGGCCGACCAGCCCAGATTGAACGCGAAGTGGACGGCGAAGACGACGGCGGCGAGGCGGACTGCTTCGGGTACATCTGTCGCCCGCTTCCAGACGAGCCACAGCCCCGTTCCCATCAGCGCGAACAGCGCGGTCCACACCGGGCCGAAGACCCAGTTCGGGGGCGCGAGCGCGGGCCGGACGAGCGAGCCGTACCACGTGCCGAGCCCTTGGACGGTGAAAACCGAGCCCGACGCGCCCACGAGTTCGACGACTACGATCGAGAGGACGAGCGCGAGGAGCGGTCGTTCATCGGGTAACCGATCGAGTCTGGTCCGGAGGGACACCATAGACGTACTTCCGCCGCAGGCGACATAATGGGTGCGGCGACAGGTCGGTTCTCGCGCGCCCGACAACAACGTCGAACGTTCAGACGAACGCCGAAAGAACGCCTTGACCGTCGACGCTCCGGCCGAGATCCGGAAGCGTCGCGCGCTCGGGGTGCGGCATCATCACGGCGACGTTCTCGCGCTCGCCGAGGATGCCCGCGACGTTGCCGCGGGAGCCGTTGGGGTTCGCCTCGTCGGTGACGTTGCCCGCCGCGTCGCAGTAGCGGAAGACGATCCGATCGTCGGCCACCAACTCCTCGTAGCGCTCCGCTGCGATCTCGAAGCGGCCCTCGCCGTGGGCGATCGGGATCTCGATCACGTCTCCGACCTCGTAGGCGGCGGTCCACGGCGTGTCGCTATTCTCGACGCGGAGGTGGACGGATTCGCACTGGAAGCGCGCGCTGGCGTTCGTCGTGAACGCGCCGGGCGTCAGTTTCGACTCGCAGCCGACCTGCGCGCCGTTGCAGACGCCGAGTACCGGAATCCCATCCTCGGCCGCGTCGCGGACCTCGTTCATAATCGGCGAGTGCGCGGCCATCGCGCCCGCCCGGAGATAGTCGCCGTAGGAGAAGCCGCCGGGGAGAACGATGCCGTCGACGTCGGCGGGCAGGCCGTCCTCGTGCCAGACGCGCTCGGCGTCGACGCCGATGTGCGCCAGCGCGCGGACCGCGTCGCGGTCGCAGTTCGAGCCGCCGAAGGTAATGACAGCGACCGTCACAGGCATCGACCTCCGTGTCGGGCGAGGACGGTCGCTGTCGGTGATGCGACCGTCATCAGGCTTCGTCCACCTCGACGTCGTAGTCGTGGATCGTCGGGTTCGCGAGCAGGCGTTCGGCCATCTCGTCGACGCGCGCTTCGGCCGCATCGGCCGAAGCGGCGTCGAGGTCGATCTCGAACTGGTCGGTCGAGCGGAGGGCCGAGAGCTCGAAGCCGAGGCGTTCGAGCGCGCGCTTTGTCGTCTCGGCTTCGGGGTCCAACACGCCCCGCTTGAGGCGAACCGTCACTGTCGCGGTGTACGTCGTCATCGAGTCGTAGTGCGCGGTCGTGTGTAAAAGACGTTTTGGAGTGAAGCCGGATATACAAGAACGTGGTAGTTGGGTGCCCCTAAGCCGTTACAGGTCCCGAACGGCGTCGACCGCGTCGGCGACGTCCGGCGCGTCGAACCACTCCCGTCCCGTGTAGGCGTTCGTCCCCGCGGCGTAGAGGTCCGAGACGGCGTCGAGCACCTCGGCCGGAAGCGACGACGGTTCGCGTTCACAGAGCGTTCGCCAGTCGGCGACGCCCGCTTCGCGGGCGCGGGATTTCGCCTCCGAGACTGCCGCGACCCACTCGGGGTCGGTTCGCTTGTAGTACTGGCGGACGACCTCCTTCGAGAGCTCTTGGCCCTCGTATGAAAACCGGTTCTCGTCGAACGTGCCGGCGACGTCGGCGACCTCGATCTCGCCGTCGTGGTAGAGACACTCGATCTTGCCGTCCTCGTGGACGAATCCCCGCTCCTCGGCGCGTTCGTTGAGGACGTCGTTCACCGCGAGCGCGACCGATTCGAGCGCGTCGAGGTCGG
This sequence comes from Halobellus sp. LT62, assembly GCF_037031285.1. Taxonomy (NCBI): domain Archaea; kingdom Methanobacteriati; phylum Methanobacteriota; class Halobacteria; order Halobacteriales; family Haloferacaceae; genus Halobellus; species Halobellus salinisoli. The sequence continues at coordinate 616,184 of NZ_JAYEZO010000002.1, forward strand.
CGACGCCCGCCATCCGCTCGGCCTCCTCCCGAATGAGGTAGCGGTCCTGCTCCTCGTACTTCGTGGAGAACTCGACGACCGGCTCGGGCAGGTCGACGACCTCGTCGGGCCACCCGTCACCGTCGAGGTCGGCATCGTCGGCGTCAAGTTCGACGCCGTACTCCGCGGGCGACCCCCGCGAGCGGAGGCTCGATCCGATCGGGACCGTGTTCCGAAACACGATTTCGAGGGGAATCAGGTAGTTCTCGCCCGCGGCGTCGTGGTAGGCGTCGTAGTCGTACTCGCCGTCGCCGAGATAGGGGAGGTCGGGGACCTGCGTGAGCTCGATGGCCATCTCCGTCGGCGGCTCGTCGCACTCCTCGAGCGCGACGGGGATGTCGTCGGAATCCGACTCGCCTTCGGCGGTCCGATACACGCCCGCGTAGTGCGTCGGGACGTCGCGCTCGGCCAGCAACTCGAAGTTGTACGCGCCCATCGTGCACAGTGAGGCCCCCTTCTTCGGGACGTGGTCGGGCATCTCCCCCCAGTCGAAGACGGAGTACTGGTCGGTGAAGACGAACCGGCCGCGTCCGAGCTCGGTCGCGGTCGGCTCCGATTCGACGCGGAACTCCTTGACGCTCGTCATACGCCGAACTGACTCGGGAGCGCACAAGAACCCTTCCACTCTTATGCGTACCTGACTTCTATATCGACAGAACCTATCCACGTTTGCGCACACTTTGTGTGCCATCTCGGCGGTTCCCCCGCGCGGTCGACGAACGCCTCCGGCAAGCCCAGCTTTTTGGTTTCCGGTCCCCGGTACTCGGTATGCGCGAGCCAGCGGGACCGACGGACGGCCACTCCGACTTCGAGTTCGATGTCGTCCCCGAAACGGACCAGTCGTTCGAGAACGCGTTGGCGAATGCACGCGCGGGCGACCGTCTCACGGTCGACGACGGAATCGAACTGATCACCACCGGCACGGAGCGGGACGGCATCGATCCCGTCCGAAAGGAACGGGTTCTCGAAGCCGCCGACAGGCGGCGCGCGGAGATCGTCGGCGACGACGTGACGTTCGTCGCGAACCTGAACAACAACGTCACGACCGCGTGCAACACGGGCTGTCTGTTCTGCAACTTCAAGGACACTGCCCACCAGTTCGAGGCCGACTCCGAGGGCGAACACGCTGGCTTCACGAAGACGCCCGCGGAGTCGCGAGCGATCGTCGAGGAAGCCCTCGAAATGGGCATCTACGAGGTGACGTCGGTGTCCGGACTGCACCCGGCGTTCGCGCTGGACGACGAGCACCACGAGATTCTCGCGTCGTTCGACGACCCGGCCAGCGCGGTCGATTACAAGCCGCCGGCGGTCTACGAGACCGACCCCGGAACCTACGTCGACCAGATGCGCGCGATGTCCGTCGGCGGCGTCCACCTCCACTCGATGACTCCCGAGGAGGCCCAGCACGCCCGCCGCGGGACGGAGTGGTCCTACGAGGACGTATACCGAGAACTCCGTTCGGCGGGGCTCGACTCCGCGCCGGGCACCGCCGCAGAGATCCTCATCGAGGAGGTCCGAGAGGTCATCTGCCCCGGGAAGATCTCGACCGACGAGTGGGTCGCGGCGCTGGAGGGCGCAGTCGCCGCCGGACTCGACGTCACGTCGACGATGATGTACGGTCACGTCGAGAACGAGGCCCACCGCGTGGAGCACTTGAAAGTCATTCGTGACCTGCAGGATCGAACCGGGGGCATCACCGAGTTCGTCCCGCTGTCGTTCGTCCACGAGCACACGCCGCTGTACGAACGGGGCGTCGTCGACGGCGGCGCGACCGACGCCGAGGACGAACTGCTCGTCGCCGTCGCGCGGCTCTTCCTTGACAACGTCGAAAACGTCCAGTCCTCGTGGGTGAAGTACGGCAACGCGAAGGGACTGAAACTGCTCAACTGCGGCGCGAACGACTTTATGGGGACCATCCTCTCCGAAGAGATCACGACCCGCGCGGGCGGCTCCCACGGGGAGTTCCGCTCCGTCGCCGACTACGTCGAGATGATCTCGGCGATCGGTCGACGGCCGGTCGAGCGCTCGACGGACTACCGGACGCGCCGCCCGGTCGACGTCGACGCGCCGGTCCACGGCCCGCGGCTCGGGCCGCGAGCGGACGGCACGCCGATGTTCGGCGAGGCGACCGACGAGGGGACCGATGCGGCGCACGCGGACGACTGATCGTTCTCGTCTCTCACAGGCTCGGTTCCGACGGCCGGAGCCCGCAGTCTCAAGTCCGCCGCGTTCCTCCCTGCTATCGATGATGGTCACCACGCACGTCGCCTCGGGACTCTTGCTCGCGGTTCCGGTGGCGATGGCCGCCCCGACGTTGGCCCTCCCCGCCGCGGTCGGTGCTGTCGTCGGCGGTATTCTCCCAGATATCGATCTCTTCGTCGGCGTCCACCGCAAGACGCTGCACTTTCCGGTGTACTACTCCCTCCTCGGGCTCCTCGCCGGGGGTGTCGCACTCGTCGCCCCCGGTCCCGCGACTGTCGCCGTCGCGCTCGCCTTGCTCGCGGCGGGAGTTCACTCGATCTCCGATTGGTTCGGCGCGGGCGAAGAGCTCAGGCCGTGGGAGCGGACGTCCGACCGGGCGGTCTACCTGCACCCGCGGCGACGCTGGTTGCGCCCGCGGTACGTCGTTCGCTACGACGGCGCGCCCGAGGACCTCCTTCTCACGGTCGCTCTCGCGGTACCCGCGGCTGCGACCTTCGAAGGCTGGCTGCGAGCGCTCGTCGTCGCCGGCGTCGTCCTCGCAGCGGCCTACACGCTACTCAGGAAACGCGTGCCAGACTTGCTCGGAATCTGAGCGCCGTCTCCACTCCTTCGCGACGGACTCAGTCGTCGGCATCGACCGCTTGCGACGCGTCGACGTCGATCGGACCGTCTCGCTGCGCGACGCCGCGGTACCGCCGTCCGTGGACGTCGGCGGCGTTGAGCGCCCGCTCGATCGGCGACCCGAGCCACGTTCCGTCGGCCGGTCGCCCGTCGAAATCGTCGCGTCGAAGGGATTCCGGAAGGTATCGGTCGTACACCGGCAGGCGCTCGTACAGCGGCACGCCGGCGTCGTCGGCCAGCGCTGTCAACCCTCTGAGCGCCGGCCACGCGTACTCGGGGTTGATGTAATCGTCCGTGACCGGCGAGACGCCGCCGAGGTCGTCGACGCCGCAGTCGAGCAACTCCCGCGTCGGCGAGAGGTTCGGCGGCACCTGCACGGACACCTCATCGGGGAGCGCGGCGCGCGCCATCGCGACGACCCGCCGCATCGTCTCGACGGACGGCCGATCGAAGTCCGAGCGCTCGTTGGGGACGACGTTCTGGACGATCACCTCTTGGATATGATCATAGCGGTCGTGGAGTGCGCCGATCGCGAGCAGGCTCTCGGCGCGGTCGCGCCACGTCTCGCCGATGCCGACGAGGATGCCGGTGGTGAACGGCACGCCGACCCGTCCGGCCGCGCGGATCGTGTTGAGCCGCTGGCCGGGAGTCTTCTGTCTCTTCCCCGAGTGCGCTCGCACGTCCGCGGTCGTCTCCAGCATCACGCCCATACTCGCGTTGACCGGCGCGAGCCGCTCGAAGTCGGCTTCGGTCAGGTCTCCGGGGTTCGAGTGCGGGAGCAGGCCCTCCGCCAACGCGATCTCACAGCACTCGCGGAGATACGCGAGGACGTCGTCGTACCCCCACTCGGCCAACCGCTCGTGGATCTCCGCGTAGCGCTCGTCGGGCTTGTCGCCGAACGTGAAGAGCGCTTCAGTGCAGCCGGCGTCGGCACCCACGCGAAGCTGTTCGCGGACCTCGTCGGGGGAGAGGAGCGTCGCCTCGCCGGGCACGTCGTAGTAGGTGCAGTACGTGCAGGTGTACCGACAGGCGGTCGTCAGCGGGACGAACGCGTTCCGCGAGAAGGTGAGTTCCCCTGCGGCCGAGACGTCGTCAGGTGTCACGGACAGCAGTTGCTCGACGTCGGCTTCGTCGATCTCGACGTCGACGCCATCAGTGTCGCCCGCGGGGACCATCGTGAGTTGACTTCGAAACCGACGCACAAAAACCGTCGTGCTTCGGGTAACTCCGCCGAGAGTTTATATCCGAACGCGCGGCCACTCGCGCTGTGACATAGCAACGACCCCGCGTCGGGCTGCGGTTGCCTGGCACGTCGACGCGGGATGGGGTGACGACAGCGACGGCGTTGGAGTGGCCGCCGCGAGTCGCGAGCGGGTGCCAGCTGTTCGCCCCTACCGAATATCGGCTAGCCTGCTGTCCAAATCTCCCGATGTCCGAACAATCAGGCCCGCTCGACACCGATGCGTCCGTCGCCAGCGTCCGCTATCTCGAAGCCGGCATCGACGAGCCACGCTCGGGCCCGCCCGTCGCCGTGCAGCAACACTTCCGCGAGATCGGACGGTTCGTCGACGTCCGTCGCCAACCGCATCGAGTCGAGGACGCCCACAGAGAGGCCTCGCTGTTCCGCGATCCGCCGGTGGTCGCGGTAGGACGCGCCGTGGTAGTCGACCGAGAAGTCGGGGTCGCGGACGACGACCGCGTTGGTCCCGCCGCCGCGACCGGGCGCGATTACGACGTCGCCGCCGACGCCGAACAGCCGTCGAAGCGCCGTCGGCGTCGCGAGCGCGAGGTCCGCCATTACGACCGCCTGTTCCGCGGCGTCGGTGTCGTCGAGAGCGGCGTTCACCGCGGCACTCAACGGCCGCTCGTCGACCACTTGTGTCAGGGGACCGAGTACGTCTTCAGCGTCTTCGACGGCCGCAGGTAGTGACTGGCCGCTGTCGACGTCGCGACCGACGTCTAACGGCTCCGTGACGAGCGGTTCAGGGTCGTGGCCGAGGGTTCGAAGGGCCTCGACGACGTCACAGAGCATCGCCAGCGCGAACTCCCGCCGCTCGCCCGCGGTGAGTGCCGAGGAGAGGCGGCTCTTCGGATCGAGAGTCGCGTACGGAACGAGGACGCGCATCGAAACAGAGCGGATCCGCGGTCAGCCGAGCTTGTCGTAGCCCGACTGCTGGGAGCGCCAGTAGAGGAATCCCCCGGCCAACAGGCCGATCACGACGAGCCCGCCGACGCCGTACATCGCGAGCTGTATTCGCCGGTTCGACTGCTGAGTCTGTTCGGCTCGCTCTCGCGCCTGTTCGGCGAGGTCAGCAGCGAGGGTGAACTCCTCACCGTCGTAGGCTTCGATCGCGTTCTGGAGCCGGCGTTCGGCTTCCTCGTCGTCGACCTCCTCGACGGCCGTCACAGCCTCATCGATCTCGTTTCGAGCCTCGCGGCTCTCCTCGGTGTAGTGCGTCGCCGACCACGTTTCGATCTCGTTCGTCGAGCCGCCCTCACGCGTCTGTTCGAGCGCCATCACGGTGAACGACTGGGCTGGATCGTACGTGTAGTCGCCGACCTCCGGGACCGTCCCCGTGAGTCGGACCTCGACCCGGCTCGTGCCGTCCTCAGCGTTCACCTGCGCGCCGGAGAACGACTGCCCGTCGAAGGACTGCTGATCGACCTTCGCCCCGGTCTGGTCGTAGTACTCGACGGTCCACGTCACGTCGGTCAGTTCGGTGCTCCCCGCGAGCGTCCACGATTCGAGCGAGGGGTTCTGATACAGCTCGGTCAGCGTGGCTGTTGCGGTGACCTCCGTGCCGACCTCCTCGTCGCTAGGGACCGTCGTGTCGCCGACCGACACGGCGGCGACGGGGACCGTTGCGACGGAGAGGACGAAGAGACAGGCCAGCGCGAGTCTAGAAAAGCGACTCCAGCTCGTCTTCGTCATCGTTGATGAGATTCTCCAGATTGTCATCGCTCTCCTCTCGGATATCGTCGATGTTATCCTGCGCTTCGATGGCGACCTGCTGTAGCTCCTTGATCCGGGGGACGTTCGTCACGCCAGAGAGGAGAATGACGGACGCGACCTTTCCGGAGTTTCGGATCGGGTAGTCGCCGCCGCGGACTTCCATACTTCCGGTCTGCTCTTCGATCCACTTGCGACCGCGTTCGATCCCCTTCCGATTGAGGTGCTGGGAAGGGCCAGCCATAACAAGCAGCGCCCGCTCGGTCCCTTCGATCTCACAGGGGAGTGTGAGCCGTCCGAGCGCGGCTTTCCGAACCAGCGAAGTGATTCGGTTGGTGGTGTGGGCAGTGTCGAGATCGTCTTCCTCGTTGCTCCCGGTGATTCGCGAGAGCAACCCGCCGCCGGAGGATTCGTTTTCGACGGTTTCCGAGGCGTAGCCGACAGTCGAGACGCCGCCGCCGGCGAGCGTGTTGATGATCTCCGAGGAGTCGACGACGCTCTCTGCGACTTCGCCGTCTTGGCCGATCTCGCCGGCCCCGAAGAGGACGCCGAAGCGGGTGACGATCTCCTCGTTGATCTCGTCGTAGCCGCCCTGCACCGATTCGCCGGTCTTCCGCCAAGCGTCGTTGTCGAAGACGAGGAGGTTGTCGACCTCGCGGACGAACGTCTGGAACGACCGCGCCGCGTTCAACGTGTAGATTCCGCCCTCGTCACTACCGGGCAGGACCCCCAGCCCGTACACCGGCTCCGTGTAGATGCGCTGGAGGTGTTTCGCGAGTACGGGCGAGCCGCCGCTGCCGGTGCCGCCGCCGAGACCGGCGACGACGAGGAACGCGTCGATCTCGTGGACCGGGATGCTGTCGATCGCACCCTGGACTTCGTCGATGTCTTCCTCGGCGACTTCCGCGCCGAGTTCGTTGTCAGCGCCGACGCCGTGACCCTTGACACGCGATTGACCGATGAGGACCCGCTGGTCCTTCGGGATGTGTTCCAGTCCCATCAGGTCGGCTTTCGCGGTGTTGACGGCGACCGCCGCGCGGACGATCCCCGAGTCGTGGCGCTTGTCGTATTCGACGAATTTGTCGACGATCTTTCCCCCGGCCTGCCCGAAACCGATCATTGCAAGCTTCATTTATCGGGTCCCCTCGCCATTGCGTGTAACCCAGTGCAAACGCGGACATAAACCTTGTGATGGTGTGAAATTCGCGGTAGGATCGAAATATGCGAGGAACCGAAAGACTGCGACGGGATGTTAATCGGTCGTTACAACTCCCTCGGCGTGGCGTAGGCACCTATTTCTCAGGATTTATATTCGGACGCGTCCGGATGGGCCGGATCCACACTTAAAACGACCGGGAGAAATGTCACTCGGCCGTCGCCCTCGCGCTCTCGGTCATCTCGCTCCGACGACCATTCAGATACGCCTTCAACGTGGTGAGTTCGCCCACGCCAACGCCGAAAGCATCGAGCTCGTTGTCCTCGGTGACGTTGTCGAACTTGAGCGAGCGGTACTGGTCTTTGCCCATCGGGAACCCGGGGATGAGGTCGCCGATGCTGAGCCCGATCTTCGCCAGCCCCATCGGGACCGAGACGACGGTCGTCGACCGCCCGTCCGACTCGTGGATCATCCGCGCGATCTCGGCGAGGGTGAGCTTGTCCGGTCCGCCGATCTCGTAGATCTGCCCGACGTGTTTCTCGTCCTCGATCGCGTCGGCGAGCATCGGGACGATGTCCCCCACCCAAAGCGGCTGGAAGCGGGTCTTGCCGCCGCCGGGCAAGGCGCTGACGTACGGCGGCGCGAGCAGTTTCGTGAACGAGATGAACTCGCCGCCGTCACCGAAAATGACCGACGGGCGGAAGATCGTGTAGTCGAGGACGGACTCGGTGACGATCTCCTCGGCTTCGCCCTTCGAGCGGATGTACGCGGTCGATCCGTCGGGGTCGGCCCCGAGCGCACTCATCTGGACGAGATGGCCGACCTCGTGTTTCTCGGCGGCGCGGACGACGTGCTCGGTCCCCTGTCGATGCACTTTGTCGTGCATCTCGTCGCCGCCGCTCGGTTTGAAGAGCGGCGAGAGCGCGACGAGGTTGTAGACCGCGTCCATCCCCTCGAACGCTCCTCGGATAGAGTCGTAATCGGCGACGTTACCCATCACCTTGTTCACGCCTTTGGGGAGGTCCTCGCTGCTCGGACTGCGGGAGAGCGCTGTCACCTCGTGGCCCCGGTTTTTCAATTCACGACAGAGGGCGCTTCCGATGAATCCGCTTCCGCCGACGACCAATACTTTCATACCCGTGATATCTCCCCGTTTTGCCGTAAAACTAACTGCCGATTCCGGACGCTTCGCTGTGCAGTCGTTCGTGGGGACCGTTATTATTCATAGTACACTTCCAATAGCAAAGTTATTATATTTTCTATCTATATTATTAAACAGATGGAGACAACAAGACGTCGACTGCTCGTGACGGTTGCGGGCGCGGCCACCTTGGGAATCACCGCTGGCTGTGTCGGCGGTTCGACCGATACCCAATCGACGGCGGACGAAACGAGCGTCCAGTCGTCGTTCTTCGTGTTCGGCGACGTGGCCCGGACGGTCGCAGGCGACGCCGCGAATTCGGAACTGCTCGTGCCGATCGGACAGCACGGGCACGGGTGGGAACCGGGGCCGCGGGTTCGAGAGGACGTCTACGAGGCCTCACTTCTCGTGCACGGGATGGCGGGGTTCCAGCCTTGGGTCGACGACATCCGCCGCGATCTCGACGCCGACGGGTCGTCGGTGACGACAGTCGACGCCAGTTCGGGGCTCGACCTGCTCGCTGCGGTCGACGAACACGATCACGCTGAGGATAATCACGCTGAAGACGATCACACAGAGGGTGATCACGAGGACGAGGCCCACACCGACGACGCCCACCACGAGGAACCCCACGAGGACGACAGTCACCTCGACGACCACGACCACGAAAACAGCGGGACAGCGGATCCGCACTTCTGGATGGATCCGCTCCGCCTCGCCGAGTCCGTGGGAACCGTTCGCGACGCGTTGATCGAGGTGGACGCCGACGACGCCGACGCGTACGAGTCGAACGCCGAGGCGTTCCGCTCGGCGTTGCACGATCTCCACGACTGCGTCGAAGCCATCGTTTCGGAGGCTGCAGGCGACGTGCTCTTGATCGCCGGACACAACTCGCTGCGGTACTTCGGCGACCGGTACGACGTCGAGATCGAAGCGCTCACGCAGGTATCACCGGACGATCAGGTGACGGTGCGCGACGTCGAGCGTGCCCAAGAGAGAATCGAACGGAACGACCTCCGGTACATCTGCGCCGATCCCCTCGAATCGCAGCGGGCGGCCGAACAACTCGTCGAGGAGACCGACGCCGAGGCAGTCCTGCCACTCACGTCGATGCCCGGACTGACTGACGAATGGGACGAGGAGGGGTGGGGCTACCTCGAAGTGATGGAAAGCGTGAACCTCCCGACGATCGAACGGGTGCTGACTGACCAATGAACGCCACGGGGTTGACCGACCAATGAACGCCACGGGGTTGACCGACCAATGAACGCCACGGAGTTGACCGACCGATGAACGCCATCGAAGTACGGGACGTCACGTTCGCCTACGCCGACGAGCCCGTTCTGCGAGACGTCTCGTTCGACGTCGAAGAGGGCGCGTTCCTCGGGCTAGTCGGTCCGAACGGGTCGGGCAAGACGACACTTCTCGAACTGCTGATCGGGCTTCGCCAGCCGGACGGCGGCTCGATTTCGCTGTTCGGCGAGCCCGCGGTCGACTTCGACGACGGGGAGCGGATCGGCTACGTCCCCCAAGACGTCGCGAACGCGAACGGGGAGATGCCGATCACGGTCGCCGAAGTCGTTCGGATGGGCCGCTATCCGCGTCGACTCATCGGACGCTTCTCCGACGATGACCGCCGCGCCGTCGCGGACGCGATGGATCGCGTCGGCATCACTGACCTCGCGGACCGCCGCGTCGGCCGTCTCTCCGGCGGGCAGCGCCAACGGGTGTTCATCGCCCGCGCGCTGGCCGGCGAAGCCGACCTGTTGGCGCTCGACGAACCGACGACCGGCGTCGACGCCGAGTCCCGCGAGTCGTTCTACGACCTCCTACACGAACTGAACGACGAGGGCCTCACCGTCGTCCTCATTGAGCACGACATCGGCGTCGTCACGACGCACGCCAGCGAAGTCGCCTGCCTCAATCGGGAACTGTACTTCCACGGCAGCCCCGAGGCGTTCGTCGGGACCGACGCGCTGGCGGAGGCGTACGGCGGCGGCCAACATATTATCCGCCACGACCACCGATGAGAGACAGATGGAGTCCCGAATGACCGCGACACAGACGCCCGCTGCCGTCGCGCTCGCCCGCTCCGGCGTTGCCGTCGACGTCGCCATCGACGTCACGACCGACGTCGTTCTCGACGGCGTGTGGGGAACGATACTCGATCTCTTGGCCGCGCTGACCGGGTTCGAGATCATCGGGCTCCCGTTTATGCAGCGCGCGTACCTAGCGGCGATCTGCATCGCGATCATCGGGCCGCTCGTCGGGAGCTTTCTGGTCCACCGCGAGATGGCGATGATCGGGGACACGCTCGCGCACTCGGCGTTCGCGGGGGTCGCGGCCGGGCTGTTCGTGAACGCCGCGCTCTCGCTTACCGTCTCCCCGCTTTTGACCGCGCTCGTCGTGGCGGCCGTCGCCGCGCTGGCGGTGCAGGCGCTCGTCGACTACGCCGGCGCGTATCGCGACACGTCGCTCGCGATCGTTCTCACCGGGTCGTTCGCGGTCGGAAGCGTGCTCGTGACCGCCACCGACGGAGGTATCGCCGTCGGAATCAGCGCGTACCTCTTCGGGTCGCTCGCCACGGTCACGCGGGCCAACGCCGCCGTCCTGCTAGCGATGACCGTTGTCGTCGTCACCGTGGTCGCCGTCGCGTACCGTCCGCTCGTCTACGTCACCTTCGACGAGGTGGGCGCGCGCGCCGTCGGCCTCGACGTCACGCGCTACTCTCAGCTGCTTGCGGTCCTGACGGCGGTCGTCGTCGTCGCCGCGATGCAGATTATGGGCGTCATCCTCGTCGCCGCGATGCTCGTGATCCCGGTCGCCGCCGCGACTCCCATCCGGGGGTTCCCGCGCTCGATCGCCGCTGCCGTCGCTGCCGGATTCGTCGCGACGATCCTCGGCGTCACGCTGTCGTACTGGTACGACGTCGCCGCGGGCGGGACGATCGTGCTCGTCGCGATCGGCGTGTACGCCCTCTCGCGAGCGGCGGTGTTGGCGAACCGCCGTCGGGTTGTCTGACCACTCGCCCGACAACCGACTCCGAGGAGTTTTAACGCTGCTGGCCGCCACCTCGACGTATGCTGCTCACGTTGGAGGGACTGGACGGCAGCGGAAAGAGCACCGCGTGGGAGGCGCTCAGAGCCGAGTACCCCGACGCGGTGTTCACCCGCGAGCCGACCGACTCGTGGTACGGTGACGCGGTCGCGCGCTCGATGGGCGACGACGACGCCGATCCCCTCGCGGAACTCTTCTTGTTCACGGCCGACCACGCCGACCACCTCTCGCGGGTCGTCCGACCGGCGCTGTCGGAGGGCACCCTCGTCGTCACCGACCGCTACACCGACTCCCGCTACGCCTATCAGGCGGCGTCGCTCTCGGAGTCGTATCTCGCCGGAGGCCGGGATCCGCTGACGTACATTCAGGAGATCCACGAGGCCTTCACGCACCCGCCGGACGCGACGATCTATCTCGACGTCGACCCCGAGACGGCGGCCGAACGGGCGGGCGCGACCAACAAGTTCGAGCGCGCGGCGTACCTCGAACAGGTCCGAGAGAACTACGAACGACTCATCGACGCCGATCCCGACCGGTTCGTCCGCGTCGACGCGGGACAACCGCTCGAAGACGTCCTCGCCGAGGTGAAATCCGCAGTCGAGGACATTCTGGAGCGCCGCTAGTTCTCGCCGCCGTTCGCGGTCACTGTCGCTGGGGCAGATCGATCTCCTCCGGCGGCGGCACGTACAGCGTGTCGATGGTGAACCCGAGCGCGAGCGGAAGTCCGACCGCCGCACCGAGCAGCGCGGTCGCCCCGAGGTTCAATCCCGCTCCGATCGGAAAGACGCCGAAGAAGACGAGCGTCGTGACGAAGAGCACGACCGGCGTGATGGTAAACGAGTAGATCACGTAGCCCCAGTGCGTGTTCAGCCGAAGGCGGAAAAACCGGGTCAACACGGCTGCAAAAAGCGTGTGGACCGCGAGTACCGCTCCGAACAGGACGAGCCCGACGACGGAGACCATACCGGCGGTACGGGTGCGGATGACTTTACGGATTCGGCTCGCTCGGCGTGACGCCAGCGCGCTGTCGTGATGTCCGCGGTTCGACTTGGCCGATCACCCCATCGCGATGTACGTCTTCGTGTCGGTGACGCCGGTCAGTCCCTGAATCTCGTTCGAGGCCGCGTTCAGGATCTCGTAGACGGCCTCGGCGTCCGCCTCGACGATGATGTCGTACGCGCCCGCGACGATGTGGGCCTCGGCGACGGTCGCGAGTCCGCGGATCGATTTGACGATCTGCTCGGACGTTCCCGGCCCGGTCTTCACCATAATGTATGCGTGCACCATACTGACACGGTACGTGGTATCATCTCAAAGCGTTTGTGCCGCGAGATTCGGCTCTGCTTCCCTCAGCGGTCTGTGCGAGGCAACTCGTCCGCCTCATTTTGCCACGATCGCTTCCTCACGAACGTTTCGGAGAAACATTATTCACGGGAGACGGCGTACAGGTTTGTATGCGGTTTGTTATCATTGGGGCTGGCCGTGTCGGACTCCGGACGGCCCGCGTTCTCAGAGACGAGGGGCACCAGATCACGCTCGTCGAACGGGACCGCGACCAGGCGGAGCGCGCCCGCGATGATGGATTCGAGGTCGTCGAGGGCGACGGGTCGCTCGAGGATGTGCTCCTCGAAGCCGGGATCGAGGAAGCCGATGGACTGGGTGCGCTCACGAGCAATCTGAACGTCAACTTCGCGGCGTGCTCGATCGCGAAGCACCACCGGACGTGGACGGTCCTGCGGGTCGACGAGGAGTACCGCGAGGAGGTCTACGAGAAGTACGCCGACGAGGTCGACGAGGTCGTCTACCCCGAACGGCTCGGCGCGATCGGCGCGAAGAACGCACTCCTCGGCGGGTCGATCCGGGCCATCGCCGACGTCGCACAGCACCTGCAGGTGGTGTTGATGACTGTCACCGAGCAGTCGCCGATGCGCGGGTACACGATCGAGGAGGTCGCGCTCCCCGCCAACTCGCGGATCGTCGCGTTCGGGAAGGCCGACGAGCCGATGGGACTGCCGCTGTCGGACGACTCGCTCGAAGTCGGCGACCGACTCGCTGTACTCGCTGACTTCGACGTCCTCGAAGAGGTCCGACAGCTGATCGTCGGCGAACGCCTCGCGCCCGAGGGAGGTGTCGCCTGATGGTCACCGCCTACGTGATGGTCAAAGCCTCTACCGGCGACGTCGACCGGCTGAAATCGGAGATGACGGCGCTCGACAGCGGGGTCGAGAGCGTCAGTGTCGTCGCCGGCGACGTCGACTACATCGTGAAAGTCCGCGTCGACGGCCCCGAGGACGTCAAGGAGATCGCCACCGCGATCCACGAGATGCCCGGCATCGAGAACACGCAGACGTACATCGCGATGGACTGATCGCGATTGATTGACCACGACTGACCGACCACGATTGATTGACCACGACTGACTGCCCGCGCGGCCGGCGTCGGTGCGGATCGACTTACAGCGGCGTGCCGCCCTGACTGCCGCCCGCGGTGTCGGCCGCCCGCTGGATCAGGTGCGTCACGGGTTCGGTGTACTCGTAGCCCGGGATGATTCCCTCGACGTACGTTCCCTCGACGTAGTCGACGACGGCGACCGCGTTGGAGGCACCTCGTTTCGCGTCGATATCGTCGATCTCGGCTCTGATGACCGCTTTTTCTCCCTCTCGTTCGACCTCCACGTCGACCTCGTCGCTCCCGCGGAGCGCCCCGTCGACATCTTCCATTCGGAGCGCGAACGTGTCGAACCACCCGTCCTCGACGACCGGTGCGACACGATCGGCAGTGGTCGCATCGAGCATCGGCACGCGAACGGTAACGGAGAACGTCGCCTTCCCGTCGTCGCCCCCGATCGAGACCGCGGCATCGAAGACCGTGGTCGCGATCGCGTACTGCCCCCGCGCTGTTTCCTCGAAGGCGTCCTCGGCGTCGGCGGCGCGCCGGGCGCGCTCGACCGCGTCGGACCCGCTCATCGGTTCTCACTCATCGTCGAGAGGAGGGGCTCCGGCGACAAAAACGTCTCGCAGTGGGGTACTGTAACCGAGAGGCTGAGTCCACCGCGACGTGTTGGAGATCGGGAACTCGTTTCCGAGTGCGGCACGTTTAAGTAGATCCCTGCCAACCGCCCAAGTGACGCTTCGTCTGGAGGGCCGAAGCGTCAGCGGGGACCAATTCAGGGCGGTAGCGGCCGTCCGGGCTGTTCCCGGACGGCTGCTTCCCTTTCTGTGATCTACGATCGAGAGCCGTGCTTGTCGTCGACGGATCGAAGACGGATCCATCGCCAACGGACACGGCCGCCCCCATCGCCAACGGACACGGCCGCCCCCATCGCCAACGGACACGGCCGCCCCCATCGCCGACGGACCGAGACGGCATCCGGTCGCGTCGTCGCGTGGGTCGTCCACTCGTATTGCAGCCCATACCGCGACTGCGTGGTCTCGAACGTCGATTCGAGCCATTGAAGTACTCGCCCGGACAGGTATGCCGTATGCAGGACCAAGGACGTTCCAAGCGGAAGCGCACCGGCGGTCGACGCCGACGCTCGCACAAGAAGACCCGACACCAGCTGGGTCGCCAGCCGGCCGAGACCACTGTCGGCGAGCCCCGGTTCCAAGTCATCGACTCCCGTGGCAACAACGAGAAGATCCGCGCGCTCTCGGCGAACACCGCGCAGGTCGCCATCGACGGCGAGGTCACCGAGGCGACGATCGAGAACGTCGTCGAGAACCCCGCGAACGTCAACTACGTCCGCCGGAACATCATCACGAAAGGCGCGATCATCGAGACGAGCGAGGGTCGCGCCCGCGTGACGTCCCGACCCGGCCAGAGCGGTCAGGTCAACGCCGTTCTCGTCGAGGAGTAACGCTTTTTCCGCGCTTCGCTACGGCGTCGGCGCGGCTTTCTGCAGCGCGGTTTCGGCGATGTTTCCGCCGTAGTCCGCGCTCCGCGAGACGGAGTCGACGATGAGCCCGAGCAGTTGCGCTCGGGCGGGATCGAGGTCGCGGAGCAGTTCGTCGATCTTTCGGGCCCGTTCGTCGATCACCTGGACGGATTCGCGGGCCTCGTTCGCGAGGCGCGTCGCCTCGTCGCTGTCGTCGGCCAAGAGCGCCTGCATCCCGTCGTCGATGATCTTCTGGGCCTCCTCGTGCAGTTCCTTGAGGGCCTCGACGACGTCCTCGGGAATCGGATTCTCGAACTCGAGGGTGAGGTGTGCGATCTTCGTCGCGTGGTCGCCGATGCGTTCGAGCTGGCGCGCGGCGGACTGGTAATCGAAGCAGACCTCCCGCGGCAGCCCCAGTTCCTCGGCGGCCTTCGGCGTCCGCAGCGTCGCGCGGAAGATGCGAGAGACGACCATCCAGAGGCGATCGACGTCGTCGTCGCGCTGGATCACGTCGCGGGCCATATCGGTATCGAGCTCCGCGAGGGCGTCGACGGCGTCTTCGAGCATCGACAGCGAGATCAGTCGCATCCGTCTGACGGCCGTGTGGATCGACAGCTCCGCGGAGTCGAGCAGATCCCTGATGACGACCGTATCGCGGGTCTCCTCTAAGACCTCCAGTCCGACGAGACTCTGCGTGGCCTGTCTGATCGTCCGCCGTTGATCGGTCGTGATCCGCGACCCCTCCAGCGTGATGATGTCGAACCCGCTGACGTACATCGTCATCACCGCGCGCGTGAGCTCGTCGCCGGCGAGGTCGGTCACGTCCAGCGTTCCTTCGGTTCGCTCCTCGCCGTTCGCCGGTGCCAGAAACAGCGAGTCCCCCTCCGGGTAGAACTCGACGACGCTTCCCGCGGAGACGTCGTTGTCCGTCGCCCAGTCTTTCGGAATCGACACCGTGAACGTCGATCCGCCCGTGACCTGCACCTTCCGCGTTTCCACCATACTGGCCGTTGCGATCAAGCGAATATAAATTTGGTCATTTCTATATAGAATTGCCACCGATCCGAATCTGACCGTGAGAACGAGTGTCGTGAGGGAGCATATTGATCGCACTTACTCGACTGCGACCCGGTAGAATGTCCATACCTCGCTCGCGACAAGGCGGGCAGAACCGTGTACTCGAATCCGTGTAACTGGACATACCCACGTTCGAATAATCAACGTAAGGCGCGTGTTCCGGATGATTTCAGAGCGTTCGGGCGTTCCCGATCCGATCTACAACCACGTATTGAATACTATTTTTTCTATATAGTCATATTAGCAGCGGTTTTATTCAAACTGCGGCTACGACGATGTGATGACGCGCGAACCCAAGCGCAATAGTCGTGTTTCACGTCGTACACTGCTCACAGCGGTTGGCGGTCTCGGAACCGCCGGGCTGGCGGGCTGTACACAGCAAAATACAGGCGGTGACGCTACCGCGGAACCGACCGACGGCGATGCGGACGGCGGCGACACGGACGGATCCGGGGACGGCGGTTCGCAGGCGCTCTCCGGCGACATCGCGATCGCGGGCTCCTCGACGGTGTTCCCGCTGGCGAGCGCGATGGGTGAACGGTTCGAGGAGGAACACGACGAAGTCAGTATCAGCCTCCAATCGACGGGCTCCGGCGGCGGCTTCGCGAACTACTTCTGCACGGGGCAGACCGACTTCAACAACGCCTCGCGGCCGATTCAGCCGGAGGAGGAAGAACAGTGCGCAGAGAGCGGGGTCGAGCCGATCGAGCTCAAGGTCGCGACCGACGCGCTGACGGTGATCGTCAACAACGACAACAACTTCCTCGGCGACGGGCTCACTGTCGAGCAGCTGCGGGAGATCTGGTCGGCGGAGTCGTCTCCGGAGACGTGGGCGGACGTCAACTCCGAGTGGCCCGACGAACCGATGGAGCTGTACGGCCCCTCCGACGCCTCGGGGACGTACGATTACTTCAACGAGACGATCATCGGCGAGGAGGGCGAGCACCGCCAGGACTACTCGCCGACCGAGCAGGACCGAACGATCATCCAAGGCGTGAGCGGCTCGGAGTACGCGATCGGGTACCTCGGCTTCGCGTACTACAGCCAGAACCAAGACACGGTACAGGCCGTGTCGATCAGCGACGGCGACGGCGACTACGTCGAGCCCTCGCTCGACACCGCGCTCTCGGGCGAGTACACGCCGCTCTCGCGGCCCCTGTTCACGTATCCGAACGTCTCGGCGCTCGGCGAGGAACACATCGCCGAGTTCGCTCGCTACTGGATCGAGAACTCGACGAGCGAAGCGATCGTGGCCGACGAGGTCGGCTACGTCCCGCTCAGCGAGGAGGAACGCGACGAGATGCTCGGTCGAATCGACGAGGCCGCGGGCGGATCCGACTGAAGCGGCCGGAACGGACGCATACCCCTCAAAACACGTACTCTACCCACGTACACTCACCATTCCATTCATACTATGAGCACGGACGAACTGGCGACGGACATCACGAGACAGACGGAGAACTCGCCGCGGGAGCTGTTGACGCGGACGTTCTTCTTCCTGTGTGCGGGCCTCTCTATCGTGACGACGATCAGCATCGTCGTCCTCCTCGTGACGGAGGCCGCGAAGTTCTTCACGATCACCGCGCCGTTGATGGGCGTCACCGGCGAGACCGCCTCGCTGATCGACTTTCTCACCGGAACGACGTGGCAGATCAACAGCGGCGAGTTCGGCGTTCTCACGCTCGTTTCGGCGACCGTGATGATCACGCTCGGCTCCGCCGTCATCGCGATTCCGCTCGGGGTCGCAACGGCGATCTACCTCAGCGAGTACGCGAGCACGCGCGCGAGATCGGTACTGAAGCCGGCGCTGGAGATCCTCGCCGGTGTCCCGACGGTCGTCTACGGTTTTTTCGCGCTCATCTACATCACGCCCGCGCTCTCGGTGGTCTTCCCGAGCATCGGGACGTTCAATATGCTGTCTGCGAGCATCGTCGTCGGCGTGATGATCATCCCGATGGTCGCCTCGATCAGCGAGGACGCGATGTCGGCGGTGCCCGACGACCTCCGACAGGCTGGCTACGGGATGGGCGCGACGAAGTTCGACGTCGCGACCGGCATCGTCGTCCCGGCGGCGCTCTCGGGGATCTTCTCGTCGTTCATCCTCGCGCTCTCTCGCGCGATCGGCGAAACGATGGCCGTGACGATCGCCGCGGGGTCGCGAGCGCAGTTCCTGAACCCGCTCAATCCGGCCTCCTTCCTCGAAGGATCGCTTCCGATGACGGCCGCGATGGTGCAGTTACTCCTCGGCGACATCACCGGCGGCGGTCTCGCGTACCGCAGCCTGTTCGCCATCGGTCTCGTCCTCTTCGTCATCACCCTGATAATGAACGTGATCAGCGACTTCGTCGCTCAGCGATACCGGGAGGAGTACTGAGATGGCGACCACCACCGAATCGGGCGAGATAGAGGGCTTCGGGCAGGTCAGTCGAACCGTCGGCACCGTCTTCCGCTACCTGCTGTTGGCGGCGACGATGTTCGGCATCGTGATGCTGGGAGTGCTCTTGCTCTACGTCGCCAACGACGCGATCCAGCCGCTGACCGCCGATCCGGGCTGGTATCTCGCGTTCTTCCTCGCGCTCGTCGCTCCGAGCGTCGCCGTCGGGTGGACGGTTCGACGACGCGACCGCGAGGCGTTCAGTTTCGGCGCGTTACTCGTCGGAATGCTCGTCGTTTCGCTGATGTTCAGCGGAGGCGTCGCCCTGCTCGTTATCGACGTCGTTCCGCCGCTGGTCGCGCTGGCGTACGCGATCGGGATCGCGGTTCCCGTCGGGCTCGCGGTCGTCCTCACCCAACAGGCCCACCGGATCTCGTTCACGCCCCGGTTGGTCGCGACGACGGCGCTGTTTTACCTCTCGCTGTTCGGTCTTCCGGGGCCGGTCGGCGAGGTTATCGGTGCCCCACAGGTCCTCCCGAGCCTCGTCGCGGCGATCCAGTCGATTCCGGTTATCCCGGTCGACTGGATGATGGTCGCCGCGGTTGTCGGCGGCGGGTCGGCCGCGGCGATCGGCGCGTACGTCGCCGGGGTTCGCGACACCACCGCCGGTCTCTACGCGGCGGGCGCGGCCTTCGCCGCCGCGGTCCTCGCCGGCGCATTCGGTCCCGCCGCCGGCGTCAACTCGGTGCCGGCGGTCGTCGTCACCGCGATCGCGTTCGTTCCCACGGGCGCGTACGCGTGGCGCGGCGCGTTCGCTGAGGACGGGTCGCCGCTCGGACTGATTTTCGCCGCGACGGTCGTCGGCGGTGCGCTCGTCGGCGCGCTCGCGGTCGATCTGTTCGGCTTCGCCGGCCCGCAGGCGTGGGTCGACTGGCAGTTCCTCACGAGCGCCCACAGCGGGACCGCCGAGAACGCGGGACTGTATCCGGCGATCGGGGGGTCGATCCTCCTGATGTCGACCGTTGCGGCGCTCTCGTTCCCGCTGGGCGTCGGCGCGGCGGTTTACCTCGAGGAGTACGCCCCGGACAACGCCCTCACCCGCTTCGTCGACGTCAACATCTCGAACCTCGCGGGCGTCCCCTCGGTCGTGTACGGGCTGCTCGGGCTCGGGATCTTCGTGACCTACCTCGGCCAGTCCGCCGGAACGGTCCTCGTCGGCGGCGCGACGCTGGCGCTTCTCATTCTCCCGATCGTGATCATCTCCTCGCGTGAGGCGATCCGATCGGTCCCGTCGGATATGCGGCAGGCGTCCTACGGGATGGGTGCGACGCGCTGGCAGACGGTCAAGAAGGTCGTCCTCCCCGAGGCCTTCCCCGGGATCCTGACGGGGACGATCCTCGCGCTCGGCCGGGCGATCGGCGAGACCGCGCCGCTCATTATGATCGGCGCGCCGAACGTCGTGTTCGCGCTCCCCGACGCGCTCGGGGCGAAGGTGAGCGCGATGCCGCTGCAGGTGTACGCGTGGTCGGGGCTCTTCGCCAGCGAGGACTTCTACACGAAAGCGGTACCCGCGGGAGTCGTAGTGCTTCTCGCCGTCTTACTGGCGATGAATTCGGTCGCGATCGTGCTCCGGAACAAGTTTGAACGCACAGGATGAGTCAGAACCCAATGAGTGAGCAGAACCGAGACGAACAGCGAGACGGTGACGCCGGGTCGCCGGATCCGACAGACGACGAGATGCTGATCCAGACGGACGTCAGCGAGAGCGTCGACCAGACGGGCGCGTCGTTCGACCGCGAGACGGTCGTCAGCGCGAGAGACATCAACGTCTGGTACGGGGACGATCAGGCGTTGCAGAACATCTCGATGGACATTCCCGAGCAGAGCGTCACCGCGATGGTGGGGCCCTCCGGCTGCGGGAAGTCGACGTTCCTCCGCTGTATCAACCGGATGAACGACCTCATCGACAGCGCGCGGGTCGAGGGCGATCTCTACCTCCGCGGGAAGAACGTCTACGATGACGACGTCGACCCGGTCGCGCTGCGTCGCCGCGTCGGAATGGTGTTCCAGAAACCGAACCCGTTCCCGAAATCGATTCGCGACAACGTCACGTATGGGCTACAGATCCAAGACAAGGGCGGCGACTACGACGAGATCGTCGAGGAGTCGCTCAAGCGCGCGGCGCTGTGGGACGAGGTGAAAGACCAACTCGACGAGTCCGGCCTCGAACTCTCCGGCGGGCAGCAGCAGCGACTCTGCATCGCCCGCGCGATCGCTCCGGACCCGGAGGTCCT